>NZ_CAJYGK010000049.1 GCF_913773725.1 uncultured Aquabacterium sp. | reverse complement strand
CATCCAGCACCTGGCCGGCATGAAGGATTCGAAGGTCATCGTGGCCATCAACAAGGATCCGGAAGCCCCGATCTTCCAGGTGGCCGACTTCGGTCTGGAAGCCGATCTGTTCACCGCCGTGCCCGAGATGGCATCGGTGCTCTGACATGACGAACGCGCTGCAGTCCTTCGGCCCGCGCGAGTCGATGGAATACGACGTCGTGATCGTCGGAGCCGGCCCGGCTGGTCTGTCGACGGCGATCAAGCTCAAGCAACTGGCCGAGAAGGCCGGCAAGGAGGTCTCCGTCGTCGTGCTGGAGAAGGGCTCCGAGCCGGGCGCACACATCCTGTCGGGTGCCGTGATGGACCCGATCTCGATGAACGAGCTGTTCCCGAACTGGAAGGAACTGGGCGCGCCGCTGAACCAGCCGGTCACGGCCGACGAGGTGCTGGTGCTCAGCGAAACCGGCGCCACCGCCACCCCGCAGGCGCTGATTCCCAACAACTTCCACAACCACGGCAACTACGTCATCAGCCTGGGCAACGTGGTGCGCTGGCTGGGCCAGCAGGCCGAGGCCCTGGGCGTGGAAATCTTCCCCGGCTTCGCCGCCGCGGAAGTGCTCTACAACGACGACGGCTCGGTCAAGGGCATCGCCACCGGCAACCTCGGCATCGACAAGTCGGGCGAGCCCACGGGCGACTTCCAGCTGGGCATGGAACTGCACGGCAAGTACACCATCTTTGCCGAAGGCGCGCGCGGCCACCTGGGCAAGCAGCTGATCGCCAAGTACAAGCTCGACGAAGGCAAGGACCCGCAGAGCTACGCCATCGGCATCAAGGAGCTGTGGGAGATCGACCCGGCCAAGGCCAAGCCCGGCCTGGTGGTGCACACCGCCGGCTGGCCGATGGACACCCAGACCTATGGCGGCGGCTTCCTGTACCACCTGGAAGACAACAAGGTCACGCTGGGCTTCGTGACGGGCCTGGACTACCAGAACCCCTGGCTGAGCCCGTTCGAGGAAATGCAGCGCTGGAAGACCCACCCCAGCATCAAGCAGTACCTGGAAGGCGGCAAGCGCCTGAGCTACGGCGCCCGCGCCATCACGGCTGGCGGCATCCTGTCGCTGCCCAAGTTCGTGTTCCCCGGTGGCGCCCTGGTGGGCTGTGACGCCGGCTTCCTGAACGCCGCACGCATCAAGGGCTCGCACGCCGCCATGAAGACCGGCATGCTGTGCGCCGAAGCCA
Source organism: uncultured Aquabacterium sp. (assembly GCF_913773725.1). Lineage (GTDB taxonomy): Bacteria > Pseudomonadota > Gammaproteobacteria > Burkholderiales > Burkholderiaceae_C > Aquabacterium. The sequence goes on along the minus strand of NZ_CAJYGK010000049.1, from coordinate 3,791 downwards.
TCTTCGATGCGCTGAACGCCGGCCGCCAGCACGACGAACTGAGCGCCTACCCGGCCTCGTTCGAAACCAGCTGGCTGAAGGAAGAGCTCGACAGCTCGAAGAACTTCAAGCAGTGGTTCAAGAAGGGCATGTACGTGGGCATGCTGATGACCGGCATCGAGCAGTGGCTGCTGCCCAAGCTGGGCATCAAGGTCGCACCGTGGACCATCCACCGCACCGAGGCCGACCACACCCGCCTGAAGCCTGCGGCCGAGTGCGCCAAGATCGACTACCCGAAGCCGGACGGCAAGATCACGTTCGACCGCCTGAGCTCGGTGTTCGTCTCGAACACGAACCACAACGAGCACCAGCCGGCGCACCTGACGCTGAAGAACGCGGCGGTGCCGGTGCAGACCAACCTGGCGAAGTACGCGGGCCCCGAACAGCGCTACTGCCCGGCGGGCGTGTACGAGTTCGTGAAGAACGACGACAACACCGACCGCCTGCAGATCAACGCGCAGAACTGCGTGCACTGCAAGACCTGCGACATCAAGGACCCGACGCAGAACATCGTGTGGATCACGCCGGAAGGTGGTGGCGGCCCGAACTACGCGGGGATGTGATCGGGCCGTGCAAGGGCCCCGGTATCAGGCCCGCGGGTAGGACGCGAACACCGTGGCCTGCCCCGTGCGGTCGACCAGCAGCACCTTGTAGGGGTCCAGACGCGGCCCCATCTCCATGCCGGGCGAGCCGATGGGCATGCCCGGCACGGCCAGGCCCACTGCCCGAGGGCGCGTCTTGAGCAGGCGCTTGACCTCGTCGGCCGGCACATGGCCTTCCAGGGTGTAGCCGCCCACGGTGGCCGTGTGGCAGCTGCCGAAGCGCTCCGGCATGCCGAGCCTCTGGCGCACCGGTCCCGTGTCCGGGACTTCGACGACCTTGACCGAGAAGCCGGCGGCCTTCATGTGATCGACCCACGCGCCGCAGCACCCGCAGCTCGGGTTCTTGAACACCTCGACCTCGGGCAGGCCTGCGCCGGCCTGGGCCGGCAGGGTGGACAAGGCCACGGCACCGAGTGCGAACTGGAGAAGGGCGCGTCTTTGCATGGTGGGTCGGATCTCGCTGTTCACCGCAGGGCCAGCAAGGCCAGCGGCAGGGTCAGGGCCGATGCGGCCGTCTGCAGTGTGATGATACCGGCCATGAGGTGGCTGTCTCCTGCCATTTGCCGTGTGAGGACATAGGCGGCCGGCGCGGTAGGCAGGGCGAAGATCAGCACGAGCACGGCGGCCTCGGTGGCGGGCAGTTGAAGCAGGCGGGCGCAGAGCCAGGCTGCAGCGGGCACCGCCAGCAGGCGCACGGCGGCGTTGCTGCACATGCTGCCCATCTGGCCCTTGAGCTCGGACGGATTCAGTCCGGCGCCCACGCACAGCAGCCCCAGGGGCAGGCTGGTGGCCGCCAGCAGGCCCAGCAGCCGCTCCGAGCCCCACTTCATTTCCAGGCCGGCCAGGTTGAACAGGGCGCCTGCCACGCAAGCCAGGATCAGTGGGTTCCGGATGACAGGCAGGATCAGTGCCCGCGCACGCGTCTGGCCCCTGGTCATGAAGGCCAGCACGGACAGCACGTTGACCGCAGGGACCAGCACGGCGATGACGACGGCGGCAATCTGCAGACCAGCAGGCCCGTGCAGCGCGCTGATGGCCGCCAACCCCATGTAGGTGTTGAAGCGCAGCGTGCCCTGCACCAGCACGCCCCAGCGCGCCACTGGCCATGGGCGCAAGCGCCTGGCCAGCAGCAGGCCCCCCATGCAGACCGACAGGGTGACGAGCACGGTGGCCGCCAGCCGGGGCAGCGAGGCGCTGTTCAGCGGCGCGACGGCCAGGCTGTTGAAGAGCAGCGCAGGAAAGAGAACAAAGTAGTTGAAGCGCTCTGCACCGGGCCAGAAGCCCTGACCTGGAAAGCCGCGGCGGTTCAGCACAAAACCGGCCACGATCAGGGCGAACAGGGGCCAGAGCGAAAACAGGATGAGGCTCATCGGGTCGGGAGGTGCCGGACCACCGGCTGTCATCGGGGAGGAGGTTGTGCGATTGGAGCACGACGGCTTCAATCGCGCGCCTCGCCCCGCTCGACAATGGGCCAACCCCGAGCCCGCGCATGGGCCCTCAAGCGGCCGTCAGGCTGGACGGCAACCGGGTGGGTGACGGACTGCAGCAGGGGCAGGTCGCTGTACGCGTCCGAGTAGAACCAGGACGTCATGCCGGCCAGCCCGCCGTGGTCGTGCTGGCTTAACCATGCCTCAACCCGCGCCACCTTGTGGCTGCCCCAGCAAGGCATGTCCTGGACATCGCCATCGCCTGAGAGGGCGGGTTCGGTGGCCAGGGTGTGATGGAGGCCCAGCAGCCGGGCCAGCGGCTCGGCGATCAGGCGGGACGTGGCCGTGACCAGCACGCAGGGGTGGCCCGCCTGGCGGTGCCGGTTGACCAGATCCAGCGCCCACGGGCTCATACACGGCGCCATGGCCGCGCTGAAGGCGGCCTGCCACGCATGCAGGGTGTCGGCCGGCAGGCCGTTCAAGGGGCGGACAAGCAGGCGGTGCAGGTCCAGCAGCGTCGCCTCGCCACGGACGTAGGCCTGGCAGCACGCCAGGTAGCGCGCATGGCTGCCCGGAGGGAGTCGGCCGGCCCGTTCGTGGACCTCGCACCAGGCCATGCCGCTGTCGAAGTCGATCAGGGTGTGATCCAGGTCGAACAGCGCGAGGTGCGAGAGGCGCATGGCCACGGCCTCAGACCGCGCAGGCTGCCGCGGGCAGGGGAGCGTTCCACGGCGTGTCCGGGGCGGTATCCAGCGGGGCAGCTTCGACCACGCCGGTCAGGAAGCGGGCCTTCAGCTGGCATTCCGCGTACTCGGACTCGGCCTCGCTGTCGAGTACGATGCCGCTGCCCACGCCCATCTCGATGGCATGCCGGCCTTCGGCATCGGGGGCCGACACGCAGACAGTTCGGATGGCGACCGACAGGCAGCAGGCCCAGCTGTCCGCATCGGGGCCGGTGGCATCGACCCAGCCGATGCTGCCGGTGTAGAGGCCGCGTGGCGTGTCTTCCAGCTGCTGGATCAGTTGCATGGTGTGGCGCTTGGGCGCGCCCGTGATGGAGCCACAGGGAAAGCTGGCGCGCAGGAGGTCCGGGAAGCTGAGGTGCTCGCGCAGGCGGGCCGTGATCGTCGACGTCATCTGCCAGACCGCCCCGTGTGGCGCCACGGCAAACAGCTCGGGCACCTTCACGGTCCCGGTCTGCGCCACGCGGCCCAGGTCGTTGCGCAGCAGGTCGACGATCATCAGGTTCTCGGCCCGGTTCTTTGCGTCGTGCCGGAGCCAGTGGGCCTGGGCCTGGTCGACGGACGGGTCCGCCGAGCGCGGGGCGGTGCCCTTCATCGGCCGGGCCGTGAGGGTGCCCTGGTTTTGTTCGATGAACAGCTCTGGCGAGCACGACAGCACCCATGCCGGACGTCCCGGCGCATGCGGCAGGGCGATGAGCGCGCCGTATGGCACGGGCTGGCGGGCGCGCAGCAGGCGATACAGGGCCAGTGGCGAGCCGGTCAGCTCGCCCCGCAGGCGGTGTGTGTGGTTGACCTGATAGGTCTCACCGGCACGGATCGCATCGTGGATGCGCGCGATGGCCCGGGCGTAGGCCTGAGGGCCGAGCGTGGGCGTCAAGGGGCTCAGCCGGGGCGCCCCGCCGTGTGCCGCGGTGAACCCGGGCGGAGAAGCAAGCCAGGCATCGACCTCGTCGCGGCTCAGGTGGTGCAGCCGCGCAAAC
>NZ_CAJYGK010000048.1 GCF_913773725.1 uncultured Aquabacterium sp. | reverse complement strand
TCCAGTTCGGGCCGCCGTGTGTCCTTGCCCGACGCCTTGTCGGTGAACACTTTATCCACCTGGATCTGTTCGAGCTGCCGTTCTGGGTTCTGGTCGAAGCTGCTGACGCGGACGTAACCGATGCGCTTGCGCTTCGAAGCGTTGATAACACTCCAACCCGCAGAAGTGCTCGACGTATTCCGCGCCTTCCGGGGTGAAGGCGGCATCGAGCGGGATTTCCTTGCAGCACACGCAGCAACTGGTGGTGGTCGAGTCACTTGCATTCATGGTGGCACCCCTCCATTGACTGACGAAGACGGCGAATGCCGCCGCCGGCATTGGCTTCGCGAACAGGAAGCCTTGTCCTGTGTCGCAGTCCGCTTGTCGCAATAGATCAAGACTCGCCGATGTTTCCACGCCTTCAGCCACCACATCCATGCCCAGCCCGTGCGCAAGCTGAATCACGGTGTGCACGATGGTTTGGTCGCGGCGGTCGTTGGCGAGCCCGGCGACAAACGATTGGTCGATCTTGAGCGTGCTGATTGGGCAGCACTTCAGATGTTGCAGACAGGAATACCCCGTCCCGAAGTCATCGGCGGCGAAGCGCACACCGATCTGCCGCAAGGCGTCCAGGGCGGGGAAGATCGCCGGATCACCAAACGCGACCGATTCGGTCAGCTCGATTTCGAGATACTCGGCGGGCAACTCGGCATCAGCCAGCACGCCCTTTACCCACCCGTCGAAGTCCGGTCCCACTTGGCTCGCCGAAACATTGACGGCCAGCCGGAACGGTCGCCATGCCAGCATTCGCCAGTCACGCATCTGGCGGCAGGCTTCGCCCAGCACCCAAGCGCCGATTTCAGGCATCAGGCCGGACGATTCGACCACGGGCAGGAACTGGCCCGGTGGCAATAGTCCAAGCGTCGGATGACGCCAGCGCAACAGGGCTTCCGCGCCGACAATCCCACCACTGCGCAGATCGACGACGGGCTGGTAGTGCAGTTCAAGCTGCCCGCGCTCGACCGCTTGGGCCAGTTCCGGCGTCGTCCATCCATCCGGCCGGAAAGCGCTCATTCTCTTTCCCTGAATGCCCGCAACGCCCGCGACAGGGACAGAAGGAACAGGCCGGTCAAACCGAGCGCCGCGATGACCCAATGCTCGCCGAGGAAAGCACCGGCGGTTGTGCCGGCCAGCACGACAGCGAGGATGGGCAGGTGGCAGGGGCAAGTCAGCACAGCCAGTCCGCCCCACAGGTAGCCGGTGATCGGTTTGTGCGTCTCGGACGGCAAGCGCTCGGGGTTGTTCATGGCAGACTCTCCGCGTGCTGTGCCGGCTCGGTCGGCAGGGTGGCCAACTGCACTTCCAGATCGGCCAACGCTTCGCGCCGACGCTCGACGAACTGACGCAGCAGGGCAAGCTGCGCGGCCGCTTCGTCGCCGTCCGCCGCATCCAGCGCCCGGCACAGCCGCGCCAGCGCGTCGAGGCCGATGCCCGCCTCGAAGGCCGCCCGCACGAAGCACAGCCGTTGCAAGGCGGCGTCATCGAACAAGCCGTAGCCGCCTGGTGTGCACGCCACCGGGCGCAGCAATCCGCGCAGCAGGTAGTCGCGCACGATATGCACGCTCACCCCGGCATCAAGAGCCAGCCGGGACACCGTGTAGGCGTTCATTGAACACCTCCTTTTTCTCACCCGGCGCAGCAGGAAAGCTGCTTCACATCCTTGTTGAAGGTCTGCGCCGCGAGCTTCAACCCCTCGACCATCGTCAGGTAGGGGAACAACTGGTCGGCCAGTTCCTGCACCGTCATGCGGTTGCGAATGGCCAGAGCCGCCGTCTGGATCAGTTCACCCGCTTCCGGCGCGACCGCTTGTACGCCGATCAGCCGATGGCTGCCTTCCTCGATAACCAACTTGATGAAGCCGCGTGTGTCGAAGTTGGCGAGCGCACGCGGCACGTTGTCCAAGGTCAAGGTGCGGCTGTCGGTCTCGATCCCGTCGTGGTGGGCTTCCGCCTCGCTGTAGCCCACGGTCGCCACTTGCGGATCGGTGAACACCACGGCCGGCATTGCGGTCAGGTCGAGCGCCGCATCGCCGCCGGTCATGTTGATCGCGGCACGGGTGCCGGCCGCTGCCGCCACATAGACGAACTGCGGCTGGTCGGTGCAGTCGCCGGCCGCGTAGATGTTCGGGTTGCTCGTGCGCATGCCTTGGTCGATGACGATGGCACCTTGCGCATTGACAGTGACCCCCGCTGCGTCCAGCGCGAGGCTGCGCGTGTTCGGTGTCCGACCGGTGGCAACCAGCAGTTTGTCGGCGCGCAATTCACCGTGCGTGGTGGTCAGCACGAATTCACCGTCCATATGGGCGACCTGGCTGGCTTGCGTGTGCTCCAGCACCTCGATGCCCTCGGCACGGAAAGCGGCTGTCACCGCCTCGCCGATGGCCGGGTCTTCACGGAAGAACAAGGTATTGCGCGCCAGGACCGTGACCTTGCTGCCCAGCCGGGCAAAGGCTTGCGCCAGCTCCAGCGCCACCACCGACGAGCCGATTACGGCAAGGCGTTCGGGAATGGTGTCGCTCGCCAGGGCCTCGGTGGAAGTCCAGTAGGGTGACTCTTTCAAGCCCGGAATCGGCGGGACCGCCGGGCTGGCACCCGCGGCGACCAGGCAGCGGTCGAACATCACGACGCGCTCGCCACCCTCGTTCAAACGGACGGTAAGGCTCTGGTCGTCCTTGAAGCGCGCCTCACCGTGCACAACGGTGATGGCCGGATTACCGCCCAGGATGCCTTCGTACTTGGCGTGCCGCAGTTCGTCGACGCGGGCCTGCTGCTGGGCCAGCAGCTTACTGCGGTCAATCGTAGGCACAGTTGCCGCAATACCGCCATCGAACGGGCTTTCCCGGCGCAGATGGGCGATGTGGGCGGCGCGGATCATGATCTTGGACGGCACACAGCCGACATTGACGCAGGTGCCGCCGATGGTGCCGCGCTCGATCAGCGTGACCTGCGCGCCTTGCTCGACGGCCTTCAGCGCCGCCGCCATCGCGGCTCCACCGCTGCCAATGACCGCTACCTGCACCGGGGGCTCGTTGCCACTGTGCTTTTCGGCGGCGGCCATCCATCCCCGCACCTTGTCGAGCAGTCCGACGCGGTTGTCCGCCAGTGGCGCATCGGCTAGCGTTGCCTTGTAGCCCAGTCCGGCCACGGCGGCAGTCAGCGCGTCCGGCGATGTGCCCGGCACGATGGCGAGTTGCGCTGTGCCCTTCGGATAGGACACCAGCGCCGACTGCACGCCTGGCACTTTTTCCAGCGCTTCCTTGACGTGCGCCGCGCACGAGTCGCAAGTCATGCCGGTGATTTTTAGATGGGTCATGCAACAGATCCTT
>NZ_CAJYGK010000047.1 GCF_913773725.1 uncultured Aquabacterium sp. | reverse complement strand
AAGGATGTTGCGCGGCCGGCGATGGATCAGGGAGGCGATCCAGTTGAGCGCCGTCTGCGTCTTGAACATCTGCGACGCGACCTTGGCAACCACGCGCTTGCAGGGGTGCCCCGGCGAAAGCACCTGGTGCACGCGCCGGGCCGGGTAGCTGTGATCGAAGCGGAACTCGCCCGGCTTGGGACCGCTTTTGGGCAGCTTCATGAACTCTTCGGCCCACTCGTCGCAGCGCAGCTCGGGGTCTGGGCGCATGCCCTCGACCGCTGCCTGGACCATCAGTGCGTAACCGTCGGCGAGATTCACTGGTCGGCCTCCCCAGGCAAGACGCCCTGCAGACGACGCTCGGCCGCGCCGAAGGCCTTGCGCAGCTCGTCGTGGATGATGCGTTCGATCTCGCGCGAGTCCGCCAGCCCCACCAACTGCGGCGCTGCGCGCTGGGACACGCCCATGGCCTCGTCGCGTAGCGCACGGAAGGCATCGAACACGCCGCGCCAGGCCGCCTCGCGGGCCACCAGCAGCTTGGCCTCGCGGGCGTTCTCGCGCTCCTCGCGTTCCACCGACGCCCGTTCCCGGCGCACGCGCAGGCTCTGGTAGTCATCGCCGGGCGCCACGGGCTGGGAATCCTGGGCTTGTGGCGCGTTTTCTGACGCACCCTGCCCGCCCCCCTGCTCTATCGGCAGCGATGCGCCAGCGCGCCCGCTGTCGGCCCTGGCGCGCGTGTTCTGCTGCCACTGGATGTCCGCCACGGCCGGGTCGATCTTCCCGTCGATCAGGGTGATGCGCTTTTCCTTCACAGCCTTCGCCACGGCGGACTTCGCCACGCCCCGGCGCCGGGCGTACTCGGCCTGCGAGACCAGCTCGACGCGCCCGTTCACTTCGACCCCCAGCGTTCACCAGTTCGTTCACTTTTCCCCAGACCAGCCACTAGCGCTCGCGCGGGGGCCGAATTACCCCCGTGATTCCATGCGCCGGGAGTACCTATGCCGGGGGTGGTGGTGCCGCCGGCCGTCAACAGATCCAGCCCTTCCATTTCTTCTTTCCTCTCTCTATACAAACAAAGAAGTGATTACGTGGTTACGAGCGCGCGTAACAGCGAAACCCGCGCCAGGCTTGGCGCGTTACACGATTACGCCGTTACACGCCTCACGCATGTGCATGCACGCGCCCACACACACCCGCCCACCCGCCTGCATGCATGCACACACACATACGCGAGGCTGCTGTAACGCTGTAATCGTGTAACGACCCGCGCCAGTGCTGGATTCCAGCGTTACGCGTCGGTGTAATGACGTAACGGCGCTGCACTACTGACCTCCCTGTGGTTCTTGCTCGTTGGGGGCCGGGACACCGCTGCCATAGCCCGCGTACTTGCGCAGCGCATCCGCGAAGTCGCGCACGGCAGACGTGGCCCAATCGCCCTCGGTCATGCGCTGCTCGCCCTCGCCCAGAATCGGCTCTGTCACCAGGAACATGCGCTCGGTCTTCTTGGCCTGGCCGGGCCGGGTCACGTTCATGGGCTTGGTGCGCACCGGGCAGCCCTGCCCTTCGGCAAAGCGCACCACCGTGGGCGTGAAGCGCGTCTGGGGGAAGGGGTAGCGGTCGCCCGTGCGCTGGCACCATTTCAGGTACGCGGCATAGGCCTGGGTAATGGCGCAGGAGTGGTAGGGCAGATCCAGCTCGCCCGCCTGCCACTCGGACCAGAACAGCTCGGGGCTCTTACGGTTGATCGCAATCAGCGCCGACTTGGCTTCCGTCATCGGGGCCGGGGCAAAGGGGTGGAAATCGCCCAGCGGGTAGTTGAGCAGGTAGTGATAGAACGCCTCCACCCCGCCGCTGTCGCGCCAGTCGCCCAGCGCCTTGTAGTACTCGAAGCCCTTGGCCCGGGGCGTGTAGACCACCAGGTAGCGCCGGTCGGAGTTGTCCAGCGCCAGCGGCTGCAGCTCGTTGGAGAGGAACACGATGTTCATGTGGTTCTTCTCCTCGCGCCGCGTCAGGTGCTTGGGGTTGATCTGCACCGTGGGCGAGGTGATCAGCGCCTTCAGCCGGTTCTTGTTGTGGACCAGCTCGGCCCGGCTGGACACCTCGTCGCCCACCACGAACAGCTTGCAGCTGCGCCAATCGTTGTGCTTGTCCTCCAGCTCGTCCTGTCCCACCAGGGCGCCGTACTTGCCGTAGATCGCCACCATGATGTCGAACAGGAAGTTCTTGCCCGCGCCCTCGTCGCCATGCATCACCACCGCCGTGCGCAGCTTGGTGCCGGGGTGCTGCAGCGGGTAGGCCAGCCAGCACAGCAGCCAATGCATGATGTCGCCGGTATCGCCCTCATCGGGCGTGGCTCGGCTGGTCAGGAACGACACCAGTTCCAGCATGGGCTGCACGTCGCCCTCTTTCGGCACCATGGCCATGCCGTCGAACAGGTTCACCGTGGAAGCCGGGTCGGCATGCAGGGTGGGATCGAACACCACGTCTTCCAGGCGCACTGTGCGCCGCTTCTCGCTGGCCTTCCACATCCGCACCATGTCGGCGCCATGGGCGTGGCCCATGTTGGCGATCTTCATGATCAGCCGCTCAGAGCCGTCCCACACCGTGTCCGTGCCGTAGATCAGCGCAAAGTTCTCGATCAGGTGGTTGAACCGGCCCCAATCGATGGTCTTCTCCTTCTTTCGGCCCTGCACGGGCGGGTCGGCTGCGGGGCTCTTGCCACCCCCATCCCCAGAGTCGCGCGCAGCTGCGCCTTTTTTGGGGGACGGGGGGCGCTGGGCGAGATCCGGCGCCGGCCGCGCCTCGCCCGCGATGCGCACACCCGACTGAAAGTCGACGTGCACAACAGCCCCATCCAGCGGCGCTGGCGCGCCGTGAGTGGACGAGGCATGCGACTCTCCGGTCGCATGCGGTGGCCCCGGTGGCGGCAACGGCACCGCGCTGGCGTTCAGGTTGTCGGTGTTCTCAGCCATACCGCCTCGCCATCGCATCGACCACTGCCACCAGCTGCCGGCGCACCACGTCCAGGCCCTCGAGGACGTGCAGATCGTTGAAGTCGGTATCCTTCGGCCCCCGTGTCGAGGCCTTGAAGATTGGCCAGACCAGGTCGCAGCCGTCCGTGGACTTCGCAGCCCGGCTGGCGGCCGTGCGGCCCGGGTTGATCAGCGCGCCCGTGCGCTTATCCCGGGTCATGTAGTCGTCATCGGCCAGGATCAGGATGCGCGTGGCCGGGTACAGCGCCCGCAGCACGCGCACGACCTCGGCCAGGTTGCCAGCGTCCAGGGCAACGAATACCGGGTGCTGGTGGTCCACCGCCATGCGGGCTGTCAGTCCCGTGGCATAGCCCTCGACCACCATCAGCAGCGAGGTGCTGCCGGCGTCGATCGCGCCGAGGCGGATGCAGCAGCCCGGCTTGTCGAAGGCGCGCAGGTAGATCTTCATGCCGTCCGGCTTGATGAACTGCAGCCCGCGCAGCGCCTGGTCGCGGGGCAGATCGGGGCGTACCAGGGGCAGCAGCGTGGTGCCGGCCGGCAGGCGCACTACCACGTCATCCTCGCCACGCTTGCGGGAAGGCCAGCGCAGCGACAGCTGGCGATCGAGGGCGCGGAAGGCCTCGCCCTGTACCTGCTTGCGGTCCAGATAGGGTGTGGTAGCCACGCGCACGCCCTTGCGCCAGATGTCGATGGCTTCGGCCATCGCATTGGCGATCTCGGCAACACGTTCGATCGCCGCAGCCTCGGCCAGCGCCTTGCGGTGGGCGGCCTGGCGGGCGCGCTCGGCCTCTGACAGTGGCGCCAGGTCAATCTCTACCCGCTGCCAATCGCCGCCATGACGATAGGTGCCGAACGAGCCGACCACATACGTGCCGCCGGCATCCGGCTGCCACAGGTGCAGCTTGTACCAGTCCTTGCCGCCGGCACCACAGGTCGTCTTGCGCCCTGCCCTGATCCTGTCGGGCAGATCACGCCGATCCCGGTCGCGCAGCGCGATGCCGAAATGCTCCATCTGGTGCAGAACGCTCTGGTAGTTGTCCATCACGCCCTGCCCTCTTTCAGCCGCTCCAGCCGCGCCACCAGCAGCGACGCATGGCCCACCGTGCGCTCAAGCTCGCGCGTCAGCTTCGTGGCCTCGGTCACGGGGTCCAGCGGCATGGGCGGCGCGTAGCCTGCCTCATGCAGCAGATAGGCCGTCAGGCCGTGAAAGCCGATCTCGCAGCACTTGCGCATCAGCAGCAGCAACTGGCCCGGGCTCAGCCGCTCGGCCCGGGCCGGGTTCAGCGCATCCAGCAGATAGCGCGCCGCCGCGTCGGGCTGCTTTTCGGGGAACAGCAGTTCGCCCACCTTCTTCGGGCCACCGAGGTACTTCACAGCATCCTTGGCAGCCTCCAGCTCATCGTCGTAATTGAGTGCTGGGTCCATGTTTCAGACCTCCAAAATCAGGGGAAACCCTTTCCGACGCGTTCCGAATTTGTCGGAACGCGGCGGAATGCCTGTATGGACAGGCGCTACCGAGGAGAAAGTGCATTGCGCCGGCCCAACGCCACGCAGCGACCTGACGGACATCAAGGCCCTATCCCCTCTTCTCCATAGGCAAACCGTTCCGACGCGTTCCGAAAAATTCGGAACGCGTCGGAATGACTCAGCCAGGCAATACCGGGAGACTTCGATGCATGAACCAACGCACCGAACCCTCGCAAGAAAAAGCCGCCGCGGTCCGCATGGAACGTGTGGCGGAAAATGAGACCGGCGCACCGCATGCACCGATCACACAACCAACCGGAGATACCGATGAGCGAACAGAACACCATCCCGCTGAATGCAGACTCGCTGAATGCCAT
>NZ_CAJYGK010000046.1 GCF_913773725.1 uncultured Aquabacterium sp. | reverse complement strand
CTGGAGATGGCGGTGCTCGCCTCCGACGTTGCGCTGTCGCCCGTGACCCCGGAAATCCTCGCGGCACGAGAGCTGCGGCGCGGCACCATGCAGTTGCTCGAAGACATCGCGCCGTACCGGCACCTCGGCATCGAGCCGCCACCGCTGCACCTGCTCATCAATCGCGTCCACCCGGTGTCGGCGAACGCCCGGCTGATTCAGCAGGCCTTGCGCGACCTGTTCCAGGACCACGCCGGCATCCGCGTGCTGGCCACCGACGTGCCGGCCATCGAAGCCTATCCGCGCGCCGCGACGCGCGGCCTGCCGGTGCATCGGGTCGAGTACCGCCAGCCACCGGGCAGAGTCGCCCCCGCCGCGCTCGACACCATGCGCGGCCTCGCTGGCGAGCTGTTCCCGCAGTGGCAAAACCGATTTGCCGCGATGTCCGGCCGTTCGCCAGTCCTTCTTGATACCGGGAGGCCCCATGGCGAACGCACATGAACTGGCCCGAGGCCACAAACGGCTGCACGCCCTGATCGAGTTCGCTGTCGGCGAAGGCTGGCACGTCAAGCGCACGCCGGGCGGCCACCTCAAATTCACCAAGGCAGGCTGCGCCGCGATCTACACCAGTTCGACGGCCAGCGACCACCGGGCCGCCCTCAACGCCCGTGCGCAGATCCGCCGCGCCGAGCGCGAGGCCCGATCCCAAGCGCAGGGAGGCCGCCATGGCTGAGATCACCTCCCAGCAAATGGCCGGCAAGCTACTCGCGGCCGGGTTCGAGCGCAGCGGCCCGTCCGCGTCGGCCTTGAGCGACCCGATCGCCGACACGCCCATGGTCGTGACCCTGGACCAGTTGCGCCCCTACGACCATGACCCGCGCAAGAAGCGCAATCCGGCCTATGAGGAAATCAAGGCATCCATCCGCGAGCGCGGCTTGGATGCGGCACCGGCCATCACCCGACGGCCTGGCGAGGACCACTACATCATCCGCAACGGCGGCAACACGCGGCTGGCGATCCTGCGCGAACTGTGGTCGGAGACCAAGGACGAGCAGTTTTTCCTCATATCGTGCCTGTTCCGGCCGTGGCCCAGTCGCGGCGAAGTCGTCATGCTGACCGGCCACCTGGCCGAGAACGAACTGCGCGGCGGCCTCACCTTCATCGAACGTGCCCTCGGCGTCGAGAAGGCGCGCGAGTTCTACGAGCAGGAAAGCGGCGCCGCCCTGAGCCAGTCCGAACTGGCCCGCCGCCTGGCCGCCGATGGCTTCCCGGTCCAGCAGTCGCACATCAGCCGCATGAACGACGCGGTGCGCTACCTCCTGCCGGCGATCCCCGCCGTGCTCTATGGTGGCCTCGGCCGCCATCAGGTCGAACGCCTGTCGGTCATGCGCAAAGCCTGCATGCTCGCGTGGGAGCGCTACGCCAAGGGCCGCCCATTGGTCCAGGACTTCGACGAGTTCTTCCAGGAAGTCCTGTCGCAATTCGATGTGCAGGCTGAAGAGTTCTCCGCGCAGCGCGTACAGGACGAGTTGATTGGGCAGATGGTGGAATTGCTGGACGTCGATTACGACGTGCTCGCTCTGGACATGACCGAATCCGAGAGCCGCCAGCGCGCTCTGGTCAGCGATCCGACGCCATCCTCGACACCTCCCGCCTTGCCGGAGCCTGGGGCTATCGCGCGCCCACCTGCCAACGCCGCGTCGCCCACCACAGGGCCTGCACCGGCAGCGCAGCCTGCAGGCCCTGCGTCTCCCACCTCAACGCGAGAGAGCGACGCGAATGCCAACGAGGCGGGCACGGCCAGTCCGACAGCGGACGGCCACCTGCTTCAGAAGCACATCGTCTCACCGGCACCAACGACCGAACGGCTCCAGTCCATCCAGCGCATGGTCGCCGACCAGTTGGGCGATGCGCTGCCGCCCGACTTCTCGGCGAACGTCTTGCAGTCGATCCCCGTGCAGGCCGGCGGGCTCTATCCGATCTCTGATGTCTGGTACATCGACGCGAGCCTGGACACGCCCGAGCGCCTGCGCATCCACGTCGCGCAGTTCGCCCGCGAGATCGCGGGCGAGGCCCACCTGGACGAGTGCATCGATGACCGTCCAGACGGCATCGGTTTCGCCTGCCACGCCTACGCCCAGGACCCGGGGCCGCTGGGCCGTGCCGTCCTGGCGCTGCTGGCATGCCTGGCCGGTCAGCAGCCCGCCGACGTCGGCCTGGATAACGGGCAATTCGTCATTGACCTGTCGGCGCTACTGCACGGACAAGGCGACGCAACCCGGCGACTGAGCGACACGGCACTGGTCAAGCTGTTCCGGCTGCTGCGGCTGGCCCGCCGTCTGCTCGACCTGGACGCCGGCGCTGCGGACCCTGGAACGTGACCGAGGGAGACCAGCATGTCCGCACCACACCCACTCAACCAGGCCGTCATCGCCCAGGCCCTCTATGACCTGCGCAATGGGCAACTGCGCCGCTGCAAGCTGATGGGGTTTGGCGAGGAAGAACTGGACGCCCTCAAGCATCCCGCGCTGATCAGCGTGCTGGCCAACGCCAACGTCTCGTGGTGCTCCGTGACGGTCAACCGCGAAGTGCTCCGGCGTCTGCTCAGGCAGGCGCAGGATGTGGAGAAGGAGATCGCCACGGTCGATCGCATGCTCAGGCTGGGCGCGAGCACCGAGATGGTCGGCCGCTTCTACGGCCTGACCCATCAGGAAGTGGCGCTTCGCCGCGAAATCCTCGGCCTGCCCAAGCGTAAAGGCCGCCATCCCGTGCTGGACGAGAAGCAGGACACGGAGCTGTGGCGGCAATGGAATGCCTTGACCAGCAGCAGGAACGTCGATCTCGAAGACGAGACCTCCATCCTCGATGCCGCCATGGCCTTGGCCGAAGGCATGTCGCTGCCTCTGTCGGTGGTCTGGGCCTCGATCAAGAGCTGGGTCTATCAGGGATTGGGTTGACCATGGCCGTGGACGACACCGCACCACGTCGTGGCCCCATCGCACTCGCAGACCTGTTCGACGCTGCGCTGAAAGACCTTGTGCCCGAGCCCAACGCCGACGCGCCCCCGTCCACACCCACGCCTGTCGCGATGCCCACGGGCCCGGCGTCTGGCGATGCCTTCCTGTTCAGCGGCAACCGGCACGAGACCGTACCGCGGCGGCTGTTCCTCGACCGTCGCCTGACGCCGTTGGAGCGCAACGCCTGGCAGGTCTTCCGGCTGATGCTCAACGACGATGGCGTGACGGCATTCCCGACGTATGAACAGCTTCGGCCCTGGCTGGCGTCGATGCCCTGCGCCGGGCAAGCCTCGCACGAAACCGTGGCGCGAGCCCTGACGCTGCTGCGCCTTACCCGATGGTTGAGCCTGGTGCGGCGCCGCCGCGACCCCAAGACCGGCCGCATCCTCGGCAACCTCTATGTCCTGCACGACGAGCCGCTGACGCCCTTTGAAGCGATGCAGCTCGACGCCGATTACCTGGCGCTGGTCAGCCAGTCCCTCGGCCACTCGGCCAAGACCGTCCAGATGGTCAGCCTGAACACGCTCAAGGAAATCGCAGGAGACCCGCTGCTGTCCGGCCGCACGCTGCCGTCACGGCTGCAGGTCCTGGCCGAACGCCTCGCCAGCCAGGGCATCACGGCGACCGAAAGTTATCCACAAGAGGATGCCACTCACGATTCCGAAGAAGGGCCGACGAGCCTTCTTCGGAATCCTGACGACCCCACTTCGGAATCCGAAGCAGGGTCGAAACCCGCGCCAGACGCCTCTCTTCGGAATCCGAAGCAGGCCCGTACAGTACGTAGTAGTCGTATTAATGAAGTACGTACTACCGCGCAGGCACAGGCGCAGGCGCGCGCGCTGGGCGACCTGCAATGGCCCAAACGCTTCGCGGAACTGAAGGCAGAGCAGCAGACAGGTGCGCGGGTGGCATTGCAGCAGGTCGATGCCGCGCTGAGGCAGGCCGTACTGGACGAATGGGCCACGCGATGCAGCAGCCACGGCATCCGCAATCCTGCGGGGTATCTGTTCGGCATCATCCAGCGGGCCCATTCGTCCAGTACGGCCTGCCTCAGCGCGGCATCGACCTGCTGCAATGCCACCCGCGCACCTGTCT
>NZ_CAJYGK010000045.1 GCF_913773725.1 uncultured Aquabacterium sp. | reverse complement strand
CCTGGTTCTTCATCTCCTCGAGCTTCTTGCTCAGGGCCTTCGAGCCGCCGTTGCCGTCGTCGTCGTCCTCTTCGTCGAATTCGTCGAAGTCTTCTTCGGCCACGTAGTCGTCGGCCTCATCGGCGGCGACGAAACCATCGACCACCTCGGAGATGGTCATCTCACCGGCGCGGATCTTGTCGGCCAGCGCGAGGATCTCGGCGATGGTCGTGGGCGACGCCGAGATGGCCAGCATCATGGCCTGCAGGCCACCTTCGATGCGCTTGGCGATTTCGATTTCGCCTTCGCGGGTCAGCAGCTCGACGGTGCCCATTTCGCGCATGTACATGCGCACCGGGTCGGTCGTGCGGCCGAATTCGGAGTCGACGGTGGACAGGGCCGCTTCGGCCGCTTCTTCCGCTTCTTCTTCGGTGGCCTGCGTCTGGGCGCTGCCGGAAATCAGCAGGGTGGCGGCATCGGGTGCCTGCTCGTAGACCGCCACGCCCATGTCGTTCAACATGGAGATGATGGCCTCGAGGATTTCGGCTTCGACCAGCTTCTCGGGCAGGTGGTCGTTGATTTCCTGATGCGTCAGGAAACCACGGGTCTTGCCCATCTTGATGAGGGTCTTGAGCTCGTGGCGACGCTTGGCGACTTCCTCTTCGGACAGCGCCGTTTCGTCGATGCCGAACTCGCGCATCAGCGCGCGCTCCTTGGCGCGCGACACCTTCATGCGCAGCGGCTTGGCCTTGGGCTTGTCCTCGCCCACTTCCTCTGCGGCGCCTTCCGAAGCTTCGGCCTCCACCGCGTCGAGCTCACCTTCGATCTCGGCTTCGAGGTCACCCACATCGTCCTCATCGAAGGACTTCTTGGTGTCCTTCTTCGCAGCGGTGGTGGTGGCAGCCGCCTTGGGCTTGCGACCGCGCTTCTTGGGCTCGGCGGAATCGACCGTGTCGGCGTCGGCTGCCTTCACTGCCTTCGCCTTCTTGACCTTGGTCTCGACCTGGGGGTCCTGGGCGTCATCGGCAGGGCTGGCAGCTGGTTTCGCGGCTTTTTTCGCGGTCATGCGCTTCCTCGGAATAGAGAATCTTGGGGATCGTCGAACCCTCCATTATCGCGCAAGCGAGAGAGGGCGTCAAAAAATGCGGTGATGAATCGGACGGCCGTGATCCAACTGCCCATCAGGCAGAAATGGGGCGGTGCTGGCTGATTTCAAGTTTCATGGCGAGAGACAGCCTCACCAGCTCGATCTTGCGGGCTTCCGCCGCCTCGGACAATTCGCCTGACTGTGTAAGCAACTCCAGTTCCTCCCTGACCGCCTGCAACTCCAGGGGGCGGATCAGGTGCAGCAGGTTGTCCACGGTGTCCTTGTTGTCTGGCACATCGACAAACTGTGTGACGCGCTGCGCCAGGGCCCGCAGATCGATGGCCGTGTCGCCCGGTGCAGAAGGGTCTTCGGCGTCACCTCGCATGAGCTTGAGCAATTCCTCTGCCGGCAGCAGCCCCTGGTCGATCAACAGGCGGTCGAGCCATCGAAAGAAGGCGCCGTAGGGAGCAGGTTGATCGCACAACAGGTCGTGCGTCGCACCCGGCAACTGCTCCCAGTACTCGCTGTGCGACACCAGGGCCCACACGATGCGATCCAAGGGGGTGGCGGCCTGGGGTAGGGGGCGTCGCTCGACCGGGCTGCCCAGTCGTTGCCAGCGTCCGCCGCCGCCATCTCGCCACGGCTTTTTCCACTTCCCGCCCCCTTGTCGGGGTGCACCCGATGCCCAGCTCCCCGGCTTCTGATCACCGCCGCGGCCCGAGGGCTCGCCCCAGTCCGGCTCTGGGGCGCCGGACCAGCCGGCGTCCATGTCCGGGTCGAAAGCCGGTACGTCGGCATCCCAGGCTCCCTCGGCCGCATTGCTGCTGGCCACCCGGGGGGGGCGTGGTGCATCGCTCCGCGGGCGCTGTGCCTTGTCCGCTGCGCGGGCCAGATGTTCGGTCAGCCTGCGACGAACCTCCTCGGGTGGCGTGCGGGCCATCTGAGCCAGATCATCTGCCACGAGTCCCTGCAGTGCCCCTTCAGGAAACTGGGCAATCAGGGGAATGGCCTGAACCAGCAGGCGCGCCCGCCCCTCCGCAGTGTCGAGGTCGCATTCGGTGGCCGCGTGCTCCAGCACCTGGCGGGAAAGAGGCACGGCCTGCTTCACACAGGTTTCGAAGGCCTCCGGCCCGTGCTCGCGAATGTAGCTGTCGGGGTCGTGCTCCGCCGGCAGGAACAGAAAGCTGATGCGGCGCGTGTCGGTGGCATAGGGCAGGGCCGCTTCCAGCGCCCTCCCGGCAGCCCGGCGCCCGGCAGCATCGCCGTCGAAGCTGAAGACGACGTGATCGGTGAAACGGAACAGTTTCTGCGCGTGCTCGGCAGTGCAGGCGGTTCCCAGCGTGGCGACGGCATTGCCGAAACCCCATTGGGCGAGCGCCACCACGTCCATGTACCCTTCCGTGACGATGGCGTAGCCTTTGTTGCGCAAGGCTGCGCGGGCCTCGAACAGGCCATACAGTTCGCGCCCCTTCACAAAGACAGGGGTTTCGGGCGAATTCAGGTATTTCGGCTCGCCCTTGTCCAGGACCCGCCCCCCGAAACCGATGACCTGCCCTTGCGGATTGCGGATCGGAAACATGATCCGATCGCGAAAGCGGTCATACCGCTTGCCTTCGGCTTCGCCCGGTTGCGGCTCCGGAGTGATGACCAGGCCCGACTCCACGAGAAGGGGGTCGTCGTACCGGGGGAAAGCGCTGGCCAGCCCCTGCCACCGTTCCGGGGCATAGCCCAGCGCAAAGCGCGCAGCGATTTCGCCCGTGAGGCCGCGCCCCTTGAGGTACTGCACTGCACGGGGTGACTTCTTGAGTTCCTGCTTCCAGTGCTGGGCCGCCCGGGCCATCACGTCGGTCAGCGACGTCTGTTTCTCGCGGGCCTGGCGCTGTCGCTCACGCTCTTCCGGCCGAATGTTCTCCTCGGGCACCGGCATGCCCTGCATCTGCGCGAGTTCCTTGACCGCGTCGATGAAGCCGAGGCCGCCATACTCCATCAGAAAGCCGAGCGCGTTGCCGTGAACGCCGCACCCGAAGCAGTGATACGTCTGGCGGCTGGGGCTGACAATGAAGCTCGGGGTTTTTTCTCCGTGGAAAGGACAGAGGCCTTTGAAGTTGATGCCGGCCTTCTTCAAGGTGACGTAGCGGCCCACGACGTCGGCGACGTCGGTTCGGGCAAGCAGGTCCTGAATGAATGACTGCGGAATCACGGAGAGGGGAACTCGACGCTCAAAAGCAAAAGCCCCGACGCGCCAGGCGACGGGGCCGAAGGCAGGCGCAGCCCGAAGGCTGTCGGCCAGTTTAGCGGCTCAAGGCCTCGACGGCACGCCCTGTGATGTCATCGACCGAGCCCACACCGCTGATCTTGCGGTACTGGGGCGCGACGGTGTCGCCGGTGGCGGCCCACTGGCTGTAGTAGTCCACCAGCGGACGGGTTTGCTGATGGTAGACGTCCAGGCGCTTGCGCACGGTCTCTTCCTTGTCGTCGTCGCGCTGGATGAGGTCTTCACCGGTCACGTCGTCCTTGCCGGCCACCTTGGGCGGGTTGAAGGTGACGTGGTAGGTGCGACCCGAAGCGACGTGGACACGACGGCCACTCATGCGGTCGATGATGGAGCTGTCCGGCACATCGATTTCGAGGACGAAGTCGATCTTGACGCCAGCGGCCTTCATCGCCTCTGCCTGGGGAATCGTGCGGGGGAAACCGTCGAAAAGGAAACCGTTGGCGCAGTCAGCCTGGGCGATGCGCTCTTTCACCAGGCCGATGATGATGTCGTCGCTCACCAGGCCGCCGGCGTCCATCACCTTCTTGGCGGCGAGACCGAGTTCCGTGCCGGCCTTGACGGCAGCGCGCAGCATGTCGCCCGTCGAAATCTGGGGAATGCCGTACTTCTGGCACAGGAACGCCGCCTGGGTTCCCTTACCGGCGCCGGGCGCGCCCAACAGAATCAGTCTCATGTATCTCCTCGGTATCCGGTGGCGCTGT
Organism: uncultured Aquabacterium sp.; assembly: GCF_913773725.1. GTDB lineage: Bacteria > Pseudomonadota > Gammaproteobacteria > Burkholderiales > Burkholderiaceae_C > Aquabacterium. The sequence continues at coordinate 5,752 of NZ_CAJYGK010000045.1, read as the reverse complement.
TGGTCGAATCCCGAACAGCTTGACTAGCCCTTGAGGATACCATGCATAACCTCACGGGAAAGGTGGTTTGCCCTGCGCCAAAATGGGACAGGTGCGTGGCATTCAGGCCTGCGCCCGGGCCAACAGAGCGCGTACCCGTTCCAGGTCTTCCGGCGTGTCCACGCCGGCTCCGGGCGCCTCGGGCGCGACGAACACGGCGATGCGCTCGCCGTGCCACAGCACGCGCAACTGCTCCAGCGACTCGACCGCTTCGAGCGGACTGGCCGGCAGGGAAGGGTAGCGGCGCAGAAAACCGGCCCTATAGCCGTAGATGCCGATGTGGCGCAGCGGTACGCCGAGGCCTTCGGCGGGCGTGGCCGGTGCGGGTGCATCCCTCCACCAGGGGATCGGCGCACGGGAGAAGTAGAGAGCCCGTCCCGCCGCGTCCAGAACCACCTTCACCACGTTCGGGTTGGCGAACAGGCTGGCCTCATCGAGGGGGTGTGCCGCCGTACTCATCACGCAATCCGTGCGGGATGCCAACTGGTCGGCGCAGGCATCGATCAGCGCCGGATCGATCAACGGTTCATCACCCTGCACGTTGACGATGAGGTCGTCCCCCTGGAGTCCCAACTGCTCGCATGCCTCAGCCAGCCGATCGCTTCCTGTGGCGTGGTCGTGGCGTGTCAACACGACTTCGACACCGTGCGCCCGGCATGCTTCCACGATGCGCGCATGGTCAGCGGCAACCACCACCCGTGAGGCGGCGCTGCGGGCGGCCTGGCGCGCCACACGAACCACCATCGGGAGACCGCAGAGGTCAGCCAGAGGCTTGTCAGGGAGCCGGGTCGAGGCCAGTCGGGCCGGGATCAAAACCGTGAAGCCCACGTCAGGCTCCCTCGGCAGGAGTGGGAGCGGTGGCCGGAATGGGTTGCAGTTGCTCGTCCACGCCTACGGCCTCGTTCTCGAGCATCACGGGGATGCCGTCACGGATCGGAAAGCCGAGGCGGTCGGCCGCGCACACCAGGTGGGTGCCAGGTGCCGGCCGTTGAAGCGGGCCTTTGCAGACGGGGCAAACCAGCAGGTCGATGAGTCGGGTGTCCATGTGCAGTCTCAATGTGATGATGCGGGTCGGGCGGGCAGGCGAGCCAGTGCGTCGTCCAGCGCGCGCCAGAACAACGGTTCGGGGTGAAAGTCTAGCCCGGCGACCCAGACCCGCGTCCCAGGGCGTTCGCGCGCCACGCGCGCGGGGTCCAGTTTCACGGCGTCTTTCTCTGTGACGATCAGGTCCTGCACGGTATCGTCCCACGGCAGGACCTCGAAACCGGCATGGTCTGCCAGCGGAATCGGCTGCACCTGGAAACCCAGTTCTTGCAGTGCGTTGAAAAAGCGTTCCGGCTGCGCAATCCCCGCCATGGCAGCCACGCGGTTTCCGGCCGGCGGCGTGCTCAGTCGCGGCGCTTCCTGATGTTGCCACCATGCCGACAGCGCAACCGGCGCCGCCAGTCGACGTTGCGTGAGGGCACCGCTCAGGGGCGTCGTCTGGCGGTCTGCGTTGTAGAGCACCAACGGGCGTGCGGACAACGGCAGGGCCGGTTCTGCCTGCCACGGCTCGCGCAAAGGCCCGGCCGGCATCAGCCAGCCATTGCCCGCTCCTCGCTCGTCGAACACAACGACCTCGATGTCGCGCTGCAGCCGCAGGTGCTGCAGGCCGTCGTCGCACACCAGGATGTCGATCTCGGGGTGGGCGGCCAGCAACGCAACCCCATCGGCCACCCGATCTGGACCGATCATCAGGGGTATGCCGGTGCGGCGCCAGATCAGCATGGGCTCATCGCCCGTGACGGCAGCGCGCAGACTGGGCGCAGTCTGCTCATCAAGGAGCAATGGCGCTTCATCGACGCGCTTGCCCTTGTAGCCCCGCGTCAGCACGCCGGGTTGCCAGCCGCAGGCACGGAGGTGCTGCAGGACCGCGATGGTCGTAGGTGTCTTGCCCGCGCCTCCCACGATCCGGTTGCCGATCACGAGCACGGGCACCGGCAGCCGGTGCGACGACAGCCACTCTCGGCGATAGGCGAGGCGGCGGAGGTGCACGATGCCACCCAGCAAGGCCGACACCGGCCACAGCAGGCAGGCCAGCGGCCCCCGGCGAGACCAGGTCCGGTGAATCAGATTCTGAGACGACAAGGCAAGGGTGTCCGCGGTCAGCGTGAGGGGCGCTCGTCGTGCGGAGCCTGGGTCGCGAACGTCAGCTTTGCGAGCCCCACCCGCCGCGCAGCGTCCATCACGTTGACCACGCTTTGATGCGATGCCGAGGCGTCGGCCGTGATGACAACGACGGTGTCCTTTGCGGTGCCTGCGGACGAGGACATCGCCGCCGCCAGAAGTTCGACGCTGCGGCCTTCGACCACGCGCTGGTTCACGACGTAGCGGCCATCGGCCGTTACTGCCACGACCAGTTCCTTGGGTCGCGCATCCACCGGCTGAGCGCTGGCGGCGGGCAAGGTGATTTTCAGTTCCCGCATCCGCGAGTAGGTGGTCGTCAGCATCAGGAAGATGAGGATGACCAGCAACACGTCGATGAACGGAATGAGGTTGATGTCCGGTTCGTCCTCACGGTGGCGCTTGCGGAAGTTCATGGCCATGCTTGTACGTGCTCCGCTCAGCGGCGAGACGGGCTGCCAAGGCGGAGCAGGTGAGGCACCATACGCTCCGCAGCCTGTTCGAGCTGCAGGGTGTAGGCATCGACCCGCGCTCGAAAGTGCCGGTAGAACATCAAGGAGGGGATGGCCACGATGAGCCCGAAGGCCGTGTTGTACAGGGCGACCGAGATGCCGTGCGCAAGCTCGGCTGGATTGCCGTCCACCGCGCCCGCTGCGCCGGAGGCCGCGCCCGATGCACCAAAGATCTCGATCATGCCGATGACGGTGCCCAACAGACCCAGCAGCGGTGCCGCCGACGCGATGGTGCCCAGCGCGTTCAGGTTGCGTTCCAGCCGGTGCACGGCGTCCCGGCCGGCTGCCTCGAAGGCGCGACGGAGCGTGGCTTCCTGAATGCGCGGCTCCGCGCTGCACGCCTTCAGGCCTTGAGCCAGTAATGCGCCCATGACCGAGTTGTCGGCGAGCTTGTTCACCGTGTCTGTGGGTGGCAGGGCCGTGCGGGTGACCGTCATCACCTCGTCCAGCAGGTTGCCGGGAGCGACGCGGTCGGTCCGCAGGCTCAACAGCCGTTCGATGATGAGGGCCAGCGCAACGATGGAGCACAGCACCAGCGGAATGATGGGCCAGCCCGCGGCTTGTAAGATGGACAGCAAGGTTCTCCCCCGTGAAGTCGGCCGGCCTGTCGATGCCGGCTCTGCTCAGGTCAGCTGCGGATTATGGCGTCGATTTTGTCGGGATCTGCCTTGCTTTTCGGTGCGGTGGCGCGGGCATTCGGCTCGACTCAGGATGCCGGGGCCGGCGTTTGCCAACCGACGAGTCATCCACTGTTTCTGTGGATAACTTTGTGGGCAACCCTGTGGGCTCGCGCCGTACCCCCCGAAAACACGCGACTTTTCTTGGGCTGCCACTTTTTTGCGCAGCTTTTTTCTATTAAAAATCAAAGACTTATGACGCCTTGTGGTGAATCTTTCGGCAAAATTTGCCGCATGCCCTTGATCTGCGTTGCTTGTGGACTTGTCTCGGTCTCCCTGGGAGGCTGGGCTGTTGCGGCGTTTTCTTGCGAGGGGGCGTGATGGGCTTGGGTTCTGCCGGGGAGGGCGCTCAAGTCCTCGCCCGGGTGTGGGGCGTCGGCGCCCTGGTGCAGGCGATCGGAGATGCCCTGGCCGCACGGTTTTCGCCGTGCGTGGTCAGGGGGGAGATCGGCAGTTTCACGCGGGCGGCCAGCGGCCACGGCTACTTCACTCTGAAGGATGAGCACGGCGGAGCCAGTCTGCGTTGCGCGATGTTCCGTCGAGCGCTGTCCCAGCTTGACTTCGCGCCGTCCGAGGGGCGGGTGGTGGAGGTGAGAGGGACGCTGGCGGTCTACGAGGCGCGTGGCGAATTGCAGTTGATCGCCGAGTCGATGCGTCCTGCAGGTGAAGGGGCGCTGTACGAGCAGTTCCTGCGCCTGAAGGCCCGCCTGGAAGCCATGGGCCTGTTCGAGGCTGCGCGCAAGCGCGCCATTCCGGTCCTTCCTCGGCGTGTCGGTGTGGTCACCTCCTTGGGGGCGGCTGCCCTTCACGACGTGTTGACGGCCCTGCGCCGCCGTGCCCCACATGTGGAAGTCGTGTTGTCGCCGGCCAGTGTGCAGGGCGCGGAGGCGCCGCCGCAGTTGGTGGCTGCGCTCGGCGCGCTGGCGTTGCTGCATCGGCAAGGCAGCGCGTTGGACGCCGTCATCCTGTGCCGGGGCGGCGGCTCGCTGGAAGACCTGTGGGCGTTCAACGATGAGCACCTGGTGCGGGCGGTGGCATCTTTCCCGGTGCCGGTGGTGTGCGGCGTCGGGCATGAGACGGATGTGACGCTGTGCGACTTCGCTGCCGACTTGCGGGCCCCCACGCCCACAGCCGCGGCGGAGTTGGTGGCGCAGGACCGGCGGTCTGCGCTGGATGGCCTCGCGGGACTGGCTCATCTGTTGCGCCACCGCGCGCGGCGGCGTCTGGACGAGCAGGCGCAACGTCTGGACCGAGCCGGGGCTCGGCTTGCGCGCCCCAGCGCTGTGACGCACGAGGAGCGTCGTCGGCTGGATCTTCTGGCGCACCGGCTGCGCGGGGCGTGCGAGCGCCGTGCCGAGCGATCCCATCGGTCCTTGCCGGCGCTTGCGCAGCGGCTGACCCTTGCCATGCAACGCAACCTGGAACGAGAGGACCATCGGCTCGGGGCGCTTGCCGGTCGGCTGCATGCACTCAGTCCGCAGCATGTGCTGGAGCGGGGTTATGCCTGGTTAGGTGATGCGTCGGGTCGGCCGGTTTCGTCCGTCACTCAGGCTCACGAAGGCATGGCGGTGCAGGGGGTGCTGGCAGACGGCGTGTTGCAACTCAGCGTCACCGGCGTGAATGCGACGGGGGCTGCCACCGAGTCTGTCGCGATTTCAGGACGTCCTTCGGGCGGCAAAGTGCAGCAAAAATCCGGGGAATGACCTCACGCAGCGGAATACCGGGCTGCATGCCTACAATTGCTCGCATCTGTCCAACCCCCAACTGGAACAACACCATGGCCCACACGCTTCCCCCTCTGCCGTTTGCACCTGAGGCACTTGCCCCGCACCTGTCGAAGGAAACGTTCGAATACCACTACGGCAAGCACCACCAGGCCTACGTCACCAACCTGAACAACCTCATCCCCGGCACCGAGTTCGAATCGATGCCGCTGGAAGAGATCGTCAAGAAGTCCAGCGGTGGCGTCTACAACAACGCGGCCCAGATCTGGAACCACACCTTCTTCTGGAACTGCATGAAGCCGAACGGCGGCGGTGCCCCGAGCGGCAAGCTGGCCGATGCCATCAATGCCAAGTTCGGCAGCTACGACGCCTTCAAGGAAGCCTTCACCAAGTCGGCTGTTGGCAACTTCGGTTCCGGCTGGACCTGGCTCGTCAAGAAGGCCGACGGCTCGGTCGACATCGTCAACATGGGCGCTGCCGGCACCCCGCTGACCACGGGCGACACCCCGCTGCTGACCATCGACGTGTGGGAGCACGCTTACTACATCGACTATCGCAATGCCCGCCCGAAGTTTGTCGAGGTGTTCCTCAACAACCTGGTGAACTGGGAATTTGCCGAGAAGAATTTCGGTTGAGC
>NZ_CAJYGK010000044.1 GCF_913773725.1 uncultured Aquabacterium sp. | reverse complement strand
CGTTGAGCCGTCCCATCGCCATCACCGTGGTGGCTTCATCGACTTGTCCGCCATTGCGCTGGATATGACGCACCACCGATGCGATGGATTCCGGGCTGGTCAGCACGGTGCGGATCTGGGCCACCACTGCCGCCTCGATCTCCGGCGCAGGTAATCGCTCGTAGCTCTTGCCCGGTGCTCCGAACCGGCTTTCCGACTTGGACACGTAGTAGTGGTACTTGCGCCCGTTCTTGCGTGAGTAGGTCGGGTACATCCGTTCGCCCGAGGGGGCGTACAGCAGGCCGCGCAGCAAGGCGTCGGTGCGCGACCGGATCTTGGTTTCCACCGACCGGGCGTGTCCATCCCTGGCCAGCACCGTGTGGACCTTGTCCCAAAGCTCCTGGTCGATGATCGGCGGGTGAGCGCCGGGGTACCAGTTCCCCTTGTGCGACAACTCGCCCAGGTAGATGCGGTTGCGCAGCAGCTTGTGCAGGTACTTTTTGTCGATGCGCGTGCCCTTGCGGGTCTGGCCCTCCTGCGTCGTCCAGGCCTTGGTAGTGATGCCGTCGGCGGTGAGATTGACGGCGATCTGGGTTGGAGAACCAATGGTCAGCATCTCCTCGAAAATGCGACGCACCACCGCCGCCTCGGCCTCGTTGATGACCAGCAGGCGGTTGTCGACGTCGTAGCCCAGGGGCGGGACGCCACCCATCCACATCCCCTTGCGCTTGGCGGCGGCGATCTTGTCGCGGATGCGCTCGCCGGTGACCTCGCGCTCAAACTGGGCGAAGGACAGCAGGACGTTGAGCATCAGCCGACCCATCGAGGTGGTGGTGTTGAACTGCTGGGTGACTGACACGAAGGACACCTCGTGGCGCTCGAACACTTCGACCATCTTGGAGAAGTCGGCCAAGCTGCGCGTCAGGCGGTCGATCTTGTAGACCACGACGATGTCAATCTGGCCGCGCTCAATGTCCGCCATCAGACGTTTCAGCCCGGGCCGATCCGTGTTGCCGCCTGAGAAGCCAGGGTCGTCGTAGTCGTCGGCCACCGGAATCCAACCCTCGGATCGCTGGCTGGCGACGTAGGCGTGGCCCGCCTCCTTTTGGGCGTCGATGGAGTTGAACTCCTGGTCAAGCCGTTCATCCGAGGACACCCGACAGTAGACGGCGCAGCGCTTGCGAGCCTTGGTGCTGGCGATCTCGCTCATCGGGCACCTCCCTTGCTCAGGCCAAAGAACAGCGGCCCCGACCAGTGCGCGCCGGTGATGTGGCGGGCCACCGCCGTCAGGCTCTTGAAGTTGCGCCCCTGGTACTCGAACAGCCCCTCGGCGGTGACCGTCACCCGGTGCTCGCGCTCGCCCCATTCGCGCAGCAGGATCGTGCCCGGCGCGAAATCGAACTCGCGCGGCTTGGCCCGCAGCTTGATCTTGGAGTGTTTTGCGCCGATGGCTTCCAGGCGCTGCTTGGTCTCGGGCGCAAGGCCACCGAAGGCCTCCTCCTGCAGCTTGTAGGCGATCCGGGACTCGACGTGCGTGCGGTTGGGGTAGTCCGGGCGGCGCGGGAAATACCGATCCCATACGGTCCAAAGCTCGGACATCGGCAGGCAGGCCAGCTCCGCGATACGTGCGGCGACGGAAGCTTGTTTCTCGTTCATCACAACTTCTCCTCTTGATAGGGGGTTGTATGAACGCGCTGGTCGGGCAGGAAGCCAAGGCCTCCCCTTGTCGAATTGGCTCTCTGTTTTGGCTCATCCGCAGCAAGGGTGCGGACGATGGCAGCCGCAAGGATGGCGGCGATTTCGCCAGCACGGGCGCTGGCGGACATCTCGGCAGGAGATGCAAGTTCGAGGTTTTTCATGACGGCTCCGGGGAATTGCAACCGTCATGGATAGTGAGCCTGATCTTCCGAAGCGGATGGCAATTCCGGGTAATTGGCGGCAAAAACTTTCGCGTTAACTAAACAGTTGACAGACGGAACTTCTCGCAGTACGCTCCAGGCATTAACTAATCACGCAACTAGGAAACGACCATGCCTTTCGGAGCCTTCATTCGCAAACAGCGCGAAGAGAAGAACATCCAGATGAACGAATTCGCGCGTCAGCTCGAGATTTCGCCTGCCTACTGGTCACGCATCGAACGCGATATGGAAAAACCGCCCAAGGACGAGCTGATCCGCAAGGCAGCAGAGATCTTGGGCATCGACCCGGACGACGCCTTTGTCGAAGCCAGTCGCCTGCCGCCGGATATGCGTGAGGATGTGGGCAACGTGGTGCGGATGTACCGCCGGGAAGTCACGGAGAAAAAGTGAATGCCGGTTCTGACCCTCGACTACCGGCATTGCGACCGCAAGCGCCCCAAATTCATCAAGCACGTTGAGATCGAAGCCATCGCAGCACTCGCCCGCCAGCAACTGGTGGGAAGCGGTGTTGATGCCATTGCCTTCGACACGCTGCGCCAGATCGACCGTTTGAAGATCAACGGTATCGACTTCGCGCTCGAGGTCAGCACTGATTGCGAGGTGCATGACGAGGATGGCAACCACGTTTTCGGCATCTGCGAGTATGACCCCTACGCACCAGACACCGCGATGGTGTGCGTGTCGCCCGTCGGCGAAAAACTCAGTGAGCTGCTGGCTCTGAGCACGCTGGCACATGAACTCGGCCACGCTGTGTTCGATGCCCCAGGCTGGATCATGGACGGCGGCAAAGGCCCAGGACTGTTCGATGCCCTGGAGCCAGTCGTGCAGCGCGCCTACCGCACCACCACGCCGGACAGCGAGCACTTGGCAAAAGTACCTACAGCCCCATCAGCAGCAATGGCGACGGAAGTGCATTTTGCCGAGCTGCGTGCCAACGAATTCATGGGCTCGCTGCTGGTGCCGCGCAAGCTCTTGAGCACGGCAGCTGAGGAGCTGGCATCGGAATACAACGTCAGCATTCATCGTGGCCCGTCGCTTGATCCGGAGATTCCCGGCACCAGCATGCAACTCGCCGCCAGCGACGCCGCCGACATGGAATTGCTGCAACGTGCGCTGGCCCTGCGTTTTGGCGTCAATCCACGCTTTGTGCAGGTGCGCCTGCAACGCTACGGCCTGATCCGCCCGGAGAACGCCGTGCGCTGATCATCACCATCCCATCCGCGCCGACCTCGCGTCGGCATTTTTTGAATCTCGCAGTTAACAACTCGCGCAATCGCGCACTTTACGAAGGAGTCTGCCTATGCCTACCGGTCACACCACCACCGCCCAGCAGGAGAAAGCGGTCAACCCGAAGTCGTCACCGAAGCGGGCGCGCGAGCAACGGTCAGATGATGGCCCTGCCATCCTGCCCGGAATGGAGCATTTCGTCGATCTGCTGCGCAAGGTCAAGCGTCCGGCGCTGGTGGTGCGCCTGCTTGAACTGGCCAGCGGCGATGCGTTGCCGGAACTTCAGGCATTGGCCGATGCCTCGAAAGGAAAACTGCCGGTCGAATCCCGTCAGGCATTTTTCCACTGCGTGGCCAAACTGGATGCTGCCATCCGCCTGCGCCTCGAGGATGCCGTCGAACGAGTGATCCTGCTCAGCGATGACTACGGCGCTCAAGCTGTTCAGGCGGTGCTCGACGCCAGGCGCGAAGACGATGCCACCGTGCTCGCAATGCCCAGCGACCGCCATAGCCGCGCATTGCACCTCTATCTCCTGCAGGAGTTTCCCGAGGCTGGAGCACGCCGCGAAGCGCGCTTCGATCACGCGGAGCACGAACAGGTGATGCACCGCCAGTGGAAAAGCGAGCACTTCTCCAGCCACTACCTTGGCCCCAAGGGCGTGGAGCCGAAAAATGGCGATGACATCCAGGAAGCACTTCGCACACGGATTGCAGAGCTGTTCCCGCATGTGCCGAAAGAGCAAATCCTGATCGAGCAGTTTGTGCGGTGCGGCTTGTCCCACGCACAGCGCGATGACGATGAAGATGCCGACGACGAGCCGCTGACACAGCTGCACACGCTGTGCGCAACCTTCAATGGTTCTACGGCGCATTACCGGCAGGTGGAAGACGGCCAAGTGGTCGACCACGAGGAACCAGCTGCCATGTCGGCACGCTTTTCCTGGGAACCGGCAACCGGGGCGCTGACAGTGTTCTGCGAAGACCGGGAAAAGCGCCGGGAGCTTGCCACCATCTTCCGCGACGTGGCGCTGGCGCACGAGGGCGCGATTGACGACATGCCGATGCGTCAATTCGATCTGCTCGGGTTCTCGACCTCGGCCATGCTCAAGCGGCTGGAGCAGGATCGCATCGCGGACATCGAGCGCATCGACATTCTTCAGATCAAGGTGGCCAAGCCCTTTGAACAGTTGCTCGAGCTTGGCGGCAAGACCGTCGCTCGGCAGCTGGCGAGCAAGATGGAGATCACCCGCGATCGGCGTGACAGCCGCAACGTCTATCAGGTCGCCTACGAGGATTACAGCGCCGAAGATCTGAGCCAGTACGCACTGGTACAGGTGAAGCTGGTGATGCGCATGGCGACACAGCCCCACCGCAAGGCGCACAACGTCGCCGTCCAGATCACAGCCCCCAACGGCCTGAACGACAAGAGTAAGACCGAGGACGACCGCAAGCGCGTACTGGAGCAGTTGATTCGCCTCGGCGTCTTGAGCGAATTCTGAGGGAGCGTCGACGATGTCATTGCATCTACGCTTCTTCACCGCCATCGACAGGCTGTCGAGCCTGGATACACCAGTGCTGGCCACAACGTTCGGACGTGACCGTTCTCAGCTCCTGCAGCGGGGCTGGATCACCGACGAGGGTCATCTCACGCATGTCATGGCCCCGTTCCTCGACTCTGAATGCGAGGTCGAGATCGAGGCCGATCCCGATGCGGGCTGCTACCGCTATCGCAGTCCGCTGGATGGGCGCACTGTGGTGCAGCCCTTGAACGAGATCGCACTGTGCGGTATCCAGATCGAACGATGGCTGACCGATCTGGCACGCATGGTAGGCATCGAAGATCGGCGACGTGCCAGCCGCCCATGCCTCACGCCACAGCATCTCTGGCATCTCGGCGACCTGCGCGTCGCCGGGACGCATGATTTTGCCCCGGTGTTTGTTGGGCGCGCGTGGGCACGTGCGCCAGCCGTCAATACATCTTCTGTTCTGGCTGATCCTGCATGGTCACGCGGCGGTGTGATTTTGCAGGCCCGCCAAGTTCAGGCAGATCTGCCCCGTGATCATGTGATCCGGGCGCTCGATGAGTTCGTTCGCCTGGACGATGGGCAGGATGTTTTCGATGCAAGCGCATTCGACCGCGTGCTGCGCGGCTACGTCACGCCTAGCGGTGAGTCCGAGCCATTGCAGTACCTGCAGGGCACCCGCGTGAAATTGCCTCACTTTGCTTCATCACGATTGGTGAGTGATACGCGCGCAGCAATTCTGAAAGTGATGTGGGGCGTGGAAGGCAAGACACCTCCGGCCATGAAGTGGGCAGACGTCAAGACGCAAGTTCACTCTGCTGCCCGGTCATTTGATGAGGCCTTTGGTGACAAGGAAACAAGAGAGGACTTCCTCGTTCTCGTGAAGTCTGGCGGCTACTACCAAGTGCGCCGCCAGTAGAAGTCGTAGTTTTTTCCGGAGCCCGATCCGGATTCAGTCCGTAGTTCCATGCGGAGACTTCGATGTGCCCATTTCATCTAGGAGGCACATCGAAATGCAAACCCAAGTTCCAGCAACCCAAACAGGTCGGGATTCCTTCCGACCCAACCCCGGCAGTGCCGTGTGCATCGCCCTCGACGAAAACGAGCTCGCCATCCGCTGGGGGCTCTCCGTCAAGACCCTGCGCCGCTGGCGTCAGGAACAGCTCGGACCGATCTACTGCAAGCTCGGCCGCCGGGTCACCTACCTCCTGCACGAAATCGAAGCCTTTGAGCGGCGCGTCTCGCGTTACTCCAGCTTCACTCGTGCGTATCAGTGAGGAGGACGGCCATGAGCGATCTAACCATCTTCCCCGCCGACATCGCCGAGATGTCCGTCAGCCAACTGGCTGCACTGCCGCCCGAGCAGAAGCGCGAGATCGACAAGAACCTCGACGCGGCTATCGACTGGCTCAAGAAGGCCCGCACCAAGTTCGACGCGGCGCTGGATCAGTGCTACGGCGAGCAGGCCCGCGCCGCGCTGCGTGAATCCGGCCGCGATTTCGGCACCGCCCACATCAGCGATGGCCCGCTGCGGCTCAAGTTCGAGTTGCCCAAGAAGGTCAGCTGGAACCAGCAGCAATTGACCGAAATCGCCGAACGCATCGTGGCGTCAGGCGAGAAGGTCGAGGGCTACCTCGACATCAAGTTGTCCGTCTCCGAATCCCGCTTCACGAACTGGCCGCCTGCCTTGCAGCAGCAGTTCGCTGCCGCTCGCACCGTGGATTCCGGCAAGCCGTCTTTCACTCTTTCCCTTGATTCGGAGTAATGGCCATGAGTGCAATCATTCCCTTCCAGTTTGAAGCGCACGCTGTGCGCGTTCAGGTCGACGACGCGGGCCAGCCGTGGTTCAACGCCGCCGACGTCTGCGCAGCTTTGGAACTGTCGAATCCGCGCGATGCTCTCGCCAAACACGTCGATTCGGATGATGTCGCAAAACGCGACGTCATCGACAACCTTGGACGCACCCAGCGCGCCAACCACGTCAACGAGTCGGGCCTCTACGCCCTGATCCTCGGCAGCACCAAGGATGCCGCCAAGCGCTTCAAGCGCTGGGTCACCCACGAGGTATTGCCCGCGATCCGCAAGACCGGCAGCTATACCGCTCCCGCTGCGCTGGGGGCCTTGCCTGCACCGACCCATGACCGTGTATCCGCGATTCTGCTGATCGGCGAGGCTGTGGCGAAGGTGCCGGGCGTCAAGCCGGGCATCGCAGCGGCGGCAACGCTCACCTGCATTCAGGAGAACACGGGCATCACCACCGAGGTGCTGCGCCGCGCGCTGCCGTCGGCCAACGAACCGATCTGCGCGCTCAACGCCACCCAGCTCGGCAAGCTGCTCAACCGCTCGGCCAAAGCCACGAACCAGATGCTGGCAGCGGCTGGCCTGCAGTTCCGGAACGACCGTGACGAATGGGAACTGACCGAGGCGGGTGAAGCATGGGGCGAGGCCATGCCGTACTCGCGCAATGGCCACAGTGGCTACCAGATCCTCTGGAATCCCGCCGTCGCCGATGAGCTGAAGGAGGCCGCGTGATGAGTCTTCCCATCATCTCCGCGCAGCAGCGCATGGCCGAACGCAAGGGCGTGAAGCTGCTGATGCTCGGTAAATCCGGCATTGGCAAGACCACCCGGCTCAAGGATCTTGACCCGGCCACCACGCTGTTCCTCGACATAGAGGCTGGTGACTTGGCGGTGGCCGACTGGCCCGGCGACACCATCCGTCCGGCATCCTGGCCGGAGAGCCGCGACTTCTTCGTGTTTCTCGCGGGCCCGGACAAATCGCTGCCGCCGGAGTCGGCGTTTTCGCAGGCGCACTACGACCACGTCATCGAGAAGTTTGGCGATCCGACTCAGCTCGAGCGCTATCAGACCTTCTTTCTCGATTCGATCACGCAGCTGTCCCGCCAGTGCTTCGCGTGGTGCAAGACGCAGCCGGGTGCCGTCAGCGACCGCTCCGGCAAGCCCGACCTGCGCGCGGCCTATGGCCTGCTCGGCCAGGAAATGATCAGCGCATTGACCCACTTGCAGCACGCACGCGGCAAGAACGTCGTGTTCGTGTCGATCCTTGACGAAAAGCTCGATGACTACAACCGCAATGTGTTTGTGCCGCAGATCGAGGGCAAACAGACCGTCGCCGCGCTCATCGGCATCGTCGACGAGGTCGTGACGCTGGCCGAGATCAAGGCCGAGGACGGCAGCACCTACCGCGCCTTCGTCACCCACACCGTCAATCCCTACGGCTTTCCGGCCAAAGACCGCAGCGGTCGCCTCGACCTGCTGGAGCCGCCGCAACTCGGCGCGCTGATCGCCAAGTGCGCAGGCGCCGCCACCCCCGCACGCATCGAATCTCAGGAGTAATCGCAATGACCGCATGGAATGACTTCAACGACGCCGACGCCCAGCAATCCGGCTTTGATCTGATCCCCAAGGGCACCGTTGTCCCGGTGCGCATGACCCTCAAGCCGGGCGGGTATGACGACCCGTCGCAGGGCTGGGGCGGCGGCTACGCCACCGAGTCTTTTGAGACCGGCTCGATCTACCTTGCCGCTGAATTCGTGGTCACCGGTGGCGATCACGCAAAACGCAAAATGTGGTCGAACATTGGCCTGCACTCCAAGAAGGGTCCGATCTGGGGCCAAATGGGGCGCAGCTTCATCCGCGCCGCGCTCAACAGCGCCCGCAACGTCCACCCGCAGGACAACAGTCCCCAGGCCGCCGCCGCGCGCCGCATTCAGGGCTTCCACGAACTGGATGGCCTGGAGTTCCTCGCCCGCGTCGACATCGAGAAGGATGGCAAGGGCCAGGACCGCAACGTGGTCAAGGTCGCGGTCGAACCCGATCACCCCGACTACGCCAAGTTGATGGGCGTGCCGCCCAAGTCCACGGGTGGGGGCACTTCCGGTGCTCCGGCACAGCCAGCGGCACCCGCGTATCAGGCAGCGCCTGTCCAACGCGCACCCGTGACGGGCAAACCGTCGTGGGCGCAGTGAGGGAGGCCGATGAAATGCTGGGTCTGCAAACGACAAGCACGCGGCTACGGCCACACGGACGGTCGATTCAAGACCGGCGATGCGCGCCGCTACGTGCTCGACTGGGTGTTCTGTTCCCGTCGCTGCCAGGACGCGTTCCACGCGCTGTACGGCAACTGGCAACAGGCCAAGGATGGCTACATCGGCAAGACGGAGGTCGCCATGATCGATCCGTCTGAAGTCGAACTGGCCGCCATGCGCCAATGCCTCAAGTCCTTCGGCGAGGCGGCGGGCGAGATCGGTTTTACCAAGCCTCTGGGCGACTACTCCGAGGCCGAAGCGCTGCGGGTGATCGATGCCATCGTCACTTGCTGGTCGGAGGCGATGGTCGCGCACCACGAGGTCACCAAGTTCCCGCCCGTGCGGGGCTTGCCGCCCACGCCCGATCCGCTGGCACCCGATGCCGCCAATCCGTTCGCGGATCTGGAGGATGACCTGCCTTGGGATGAACCGAAGGGGAAGAAGCCATGATGGACTTCAATTCCTCATCAAGCATCGCGGGCCAGGTCACCGCCCTGGTCGACGCCGGGTTGCAACAGGCCCGAGCCCGTCAATCCGAGCGCCAGTACCTCGGGGCCTCGCGCCTCGGGGTGGCCTGCGAGCGCGCCCTGCAATTCGAGTACGCCAAGGCTCCCATCGACCACGGGCGGGACACCCCGGGCCGGATGCTGCGCATCTTCGAGCGTGGCCATGTCATGGAGGACTGCATGGTCGCGTGGCTGCGGGAGGCAGGCTTTGACTTGCGCACCCGCAAGCCTGACGGCGAGCAGTTCGGTTTCTCGGTGGCAGACGGTCGCCTGCAGGGCCACATTGACGGCGTCATCGTGGGTGGCCCTGAGGGCTTTGCCTATCCCGGACTGTGGGAATGCAAATGCCTGGGCAACAAGTCCTGGAGCGATCTGGAGAGAAAGGGCTTGGCGATCTCCAAGCCCATCTACGCCGCGCAAGTGGCGATCTACCAAGCCTATCTCGAACTGCACGAGCACCCGGCGATCTTCACGGCGCTCAACGCCGACACGATGGAGATCTACACCGAGCTCGTGCCCTTTGATGCAGCCCTTGCCCAGCGCATGTCGGATCGTGCGGTGAAGGTCATCTCAGCCACGGAAGCAGGCGAACTGCTGCCACGTGGCTTCCATGACCCGACCCACTTCGAATGTCGGATGTGTGCATGGCAAGACCGCTGCTGGAGGACGCAAGCATGACCGATCACTCAACACCGGCCCAAAGCGTCGAGCCGATGATCGACGCCAAGCAGGCAGCGGCCGCGCTGCGCCTGCCGTACTACTGGTTTGCCGACCACGCGATGCGCAGCAAGTACCGCATCCCGCATTACCTGATGGGTGGTCTGGTGCGCTATCGGCTGTCCGAGCTTTCTGCGTGGGCAGCTCGCAGTGCCGCAGTCCAAGGCCGTACTGAATACGAGGTGGATGCTGCCGCCGAGGAGGTCGAATGACACTCGACTTCAACGACATTGCGCCACCGCCCGAGAACAACCGCCGCACCCTCAGCGACGCCGAACGCGAAGCACTGCGCGCCGATTTGCTGGCGTGCCTCGAGTCCGTGCTGTTCACTCTGTTCCCGGCAGGCAAGAAGCGCCGGGGCAAGTTCCTGATCGGTGATGTGCTGGGTAGCCCTGGCGACAGCCTTGAGGTGGTGCTTGAGGGCGAAAAGGCAGGCCTATGGACGGATCGTGCCGACAACTCCGGCGGCGATGTGTACGCGCTGATCGGCAATCACTTCGGCATCGATGTGACCCGCGACTTTCCCCGCGTGCTTGATGCCGCTGCCGATCTGCTCGGACGCTCGCGCTCCGCACCAGTACGCAAGGCCAGCAAGAAGGACGTGCCGGTCGACGAACTCGGCCCCGCCACCGCCAAGTGGGACTACCTCGACGCCCAAGGCCATCTCATCGCCGTTGTCTACCGCTACGACCCGCCCGGGCAGAGGAAGCAGTTCCGGCCCTGGGATGCCAAGCGGCGCAAGATGGCACCGCCCGACCCGCGTCCGCTCTACAACCAGCCAGGGATGACCAGTGCCGCGCAGGTGGTACTGGTCGAAGGCGAGAAGTGCGCGCAGGCCCTGATCGACGCGGGCATCGTGGCCACCACGGCGATGCACGGCGCGAACGCTCCGGTAGAAAAGACCGACTGGTCGCCGTTGGCCGGCAAGGCCGTGCTGATCTGGCCCGACCGTGACAAGCCGGGCTGGGAGTACGCCACGCAGGCGGCACAGGCCATCCTGTCGGCGGGAGCCAAATCCTGCCACATCCTGTACCCGCCCGAGGAAGCCGCCGAGGGCTGGGACGTGGCCGACGCCATCGCCGAGGGCTTCGATGTCGCCACCTTCCTCACCCACGGCCCGCGTCTGCAAATGCATGACCTGGCCGACACCGATGAACCCGTTGCTGGCAGCGACGAATCCGTCTGGGGCACCGAAGATGCGCTGGCACTGGCCTTCACCCGCCGCTACCACCGCGACTGGCGCTATGTGGCCGCGTGGGGTCGCTGGCTGGTGTGGGACGGGCAGCGCTGGCGCACCGAGGACACCCTGGCGGCGACCGATCTGATCCGCAGCGTCTGCCGCCAGACGGCTGTACGCGCCGACAACCCCAAGGTCGCCGCCAAACTGGCCAGCTCCGGCACGGTCAGCGGCGTAGAACGGCTGGCACGGGCGGATCGCAGGCACGCGGCCACCACCGACGAATGGGATGCCGATCCGTGGCTGCTCAACACCCCGGGCGGCGTGGTCGATCTCAAGACAGGCCGGATGCGCCCGCACGAGCGCGCCGATCGGATGACCAAGATCACCACAGCCACGCCCAGCGGCGACTGCCCGACCTGGAGGCAGTTCATCGACGAGGTCACGGGCGGTGACAAGGAACTGCAGTCCTATCTGCAACGGATGGTCGGCTACGCGCTGACCGGATCGACGCAAGAGCACGCGCTGTTTTTCCTGTACGGCACAGGTGCGAACGGCAAGTCGGTGTTCGTCAACACGCTGGCCACCATCCTGGGTGATTACGCGACCAATGCGCCGATGGACACCTTCATGGAAACGCGCACCGACCGGCACCCGACCGATATGGCGGGACTGCGCGGCGCGCGCTTCGTGGCGGCCATCGAAACTGAACAGGGAAAGCGCTGGGCCGAGTCGAAGCTCAAGAACCTCACCGGTGGCGACAAGATCTCGGCGCGCTTCATGCGCCAGGACTTCTTCGAGTTCTTCCCGCAGTTCAAGTTGTTCGTGGCGGGCAACCACAAGCCCGCCATTCGCAATATCGACGAGGCGATGAAACGCAGGCTGCACCTGATCCCTTTCACGATCACCGTGCCGCCCGAGCGCCGCGACAAGAACCTGCAACAGAAGCTCCTGGCCGAACGTGACGGCATCCTCGCGTGGGCCGTGCAGGGCTGTCTCGACTGGCAGCGCCACGGACGACTCTCTCCACCGCAGCGCGTGGTGGACGCGACGGAGGAGTATTTCGAAGCCGAGGACGCCCTGGGCCGCTGGCTCGATGAGCGCTGCGTGCGCGAGCCCAACGCCAAGTCGCTGACCGCCGAGCTGTTCAACGACTGGAAGCTGTGGGCTGAAGCCTCTGGCGAGTTTGTCGGCGCACAACGCCGCTTCTCCGATCTGCTCATCACGCGCGGGTTGGACAAATGGCGCAACGGGATGGGCGTGCGCGGGTTCCAGGGCATTGGCCTCAAGCACCCGCCGACCCCTGCCTACACCCCCTACGCGGACGACTGACCCCCATGAAAACCACGCGGTCTGACGCAGCTGACGCAGTTTGTCGTAACTCCTACGCGTGCGCGTGTGCGCGCGCCTCATGGAGAGTTTCGTCACGAAGTGTCAGCTGCGTCAGATCCGCACCGGATAAGGACTGACACCATGACCACGACCATCCTCGCCCTCGATCTGGGCACCATCACCGGCTGGGCACTGCGCGGCAGTGACGGCCACATCACGAGCGGCTCCGAGAGCTTCCGACCGCAGCGCTTCGAAGGCGGCGGAATGCGCTTCCTGCGCTTCAAACGCTGGCTCACCGAACTGAAGGCCATCACCAGTGACATCGACTGCCTGCACTTCGAGGAGGTACGTCGCCACGTCTCGACCGATGCTGCCCACGCATACGGCGGTTTCCTTGCCACGCTCACTGCGTGGTGCGAGCACCACCAGATCCCGTACCAAGGCGTGCCTGTCGGCACGATCAAGAAGCACGCCACGGGCAAGGGCAACGCTGGCAAGGACGATGTGATCGCTTCCGTCACCGCACGCGGGCACGCGCCGGTCGACGACAACGAGGCCGATGCCCTGGCGCTGCTGCACTGGGCGATCCAGCATCACGACGACGGCCAGGAGGTGTGACGTGAAAGTTCCCACACCGCAGTACCGCTGCCCCCTCGGGCGGCTGCAACCTCAAGCCACGGATCTGGATGCGATCAAGGAATGTGGCTGGCATGACCAGCGCATCCTGGTCGTCTCCGCTGACGACGACCGTCTCGACTGGATGGAGCGTGAACTGGTGCGCCAGATCGGCGAGCGCCTCTACGGTGCGGGAGGACGACGCCATGGCTGACCGTCGCAACGCGTGGACAATCGAGGACGTAGCCGTCCGCTTCGAAGAGGCGGCCAGCACTGCACGCCGTTTGCCACCCGTTCGGGTGCAGGGCTACTTCAACTGCTGGCCTGCGATCAAACGCATGTCCTGGGAAAACCTCGGCGCGGAACCGACGGTCTACCGCTTTCCTCCCGACCCTGCTGCCATCGAACGGATGCTGGAAGTCATGCGCTGGGTCCAATGGCTGGAGGAGGAACACAGGCACTTGGTCTGGATGCGGGCCAAGCGCTACGGGTGGCGGGACATCACGATCCGCTTCGCCTGCGACCGCACGACGGCATGGCGGCACTGGCAGCGGGCATTGCAGACGGTCGCCGACCACCTCAATGCAGCACACGTCGATGTCACGGTGCGCACACAGTCAATACGCTCCGCGCAGCGAGACTTGACGAGGGATGTTCCAAAAACGTGAGCAATTTAGGGTAATGCTTGCCGTGTTTGTCCTCGCCTTGCCGTGCTTGTCCGTTTCGAGGCCCTGCAACCCTGCAACAAAACGGGCCGGTCGGGGGTAGTATTTCAGCTATCTTCTGGACAGAGGTGACGGCAGAGGGAGCAACCCATAAATCAACGGGTCCTTCCTGGCCAAAAACCAATGCGGGGGGCGCGAGCGCGGCGCTTTTTTAGCGTCAGGGTGCGAACCAAGGTTCGCACGGTTCGCAGTTCGCACCCCGTCAGTTCGCACCAACCCCAAAAACCCGCCCACGGTTGTCGTCGGCGGGTTTTCTATTTTCAGGACACCATCTTTGAATACGCTCAACGTCGAGTACCGCAAGGTCGAGGCGCTGATTCCCTACGCCCGCAACCCGCGCACACATTCCGAGGCGCAAGTCACCAAGATCGCCGCCAGCATCGTCGAATATGGCTGGACGAACCCGGTCCTGGTTGATGGCGACAACGGCATCATCGCGGGCCATGGTCGTTTGGCTGCTGCACGCAAGCTGGGGCTGGATCAGGTGCCAGTGATCGAACTGGCCCATCTCACCACCGCGCAAAAGCGCGCCTTGGTCATCGCCGACAACCGGCTGGCGCTTGACGCTGGCTGGGATGAGGAGATGTTGGCGCTCGAACTGGCGGAGCTTTCCGAAGCGGGTTTCGAACTGGCGCTGACCGGCTTCGAGAACATCGAGATCGATGTGCTGCTGGCAGATGCCCAGTCGACTGAAGGTGAACCGGCGGCGCAGGATGGTGTAGATGCCGATGAACCCGATACGACCGATGACGTACCTGACACGCCAGTGGTGGCGGTGTCGCGCGAGGGAGATGTCTGGGCCATCGGCTCGCACCGGTTGATCTGTGGCGACGCCACCGACCCAGCCGTGGTCGCCACGCTGATGCAGGGTGACACCGCGCAGCTTTGCTTCACCTCGCCGCCTTATGGCAACCAGCGCGACTACACCTCCGGCGGCATTGCCGATTGGGATGTCCTGATGCGCGGTGTGTTCGCACATCTGCCGATGGCGGGCGACGGACAGGTGCTGGTCAATCTTGGGCTGATCCACCGCGACAACGAAGTCATCCCCTATTGGGACGGCTGGCTGTCCTGGATGCGTCAGCTAGGGTGGCGGCGCTTCGCGTGGTACGTCTGGGATCAGGGGCCAGGCATGCCCGGCGACTGGCAGGGCCGATTGGCTCCCAGCTTCGAGTTTGTTTTCCACTTCAATCGCAGCACCCGCAAACCCAACAAGATCGTGCCTTGCAAGCACGCAGGCCAGGAATCGCACCTGCGCGCTGACGGGTCGTCCACGGCGATGCGCGGTAAGGATGGCGAGGTCGGCGGCTGGACGCACAAGGGTCAACCGACGCAGGACACCCGAATCCCCGACTCAGTGATTCGCGTGATGCGCCACAAGGGCAAGATCGGTCAGGACATTGATCACCCCGCCGTCTTCCCGGTGGCGTTGCCGGAGTTCGCCATCGAGTCCTACACCGACGCCGGAGACATCGTGTTCGAGCCGTTCGGCGGCAGTGGCACGACGATGCTGGCCGCGCAGCGCACTGGCCGCATTTGTCGCAGCGTCGAGATTGCGCCGGAGTACGTGGACGTGGCCATCAAGCGCTTTCAGCAAAACCACCCCGGCGTGCCGGTCACGCTCATCGCCACCGGCCAATCTTTCGACGAGATCGCCACTGAACGCGAAACGGAGGTGGCGGCATGAACTGGCTGGCCGACAAGATCGAGCAGTGGCCGACAGCCAAACTGCTGCCCTATGCCCGCAATGCGCGGACGCACTCGGATGATCAGGTGGCGCAGATCGCTGCATCGATTGCCGAGTTTGGCTTCACCAATCCGATCCTTGCGGGCAGTGACGGCATCATCGTCGCTGGGCATGGCCGCTTGGCCGCTGCGCAGAAACTCGGGCTGGAAATCGTGCCCGTGGTCGTACTGGATCACCTGAGCCCGACCCAGCGCCGCGCCCTGGTGCTCGCGGACAACCGGCTCGCGGAACTCGCGACCTGGGACGATGCCCTGCTGCGCATCGAACTGGAGGCGCTGCAGGACGATGGCTTCGATCTCGATCTCACCGGATTCGACGCCGATGCACTGGCAGAACTGCTGGCCGATGAGGAACCACAGATCGAGGGCCGGACGGAGGACGATGCCATCCCGGAGATGCCGGAAGAGCCGGTGTCTCGGTCGGGCGACGTCTGGCGGCTCGGGCCGCACCGCCTGGTCTGCGGCGACGCGACCACCGCCGAGGCCTACGCGCGCCTGTTTCCGGACGGCGAGCGGGCGGACATGGTGTTCACCGATCCGCCCTACAACGTGAACTACGCCAACAGCGCGAAGGACAAGCTGCGCGGCAAACACCGCCCCATCCTCAACGATGCGCTGGGCGAAGGCTTCTACGATTTCCTCTACGACGCGCTGGCGCTGATCATGGCGCACACCCGCGGCGCGATCTACGTCGCCATGTCCTCCAGCGAACTGGACACGCTGCAAGCGGCCTTCCGCGCCGCCGGCGGGCACTGGTCGACCTTCATCATCTGGGCCAAGAACACCTTCACGCTGGGCCGCTCGGACTACCAGCGCCAGTACGAGCCGATCCTCTACGGCTGGCCCGAAGGCGCGACGCGCCACTGGTGCGGCGACCGCGACCAGGGCGACGTGTGGCAGATCAAGAAGCCGCAGAAGAACGACCTGCACCCGACCATGAAGCCGGTGGAGTTGGTCGAGCGGGCGATCCGCAATTCGAGTCGTCCCGGCGACGTGGTGCTCGACCCCTTCGGCGGCTCGGGCACGACCTTGATCGCCGCCGAGAAGGCCGGGCGCGTGGCGCGGCTGATCGAGCTCGACCCGAAGTATGCGGACGTGATCGTGCGGCGCTGGCAGGACTGGACGGGCCAGCAAGCCACCCGCGAGGCGGATGGCCTGGCCTGCCGTTATGTACCGAGGTGGCCTTGCTCTTGGCGATCCACGTCCTGACCGAGATCATGACTCGGACATGCGCTTTGCAACCACCTGCGCGCGAAAACCTCGGCCGGCTCCGGACGGGCGAAGTAATACCCCTGTGCTTCGTCGCAACCCAATGCCAGCAAGTGTTCCGCCTGCGCTGCCTCTTCCACACCTTCGGCCAGGGTCTTGAGGCCGAGGCTCTTCGCCATGGCAACGATGGCGGACACAATGGCGAGATCGTTGCGATCGGTCAGCATGTCCCGCACGAACGAGATGTCGATCTTCAGTTTATGAACGGGAAATCGCTTGAGGTAAGCCAGTGAGGAATACCCGGTGCCGAAATCATCGATGGACAGCGCAAACCCGGCCGAGGTCAGGGCGCGCGTGACCTCCACGGCACGTTCCGGGTCGCGCATCATGCCCGACTCGGTCAGCTCGAGCTCGATTGCAGAAGACGCTGCACCGGATTCGCGAGCGATCCTAAGACACCGGTCAACGAAATCGTCGTCCTCAAATTGTTTCGCGGCCACATTCACCGCGACCCTTCCGGGCAGCGGACACCCTCGTTCCTGCCAATGCCGCACCTGGCGGCATGCCCCGGCGAGCGCCCATTCGCCCAATGTACCGATCAATCCCCGTTCTTCCGCGATCGGGATGAATTCGGCTGGGGAAACCATGCCCCAATCCGCATCATGCCATCTCGACAGTGCCTCGGCGCCTACGATTTTGCCGCTGGGCAAATGCACCTGGGGATGATAGTGGAGTTGCAACCGTCCGGCGGCAAGCGCGGTTTCCAGGCGATGGACGATTTCCAGCTTCCTCGCCAAATCCGTACCCATCTCCGAACGGTAGAAGCGATAGCCCCCGCCGCTGGCCTTGGCCCGGTACATGGCGATGTCGGCGTGTTTGAGCAGCTCCTCGGCCGAGCGTCCATCTTCTGGATAGAAAGCAATGCCGATACTTGCCTTGAGCGCAAAAAACCGTCCATTGATTGCGAGAGGTTCGGCGAGCGCTTTTTGGATACGT
Source organism: uncultured Aquabacterium sp. (assembly GCF_913773725.1). GTDB lineage: Bacteria > Pseudomonadota > Gammaproteobacteria > Burkholderiales > Burkholderiaceae_C > Aquabacterium. Next base: position 8,852 of record NZ_CAJYGK010000044.1, on the reverse strand, counting down.
TCGGCGATGAGGGCCGCGGCCGACTGGTTGGCCCCCATTGCAATCACGACGAACTCGTCGCCTGCCAGGCGCGCCAGGGTTTCCTCCTCTCGCAATGCGGCCTGAAACCGCCGGGCGATCTCGATGAGCGCCCGGTCGCCGATGACGTGCCCCTGGGTGTCGTTGATCTCCTTGAAGCGGTCGAGATCCAAAAACAGAAGCGCCACCCGCTGTCCGTGGCGCTGGGCGCTCGCCAGCGCTTGCTTGAGCCGATCCAGGAACAACGCCCGGTTGGGCAGGCCCTGCAACGTGGTGGTGCGGGAGGACACGCCGGGGCTGAGCACCGTCGCGTTCATCGATCCGCAAACCATGGTCGCGTTGAGCGGCAACCCACAGGTGCGCGAGGTGGCCGATGACGCCGCGGCGCGGCTGGCTCGCGTGCGCGAACGCCTGGCGGCGGGATGAGGAACGCGGACCGGCGTCAGCGGCTCAGCACCCACTTCGCCAGCGTATCCAGCTCGGCCGGCGTCAGTCCCGGGTACGGCGGCATCGGCACCGTGCCCCACTTGCCGGCGCCGCCCGCGCGGATGTTGGCGGCCACCTGCTGCAGCGCATCGGCCTTGCCGGCGTATTTCGCCGCGACCTCCTTGAACGCAGGGCCCACGACCTTCTGCTCGACGGCGTGACAAGCGGTGCAATTGTTGGCCTTCAGCAGCGCTTCGGGCTGCAGCGACGCAGCGGTAGTGGGGGTTGCCGGTGCAGCGGTCTTCGGGGGCGGCGCGGCGGCCACCATGGCGGGTGCCGGTGTGGCAGCGGTGGTCTGCTCGGCGCCGTAGGTCTTGACGAGGTAGTCGACCATTGCCGGAATGTCCTCGTCGGAGAAGGGCGCACCGAACGGGTGTTTCATCTTCTTCACCGTGGCTTCCCAGTAGCTGCGCGGGGAGGTGGACGGCTGGTACTGCACATATTGCGCCGAATGACAGGTCATGCAGTTCTGCTGCACCAGCCGGTAGCCCGGCAGCTCGCTGGGCTTGTATGCGGCCGTCTCAGCGGGCAGCGTGATGTCCAGCGCGAAAGCGGCAGGCAGCGCGGCCGTCGCCGATATGATCCCCACGAGAACGCGCAGGCAGTAACGTTGTTTTGTGCTCATGCCTGTTCTCCTCATGCCGCGACGACGCGCGTGGTCTCGACGACGTTGCGCATGTAGCCGGCCGGGTTCCACAACGCGGACAGCGGCTGGCTTTGACCGATGCGGTTGACCGCGCGCACCTTCAGTTCATGAGCGCCTCGCTTGCTCGGCTTGAAGGCCACACTCCACTCGCGGAAGGAATACTTGCCCAAATCCTTGCCGAGCCGGGCTTCCGTCCAGGTGTGTCCACCATCGGCGGAGAAGGCGACTTCGGTGATGCCGAAGCCGCCGTCGAAGGCAATGCCGCGCACCACCGTCTCGCGCCCAACGCGCACCTTGTCGCCGTCGCGCAGGCTGGTGATGAACGAGCGCACGTTGAACCGGTTGATAGGCACGGTCTTGGCTGGCGCCTTGCCCGGCTCCACGCAGGCGCAGGCGTTGTCGGGAATGCGGTAGGCCGTACTCATCCAGAACCCGTCGAACGCCTTGTCCAGCACTTGAATGTCGGACAGGTGCTTGACCCAGTAGGTGCCGTAATGGCCGGGAACGATCAGCCGGACCGGATAGCCGTTGAGCATCGGCAGGTCCTCGCCATTCATCGCCCAGGCCAGCATCACCTCGCCGTCGAGCGCGTGGTCGACCGCGAGCGCCTTGACGAAGTCCGGGCTCTCGCCTTGCAGCGGCGGATGGTCCAGGCCATTGAAGCTCACCTGCACGGCACCGGCCTGCACGCCGGCCTTCTCCAACACTTTCTTCAGCGGCACCCCTGTCCAGCGTGCGTTGCCCATCGCGCCATTGGACAGCTGGCCGCCGTTGGCGCGCGGCGTGAAATGCCCGCGGCTGTTGCCGGAGCACTGGTTGACCGCCACCAGCTCCACCGGGTCGGCCAGACGCTTCAGGTCGTCCAGCGACAGCTCCAGCGGCGTGTTGACCTTGCCGCCCACGCGCAGCCGATAGCTTTGCGGATCGATCGAGGTGGGAATGCCGCTCCAGTGGTAGCGCACGAAGAACGCGTCGTTGGGCGTGATGACGCCTTCGTTGAAGACCGAAAACGGCGTCTCCAGCTGCGGCGGCCGGCTGGTCAGCAGGATCAGCGGGCGCTTCTGCGGAAAGGCCACCAACTCGCGCTCGCCATTGTCGAACGGCAACACGACGCGACCCGCAGTCGCCGCAAGCGCCTCGGCGGTCGGACCCATCAGGCCGGCACCGGCGCCGATGGCGCCCAAGGTCTTCAGCACACGGCGGCGCGCAGGCCAGGGGGGGGTGTCGTCACGCTCCATGTTTGTCTCCTTCTTCGAGTAGATGGGAAACCGCGCCCTATCGGGCGCTCACCAGAACTGCATTCGACGCCTGCGCCGCCGCATCACCTTCGACCACGAGAATCTGCGCGACGGAAGGCGTTTTCGACGACATGGTGGTCACCGCGTCTCGCAGCGGGCCGATCACCGTGCCGTTGGCCGCCCCGGCGGGGTTGGTCTTGAAACTCGCGATCGGCGAACGCTGGCTGCTCACATACACGTTGTACACCGTTTGCGGCTTGAGCTTGAAGAGGAAGACTTCCAGAGCGTCCACCAGCCCCAGGTTGCGCGCCACGACGAAGCCGCGGGCCTCTCCCTGCGTGGCTTTGAGCGTAATGTTGACTGGCTCGTCGTTGACGCGGGGCACGAGGTGGGCTGTGCCCGTGCCGCTGGGCACGGCGTTCGACACATAGACCAGCGCCTGCGGGGCCTGCCCCACGGGTGCGCGAGCGATCACCCGGTCGGTGGCGGTGTCGATCACGTCCACCGCGTCACCGTTTTCCAGCCCCACGTACATGCGCGTGCCATCGTCGGATGGCCAGATGCCGTGCGGTAGCGCGCCCACCGGGATGGTGGCCAGCAGCTTGGGCGTGGCGTCGGTGGTGTAGACCTTCACCACGTTCTCGCCGCCGATGGTCACGTAGGCCAGCGTGCCGCGTGCGGTCTTGGCGAACCCGAGGTGGTTGGTGATGAATCCGGTCTCGATCACGCCCTTGACCTGAAGCGTATCGGTGTCGATGCGGGTCACCTTGCCCACGTCCTTGTGCGTCATCCACACTTCCTTGAAGTCCGGGGTTAACTGCAGGAAGGGCGAGAACGGGCTGACCACCGGGATGCGCTTGATCACCTTGCGCGTGGGCACGTCGATCACGTCCACCTCCGGCGTGAAGCTGTGCACCACGAAGGCGATGTTCTTCTGCGGATGGAACAGCACCATGCCCGGCCCGGGCGCGGTTTCGATGCGGCCGACTTCCTTGAAGGTCGCGGCATCGATCACGGACACGTAGTTCTCGCCGCGCACGACCGCCCACACGTGCTTGCCGTCCGGCGTGAAGAACGCCTCGTGCGGCGAGCGGCCGATGTAGGCGATGCCTTTGACCTGGTTGGTGGCGGTGTCGATGAAGGCGACCGAATTGGAGCCGTTGGAAATCGCGACCAGGGTCTTGTGGTCAGGCGAGAAGCCCAGGCCGTGCACGTTGAGCTCACCCTTGTACAACGGCGACAGCACCTCCGGCCGCACGTTGCCCAGCCGGATCTGGCCCAGCAGCGTGTTGGACGAAGGATCGATCACCGACACCGTGTTGGTGTTCTGGTCGGCGGTGTAGACGCGATCGGCGGGGGCCGACGCGGCCAGCACGATGCCGCTGCACATCACCAGTTGCAGGGCGAGGAAGAGTCGTTTCATCATCGGGTTCCTTGTGTCGTTTCGGTTGAGTGGGATGGGTGCGCCGCTGCGGCCTTGGCGGCGGCATCGTCGGCATGCCGTGCAAGCCAGGCCTGCATCAGTCGAATCTCGTTGCGCTGCTCGACAATGATGGACAGTGCAAGGTTGCGCAGTTCCGGGTCCTTGGTGGACCGCAGCACAGCCTTGGCCATGTCGATGGCGCCTTGATGGTGCGGGATCATCATCACGACGAAGTCGTGGTCGGGGTTGCCGTTCATCGGGGCGGTACGCATGCCGTGGTCCATGACCGCCATCGCGTCGTCCATCAACTGGGCGAAGGACTTGGCGGTGCTGGCCACGAAGCTCGGCGGGGGCGGTGTCTGCGCTTCGGCCGCTGGGGAATGAGCATGCTGCGCCAGGGCCGGCAGGCTCGCCAGCATGGCCAGCGCCGCCATCGCCCACTGGCGGGCGGGTCTCGGTGATGTCATCTTGAAAGCGAGAGGCTGCATGGATCAGCTCGGTTGAAGTTGGGCGTAGACGGCCGTGGCGATGCGCGCCAGCTCGCCTTTGTCGATGCCGGCCGATAAGGCGTAACCGAACTTGCCGTCGATCCAATAGAACACATTGACCGGCCCCTCCTGCGCGAAGCGGAAGCCGGTATCCTGATTGGATGCTTGCTCGTTCGTGACGTACAGCGTCAGGCGCTGCCCCGTGGTGTCGTGGTACATGAACTGCGCCACCGGGCCGCTCGATCCGGGCAACAGGCGCCCGCCGATCAGTTCGTAGCCCAGTGCACCCAGCTTCGGGGGGCGGATCTTCGCGCCCAAGCGCTTGGACAGCCAGGCGACCAACTGGTCTTCCTGGTCGGCGCCGATCTCCACCGGTCGCCGCACGTCGGGGCTGTAGACCACGTGCGCGATGGCCGCTTGCCGCGGCAGGCTGCCGGCCGCCGCGTTGACGATGACCGCCGGCCCACGGGACGACTGCGCGAGCATCTCCGCGGTTTGCCATGCGCCGCGCCCCACCCAGCCGGCGCCTGCGCCGAAGAACACCAACGCAAAGCCTGCCGCCACGCGTTCGAGCGACCAGCGCGGCAGGCGTGCACCCGCGTGGCGTGCAGCGGCGCGCGTACGCGGCGCCCGGGCCGCGTGCAGCAAGGTGTCGGGGACGGCTTCGTCCAGCACCGCGCCGTACAGCGCCTTGATCGCCTGTTTGTCTTGCCGGTAGGCCTGCAAGCGCTGCGCCTCCTGCGGGCGCTCGGCCAGGTAGGTTTCGATCTCGGCGCGCCGGGATTCGGGCAACAGGCCGTCGACAAAGGCATGCAGATCCGCTTCAGTGATGGGCAACGGGTTCATTTCACCACCTTCAATGCCGTGGGTTGGATGCGTCCCTCCATCACGCCGCGCAGGCGCGCGCGGCCACGCGACAGCCGCGACATCACGGTGCCCAGCGGCACACCGAGCGTGCGCGCGATCTCGTCGTAGCTCATGTCCTCCAGCGCCACCAGCAGCAGCACCTCGCGCTGCTCGGGCGGGAGCTGCCGCAGTGCAATTTCGAGATCTCTCATTTCGAGGCCGTCGGTCTGTGAAGCCCTGACCGGCGACGCCAGCGCTTCTTCGTCCAGCGGCACGGCTACCACGGCGGGCCGGCGGCGCTGGTCCACATGCAGGTTGTGCAGAATGCTGAACAGCCAAGCGCGCATGTCGCCGTCCGGCCGCCAGTTGTCGATGCGGGCCCAGGCCCGCTCCAGAGCGTCCTGCACCAGATCGTCGGCAGCGGCGTGGTCGCCGACCAGCGCGCGAGCGTAGCGCCGCAGGCGCGGCAGGGCCGCCACCATCAGCGCGCCCGCCTCGGTCAACGCCACGTCCTGGGCCTTCATCGCGCACCGACGCCGTTCGCTGCCGTCGCCCGTGGCTGCTCAGTAACTGGCCACTGACAGTTTCGGATCGATCTGCCAGGTTTCGTTGACGATCTTGGCGTCGCGATAGGTCAGAACGTAGCGCACCTTGATCGGCTGCTTGCCCTCGAACTGCACGTTGGCCGTCACGGTGGCGCCCTTGGGGTTGGCCGATTCCTCCACCTTGTCGATCGACACCTTCAGAGTCCCTTGCGACTTGGTGAACTTCTCCCAGACCCCGCGGATCGCGTCAGCGCCCGCGTAGCTGCCATCCAGCGGCCCCCCAACCCAGGTGAGTTGGGCGTTGTCGGCGTAGCCCCGCATCAGCACGGCCAGATCGCCCGAGCCGATGGCCTGGAAGTGCGTGCGGGCGTCGTCGGCGGGTCCGGCGAACGCCGTGCCGCTGAACAGGGTCGCGAGAGCGAAAGCGGTGGCGGTGGCGGTGGCGGTGAGTCGTTTCATGATCGGTAGTCCTTAGTACGTGGGTGGAAGAAATGAGGTTGACATTGAGGTATACGGGAGCGTCGGCCGGTTTATTCCCGCCTGGGCGCAAAACTCATCGCCTCATCGCGGCATGCTTCACCCCAGCCAGTGGCTGACGGCCCGGTTCACACCATAGCCGCCGACCATCAGAAAACCGAACAGCGTGGCCGCCAGCAGCAAGGGCTTAAGGCCCGCTTGGCGGATGGCTCCCACGTGGGTACGCAGCCCGAGCGCGGCCATCGCCATGGCCAGCAGCACGGTGTCGAGCTGCACCAGGGCCGCGACCCATTGCGGCGGCAGCCACCCCAGCGAATTCACGCCGGCGGCGGCGATGAACACCAGCGCGAACCAGGGAATGGTGATGCGGGCCGCGCCACCCTGTCCGTCGGCCCGGTCGGCCCTTGACAGCGCCAGCAGGAACGGAGCAAGCATCATCACGCGCAGCATCTTGACGATGACGGCCGTGGCGGCGGCCGGCTCGCTGACGCTGCGCCCGGCGGCCACCACCTGCGCCACCTCGTGGATCGTCGAGCCCGCGTACACGCCATAGGCCTGCTCGGACAGGTGCAGGTACGGGTACAGCAGCGGGTAGGCGAACATCGCCAGCGTGCCGAACACGACCACCGTGGCCACGGCCACCGACACCTTGTGCGCCTGCGCGCGCACCACCGGCTCGGCGGCCATCACGGCGGCGGCGCCGCAGATCGCGCTGCCCGCGCCGATCAGCATCGAGGTCTGCCGGTCCAGCTTGAACACGCGCGTGCCCAGCTGCAGCGCGAGAACAAAGGTCAGCGCCACCATCAGCGCATCGATCACCACGCCGGCCCAGCCGATGGCGCCGATCTGCTGGAAGGTGATGCGAAAACCGTACAGCACGATGCCCGCGCGCAGCAGCCGGTTCTTGGAGAAATCGACCCCGGCAGCCGTGTGCGCGGCGATGGCCGGAAAGAACGTGTTGCCGGCCACGATGCCCAGCACGATGGCCAGCGTCAGCGCCGACAGGCCCCAGCGCCCCGCCCAAGGCGTCTGCGCCGCCACCATGGCGGCGGCGGCAAGTAGCCCCGCCAGCGCCAGGCCTTGCCACCAGGCACGCGTCCTCCAGCTCGGAGGCGCAGAGGTCGTGGCGGACAACGAGGTGGACATGGTCGGACTCCTTCACGGAAAACGTTGGCTGGCGCTTAGAGACCGCTATGAGCGCCGCGATGCACGTCAGCTTCCTGCATCTGGTACCATGAGTCCAATACATTCTTTTCAAGAAAACGTAACTTTAAGTTATGCGACTGAATCTTCACCTGCTGCGCGTGTTCTTCACTGTGGCTGAGCTGCGAAGCTTCTCGCGCGCGGCCGAGGCCCTGTTCATCAGCCAGCCCGCTGTCTCCAAAGCCGTGCGCGAGCTGGAATGCCAGATCGGCCTACCCTTGCTCGAACGTGGCGCGGGCGGCCCCAAGAGCGCCCGGGGCGTGCAACTGACGCCGGACGGTGCGGCGGTGTTCGAGCATGCACGGGGCATCTTTGCGCTGGAGCGGGCCGCGATCGAAGACGTGCAGGCGCGCGTGGGGCTGCAGCGCGGTCGCCTGCGGGTGGGGGCCAGCACCACCGTGGGTGCCTACTGGCTGCCCCAACTGCTGGCGGACTTTGTGCATCGCCATCCAGCCGTCGATGTGCAAGTGGTTCAGGGCAACACGCAGATGGTCTGCGAGGCCCTGCTCGACTGCCGCATCGACATCGGTCTGGTCGAGGGCGATGTGCACGACCCGCGTCTTGCAGCGCACACGTGGCGCGAGGAGCCGCTGTGCGTCGTCGCTGGCGTGCACTCGCCGCTGGCGCGCAGCCGACGCCTCACCGCCGCCACACTGAGCAGCGAGATCTGGCTGCTGCGCGAGCCGGGCTCCGGCACCCGCGACGTGGCCGACCGGCTGCTGCACGAACTCGCGATCCGGCCACAGCGATGCATAGAGATCGGCAGCAACGAAGGCATCGCCCGCGCCGTCGCGGCCGGCCTGGGGGTGGCACTGCTGCCGATGCGCGTGGTGCGCGAGCTGCTGGCGCTGCGTGAAGTGGCTGCCCTCAAGCTATCAGGCGCACCCAAGCTGGTCCGGCTCCTGTGGCGCGTGGAACTGAAGGGCCGTCCGCCGTCGCCGCTGGTGCTGGCCTGGCGTGAGGCGCTGGCGCGCCCGCTCGCGCACTGACCGGGCGCGAGCGGGCCGCTCTGCTGTCGTTGCCTTCAGGAGTAGTCGTCTGAGCTGCGCGAGTTACTGGCACCAGATCGCATTCACAAGCTGACCGAGCAGGAGTTCGTAGATGCCGTTTCCCGGGTGCACGCGATCCGAGACCAGGCCGTCAGGCAGGGATACGAGCACTTGGTCTTGCCTGACCGACCGCAGGCCGGCGACGACAAGGTGGAAAAGTTCGGCGAGTGGCTCTGACGGCAGCGATTCGCGGAACGCGATCCGCAGCGACGACTGCCGAAGTGGCTTATTGCTTCAATCGCCGATTCGATCTTAAAACCACCCTCCCGCGCCTGATCATCGCAGCGGCGCGTACGTGCGCTTGCCTGTTGAATCACGAGCAAAACTGAGCCAGGCGTCACGTCCAAAACTGAGCCACTAAGTTGACGAAGAAATGGACTGTTCGGATGTGGATAAGTCTACTGCGTGATCTGTCTGGGGTGCTCCTTTGGCC
>NZ_CAJYGK010000043.1 GCF_913773725.1 uncultured Aquabacterium sp. | reverse complement strand
TCCAACTCGGGGCGGGCCAGCATGTCGCGCAATTCGGGCTGACCGATCAGGATGATCTGCAGCAGCTTGCGCTCGCTGGTCTCCAGGTTGGTCAGCAGGCGCAGTTGCTCCAGCACCTCGGCCGACAGGTTCTGGGCCTCGTCGATGATGAGGACGTTGTTCTGCCCGACCGCATGGGTGCGCAGCAGGTACTCGTTGAGCGGATCGATCAGGTCCTTGACGGTGGGATCGCCCCCGCCCGGATGCGCCCACGGCACGCCGAACTCCTCGCACACCGAGCGCAGCAACTCTTCGACCGTCAGCTTGGGGTTGAAGATGTAGGCCACGTTGCAGCGCCGGGGCACCTGCTCGAGAAATGCCCGGCACACCGTGGTCTTGCCCGCGCCGATCTCGCCCGTGAGCAGCACGAAACCGCCACCGCCGTTGACGCCGTACAGCAGGTGCGCCAATGCCTCCCGGTGGCGCTCGCTCATGAAGAGGTAGCGGGGATCGGGGGCAATGGAAAAGGGCTCGCGCTTCAGGCCGAAGTGAGAGGCGTACATGCCGCCAAGGATAACGGCTTGCGCGGCCAGGACGCGGTGCGGGTCAGCGCCGCGCGATGGCGAGGACGGTGCGGCAGATCAGCCGCACGTCCAGCCACACCGAGGCCTGGTCCACATAGGCCGCGGCCAGCGCCAGCTTGTGCGGCAGCACCTCGTGGATGTAGGCGTGCTCGGGGTCGGGCGCGCGCGCCAGCACGGCGCTTTCGTCACGGTACTCGATCGAGGCGATGTCGGTGATGCCGGGGCGCACCGACAGGATCTTGTCGCGCAGGGCGGCGGGGTAATGCGCGACATAGCGGGGCACCTCGGGACGCGGGCCCACCAGGCTCATCGTGCCCTGCCACACGTCGATCAACTGGGCCAGCTCGTCCAGCTTGCTGGCCCGCAGGAAACGGCCCACCCGCGTGATGCGGCGGTCGGCCCCGACGGTGATCTGAAGGCCCTGGCCCGCTGGCTCGTGCCGCATGGTGCGGAACTTGTGGATGTGAAACAGGCGGCCGTGACGGCCCACGCGCTCCTGGCGAAAGAAGACCGGCCCGGGCGAGTCCAGCTTCACCGCCAGCGCGATCAAGAGCAGCACCGGGCCGAGCACCAGCAGCCCCAGCCCCGCGCCGAACAGGTCGAACAGCCGCTTGCCCGTCGGCCCGGCCCTCACCTCGCCCGCCTTGTCGCTCATCTCCTCGCCCATCGCACGCTCAGCCCGTGATCCTGCGCCAGCGCCTCATCCGCGGCCGAAGGCGCGGCGCACCGAGGCCACCACGCGGTCCACATCGGCCTCGGTCATGCGCGTGTACAGCGGCAGGCTGACCATGCGCTCGTAGGCCTTCTGGCTGTGCGGGAAGGACTCGGGTTGCAGCGCGTAGCGCTCTTTCCAGTACGGGTGCAGGTGCAGCGGGATGTAGTGCACGCTCACGCCGATGCCATCGGCAAACAGGGTCTCGATCAGCTGGTCACGGGTGATGCCGGCGTCGTCCTTCAGGCGCACCACGTACAGGTGCCAGGCGTGCAGGTCGCCGGCATGCACCGGCCGGGGCGGCAGGATCAACGGCAGGTCGGCCAGCGCGGCGTCGAAGCGCTGCGCCAGGGCCTCCCGTTTGGCCTGAAAACCCTGCACGCGCTTGAGCTGGTGCAGGCCCAGGGCCGCCGCGATGTCGGTCAGGTTGTACTTGAAGCCGGGCGCGACGATCTCGTAATACCAGCTCGGCACCTTGGCCGTGAAGCGGTCGAAGGCATCGCGGTTGATGCCGTGCAGACGCATGACCTTGGCCCGCGCTGCCAGCTCGCTGCTGCGTGTGACCAGCATGCCGCCCTCGCCCGTCGTCATCGTCTTGTTCGCATAGAAGCTGAACACGATGGCATCGGAGCCGTGCGTGCCGATCAGCCGACCCTTCCAGGTGGTCGGCAGCGCATGGGCCGCGTCTTCCACCACCTTCAGGCCGTGGCGACGCGCGATGTCGGCGATCGCATCCATGTCGACGGCCAGGCCCGCGTAGTGCACCGGCATGATGGCCTTGGTGCGCGGGGTGATCGCGGCCTCAATCGCGGCCGGATCGATGTTCAGCGTGGCGGGGTCGATGTCGACCAGCCTGACGTCGGCCCCCAGGTAGCGCACGACCTCGGCGGTGGCGGTGAAGGTGTGGGTGGTGGTGATGACCTCGTCGCCCGGGCCGATGCCAAGCGCCTCCAGCGCCAGGTGCAGCCCGGCCGTGGCCGAGTTCACGGCAATGGCGTGCAGCCCGTCTTCACCCAGGAAGGCGGCGAAGTCCTGCTCGAACTGGCGCGTCTTCGGCCCGGTCGTGACCCAGCCCGAACGCAGCGCATCGACCACTTCGGCGATTTCCTCTTCACCGATCTCCGGCAACGCAAAAGGCAGGAAGGGCAGCTTGGTGTCAGACGAGCTCATCAGGTGATCCTGTTTGTTCCGCGAACGCAGCAGAAAGAAAAGACAAAGAAGGGCAGACGGTCATCGGCCTGCTCACCGCGTGAGCCGGCCAAACGCCGGATCGGGTCGACCGCGCACGACGGCATCCCACCACCCGCGCAGGGAACCGAGCCCGTAGCCGATCTGGTAGGCCCCGATCACATCGGGCAGATGCCGCAGCAGCGCCCATCCCTGCTGGCGCGCGATCGCGAGGCTGACGGCACTGACGGCGGCCCCGTACACCACGCACAGACCCATCAGCGCCACCGAGGACAGCAGGGTGACCCAGCCCAGCACGTCGGATGCGCGCGTGCCGGCGGGCGGGGCCCAGGCCAACAGCGCGGCTGCCCCCGCCAGCATGACGAGCAGCGCCAGCAGCAGCGCGCCCACGAACAGCCCCGGCACCAGGTGGCGCAGCGCCGCCGGCTGGCCGTGCTTCTTCATCACGAACGGCTTCCAGTAGCCGTACTGACGATACTGACGGAACACATCGGCCTTGCTGGCACGCGGCACATAGGTCGAGCGGATGCGGGCCGACTGCCAGATGCGCCCACCACCCCGGTGGATGCGCAGGTTGTGCTCGTCATCCTGGTTGCGCACCAGCTGCTCGTCGAAACCACCGAAGCGCGCGAACGTGGTGCGCGGCCAGGCCCCGAGGTAGACGGTGTCGACCTCGCCCTCGTAGGCCAGGTCGCGCGAACGCGCGCCGCCGGCCACCCAGCGCGACTGGAAGGCCGCCGCCACCGCCCGCTGCACGACCTGGCCAGAACCTGGAGCCGCCTCGGCCTTCCATGGCCCGCCCACGTTGTCGGCACCGGTGCGCTGCCACGCAGCCAGGCACTCGGCGATGTAGTCGTCGGCGTACACGGTGTGCACGTCCAGGCGGACGATGAAGTCGCCGCGCGCCCGCTCGATGCAGCGGTTCAGGCCGCACGAGACGATGCGACCCGGGTTGTCGATCATCACGAAGCGCGGATCGGTGGCGCACCACGCTGCCAGGCGCTCGCGTGTGCCGTCGTCGCTCAGGCCATCGGCCACCCATACCTCGAGCGTCCAGCCGGCAGGCACGGCCTGGGCCGCCACGCTGCGGCAGAAGGCCTCGATGTGGTCGCGCTCATTGCGGCAGGGCACGATGACGGAAACAATGGGCATGGCGGACGGCAGAAGAAAACGGCCTCAGCCGCGAGCCGGCGCCGAGGCGCGGGGCCCCTTGCACACGGGCTGCAGCAGCTTCAGGTACAGGCGCCACATCGCGTCCATCTGGCCGCGGCGCGAGGCCTCGCGCTCGATCAGGGTGCGGTTGTGCAGGCCCATGGCGGCGGTCAACGCAGGCTGGTCATGGGCCTGTTGCAGCGCGGCGCTCACCGCTGCGACATCACGCACCGGCACGATCCAGCCCCCGCGCGCGTCCAGCCACTGCCGGTTGGCGGGCAGGTCGGTGGCGATCAGGGGCAGGCCGCAGGCCATCGACTCCAGCACGGACACCGACGTGGCGTCGCTCGTGGGCACCGACAGGCTCACCCTGCTGCGCTGGATGGCGTCGACCATGGCCTGGTCACCCACCCGACCGTGAAACTGCACCTGATCGGACAGACCGAGGCCGGCGACCTGCGCCTTCAGCGCCTCGGCCATCGGCCCGCCACCCAGCAGGTGCAAACGCGCGCCCGCCGCCGGCCGGGCCTGCACGAAGCGGGCAAAGGCCTCGATGAGCACGTCGATGTTGTAGTTCGGTTCCCAGCTGCGCAGGCTCACCACCTCGAAGCCCTCCGCCGGCGTGCCCGGCACGAAGCGGTCGGTGTCCGCACCCCACAGGATCTGGTGGCAGGCGGCCTGCGGGTGGTAGCGCGCGATGGCGTCGAGCATGTCCATCGAATCGGCCGTGATGAGGTCGGCACGGCGCAGCGACCAGGCCACGATCAGCCGCATCAGGCGGCTTTCACGGGGGGTGACCAGGATGTCGCTGCCCCATGCGGTCAGCGCCAGCGGCACCTTCAGCCCGCACGCCGCGGCCCACATGCCGTACGAGGTGACGTAATGCCCGTGAACCAGCGTGGGCTGGAAGCGCCGCGCCAGGTCGGCGGCCACGCGGCGCACCTCGGGCAGGGCCAGGAACCAGCCCGGCTTGTCGCCGCCCGGCCGGATGGCGATGACCTCGCGCGCACCCGGCACCTCGGCCGGCTGGCGCGTCACGACCACGGCTTCGGCACCCCGCTCGACGGCCGCGGCCACCCAGCGGCGCGTGTGCACGCTCGCCGCATCGGCAAAGAACAGGATGCGCACCGGGCACGCGTTCATGGGCGCTCCTTGGCCACCGCGCCATCGGGCACGTCGCCCCCCAGCGCGCGACGCAGGTTGTCCAGCCCCGCCCAGCGGGCGTACACGTCGTGCAGTTCAGGGTGGCGCCGCAGCACGTCGCGGTCCAGTTCGCGGGTGTCGCCCAGCACCACGGCCGGCTTGCCGTGGGCCTGCGGCCCCACGATGGCGAAGTCCGGCACTTCGCCGGAAACAAAGCTGTAGCCCTGCACGATCACGCCCTTGCCGATCTGGGTGCCCGGCGCGATCACGCTGTGCGGGCCGATGAAGCTGTAGGCCCCGATGCGCGTGGCGCGGCGCACGTAGCCGGCCGGATTCGGGTCATGGATGTAGCGTCGCCCCATGACCCGCACTGCGCGGTGGCTGGAGTGACTCAGGATGGCCACGTGGCTGGTCACCTGGACGCCCTCCTCGATCTCCAGGCCGTTGGAGCCGTCCAGCCGGTTGAAGTGGCCGATGAAGACGTGGTCGCCCAGCCGCAGCCCGGACAGCCCTTCCAGGCAGCTGTGGGTGCTGACCCGCGTGTGCGGGCACAGCCGCCCGTCCGGATGGCGCCAGCCATAGACGATGCGCGGTCCGGTGAAGACCGACAGCAGGCGGACCAGGAAATGCTTGAGACGCAGGCTCAGGACGGACATGGGCCGGTATTGTCCCCGATCAGGCCGCATGGCCAGAAGCGGGCACCCGGGTGAGGGACGGCGTCCACAGCGCCCGCACCGGCAGGCCCGCGTGGCGCAGGAACACCCCGTATGCCACGGTGATGGCCAGGAGGTAGCCCACGGTGGACGACACCCCGGCCCCCAGGGCGCCCCACCGGGGCACCAGCAACAGGCCGAGCCCGAAACTCACGGCCAGCGACAGGCCCGCGATGCCCCCGGACAGCTGCGGCCGCCCCAGGTGGTTGGTGTAGAACGCCGACAGGCTGGAGGCCGCCGCGTACGCCGCCACCCCGGGCAACAGGGCCGCCAGCGGCAGCAGGGAGGCGCCATAGGCCTCCCCCATCACGGCAGGCAAGGCCCACCAGGCACCAGCCAGCAGCACAGGCGCCGCCAGCACGGTGGCCAGCACGTTGATGCGCACCGCCTGCACCGTCATCGCGGCGGCCACGCGCACCTCCGGGTGGCCGATGCGGGCATAGGCCGACACCGTGACCGACGAGGACAGCAGCCACAACAGCTCGGCCACCGTGACCGCCACCGAGTAGGTGCCGGCCGAGGCCAGGCCATGAAAACGCTCGACCAGGAACAGCGAGGCACGGTAGTTCAACAGGCTGATGACGTTCGTGACCCCGATCGTCGCGACAAAGCCCGCGTCGTGCCACCAGCGGGGCTGCGGCCGCCAGTAGTCCGTCAGCCGCGATGCCGACAGTTCATCGGCCACCCGGGCATCGCGCCGGTCGGCGTCCCGCAGCGCGCGGAAGGCCGTGACCACCGCCACCAGCGACTTGCCCGTGACCCATGCCGTCAGCACCAGCACCACCATGGGGGCGCTACGCTGCGAATCGCCCTGGATCCACCAGGCCCCGGCCAGCCCGATCAGCACGGTCGCGGGCGCCGCCACCTGCGCCACATTGATCGGCCACATCCGACCTTCGCCCAGCCACAGGCCTGTGGCCGTCGGCACCAGCAGCAGAAAAGGCGCCGCCAGCGCCAGCAGCCACAGTTGCGAATAGGGGGAGGTGGTGGCCCACCAGGACACGGCCACCAGCACCAGCGACGCCAGCGCGCCCAGCCCGACGGCCGCGCGCAGCACGCCCCGGAGCATCGGCAAGGCCCGCGCCGGTGCGCCCTGCCGTGCGCCCTCCAGCGCACCGGCCTGGCGCGACATCTGCCGCGCCAGCCACAGCCCGAGACCGGAAAACAGCGTCAGCAAGGCCGACTCGACGGCCACGAACAGCGCAAAAGCCCCCTGCACACGCGGCCCCTGGCGGGCCACCAGCACGGTGATGGCCAGCCCGAGCGACACGATCAGCAGCTTGGCCACCAGGTTGCCCAGCGCCGCGCGGGGCACGGCCTGCCACACCTGTTTCAGGGCCGCCAACCGACCGGACGGCGGTGAATCTTGAACAGACATGGCCCCATTGTCGCGCAGGGTTTCATACAATCGAGGGTTTGGCCTGAGTCGCACCTGCGGCTGCGGCCCCTCCTCCAACGCAGCGCCCGCCCGAACCATGAGCACGCCCCACTCTCACGACACGCACGCCTCACCCGCCGACACCCTGGTGGACACCAACAAACTGGTGGCCGAGCGTCGCGAGAAACTGGCTGCCATCCGCGCCCAGGGCGTGGCCTTCCCGAACGACTTCAAGCCCGCTGACCGCGCCGGCGCCCTGCACGCTGCCCACGACGGCACCGAGGCCGAGGCCCTCGAAGCCCAGGCCGTGAAGGCCAGCGTCGGCGGCCGCCTGATGCTCAAGCGCGTCATGGGCAAGGCCTGCTTCGGCACCCTGCAGGACGCCACCGGCCGCATCCAGGTTTACGTCACGCTCGACAACGTCGGTGCCGACGCCCTGAACGCCTTCAAGCACTGGGACCTGGGCGACATCCTGGGTGCCGAGGGCACGCTGTTCAAGACCAAGACCGGCGAACTGTCGATCAAGGTCACGTCCATCCGCCTGCTGACCAAGGCCCTGCGCCCGCTGCCGGACAAGTTCCACGGCATGACCGACCAGGAGCAGAAGTACCGCCAGCGCTACGTCGACCTCATCGTCGACGAAGACTCGCGCGCCCGCTTCATCGCCCGCTCGAAGGGCATTGCCTCCATCCGCGCCTTCATGGTCGACAACGGCTTCCTCGAAGTCGAAACGCCGATGATGCACCCCATCCCCGGGGGCGCGAACGCCAAGCCCTTCATCACCCACCACAACGCGCTCGATCAGGAGATGTTCCTGCGGATTGCGCCGGAGCTGTACCTGAAGCGCCTGGTGGTGGGCGGCTTCGAGCGCGTGTTCGAGATCAACCGCAACTTCCGCAACGAAGGCGTGTCGGTCCGTCACAACCCCGAGTTCACGATGATGGAGTTCTACGCGGCCTGGTGGAACCACCGCGACCTGATGGACTTCACCGAATCCATCCTGCGCCACGCGGCCATCGCCGCCGTGGGCACCGCCAAGCTGACGTATGGCGGCAAGGAGGTCGACCTCGAATCGCCCTTCCAGCGCCTGACGGTGCGCGACTCGCTGGTGAAGTACGCCGGCCTGACTGAAGCCGAGGCCGACAACGCCCAGGTGCTGCACGACAAGCTGAAGGCCCTGGGCGAAGAGCCGCCCGCCCGCTGGACGCTGGCCGAGCTGCAGTTCGGCCTGTTCGAAGCCGCGGTGGAAGAGCAGCTCTGGCAACCTACCTTCATCATCGACTACCCGGTGGAAGTGAGCCCGCTGGCCCGCGCCTCCGACGCCGACCCGAGCATCACCGAGCGCTTCGAGCTGTTCATCACCGGCCGCGAATACGGCAACGGCTTCTCCGAGCTGAACGACCCCGAAGAGCAGGCCGCCCGCTTCCAGGCCCAGGCCAACGCCAAGGACGCCGGCGACGAGGAAGCCATGTACTTCGACGCCGACTACATCCGTGCGCTGGAATACGGCCTGCCCCCGACGGGCGGCTGCGGCATCGGCATCGACCGCCTGATGATGCTGCTGACCGACGCACCGAACATCCGCGACGTGATCCTCTTCCCCGCGCTGCGCCGCGAGGCGTGAGGCCCGAAGGCCAGGCAGGCGCCCTCACCGCCTGGCCCTCCGCCCACCAGCCCGCCCCTGCTCCGTGCCCTCCGCTTCGCCCCTGAGCCTGCTCCGCCGACTGCCCGCGCCGCTCCTCAACGGCCTGGGCATCGGCGCCGGGCTGCTGCTGTGCACCGGGTTGATCGCGCCGCTGTGGGGGTTGCCGGCCGCCGTGGCCGCCTCTTCCGGTTATGGCGCGGTGGGCGTGGCCGACACCGTGGTCACGGCGCGCAGCAAGCCGGCCGCGATGCTGCCTGCCATCGCGGGCAGCCTGCTGGTGTCGCTCCTGGTGGCCCTGACCCACGGCCACGCCGTGGCCGAAGCGCTCACCGTGCTGGCCGTGACCTTCGGCGCCCTGCTGTGGACCGCCTGGGGCAAGCGTGGCATGCCGCTCAGCTTCGTGATGATCCTGTCGCTCATCTTCCAGATGGCGGCATTCCGCGAGGTGCCCATGGACCGCGTCGCGGCGCTGAGCCACCTGGGGTGGGTGGCCGCGGGGGCGGCATTCATGGGCCTGTGGGCCCAGCTGTGCGCCGTGGCGCTGGCACGGCGCTACCGCACCCTGGCGCTGGCCGAGAGCCTGCACAACCTCTCCCGGCTGATCCGCACGCAGGCCCGCTGGACCCGGGACCGCGCCGAGCCCGACGCCCGCACCAGCAGTCAGCAGGATCTGCTGAGCCTGATCCGACAGCAGGCCGCGCTGGCCGATGTGTTCCAGAGCGCGCGAGACCTGCTGTACGACGGGGCCACCCACGACGCCTCCGCGCGCCGCCGCCGCGAGATCGACACCCTCATCCACGTCGTGAACCTGCGCGACGTGGTCTTGGCGTGCCAGCTCGACATCGACCAGCTGCCCACCTCGCCCTCGACCCGGACGGCTCTGCTGCGTCTGGCGCATTTCCTGAACTGGCACGCCGACCGGGTCGCCGACCTGGCCCTGGCCGTGCGCCTGGGCGAGCCCGCACCGCCCGCGCCACAAGCACCCACCCTGCTGGCCCCCGAGGACAGCCGGGCGCTGCAGTCCCTGGCACGCCGGGCCGGCCATCTGCATGAACACGGCCAGGCCCTGCGCCGCGCCGCCGAGGGCACCGCACCCGGACCCCACCCCGAGGCACCGCTGCTGACGTCGCTCGTCTCGCCGGTGTCGTGGTCGCTGCCCGTGCTGCGCCGGCAACTGCACCTGGGCGCGCCGACCCTGCGCTACGCATTGCGGGCCACGCTGGCCATGGCCTGCGCGCTGTGGCTCAGCCACCACCTGCCCTGGCACAGCCACCCGCACTGGCTGCTGCTGACCGTGGCCGTCGTCATGCGCGGCAGCCTGGAGCAGACCCTGGCCCGCCGCGACGCGCGGGTCATCGGCACCCTGCTCGGCTGCGCCGTGGCCTCGCTGCTGCTGTCCCTGCCGCTGGGCATGGCAGCGCGCTTTGCCGTGCTGGCCCTCAGCATGGCCCTGGCGCACGCCTACGTCCTGCGCGATTACCGCATCACCACCACGGCGGCAGCCGTGATGGCGCTGCTGCAGGCCAAGATGTTCGCCACCGGGCCGCATGCCGTGTGGCTGGACGCGGCCGAGCGCCTGGCCGACACGCTGATCGGCGCCGGCCTGGCCTGGGGATTCAGCTATGTGCTGCCCTCGTGGGAACGCGCCCAGCTGCCCGCCCTGACACACCGGCTGCAGCAGGCACTGCGCCGCTACGCCCACCACGTGCTGCACTGGCAGCAGGGCTCCGCCCTGGCACCCGAGCGCACACACGCCCGGCGCGAGGTCTACGACGCGATCTGGATGCTGGCGCAGGCCCTTCAGCGCACCGTGCGCGAACCCACCTACGCTGGCAGCCGCTCCCCGCACCTCGAGGCCCTGCTCATCCGCAGCCACCGGCTCATCAGCCAGCTGGCGGTCGTGCGCATCGTGCTCACCCACCGGCAGGGCGACCTGCACGGCCCCACCGCCACCAGCGCCATCGAGCGCACCGAAGCCGCGCTGTGTGCCTGGCTCAGCGACGACCCTGCCGAGCGGCAGCACCGCGCGCCTGCGCCCCTGGCGGCCGCCACGCCCCACCAGGACGACGGCGTGCTCGTCTCGCATGCCCTGCCCGAGCCCCAGGGCGACCCGACCCCCTGGCTGCTGCGCCGGCTGACGCAGATCGAGGCCGAAGCCGCAGCCTGGGCCGACGCCGCCGACGGGGTGGCCCGGACACGCTGAGCGGGCTGCCGCGGCCCGACGCAACCCCGAGACTTCCCCGAGGCCGGCACCCGGCCTCCCCCTGGCATCATGGAATGGTTCCCGACAGAACCACCCCTGCCGCATGCCCTCGCCCGCCTCCCGCTCCCACACCGGTGTCTGCAACCTCTGCGAAGCCATTTGCGGGCTGCGCTTCGAGGTCGAGGGCGACGGCCCCGCGGCCCGCATCACGCAGATCCGCGGCAACCCGGACGACCCCCTGTCGCGCGGCCACATCTGCCCCAAGGCCGTGGCGCTGAAGGACCTGCACGAAGACCCGGATCGCCTGCGCCAGCCCGTGCGTCGCGTGACCGGCGCCGACGGTCAACCCCGTTTCGAGCCCATCTCGTGGGACCAGGCCTTCGACCTCGTGGTGGATGGCCTGGTGCGCGTGCGCGAGCAGCACGGGGCGAACGCCGTGGCCGTCTACCAGGGCAACCCCAACGTCCACAACTGGGGCAACATCACCCACGGTCACCTGTTCTTCAGCCAGCTGCGCACGCGCGCCCGGTTTTCCGCCACCTCGGCCGATCAGCTGCCGCACCACGTCGTCGCGCACTGGCTGTACGGCCACCAGCTGGCCATCCCCATTCCCGACATCGACCACACCCGCTTCATGCTGATCCTGGGGGGCAACCCGCTGGCCAGCAACGGCAGCCTGATGACGGTGCCCGACGTGCGCGCCCGCCTCAAGGACCTGCGCGAGCGCGGCGGCAAGCTGGTCGTGCTCGACCCGCGGCGCACGGAAACGGCCGCGGTCGCCGACGAACACCATGCCATCGACCCGGGCAGCGACGCGGCCTGGTTGCTGGCGGTGCTGCACACCCTGTTCGAAGAAGACCTCGTGCGGCCGATGCACCTCACCCCCTTGCTGGACCAGGTTGATGCCGTGCGGCGGGCGGTGCAGCCGTTCAGCCCGGAAGCGACCGCACCCCACACCGGCATGGACGCGGCCACCACCCGGCGGCTCGCCCGCGAACTGGCCCAGGCCGAGGGGGCCGTGGTCTACGGGCGCATGGGGGTGTCCACGCAAGCGCACGGTGTTGTGTGCCAGTGGGCGATCCAGGCCATCAACCTGCTGACCGGCAACGTCGACCGCGAGGGCGGCGCCCTGCTGACCAGCCCCGCGCTCAACCTGATCGACATGAAGCTGATGGGCCCGGGACACCTGGGCGCGTGGCACAGCCGCGTGCGGGGCGCACCCGAGTTCAGCGGAGAGCTGCCCGTGTCCGTGCTGGCCGAAGAGATGCTCACGCCCGGCCGAGGACAGATCCGGGCCCTGGTCACCGCCGCCGGCAACCCGGTGCTGTCCACCCCGAATGGACGACAGCTCGACACGGCGCTCGCGCAACTCGACTTCATGGTGTCGGTCGACTTCTACATCAATGAGACCACCCGACACGCCGACGTCATCCTGCCGCCCACCTGCTTTGTCGAGCACGACCACTACGACCTGGTCTTCCTGCACCTGGCTGTGCACAACGTGGCCCGTTACAGCCCCCCGATCGTGGCGCCGGCCGACGGGGCGCTGCATGACTGGCAGATCTACGCCGAACTGGCACGCCGGTACGCCCGCCGCGCCTGGGCGCTGGAGCGGGGCGGCATCCGCCAGCGCCTGGCCGGCCTGCTGACCCGGGGCCTGGTCGGTCGGCTGCCACCGCATCGCCTGCTGGACCTGGGGCTGCGTCGGGCAGGCGGACGGGTGACCTTCGCCCAGCTCAAGGCCCGCCCGGATGGCGTGGACCTGGGTCCGCTGCGGCCCTCTCTCGTCAAGCGGCTCGAGCAGCGCCGCCGCCGCATCCGCCTGCTGCCCGAACCGGTCCGGCGCGAACTGGCGGCACTCACCGATCTGTTCACGCGGGCCGCGCCCCCCGAACCGGGCGCAGACGGTCGCCCCGCCCTCAAACTCATCGGCCGGCGCGACGTGCGCTCCAACAACTCGTGGATGCACAACAGCGCGCGGCTCGTTTCCGGCAAGCCGCGCTGCACCCTGTGGATCCACCCGGATGACGCGGCGGCCCGGCAGCTGCGGGATGGCCAGACCGTCACCGTGCAAGGACGAACCGGGCAGGTGAGCGTGCCGGTGCACATCACCCCGGACATCCGGCCCGGGGTGGTCAGCCTGCCCCACGGCTGGGGGCATGACCGGCCCGGCGTGGCCCTGACGGTGGCGCGCGCCCACCCCGGCGCCAGCATCAACGACCTGACCGACGACCAGCTGACCGACCGCATCAGCGCCAATGCGGCCTTCAGCGCCGTGCCCGTGGCCGTGTACGGCTGCCCCCGACGCCCGCACGGGCGGTCCCGAACAGCGACAATCCGGGCATGAGCACCGAGGACATCGCCGCCACCGCGGCCCGCATCGTGGTCGAAGAAGGCCTGGAGTACGGTCAGGCCAAGCGCCGCGCCGTCAAGCAGCTGGGCCTGGGCAGCCGCGCGCCGCTGCCCGACAACGACCAGGTGGAATCGGCCGTCTTCGAGTACCTGTCCATCTTCTGCGCCGACACCCAGCCAGCCGAGCTGCGGGCCCTGCGCGAGCTGGCCGCCGTGTGGATGGAACGGTTGTCGGAGTTTCGCCCCCATCTGACCGGTGCCGTGTGGCGGGGCACCGCCACGCGCCTGAACGACATCCACCTCCAGCTGTACTGCGACGACAGCAAGTCCGCCGAGATCACGCTGCTCAACAAGGGCGTGGACTACGACGTCGGCAGCGTGCCCGGCCCTCGAGGCAGCGAAGTCGACCGCCTCAGCCTGACCATCCCCTGCCCGGCCCTGGGTGAACCCATCGGCCTGCACCTCACCATCCTGGACGCAGACGACCTGCGGGGCGCGCTGAAACCGGACGCCCGCGGCCGGACCGATCGCGGAGACCTTCAGGCCCTGACCCGACTGCTGGCCGAGCCGGCCACGCCCGATGCGGCGACCAACTCTTTCTGACTTTCTGCCCCCTGATGTCCGACACGCCGACTCCCCCCTCCCCCCCACCGGAAACACCTTCGTCGACACGGCGTCGCACCCTGCTGTTCGCGGCGGCCGGCCTCGGCGCCACCGGCCTGGGTGCCTGGTGGGCGACCCGGTCATCGACCCCCGCGGCAGGCGCTGCTCCGGATGCGGCCCTTGCCGGAGCGGATGGCGACCTGCTGCCGGATGGCTTCTGGCAGCATCAGTTCGAGCAACCATCGGGCGGCCCGCTGGACTGGGCCGCCCTCCAAGGCCGGCCGCTGCTGATCAACTTCTGGGCCACCTGGTGCCCACCGTGCGTCAAGGAGATGCCCGAACTCGACCGCTTCCACGAGGCCTTCGGACCCCGCGGCTGGCAGGTGGTCGGACTGGCCATCGACGGGCCGACACCCGTGAGAGAATTCCTCGGCCGCACCCCCGTGCGCTTTCCGATCGGCCTGGCCGGCATGGACGGCACGGACCTGGCGGCCTCATTGGGCAACACGGCAGGGGGGCTGCCGTTCACGGTGCTGGTCGATGCGCAGGGCCGCATTCGTCAGCGCAAGATGGGCGCCACCCACTACGAGGAACTGGCGGCCTGGGCGGGCGCCATCGCGTGAACCGGGCCGGACCGACGCTGAAACCGACACGTTGAACGCGCCGCGCTTACCACAAGTCACGAACTTTGCAATGACTTGATTTGCGCTTATTTGCCCCTAAAATCCGCCTACTTTCATTTTCTTGGCCGGCCCCTCAAACGGTGGTTTGAAAACCACGCGAGGGGCGGACCAACCGAGCATGCAGATTCTTGTTCTCCACGGCCCGAACCTCAACCTGCTGGGCACCCGTGAACCGCAGGTCTATGGTGCCACCACCCTGGAGCAGATCAACGCCGGACTGGTCGAGCATGCCGCCACCCGGGGTGCCCGGCTGGACACGTTCCAGAGCAACCACGAAGGCGTGCTGATCGACCGCGTGCATGCGGCACGGACCGACGGCACCCAGTTCATCGTCATCAATCCCGGCGCGTTCACGCACACCAGCGTGGCCCTGCGCGATGCCTTCGCCGGCGTGGCCCTGCCCTTCATCGAAGTGCACCTGTCCAACGTCCACCGGCGCGAGCCATTCCGACACCACTCCTATTTTTCCGACCTCGCCGAGGGCGTGATCGTGGGATTGGGGGCGGCGGGCTACCGGCTGGCGGTGGACGCCGCCCTGGACCGCCTGGGTGCCCCACCTGCCCAGCCTCAAGGCTGAACCTTCTTTACCCGTCCGGGAGCCCAACCCGTCCCCGGACCACGCATCACACACGGGCGTACCCCGCCCGACGCATTTGCTGGAGAGAGCCAACATGGACTTGCGCAAACTGAAAACCCTGATCGACCTGGTGTCGGAATCCAATGTGTCCGAACTGGAGATCACCGAGGCCGACGGCAAGGTCCGCATCGTGAAGGCCGGCGCCCAGCCGGTGGTGATGACGATGCCGGTCGCCCAGCAAGCCGTGGCCGCCGCCCCCGCTGCGGCCGCCGCTGCCCCGGCTGCTGCAGTCCCGGCCGCCGAAGCCGCGCCGGCCGCCCCGGTCGAGACCGGCCATGTGGTCAAGTCGCCGATGGTCGGCACCTTCTACCGCGCCTCGTCGCCCGGCGCCAAGGCCTTCGCCGAAGTCGGTGACACCGTCAAGGCCGGCCAGGCCGTCTGCATCATCGAAGCGATGAAGATCATGAACGAGATCGAGTCCGACAAGGACGGCGTCATCTCCAAGATCCTGGTCGAGAACGGCCAGCCTGTCGAATACGGCCAGCCCCTGTTCATCGTCGAATAAGGGCGCGCCCATGTTCAAGAAGATCCTCATCGCCAACCGCGGCGAGATCGCGTTGCGCGTGCAGCGCGCGTGCCGCGAGATGGGCATCCAGTCGGTCGTCGTCTACTCCGAAGCCGACCGCGATGCCAAGTACGTGAAGCTGGCCGACGAGGCCGTGTGCATCGGCCCGGCCCCTTCGGCGCAGAGCTACCTGCACATGCCGGCCATCATCTCGGCCGCGGAAGTGACCGACGCCGAGGCCATCCACCCCGGCTACGGCTTCCTGTCGGAAAACGCCGACTTCGCCGAGCGCGTCGAGCAGTCCGGTTTCACCTTCATCGGCCCCACGCCCGAATCGATCCGCCTGATGGGCGACAAGGTCTCGGCCAAGCAGGCCATGATCAAGTCGGGCGTGCCCTGTGTGCCCGGTTCGGACGGCGCCCTGCCCGACGACCCGAAGGAAATCATCCGCATCGCCCGCTCGGTGGGCTACCCGGTGATCATCAAGGCCGCCGGCGGCGGTGGTGGCCGCGGCATGCGCGTGGTGCACACCGAAGCCGCGCTGATCCACGCCGTGCAGACGACGAAGGCCGAGGCCGGTGCCGCATTCGGCAACCCCGAGGTCTACATGGAGAAGTTCCTGGAGCATCCGCGTCACGTGGAAATCCAGATCCTCGCCGACCAGCACAAGAACGCCGTGTGGCTGGGTGAGCGCGACTGCTCGATGCAGCGTCGCCACCAGAAGATCATCGAAGAGGCGCCGGCCCCCGGCATCCCCCGCCGCCTGATCGAGAAGGTGGGCGACCGCTGCGCCGCCGCCTGCAAGAAGATCGGCTACCGCGGTGCGGGCACCTTCGAGTTCCTCTACGAGAACGGCGAGTTCTACTTCATCGAGATGAACACCCGCGTGCAGGTGGAGCACCCTGTCACCGAGCTGACCAGCGGCGTCGACATCGTCCAGATGCAGATCCGCGTGGCCGCCGGCGAGAAGCTGCCCTTCACGCAACGCCAGATCGAATCGCGCGGTCACGCCATCGAGTGCCGCATCAACGCCGAAGACCCGGTCAAGTTCATCCCGTCGCCGGGCCGCATCACGATGTGGCACCCGCCGGGCGGCCCCGGGGTGCGCGTCGATTCGCACGCCTACACGAACTACTTCGTGCCGCCCAACTACGACTCGATGATCGGCAAGATCATCGTGCACGGTGACACCCGCGAGCAGGCCCTGGCCCGCATGCGCACCGCGCTGTCGGAAACCGTGGTCGAAGGCATCCAGACCAACATCCCGCTGCACCGCGAGCTGATGGTCGACGCCAAGTTCATCGAAGGCGGCACCGACATCCACTACCTCGAAAACTGGATGGCCGCGCGCAAGCGTTGAGCGGCCTTTCCCTGCAGCACCGACATGCCCCTGTTTGAACTCACCCTGCTGGCCAAAGAGGCCGAAGTCGACACCCTGAGCGACGCGCTCATGGAGGTCGAGGCCCTGTCCGTCTCGGTCGAAGACGCCGACGCCGACACCGAGCACGAAGAGGCCCTGTGGGGTGAGCCCGGCATGCCGGTGCCGCGCGAGGCGTGGCAGCGCTCGACGATCAAGAGCCTGTTCCCGAGCGAGACCGAGGCGCTGGAAGCCGTCACGCTGATTCTGGCCCAGGAATGGGCCGCCGACATCCACGTCCAGGGTATCCAGCCCGTGGACGAGCAGGACTGGGTGCGCCTGACCCAGTCGCAGTTCCAGCCCGTGCCCATCACCGACATGTTCTGGATCGTGCCGACCTGGCACGAGGTGCCGGCCGCTGCCACCGTGGCGATGCGACTGGACCCGGGCCTGGCCTTCGGCACCGGCACCCACCCGACCACCCGCATGTGCCTGAAGTGGATCGCGCAGAACGCGTCGGCCTACCAGGGCCAGACCGTGCTCGATTACGGCTGCGGCTCGGGCATCCTGGCCATCGGCGCGCTGCTGCATGGCGCAAAGTGGGCCGATGCGGTCGACATCGACCCGGCCGCGGTCGAGGCCACGCTGGCCAACGCCGAAGCCAACGTCGCCCACCTGAAGGATGCGAACGGTGCCCTGCCGCTGCTGGTCGGTCTGCCCGATCTGGTGGGCGCGGCGAAAGGCGCCTACCCCGTGGTGCTGGCCAACATCCTGGCCACCCCGCTGAAGATGCTCGCGCCGCTGCTGGCCGGCCATGTGGCAGCCGGTGGTCATCTGGTGCTGGCCGGCATCCTGGCCCGCCAGGAGCAGGAACTCAAGGACGCCTACGCCGAGGTCGGCCTGCAGTTGCAGGTCGCCAACGCGGAAGAGGGCTGGATCCTGATGACCGCCTGCAAGGCGGCGTGAATCCGGCCAAAACGGTGGCATAAACGAAGGCGTCATGAGCCTCGCCACCCGTTGCACCCACTGCGGCACCATCTTCAAGGTCGTTCAGGACCAACTCAAGGTCTCTGAGGGCTGGGTGCGCTGTGGGCGCTGCAACGAGGTCTTTCACGCGATCCCGACGCTGTTCGACCTCGACACCGAACCGCCCCCGCCGCGCAGCACGCCGGCCAGCCCCGCCGCTTTCCCTGCTGGCAGCAGCGCGGCGGCCACGCCCGCAGCCGCGCCCCCGACGCAGGCTGCGCCCTTCCAGGAAGCCGAAGACCTGCCGGCCTTCCTCACCCGGCGCAGCGCAGACACCGCCCCACCGGCGTTCGAACCCACGGAGCCTGCTGGCATCGTGGCCGACCTGCCCGCCGACGTCACGGCGCCGCCACCCGACACCGTGCCGCCCACCTGGCCGGCCGCAGACGAGCTGTTCGAGCAGCCCATGCCCTGGCGCGACACCCCGCGCTTCGAGGCGGCCCCGCCCGAGCCACCTCCGCGCCCCGCCGCCACCGATTTCGAACTGGACACCGCGGTGGCCCTGGTGCCGGATGCCGATGCGCCCGCAGACGAAGCCGGGCCCGCACAGGCCGCCCCAGCCGACATGGTCTCCTCAGCCGAGGCGGCCACGCGGGGCCCGCGTGACGACGACGAGGTTCCGCGCACCGACGAGTCCGACGCGCTGGATTCGCGCTTTCTGATGCCCTCGCGCAGCGACCGCAAGGCGGCCTTCCGCCGGCGGCACGGCCCCGAATTCGCCGACGCCCAGTTCCCCAACGACGCCCTGCTGGATCTGGACGACGAATGGGGGCTGTCGGAACCTGCCCTGTCCGACGAAGCCCAGGACCTGCCCGCAGCGGCGCCGTCGCAGCCAGCGCCGGCTGCGTGGCGGGAAGGCGTCGAGCCCGCGGCACTTGCCGGCGAGACGCAGGAGCCGTCCGCACCCCGCACCGGGGCCGAGGCGCTGTCCGAGCCGCCCCTTGCCCCTTCGGCGCCACGCCCCCCGCAGGCCGGTGACAGCGACTTCGTGCCCGAACAACCGGTGCCGCCGCCGAGCCAACGCCGGGGACGCAGCCGGCTGCGTCTGCGCGAGCAGGCGCCGCCCACGCCGGGGTTCATGAAGCAGGCCCAGCGGCGGGCCTTCTGGCGGCATCCGGCCACACGGGCCGCCCTGGGTGGCGCCACGGTGGCCCTGGTGCTGGCGCTCGGCCTGCAGCTCACACACCAGTTCCGCGACCTGATTGCCGCCCACCACCCGGACACCCGTCCGCAGCTGCAGCAATGGTGCGACCTGGTCGGCTGCCGGCTGGCGCCGCCCCTGCGCCTGGACGACCTGCAGGTCGAGAGTGCCACCCTCGTGCGCGCCACCTCCGAAGGCGCCGAGCGCTACCGGCTGGCGGTGGTCGTGCACAACCGCGCGCGCATCGGCCTGGCCTGGCCCCACATCGACCTGACGCTGACGGATGCCAACGGCGCGGTCATCGCACGGCGCGCCTTCGCCCCCCGAGAGGCCCGCTGGCTGGACACGGCGGAGCCGCGCACGGACAACCCCCGCAGCCTGGTCGCCTCCGGCCCGCTGCCCGAGGCCGTGCCGCCGGGGCACAGCACCACGCTGTTGTGGGACCTCAAGGTGAGTGCACTGAGCCCGGCCGGCTACACCGCCGAGCTCTTCTATCCCTGATACGCTTTCAGGCTTTGCACTTTCTCGGAGAAGACGATGTCCGTCCTGATCTGCGGCTCCCTGGCCTTTGACACCATCACCACCTTCCCTGGCCGCTTTGCCCAGCAGATCCTGCCGGAACAGGTCCACATCCTGAACGTGTCCTTCCTGGTGCCGTCGCTGCGCCGCGAATTCGGCGGCTGCGCCGGCAACATCGCCTACAGCCTGCATCAACTCGGCGGCGCGCCGGTGGTGATGGCCACGCTGGGCAGCGACGGCCTGCCCTACCGCCAGCGCATGCAGCACTGGGGCGTGCGCATGGACCACGTTCGCACGGTCGATGACA
Organism: uncultured Aquabacterium sp.; assembly: GCF_913773725.1. Taxonomy (GTDB): domain Bacteria; phylum Pseudomonadota; class Gammaproteobacteria; order Burkholderiales; family Burkholderiaceae_C; genus Aquabacterium. The sequence continues at coordinate 26,599 of NZ_CAJYGK010000043.1, read as the reverse complement.
GCTACACCGCCCAGGCCATCATCATCACCGACCAGGACAACAACCAGATCACGGCCTTCCACCCCGGGGCGATGCAGCAGGCCCACATCCAGCGCATCGACGCCGACCCGACGATCCAGCTGGCCATCATTGCCCCCGATGGCCGCGACGCCATGATCCAGCACGCCGAGCAGCTGCAGGCCGCCGGCATCCCCTTCGTGTTCGACCCGGGCCAGGGCCTGCCGATGTTCGACGGCGACGAGCTCAAGCGCTTCGTGTCGCAGGCCACCTGGGTCGCCGTCAACGACTACGAAGGCAAGATGCTGGCCGAACGCACCGGCCAGAGCCTGGCCGAGCTGTCCAGGTCGCACCTGAAGGGCCTGATCGAGACGCTGGGTGCCGAGGGCTGCAACGTCTGGATCCAGGGCGAGAAGACCCATGTGCCCGGCGTCAAGGCCGACGCCGTGGTCGACCCCACCGGCTGCGGTGACGCCTTCCGCGGCGGCCTGCTGTACGGCCTGTCGCAGGGCTGGGACCTGGTGAAGTCGGTGGCACTGGCCAACCGCATCGGCGCCATCAAGATCGCGGCGGCCGGCCCGCAGAACTACAGCCTGGACCGCGCCGCGCTCGGCCTCTGAACCGCGGCGGGCAGGGCAGCCCCTCGCCCGGCGTCAGCCGCCTCCCCCGCGCGGGTGGGGCGGGTGGCGCGGGCCGGTTTTGGCCCGATGATGGCGGCCCCGATCACCGCTTCGGAGCCCTGTCTGTGTTCTCGTTCCTGACCTTGGCCGGTGGGTCGCGCACCTGGCTGCGCCGCCTCTGGGCTTCCTGGGCACGCCCCGCCGTGCAGGCGGCCGTTGCCCTCTCGACGGCCACCTCCGGCCACGCCGCCCTCTTCGGCCTGGGCGGCAGCACCAGCCTCGACACCCATGCTGGCCTGACGCTGGCGACGTGGAACCTGGAATGGCTGATGAGCCCCGCGGTGCACGAGGAACTGTCGGCGCGCTGCGTGCGCCAGCAACCGGCCAGCCGCGAACGCGCCCTGCCCTGCACGCCGGGCCGCACCCCGCCGCCACGGCGCTCTCTGGCCGACCTGGACGCCCTGGCGCACCACGCCGATCGCCTGCGCCAGCGCGAGCAGGTCGATGTGGTGGCGCTGCAGGAAGTGGACGGCCCCGAGGCCGCCCGGCTCGTCTTCCGGCAAGGCTGGCGGGTGGACTGCTTCGTGCAACGCGCCCACCCGCAAAAGGTCGGCTTTGCCATCCGTGAGGGCCTGCCCTACCGCTGCAACGGCGACCTGGCTGCCCTGGATGTCGATGGCACCAGCCGAGCCGGCGCCGACATCAGCCTGTGGCCCGGCACCCCGCGCGAGGTGCGCGTCCTGGCCGTGCACCTCAAGAGCGGCTGCTTCACCGGCAAGCTCGACCGCAGCTTCGCCCCCTGCCAGCGCCTGCAGCAGCAGGTTCCGGTGGTCGAGGCCTGGATCGACCAGCGCGTGCGCGAGGGCGTGGCCCTGGCCGTGTTGGGCGATTTCAACCGCCACCTGGCCAAGGACGCCCGCTTTCCGGCCGGCCCGGACGAGCGGGCACCACTGAACGTCATCCAGGCCTGGAGCGACCAGCAGCCGCCCGGCGCCGACCTGCTGCGCGCCACCGAGGGCCAGCCTTACCTGCCCTGCGACGCACAGGACACGCACAGCCAGTACATCGACGACATCCTCATCGACCGCCGACTGGCCGACAGAAACGCAAACAGGCGCTTTGCGCGCCTGTCTTATGACCCGCGGGAGCAGGGTCGGATGCTGTCCGACCACTGCCCCCTGATCTGGTCGCTCAGACCCTGATCCACCGGCCGCGGGTCAGACGGGCGATGGATCCAGCCATCAGGCCTTGCCCTGCGAAGCCACGGCGGCCGCGGCCTTGGCGGCGGCTTCGGCGTCACCCAGGTAATAGCTCTTGATGGGCTTGAGGTCGGCGTCGAGTTCGTACACCAGCGGGATGCCGTTGGGGATGTTCACGCCCACGATGTCGGCGTCACCGATGTTGTCGAGGTACTTCACCAGGGCACGGATCGAGTTGCCGTGCGCGGCGATGACGATGCGCTGACCGGCCTTGATCGCCGGGGCCAGCGTGTCGTTCCAGCACGGCAGCACGCGGGCCACGGTGTCCTTCAGGCACTCGGTCAGCGGGATCTGCTCCGGGTTCAGCTTGGCATAGCGCAGGTCCTGGCGCTGGCCACGCGGGTCGTTGGCTTCCAGCGCGGGCGGCGGGGTGTCGTAGCTGCGGCGCCAGATCAGCACCTGCTCGTCACCGTACTGCTTGGCCATGTCGGCCTTGTTCAGGCCCTGCAGGCCGCCGTAGTGGCGCTCGTTGAGGCGCCAGTCCTTGACGACCGGCAGCCAGGTGCGGTCCATCTCGTCCAGGCAGTAGTTCAGCGTGTGGATGGCGCGCTTGAGCACCGAGGTATAGGCCACGTCGAACTCGTAGCCTTCGGCCTTGAGCAGCTTGCCCGCGGCCATGGCCTGCGAGATGCCGGTGGGGGTCAACTCCACATCGGTCCAGCCGGTGAAGCGGTTTTCCAGGTTCCAGGTCGATTCGCCATGGCGAATCAGCACGAGCTTGTACATGTGGTCGTCCCGAGTGAAGGTCAGCTCGCGATTTTATAATCCGCCGCTGCCCGCGCCACCCTGGTCTGCGGGAACCTGAACCGGCGCCCCGCGCCTTGAAAGAACACACGCATGTCGACCTCCTCGAGCTTTCTGGCAGACAACTGGTACTGGATCGTGGCCGCCGTGGGCTCGGGCGGTGTGCTGCTGTGGCAGCAGATCCAGGGCGCGGCCAGCAGCGGCGTGACCCCTGCCGCCGCGGTGCAACTGGTCAACAAGGAAAAGGCGCAGCTCATCGACGTGTGCGAACCGGCCGAGTTCGCCGCCGGCCACGCGGTCGGCGCCAAGAACGTGCCGCTCGGACAGATCGGCACGGCCAAGGGCCTGCCTTCGAACAAGAAGACGCCGCTCGTGGTGGTGTGCGCCACCGGCATGCGCGCCGGCAAGGCCACGGCCGAACTCAAGAAGCTGGGCTACGAGAACGTGCAGCCGCTGGCCGGCGGCCTGAAGGCCTGGCGCGAAGCCAACCTGCCGGTCGAGAAAGCCTGATCGGAGCGGGGGGAGTCATTCCCCACTGCCCGGGCGGTCTTGCACTCAGCCGCACAATGCGAGGGAGCCAACTCCAACGGGTCCCGAAACCCGGTCTGCCATGCAAGCCGTCAAGATGTACACCACCCAGGTCTGCCCCTACTGCCAGCGGGCCAAGATGCTGCTCAAGCAGCGCGGGGTCGAGTCCATCGAGGAAGTCCGCATAGATCTGGACCCGGCCCAGCGCGACGCCATGATGTCGCTCACGGGCCGCCGCACCGTGCCGCAGATCTTCATCGGCGACACCCACGTCGGGGGGTGCGACGACCTGATGGCGCTCGACCAGCGGGGCGGCCTGCTGCCGCTGCTGAACGCCGCCTGATTTCAGCGGGCGGGTCTGCCCGCCTTGACCGGTCTGCCCGCGGCAACGCCCCTTCCAGGCGCAGGGTCGCGTGACGCCGGCGCGCACCCGACGTGGCACGCATTGCCACAAACCCCTGGCCAGGATGCCACGGGAAGGTCATCGGGCTGGTCCATAATCGTTGTCGAACTTCTGGCTTGGATCGATGCGCCCATCGCAGCGCCCGGCCTGACCGACACAACCCTTTTCTTCCGGACCCTCCATGAGCGACCAAGCCGCACAACCGTCTTTTGCCATCCAGCGCATCTACCTGAAGGACCTGTCGCTGGAAATGCCCAACGCGCCCCAGGTGCTGCTGGAACAAGGTCAACCGCAGGTCGACGTGCAGCTGAACCTGCACGCCGAACCCGTGGTCGATGGCATCTATGAAGTGGCCGTCACCGCCACCGTGACCACCAAGGTCAACGACAAGACCCTGTTCCTGGTGGAAGCCAAGCAGGCCGGCCTGTTCGAGATCCGCAACATCCCGCAGGAACAGCTGCAGCCGATCATCGCCATCGCCTGCCCGCAGATCGTCTACCCCTACCTGCGCGCCACCGTGGCCGACGTCATCAACCGCACTGGCTTCCCGCCCGTGCACCTGACCGAAGTCAACTTCCAGGCCATGTACGAAGCCCAGCTGGCCCAGGCCGCTGGCGAGCAGGCCGGCAACGCCTGATCGCGCGGCGATGAACCTCACGGTTCAAGACGTCGCCGCCCCGGACACGCCCTCGACACCCGGCCCGTCGTTGACGGTGCTGGGTGCCGGTGCGTGGGGCACGGCACTGGCCATCAGTGCGGCGCGCCACAACCCGGCCGTGCGCCTGTGGGCGCGCGACGCGGCCCAGGTGGCCGAGATGCAGGCCGCGCGGTGCAACACCCGTTACCTCCCCGAGGCGCCCTTCCCGGAGGCACTGCAGCTCGAAGCCGACTTCGACGCGGCCATCGCGCCGTGCCGCGAAGGCCGCGGGCTGGTCATCATCGGCACGCCGATGGCGGCACTGGGCAGCATGCTGCAGCGCCTGCCGGATGACGTGTCGGCGCTGTGGCTGTGCAAGGGTTTCGAGAAAGGCACCGGCCGGCTCGGTCACGAGATCGCGCAGTCGCTGCGCCCCGGCCTGCGCTGCGGCGTGCTCTCCGGCCCCAGCTTTGCGCGTGAAGTGGCCCTCGGGCTGCCCACCGCGCTGGTGGCCGCCGCGGCCGACGCCACGCTGGCCGAACAGGCCGTGTCGGCCTTCCATTCCGACAGCCTGCGCGTCTACACCTCGGCCGACCCGGTCGGGGTCGAAGTCGGCGGCGCGGTGAAGAACGTGCTCGCCATCGCCACCGGCATCGCCGATGGCATGGAGCTGGGCCTCAATGCCCGCGCCGCGCTCATCACGCGCGGCCTGGCCGAGATGACCCGCCTGGGCCTGGCGCTGGGTGCGCGCGCCGACACCTTCATGGGCCTGTCGGGGCTGGGCGACCTTGTGCTGACGGCCACCGGCAGCCTGTCGCGCAACCGCACGGTGGGCCTGCAGCTCGCCACGGGCAAGCCGCTGGCGCAGATCCTGAGCGAGCTGGGCCATGTGGCCGAAGGCGTCTACAGCGCCGCCACAGTGTGGCAGCGTGCGCAGGCGCTGGGCGTGGCCATGCCGATCACCGAGGCGGTGGTGGCCGTGCTGGAAGGCCGGCAGACCCCGCGCGAAGCCGTGGGCGCGCTGATGCGCCGCGAAGCCAAGGCCGAAGGCGGCCACGCCTGACGCCCTTTCGGGCGGCGGCCGGTGCCAGGGCCGGTCTCAGGCCCCGCCCGCGTAGCCGTTCTGCCGCCAGGCCTCGAACACCGCCACGGCCACCGCATTGCTCAGGTTCAGGCTGCGCTGCCCTTCACGCATGGGCAAGCGCACGCGCTGGGCAGGGGCAAAGGTGTCGCGCAGAGCCGGCGGCAGGCCGCTGGTTTCGCAGCCGAACACCAGCCAGTCGCCCGGCTGCCAGGCTGGCTCCTGAAAGGGCCGGCTGCCACGGGTGGTGAAGGCAAACATCCGCTCGGGGTCGGGCTGCATGGCGGCCAGGAAGGCGTCCCAGTCCGCGTGGCGCTTCACCTCGGCGTACTCGTGGTAATCGAGCCCGGCGCGACGCAGCAGCTTGTCGTCCATCGAAAAGCCCAGGGGCTCGATGAGGTGCAGCTCGCAGCCGGTGTTGGCCGCCAGCCGGATGACGTTGCCGGTGTTGGGCGGGATTTCGGGGTGGACCAGGACGATGCGGAACATGGGCGCCGATGATACGCGTCGCATCCCTGAAACCGCAGTGAACTGATACCGCTGCCGCAGGCCCGATTGCCTAGACTGCGGCAGACCATCATGACACCTCACACCATGGGATTGCACATTGCCATCATCGGCGGCGGGATCTCCGGCCTGTCCGCAGCCTACTACCTTCAGCAGCGCGCGCAGCAGCAGGGCCTGAGCGGTCTGCAGATCACGGTCTACGAGCGCAAGGCCGTGCTCGGCGGCAACGCCGACACCGTGTTCGTGCAGCTGGGTGAGCAGCGCACCGCACCGGACGCGCCCCCGGAGCCCTATGTGCGGTGGGCGGATCTCGGCGTCAACGACGTGAACCTGGCCACCTACCGGCGGCTGAAGGCGGCGCTGGCCGACATCGGCTACCTCGCGCACCTGCGGCCGCTGTGCGACAACGAAAGCTATTTCACGCCCGAGCGCCACACGCTGTTCACCGACGACGACGATGCGCCCGGCACGGTGTCCGACCCGCGCCACGACCTCGCTCAGGCCGATGCCGGCCGGCTGCTGCCGCTGATGCGGGTGGTGCATGCACGGGCATGCGAGCGGGTGTCGGGGGAGCACGGGCAGGCACCGGTCCCCGCGAGCTACACGGTGGGCCAGTACTTTGCCGACTGCATGGCCGCGCCCGAGGCGCAACTGGCCGGCACGGCCGCCCGCCTGGGCATTGCGATCGACTGGCAGGACCCGGCGCTGCCGACGCGCATCGCCCGCATCCGCGACGAGCTCTACTACCCGCGGATCTCGGCGATGTACTTCACCGACCCGGTCAGTGGCCCGGCGGGCATGCCGCTGCTGTCGCCCTTCCAGTACTACCTCATCCAGGAAGGACAGGATCCGGCAACCGGCCGCCCGGACCGCCGCTACTTCGAGTGGGGGTCGCAGCACTGGCTCGCCACCCTGGCGCAGGCGCTGGTCGCACGCAGCGACGACAGCGTGCGGGTGACGGTCTGCACCGGGCAAGCCGCGCAGGTGACGGTGTCAGCCAGTGGCGCGGTGGTGCAGGCCGGTGAAGGGCCTGCGCAGGCGGTGGACCTGGTGCTGATGGCCCTGCATGCAGACGATGCCTTGAAGGCGCTGCACATTCCGAATGGCGCAGACCTCGGGCCGGAACTGACCCGCATCCTCGGCCAGGTTCGCTACACGCGCAGCTATGCCGCCTGCCACACCGATGACCGGCTGCTGCCGGCCAACCGCAACAGCTGGCGCACATACAACGTTCTGGCTCACCCAGTGAGCCAGCAGGCTCAGCCCTACCGCATGAGCTACGTCGAGAACTGGCACCAGAACGACCGCGCCCACCCCCGCTACAACGAGGCCGGGCTGCCGGTGTTCTTCACCACGCTGACGCCCGACCTGCATGCCGTGGACCCGTCCATGGTGCTGGATCGGGCTGGCGGCGAGCACCTGCCATCTGCCGCGCGGGCCGCCCTGCCGCATCTGGCGCTGGCGGCCGCGGCCCAACCTGCCACCGGCTACACCGAGACCCACGCGCCGGCGGGCCTCACGCACCACGGCGGCAAGGCCTGGACGCTGTTCAAGCACAACGTGCTGGATGCGGGTTGCCTGCAGGCCCAGGTGCAGATCGCGGCGTTCAATGAAAAGAATGCAGCCTCTCCGCAGTGGCCCCTGTTCTTCGGAGGCGGATGGACCCGGGGGGCCGGACTGCACGAGCAGTGCATGGCGCAGTCGGAACAGATGGCGGGGTGGGCGCTGGACTACCTGGCGCCACAGCGCACCCGCTGACCGCCCCGGTTCAGGCCAGCAGCGTGCGCGGCAGCCGCAGCATCACGTGCAGGATCTCGTGCTCGCGCAGACGCTGCCACACGGCGTCGCCCGGACGCGGCGTCGGCCCGTCCACACAGGCCTGCATGAAGGCATGCAGGCCCGCCACCCAGGGCGTCGGTTCGGCACCGGTGAGCGTCAGCCAGCGGGCACCGACCCGCTGTGCGTCGTCATGCCGCCCCTTCAGTACATGCCATTCCATGGCCGCGGCATGAAAGCGGTAGACGTTGTGCGCCACGCAGCCCAGGTCGATCTGGGCCATGCCACGTGACAGCGCCTCGCGGGCGCGCACCTCGTCCGGGCTGATCAGGGCGAGCGTGCCCGACACCCAGGGTCCGATGAAGGCGTGCAGGCCCAGACGGTCCACGGCCTCTTGTGCCTGCTGGATGGTCCGCCACGCGCCCTCGAGGTCGCCCTGCGCATGCTGTGCACGGGCCTGGGCCTCCTGCAGAAAGGGCTCGAAGCGGCCCGCCCGGATGGCACGCGCGATGCGCAGGCCCTCGTCAACGTGCAGCAGGGCGCCGTGCGCATTGCCCCGCCCCAACTCGATCCAGCTGGCCGTCAGGCGAGACACGATCTCGGCCCGGTGGTTCCCGACCTGACGGGCCAGCTCGGCCGACGCCACGGCATTGCGCAGGGCGGGGGCGGTCTCGCACAGATAGATCTGCGTGGTGGCCAGCATGAAGCGGTTCGAGGCCTCGATGTCGCGCAGATCGTGTTCGTCGCACAGCGCAAGGCACTGTACGAAGCGGGCATGGGCCGTCACCATGCGGCCCTCCGCGTAGAACGAGTCCCCCAGGCCGCTGAGCGCCCTGGCCTGCAGCCTCACCTCGCCGGCGTCACTGGCCACGGCCATGGCGCGGCTGTGGTGTTCGCGGCTGCGCGCCACATCGCCACGGGGGAAATACAGATTGCCCTTGAGGTAGTGCAAGCCCGCAAGCTGGGCCCGTGTGTCGGGCCGGTCGGCCAGCGGCAGCGCCTCGTCGATGAGGTCCTCCTCGGCCCGCAGGTCCTCGAGCACATTGAGTACACCCGCCAGGGCCACGGTCGCCGTGAGGCGTCCGGGCACATCCGGTGCAGCGTCGAGGGCCTGCGTGTAGGCCGCGCGGGCCGCTGCGGTCTGCCCCGTCTTGGCCAGCACGTCGCCCAGCAGCATCGCCCAGGCGTGCACGTCACGCTCGGCGTAATCGACGCGCTCGTGGTCCAGCAGGAGCGACAGGGCACCCTCATGGTCCAGCGATTCATGGCGCTGGCGGGCAACCTCGAGCAGGCGCGCCGGGGCTTCCGCTCGCCGAGCCAGGTGCAGGTGACGGGCATGCAGCGCGGCGTTCTCGCCGGCCATGCTCAGGGCAACCTGAAGATGCAGGGCCTCCCGCTGGCGCACGGGCAGCGCCTCGTAGATGCCCTGGCGGATCAGGGCATGCAGGAAGTCGTACCGTCCGTCACCCAACTCACGCAGGAAGCAGTGCTGCACAAGGGGGTGCAGCGCATAGCCCGGCTCCGGCAGCAGCGCATCGAGCTGCGTCGCCGTGAAGGGCTGGCCCAGCACCGCGGCCACGCGCAGCGCCTGTCGGTCCTGCGGCGTGATGTCGTCGAGCCGAACCTGCAGCAGGTGCTGGAAGCTGTCGGGCAATTGCTCATGCCGCTCGGCCATCAGCAACTGGGTCAGGAACAGCGGATGGCCCTGCGCCCGTTCGCTGCACTGCTGTCGCCAATGGTCGTCGCCGGGAAACTGACGCGCCAGTTCGCGGGCCTCGCGCGGCTGAAGCGGTGCCAGCGTGGTTTCGTGAACCTCGACCTCGGGCAGCAGCCGCTGCAGGTCAGCCAGACGCAGCGGCTCTTCCACCCGGGAGCTCAGCACCCAGAGGACCTGCGCTTCCTGGCTGGCCGAGACCACGCGGGCCAGCGTTTCGATCGTGGCCACCGAGGCCCAATGCACGTCCTCGACGACCAGCATCAGCGGACGGGTGAGCGCGGTGCGCGTGATCAGGTGCGCCAGGGCCCGGGCCGTCAGCTGCGCCCGTTGCGCATGGCCCATCGCCTCCAGCAGGGCCCGGTCGGCGTCCGACTGGGGCACGCCCAGCAGTTCCCTGCACAACACCAGCGAAGTGTCGTCGAGCTGGTACCACGTCAGGCGCTGGCGGATCAGTTCGTTGCGGAACACCGTGGCCCCACCCAGGTCCAGCAGTGCGCTGACGAGACCGCACAGCACTTCACGGTGCCGGTCGCCGCCGAAATCCTGCAGCTCGATGACTTGGGTCTGCACGAAATGCTGCTGGGCGGTGTCGACACACTCCGCCAGCAGGCGGGATTTGCCGAGGCCGGCCATCCCGCGCAGCACCCAGACCTGCGACTGCTGGTCCCGCAGCACGCCAGCAAGGAGACGCTGGAAGGTCCTCAGCTCGGCATCGCGGCCGACCAGCCGGAACGCACGTCCGGGCCGCTGCAGGGGCTCCCCTAGCAGCAGGGCATCCGGAACCGGACTGGGCTGAAGTTCGTGCTGCACCCGCAAGGCGGCGCCCAGCGTGCGGTGCACGTACAGCGCAGGTGGCTCGGCCGAGAGCGCGCGGCGCCAGTCCTCGCGCGCCAGAGGCCAGTCAAGCACGTCCCCCGTGAGCAGGCCGGCCGACAACAGCACCCGCGCCCGATCGCCCGCTGCATGCAGCACCTGCCGGGCCGCCCGCACGGAGCGGGGCACGTCGCTGCGCTGGGCGCGCGGCTGCCCGAACAGCACGGTGATGAAGCCTGGTCCCGCATCGCGCCCGGCCGGCCCCGGCCGGGCATGCACCAGCCCGCCCTCCGCTTCGACGGCAGCGCACACGGCGGGCAGCGATGCCTGCGGGACAGGCCAGGCCGTCAGCACCAGCACCAGGCGGGCTTCACAAGCGGCATCCAGCTCGTCACGGCGCCCGTCCAGGCCCCACGCTGCCGGGGCCCGCTGGACTGTGGGCATGGCCTCGTCCACCAGCAGTTCATCCGGCAGGTCGCGATCGTCGGCTTCATCGCCCACCGCCCCCTCTGCCAGGATGTCTGCCAAGGCGACGTTGTGAAATGCGGCCAAGTGCCGAGCCGTGCGCAACAACACGCTCTTGCCCGTCTCGGCCCGCTTCACCGAGGCGATGGACACACACAGATGCCGTTCGAAGCACGCCAGCGCGAACGCGTCCTGGCTCAGGCCGAGCCGATTGCGCAGGGCGCGGAGGCGTTCGCCACTCAGGCGGACGCGGCCCGGGGCGGCTGGAGCAAGGTCTGGCGTGGACACGGGGACCCAATCAGCAGGAAGATGGACGCGAAGCCTACCACCACGCGGCCTTGGCCACGCGCGGTCGGAGCCGGCTCAGCCAATGAGCCGATCGAGGGTGGCCTGCAGGCTTTCGGGACGGGTGACCGGCGCAAACCGGTCCACGACCTGCCCCTGCGCATCCAGCAGGAACTTGGTGAAGTTCCACTTGATGCCCTCGCTGCCGAGCAGTCCGGGTGCCTGCTGCTTGAGCGCCTGGAACAGAGGATGCGCGCCCGGCCCATTGACCTCGACCTTGGCGAACATCGGAAAGGTCACGTCGTAATTCAGGCTGCAGAAAGACTTGATCTCGGCCTCGTCACCGGGCTCCTGGTGTCCGAACTGGTCGCACGGAAAGCCCAGCACCGCCAGGCCCTTGTCGCGGTTGGCGCGGTACAGCGCCTCCAGTCCCTTGTACTGTGGCGTGAAACCGCACTTGCTGGCCACGTTGACGATGAGCGTGGCTTTGCCGAGGAAGTGGCTCAGCGGGTGCTGTGCGCCATCGATGGTGGTGACGTTGATGTCGCCGAGTCCGGCCATGGGGGGCTCCTTGCGGGGGTGCAACAACAGTGCCCGGATGGTAACCGAGCGCATCACCCCTTCGGCGCGCGGGGCTTAGCCTTCGCCGACACACCGTCGCCGCGCGTCGGCCGCGGCCAGCGGCAGCAGGTGGCGAGGCTCGTTGAGCAGGTGCATGCGCTGGCCTTCGTCCAGCACCTGAGGCCCCTGTTCCAGGGCCTGGTCCACCCACCCGCGCCGGGCGACTCCGCGTGCACCGCTCGTCTTGCTGCGCGCGGACAGGCTCACAATCTGAGCCATCAGAGCGGGGTCGCGCAGAAGGTCCAGCCAGCGCGGCATGGGCCAGGGCCCCGCCGCCAGCGACCACGCCCTGTTCAGCACAGCCGGCGCCCAGCGCTCTTCCGGCGTCACCAGCCAGCCGGCTTCCCGCAGCCGCTGCCCGGCGTCGACGCGGCTCGTCCAGACCGCCAACGGTGCGGCCAGCATCAGCGGCACCACCAGCGGCAGCACGAGTGGCAGCGAGGACGGCGCCCACAGCGCGAGCGCGGCCGTCACGCACAGACCGGCCAGCGCGCCCGGCCAGAACACCTGCCAGGCGAGGCGATGGGACAGGGCCTGCGCATCGCGCGGCGGCGAGCGCCACTCGAGCGCCCAGCCGGTCAGGGCTGCCACCACAAAGCCGGTGTGCGCCACCATGCGTATCGGGGCATACAGCGCCGACAGCAGCATCTCCAGCGCCACGCCCTTGGCCAGAACGGCGCCTCCGCCCAGTCGGCGGCGCTCATCGGAGCCGGCCGCTGCCCAGGCACCGAGCATGCGTGGCAGCAGCAGCATGGCAACCATCCCGCCCCACAGCAAGCGGGCACACCACGCCGCACCGTCGTTCACCGCGGAACCGGGCACCCCGAGGTTCAACCACAAGCCCAACAGCACGAAGCCCAGCCACAGTGGCGCCGACAGGTAGGCCATCGCCCCGGTCAGCAACATCACCCGGTGGGCCGGATGCAGCCCCGGCTCGGCGACGAGCCGCAGGTTCTGCAGGTTGCCCTGGCACCAGCGGCGATCCCGTCGCAACTCCTCGATGAGGTTGGGTGGCACCTGCTCATGGCTACCGCTGATGTCTGACACCATCCAGACCTGGAAGCCGGCCCGCCGCATCAGCGCCGCCTCGACAAAGTCATGGGACAGGATGTCGCCCGACAGACCGCCCCGACCGGGCAGCGGCGCCAGCGCACAGTGCTGCATGAAGGGGGCCACACGCAGGATGGCGTTGTGCCCCCAGTAATGGGCATCGCCCAGCTGCCAGTGCTGCATGCCCAGCGTGAACAGGCGACCGGTGATGCGCGCCGCGAACTGCTGCGCACGCGCGTGCACGGTGTGCAGACCGCAGGGCTGCGGGGTGGTCTGGATGATGCCGGCATCCGGATGGGCCTCCATCAGCCGCACCAGCGTGACCAGGGCGTCGCCGCTCATGACGCTGTCGGCATCCAGCACCACCATGTAGCGGTAGCGACGGCCCCAACGCCGGCAGAAATCGGCCACGTTGCCCGCCTTGCGATGGGTGCGGCGCTGACGCCAGCGGTAGTACAGCCGCGATGCGAGCGCGGGGTCGGTGCGGGCCACGGCCTGTCGCCAGGCCGAGAACGAGGCCAGCTCGGCCACCCGCACGTCCGGGTCGCTGCTGTCCGAGAGCACGTACACGTCGAACAGCCCGGCTTCGGGGCGGGAGGCCAGCGATTCGGCCACGGCCTGCAGGCCGGCAAAGACCGATGCCACGGACTCGTGCCGGATGGGCATGATCAGGGCCGTGCGGGCATGCACGTCGATGGGCTCGGCCGAGCGCGACGACAACGACGCCGCACGCAGGGCATGGCGATCACCGTGGCGCAGTGCATGCAAACCCATCAGCGCCGTGACGAAGCCGGCCATGATCCAGGCGAACAGCAGCGCGAACATCAGCACGTAGACCGTGCTGGCCAGCGGGGCGGCTTCGAACGGTTGGGCCGGCAGGATGAGCAAGGTGGCCAGTGCGGAGCCCAACGCCACGGATTGCAGCAGCAGGGTGCGGCGCTCGGTGGCCGCCTGCTCCCAGGGCTGCGGTGCCTGCCAGGGCAGGTCGGTGGAGGCAAAGGGCGCGCGCCACGAGCCGACCACCGGCCAGGCCAGCCGGCCTTCGCTGGTGCCTGGCCACCATGCCACGGCCCCGGTGCGGTCCGACAGCCACTGTGTCAGCTGCGGCACGATGCCGCGCCACGGGCGCGCCGGCATGCTGGCGCGTTGCGGTGAGGGCGCTGCGCCCTGAGGGGAGGATGTCGGGTTCATGGTGTCGGCAACTGCATGGTCCAGGTTTCAGTCAGCGCATCCCCGCCACGGCGCAGGAAGGCTCGCAATTCGACCGGCTGGGTGGGGTGAACGCGGCGCACACGCAGCGTCATCCGCCACGTGCCGCCGGGCTCGTTGCGGAAGACGTGCTGCTCCAGCAGCGCCCCGCCGGGTCCCACGGTGGCCACCGCCTCGAGGCGGGCGTCGGCAGGCAGGGCATCGAGCACCGGCCCGTCGAAATCGACCACATACTGGGCCTCCCCCGGCGGCAAAGGCGCCCAACCACGCCCCATGCGGGTCTGCACCGCCCAGCCCCCCGGTGGCCGATGCTCGCGTTCGGCTTCCCAATGCAGGCGGTAGCGCCATTCCATCGGCTCACCCACTTTGGGCATGCCCTGCGGCACCCAGTACGCCACGATGTTGTCGTGCGTCTCGTCCGGTGCCGGAAGCTGGACGAGTTCCACCCGGCCGGCACCCCAGTCGCCCACGGGCTCGACCCACACGCTGGGGCGACGTTCATAGCGCGCTTCCGGGTCCTCGTAACTGGCATAGCGGCGGTCACGTTGCATCAGCCCGAAGCCGTGCACCCGACCGGCCTGAAAGCCGTTGACCTGCACCGTGTTCGGGCGGTGCAGCGGGCGCCACAGCCACTCGCCGGGCCGCCCTTCTCGCGTGGCCAGCGCAACCTGCAGGCCATCGGAGTCGTGCACTTCCGGCCGGTAGTCTTCCGGATGTGGCTGGTTCTCGCCGGAGACAAACATGCTGGTCAGCGGCGCCACGCCGAGTGTCGCCACGGGCTTGCGCAGGAACACCCGCATGCGCACGTCCACCGTCGTCGTCACGCCAGGCCGGATGTCGAAGCGGTATGCGCCCGTCACCCGCGGCGAGTCGAGCAGGGCGTAGGCCGTGAGCACGGCCTCGCCCTTGGTCGGGCGCTGAACCCAGAAGCGCGTGAAACGCGGGAACTCCTCGCCCTGCCCGCCGACGGTGTCCACCGCCAGCCCCCGTGCCGACAGGCCGTACTGCTGGCCCTTGCCGACGGCGCGGAAATAGCTGGCCCCCAGGAAGGCAATCACCTCGTCCTTGTAGTCGGGCCGGTTCAGCACGTGGTGCGCACGCCATCCGGCAAACCCGATGTCACCCCATTCGCGGGACGGCAACCGGTTGCGACCGAAGTCGAACAAATCAGCCTTGTACACAATGGGCTGCACCTTGCTGGGCGTGATCTCCTCGATGCCGACTGCCGACTGGTGATAGCCGCCGAGGTGGAAGAACATCAACTCGAACGGCAGGCCCTCGCTGCGCCAGTGGGCCTGCGCGGGCCTGAAGCGGATGTCCCGGGTCTGGTCGTAATCGAGCTCACGCAGGGCGGGGGGCAAGGGGGCCGCTTTCGGCTCTTCATAGGGCCGGCCGGCAGCCGCCTTGGCGAGGGCCGCCACGTCGTCGAAGCCCCAGATCGGGGTGCGTGCCTGCGCCTGGGCGGCCGGCTGGATGAATGCGGTCAAGGCCCCCACGGCGCACCACAGCGCAGGGCGGAGAGCAGGAAAACGTGAGAGAGAAGAGGAGTGTGTTGGCATCGCATCGGGCACCGCGGCAGAGGCCGCCTGCAACGCCCAGGCAAACGCCATGCCCGGCGCGCGGTGCGTGTTGAAGATGCCTGTGGGACGTCGGGCCGACGCGGAAAATTCCCGTTGGTGGCAAAGCGATGCAGGGCTTACAAGTCGACGCGTCTGCATACTTCCGTGCAGCCAACCATTATTTGGGTGGTCAAGGATCCGCAGGTTACCGACCCCGCAGACGCCACCGCTGACACGCCCCTGCACTACCTGGCACCGCATGTGGTCCGCACCGCGCGGGACGTCGGGCAGATGGTCAAGCGGCAGCGCAAGGGGACGAATCTGCGCCAGCTCGATGTCGCCGGCCTGGAAGTCGTGCCCAAGACATCCAGGACGCCGTGACGCCGTGACGCCGTGATGGAACGCTTCACTGCGCTGGACGTCTTCTATGGCGACGAGTTGATCGGCGCCGTATTCGACGCCTAGCCCCTGGGCTACGAATACGCGCCGACTTGGCTGGGCGGGCGACAGCCAGCCGGCCCCTTCCCACTGTCCAGCATCGCGCGCTAGCTCTATCTAGGTCGCCTGATCGGGCCCAAGGTACAGGCCTTTTTCGAGAACCTGCTGCAAGAGGTGGCAGGCGACACGGCGGGTGGCCTGCGCGTTGCCCGCGTCAATGAGTACGGCCAGCTTGTCGTTGTGGTGCGGAGCCATGTCTTTCCCATCTGATCTACACCGCATTGAGCATCTCGAACAACAAAGGTCTGTTCAGATCATGTGAGCAAGAGGACCGCCCCCCGCTTCGCGCGGGTTAAAGCCACATAAAGCAACTGCCTCTTGTTCCCTTCCTCGGCCACCTCAACTGCGTAGCTTCGAGGCGCCACCACCGCCACGCAATCAAACTCCAAGCCTTTGGCGCGATGCATGGTGGCGAGGTAGACCACCCCCGTTTCGTCGGTGTGACTGCTTTGCGCGGTGACAGAAACAGTCCTCGATCCCACTCGCTGCAGTTGCGATGCAAGCGCATCACGCACCTTCTCACTGGAAGCGACCACGCAGCACGTGACTGGTGAGCCACCTTGCGCGCCCAGCGATTGCCACCCATCGAGGAATGTTTTGACTTCCGAAAATGCAGCCTCAATGCCGTCAACCGCCTTCACCTCGGGCACCGGTCCATGCGACAAGGAGCGGTAGCGCTTCGACTCATCCGCGCCATCGTCCAAGTCGTCGATCTCCACGCCCTCCAGCAAGGCCACCGCCTGACGGCGGATTTCGTCAGTGGTTCTGTAATTGATGTACAGCTTTTTGGAGCGGCCCCGGATATCGATCCCGCATTTGCTCATCGCAGCTTTGTGCCTGCTGTAAATACGTTGGTGGCCGTCGCCCACGAAGAACAGATCATTCGGTGCACCGCTGGCCATCGCGCGCAGCAGCCGCAATGCCTGCGGACCAAAGTCTTGTGTCTCGTCGATCACGATGGCGCTATATCGAGATTGATGCTTCGCCTCTGACGCGATCAACGACGCGACCTCTCGGTAGGCATCGTCAACCTCCTTGAGTCGGCGAGACGCCAGTTGCCCCCGGTACTCCTCAAACACCGGCCATACCGCGTCACGCTTGCCACGAGTGAGCACCACGCCACGCCCTGTGCGACGAGCCGTTCGGTACTCATCCTGAGTGGTGATGCCCTGTGCCAGCACCACGTGCTCTAGTTCTTGCTCGTAAAAGTCATCAGGCAGATCCAGTGTGGTGTCTCGCACCGCCAGGGCAGCCTGCCAGGCTTGTAGCGCGCCCTCCTGTTTGCGGTCGTAAACGATGCGATGTTCCAGCTTGTTGGCACGCATGAAGTTGCTCACCCATGCATCCAGGTTCTTGACCTCCAGCTTCTCCAACGTGGCAGCGCCGCATAACGTCTTAAGGTTTTGCTCGATGTCCGACGCCAGGTTCCGCGTGAAGGTTGTGAACAGCACTTTCTGTCCATCACCCGTCCGGTTCTCAGCCAACCACTTGGCTCGGTGCATGGCCAGTACTGTCTTTCCAGTGCCTGCACCGCCCAGCACACGAACCGGGCCACTGCGGTCACCGACCGCCAGCTTCTGTTGGGTGGGATGCAGGAAGACACGCCACTGTGCCAAGGGCGCATTCAAGATTGCAGCCATCGTCTCATCGTCGCTGACCACCACAAACCGCGCCTGAGATTCCGGCGTACTCAAAGCTGCCGCGTAATCGGTGGTGTCCACGACCTTGTCGACACGCGTCTCGCGCGAGACCAGAACCTGAGTCACCGTATCACCCGCAGCGACCAGGAACAACCCTTCGTAGGCCTCCACAGGCAGCATGGGCTGCATGGCGTCCAGCTCAGCATCTGAACTCAGACGCTTCACAGATGACAACAGCTCTTGAGGGACGCCCAGGCTCATCAGCTCTTGGTCAGACAGCGTATCGAACAGCGGAGACGAGGCGGCTGGCGCAGCAACTGTGGCAGTCGAAGACGGATCGGCTGCCACTGGCTGTGCCGGCGCCGAGACGAGCTCGGGAGCCCCCATCTCCAACATGACCAATTGCATCGCCCCCGTGACCGGGTTAATGGCCAGCTTTCGGTTCTCTGCCCACCGGTAGGCGCTGTCGTGGTGATCGACGTAGAGCAGGACGTACACGTCACCCGACTGGGGTTTGAAGACGATTCCGCGCCAGTCTTGATCAATGCGAACAGACTTCAGGTTCGCATCCCGTGCGCCGTTGATGTTCTCGTAATTGATGCCAGGACTGCGTGGATCACTCTGGAACTTGATGGCCCACTTCATCACCTTGGTGTGAACGCTGGCGGGCAGCTTGGACAACTGAATCAGGAACTCATTACTCAACGCAACTTTGGGTTGCAAGCTCATCACATCACTCCTTGCTGACCAGCGTCAGTCCCAATGCCTGCGCCACCACATCTGGCCAAGGCTCATCACCAATGCTCTCGGTCTGTTCATCCAGGGTAAAGGTCAACCACCCCTGACCTTGCCAAGCTCCAGCCAAGTCGGCTTGATCATCACGCAAAACAACCAACTTCTCGTTAGCCCAACTGAGCTCACAGTCGGCCACGACCTTACCCCGCTCATCGCACAGCTCCGTCCCCACCTCGGGGGTGGATGCACCAGCTTCGGCCAGTTGAACCAATCCCGCCTTCAGGGATTTCAGCGACTCGTTCAACACCACTGTCCATCCCTCATTGATGGCGGAGCCTCCAGCATGGAGTTGACCCGGCGTAGGCAAGCTTGAGGGCAAGTCAGCAGACAAACCGCTGTAGTCGAGCTCGCTCAGTCCAGTTGACGTGACCAACCAAACCCGCTGCAGCGACTGCAAGGTGTTGAACACATGCAACCAGTGGCGCCAGGACATGTGCAACTGTTCTTCAATCGCTTCTGGTTGATCAACCAGTACCAAGACGCCGGGCGCTGACACTTCCGTGCCGTCGACCAAGCCATTGCGAGCAACGTCCATCGGCCATGTACCGAAGTAGCGACACGGCGCCGTTGGCTTCGCCACACTGGGCACCCAGCCCTTTCCCGGGCTGCGAGCATGAGCAGGCAGGCGATCCTGCCAAGCCGCCAACTCTGTTGAACAAGCCGTACGAGACGCCTCATCATTGGGGACCATGAGGAACCCGAGCCACAAGGCGTTGCGTTGCAACGCCTTGACCACAGGGTCTGCGGCTTCCGTGCATGGCGTGGCCAGCCAGTGCAGCAATCTGGCCACAGCATGCTGAGTGAAGGCACCTTCCTGCGCCCTAGGCACCTTCTCGGGCGCGACTTGCCCTTGATGTCGGCTCATGCAAGTCAAAGGTGACTCGAGGTCAGTCGAAAGATCACCCTTGAGCGCTGCGGCCACGTCGTTGTGCGTCACCGACCACACCCAGAAGCGGCCACTGTTGACCAAAGCACTGCGCTTGAGGGCGTCCTCCCTCAGCGACTCCTTGTGATAGGCCCAGCCATCACAAAACACAGCAATGGGGCGTCGTGCAGTTGATGCAGACCAAGGCCAAAGCACGAAGTCTGGCTTGCTGGCCACCAAGACGCCATCGTTCTTGCCCAGATTCACCTGTGGCTCGATCTTGTAGCGCTGGCTGCCCACTTCCAACACAAACCCAGCCTTGGCATTGACCACGTCTTGAACCAGCTTGACCGGCGGAATGCTGCCCACACCGCCCAAGCGTTTCAGGCTCTCGATGAACCGCGCTTCCAGCACCGAATCAAAGTTCGGGTTGATGTAGATCTCGTTGATTGTCTCGACACGCTCCAGCTGGTCCAGCGAGGCCACCAGGTCCTCCAGCACGGACTGGGCAGTCCGGCGAGAAACCTGCTCCATGCTGCGCCCCAGCCGATACTGGTAAACGCAGCGATAACAGCCATCCTTTTCGGGGTCTTCCTGGCAGCTGCACTTGGTCACGGCCTCAAGGGCCAACTTGAGGACATCAGACAAGGTGGCCGCGTCTTTAGCCAACAGCTGGTGCAGGTAACCGGTGCCACCGGGCACCGAGTCGTACAGCATGACGAAGTGGCGGCGTGGACCGCCGTCTTTGCCTGGCTCGTCCTGCATCACCATGCGCAGGTGGTCTACCTTGCCGCCAAACCGCTTTTTCAAGCCCAGCTGCACGGCGGCCATGAAGGACTGCACCACCCGTTCATCCACACCGTTCTTGGTGTACGGCACCAGAATCCGCAACGCCTCAGAGGTGAACTCGCGATACAGGTACAGGCATTCCAGCAAATTGCCAGGTTCGTCGCTGTCCCGTTTGGGGCAATCAAAGGCGTGCACCTGCTCACCCGCCTCGCCGTTGCGCTTGGCAGGCTTTTGCACCTTGCCGCAGTGCTTGCACAAGCGGAAACCGGGGCGAGACGATTCCTTGTCCGCCACCTTGAAGGCTTCACCCGGCTTGGCCAGTTCGCCAAAGTTCACGTCACGGAAGGTGACACGGCTGATGAACTCAAAGCCAAAGGGCAAGGCATCCGTGGTGATCTTCCAGGCCTCGCGCACATCCTTGGGCGAGAAATCAGCCATCAGCTGCCGGATGTAGTACTTCGGCTCACGGTCTTCCGTGCTGTCGTCGATCCGTACTTCGGTGTCGTTGCTGTTCGCAATTGCCTGCCTGAAACGCAACAAGGTGCGCTTCTGCGCGGCATCCGCCCACATTGGGTCACCGCAATGCGGACAGGCCATGTGCACATCAGGCTCAACGGCCAGGTTCTGCATGTGATGGCACGAGGGGCAGAATCGCCAGTCGTCGGCCTTGGCCAGATTCATGTTGATCTGGTCCACCTCCACACGCCGCTGGTTGGCATAGAAGCGGTTTTCAGGGGCGAACTCTGACAAGGCCGATTGCGCGGGCCGCTCGTACTTCAAGGTGTTGAGCGTCACATACGCGCCTTGGCCAGGCTCGTCGCTGGCACGCTTGCGCCACAGCACGGACTTCAACTCCACGCCTGCCTCCGGGAAGGCGTAGTTCGGGATCAGGCCCGCATCGGTGAGTGTGTTCAATAGGTCGCGCCCATCGATCTCTTTGATCAGTTCCAGCAGCTTGTCACGCTCACGCAGCAGGTTGTCGATCTCCTCTTGCGTGGCGTCATCTTGCGGGCGCTGCAACAGCTTGGCTTTTTGCTTGTCCAGCTCATCTTTGCGCACCTTGTAGCTGCTGCGCTCTTGCAGCAGCTCGGTCAGCGTCTTGACCAGGCGGGTGCGCAGGCCGTCGCCTTCTCCTTGCCCCTGCATGAAGTCCAGCAAGCGCTGTTGCACCACCTCGTCCACATCTGGCTGCAGCAGGCCGATGAAGGCCTGGAAAAGTCGCTCTTCATGGGCCAGTACATGGTCGTTTAACAAGTAAGGGAAGCGGTCCAGCTTCTTCTTGTCCATCGCGTCCAGCGCCTGCGACGTCTTTTCTGGCAAGCCTTTGTCGTTGCTGAGTGAGGCTACCCAGTCGTCCATGCAAAAAGCGAACAGCTGACGACGCAGCACCTCTGCGGCTTGCAAGAAAACGCCTGGCGGGTCTACCTCGCCGGCCAGCATTTCCTCGGTTTCGGCGAAGAAGTACAGGTCATGCGGGCTGCTGCCGTCCGCCAGGGTGGTGGTGACGGCATTGCCGTCTTTGCGGCCAGCACGCCCCACACGCTGCAGGAAGCTGGCCTGGTTGGGTGGCACGGAGCACAGAAGCACAGACGACAAATCACCAATGTCCACACCCATTTCGAGTGTGGGGGTGGCCGACAGCAGGTTTTCAAACCATGGCTGCGGGTTCTTGTGCTTAAACCGGGTCTCCAGGTCCTCGCGCTCTTTGCGCTCCAGCAAACCGGTGTGCTCGGCGGCAATCACGCGGCGCAGGTCACCCCGGCTGAAGCGCTCAGCCCACCAAGACGAAGCCTCAGGCAGCAGCACCTCGTAGTGCGACTCGGGTGCATCCAGGCAAGGCATGCCCAGCAGATGTTCCGCATCGCGCTGAGGCACCGTGAGCCTGCGCTTGCTGCCCTCGGTGGCCACGAAAGCCAATGCGGTGTGAAGCTCCAAGCGTTCTGGGTTCAGTGCCCAGGTGTCTCCTAGCTGATGCTTGGTGCATACCAGCAGGCCCGCACCGTTCAGCACACGCAGAGCCTCTTTGTACATGGCCTCGGCCATGCCCTTGCCCAGCAGGGTCTGCTGGCCCAACACGGCGTCTGCCCAGCGGTCGTACCAGGTGGCACGCCTGACACCTGCCAGCTTGTCAAAGTCGCGCTGCTGGCCTTCGGTCAAGAACACCGGGCGGGGGGTGTTCTCACCCATCTTGGGCATCCACTCATTGCGCCCCGCGGTTTTGGTGAGGGCATACACATTGCCATCACCCGCATAGCCGACCATTTCTGGGTGAAACACTGCCCCCCTGCGACGCATGTGGGTCAAGAAACCCCACAGCCACTGGGCCACAGTGTTGAGCTGAAGGCCATGCGCGCCGTACTGCTCGCGGTACACAGGCAGCAGCTCCGCTGCCACATCTTCCACCACAGCCCAAGGCACAGCCAACGCAGCCTTGCCAATCCGCTCCAGTGTGCGCCCACGCTGGCTGAGGTAAGTCAGCTCGCTGAAGGCTTGCCACAGGAAGCGCTTTTTGACGCGCATCGGCAACTTGCTCTCTGCGGGCAAACGCTGTTTTTGGAGCAGCTCCACGGCCCAGTCGTGCTGCCAGGTCATATTGGGTGCAATGAACTCAGCAACCAGTTGCGTCGGGGGCATGTCCAGCACCGATCCCGCAGCGCCAAAGCGTGCCTCCACATCAGCCAGGAAGCCCGCCCAGGACATGCAGGGTTGCCCCAACTCGTCCAGCACATGCGACAGGGCCGTGCGGATGTTGTTCTGGTAGGTGCGCGCACCAAAAAAGCCCGCTCGGTGGGCCGCATCTTGAACCGAATCAGAAAACGCGATCAACTTTTTGTCGTCGTTGAAGACACTGGCCCAGCTGCTCTCCACCACTTGAGCACCCAAGGTGGCATTGCGCGCACCCAGCAGCAGCAATTCGTTCTGGTCGCCACATGCAGGGCAGGTGTTGTCGTGCAAGGTGTACTGGGCTTGGCCCCGCACCTGGGTTTTCTGCGCGGTGACGTGAAACACCTCCAGCAACTCCCGGTGGCCGCATGCCAGGCACTCGTCCTTGGCTTGCTGCAAGGTGCCACAAGCCACGCAGGCTCGCTCAAAAATGCCTTCGACATGGCTGCGCTGGATGCTGGCAGCGGCGTACAAGCGAGCAGCCTCTGGACGGCGCGAGAACCAGGTGTTGTAGATCTCGTCCAGCTGATTGGACAACTTGCTGCTGCCCTGCACCAGGCGCGAGATCCAGCCCGTGGTGCGGCATTGGCGGCACTGAACCATGGGCAGATAAACACCGTCGCGCTCGCCGGGCAAGTCGCCCTCGCTGCGCAAGCGTACATGGGTAGGGTCCACGCTGAGCCTGCCCACCATGCGGCGCAGCTCACGCACCCACAGTTGCACGCGTAAGGTCACCAGGGGTTGGCCTCCTTCGCGGCGGGCCCAAGCCACCAGCACCAGCACGGCGTCCAGAACCTGTGCCACCTGCAAGGGCGTGGCGGCGGGCATGTGACGGGCCAAGGCCTCAGTCACATCTTGATAGCGCGCCACTCCGGCCTTACACAGTTTTAGCAGGTTCACGAACAGCTGATGCTGTTTGAGCACGCGGCCCAGCTCCTCGCGCCACTGTGCGTCGGCCACATCAGCGGGGGCAGGCAGGTCAGGGAAGAACACCGAGAACCACGCAGCGATCGCCGCTTCAGGCGTGGTGTAGGCGGCGGGGTCCAGCTTGCTGGCTTCCTCGTTCCGAAAGGCGAACATGTACTCCACCATGGCGTCTTCCAAAAAAGCGCCCACGGTTTGGCGATCTTCAGTGACAACCGATTCGGGATCAAACGCCACACCAAAGATCTGCATCGCGTAATCACGCAAAGGTGTGGAGTCGGATGATGCGCCCAATGTTGCAGAGGTGCCTGCACAAATGAGATGCCCCTGAGGTGACTTGAGGCGTGCGCGAAGGCGCCGCAGCAGCAAGGCCAGATCAGTTCCCTGTGCCCCATCGAAGGTATGCAGCTCGTCCACCACGATGTAGCGCAAGGTAGTCGGCGTGTTTTTAGACCAGAGTTGGCGGTCCTTGGGCCGCAGCATCAGGTAATCCAGCATCTTGTAGTTGGTCAGCAAGATGTCAGGGGGATGCTTGCGGAGCGTCTCGCGATCGGTGATGCAGGATTGCGGGGTCATCATCGCCCCCTCACCCGGCATGCCTGCTTGCCCACCGACGTACAAGCCCACGCGCAAGCCCGCAAATGCTGGAATCGATGCCACCATGCCCGCAATGCGGCGCGCCTGGTCAGTGGCCAGGGCGTTCATGGGGTAGACGACGAGTGCCTTGATGCCGCCTTCACCAGATGCCTTGGCTCGAGCGCAGTGATCCAGCAAGGGGTACAGAAAGCACTCCGTCTTACCGCTGCCAGTACCGGTTGCCACCAGCGTGCTGGCTGCGAGACGGTCACTGGACAAGCGCAGCCATGCCTTTTCCTGGTGGCTGTGCCCAGGATGTTCGGTTTCAAAGTTCTTGAAGAACTGCTTTCCGGACGCACCGGGAGAAAAAGGCAAACCCAGCTGAAGGTACGGGCCTTTCATCCAAGATGCCTCGTCGTTGACGAAGCGAGACATCAGGCCGTGGTTGAAAACATCGGCGGGTTCGAACGCGGAAACCAGGAACTGCTTTAAGCCCGCCTTGATGTCTCTGGCCAGAAGCGATGGAAGCATGAATAGTCCGAAAATCTGAAATTAAACTGGCGGTGGATAAAGCGTGTGATTACCGTAGTTGGCCAGACACCAACACCACATACGCCCATCCTCGCTGGCGAACCGAGGATGCGATGTTGGCATCAAAATCACCTGTTCTCTTCACATCAGGTTTCCACCGTACAACAGCACTGACCACCAGCGAGGAGTTTGTGCTGCCTGGCCCGAATTTCTCAGCCAAGTAGCCGACTTGTCTTTGCTCTCCAGCAGCGTTGCGATGAAAGAGCGACATATTTTTGACACCGCCCACGCTGATGGCATCACCAACCCTGACATGTCTTTCAATATAGTTTTGGCAAGCATCAGGTTCGTCATTGAACCTGTAGATTTTGGTGCTCGACCATCCCAAGCTCACCTCACCATTCAATCCTTCTAATACCTTCTGATTGTTTGAATTTGGTGGAGCAAATGGCTTCCGGTCTGACGCGCTCGCCCAAGCGTGTTCACGATCACCAACGAAATAGGTCAACCGCTCCTTTGCTCGGGTCATTGCGACGTACAAGAGTCGCGCCTCCTCCGCTGCATCAAGCGTCAATCCAGGCGACCCGGCTTGTAGTCCCTGCGCAAAACCTATGTACGAAGGCAACACAATCACATGGTCGAATTCAAGCCCCTTCACCTTGTTGATGGTCGAGACGATGGGCTGAGATAGATGACGATCTCGACTGACCAGCCGTGTCAACTCATCTACGTTTAAGCCCCTGATGAACCGAATCAAATCGGATAGATGTTGGAAACTGCCTTCTTTGTCGCAAAGATCCCATAGATCACTCAAGCTGACCTGAATTTGGCCCGCTGCCTGGAACCTCGACGTCTCGGGAATCTGGAAATTCTCATTGAAAGACGCGAGCAGTTCGCCCTTCAGGTCTGGACTTAACGAACGATCTGCAATCTTGACTTCGGCCTCCAGATGATCAAGCCACAGACCAACATGCCTCAGATCTGCCAGCCTTAAGTTCGCGCCTCCTTGCACCTTCAAGTTGGAAACGACATTCTTCAGATGGAAATAGGCACTGGCAACTTCCGCGTTGCTGCGACACAAGATGGCAATGGACTTACCACATGGCCTGACTTCCTCAAGGCTCATACTCTTTACGTGCTCAAGCGCGCCTTGCCAGTTTTTGTCTTGCCACCCGATTCGCTCAACCAAGTCATCAAGCTGTTCGTCACTTGGTTTGAGAGCCACATTCTGTTTGAGCCGTTGTGAAAGCTGGCAGTGCTCGAAGAAGCCATTGATCATGACTTGGCTCTTCTCGACGATTCTCTTGCCAGATCTGAAGTTCACCGCCAAGTGAAGCGTTGTCAATGTCGGTTTTACGAAATCCGTTTGGAACCGGTTGAAGTAGATCTCTGAGAACTCCTTCTTCTTGCGGTTCCAACGCAGAATGTCCTGGTCATCGTCACCAATCACCATCACACCGGCTTGCTGGTCAGAGCCCAGGTGCAGTTGCTGAATGATGGTGTAGATGTCTTCGGTGGCGTCTTGGAACTCGTCGACCAGAATGCAGCGGCAAGCCCCGACAACTTGTTGTCGGAACATTGGGTCTGATTGCAGTTTTTGCGCGAACGGCGCCAGCAGTTTGTCCTTGCCTTCAGCCGTGTAGCCAGCGTCATCCACGCTGTTGAGATGGAGCGTGGCAAAAGCGTGGAAGGTGTACACCCTCAATCGCTTCACGTAGGAGCCATAGCCGAGGTGTTGGAACAGCTTACGTGTTCGCTGTTTGATCTCGAAGACGACCGCGCGGTTGAACGCCAACACGATGATCTCGTTGGGGGCGACATGCTGCTCTCGTATCAAGTGCACGATTCGCCCCACCAGAACGGACGTCTTGCCGGCCCCGGGCCCAGCGTTGACGAGCAAATGCTTGTTGTAGGGATGATGTTGAATCACGAGCAAAACTGAGCCAGGCGTCACGTCCAAAACTGAGCCACTAAGTTGACGAAGAAATGGACTGTTCGGATGTGGATAAGTCTACTGCGTGATCTGTCTGGGGTGCTCCTTTGGCC
>NZ_CAJYGK010000042.1 GCF_913773725.1 uncultured Aquabacterium sp. | reverse complement strand
TGTAAGAGGGGGGACGCCGCACACACACTGTGCAGCGCCTCCCTCTTTTCGGTATGTGAAGCGCACAGGACTTGTTCGACGGGCCCGTCACTCTTGCTTTCGGGCAACCTGTCTGCAGGGTGTCGGGCGGGCGTTCAGCTGCTGTTCAGGCACCCACGTCGGTGTCCACCATGCCGCCCGCACGGCGCCACTGCTGTGGCGTCATCCCGAAACGGGCTCGAAAGGCTCGGCTGAAGTGCGAGGAGCTGCCGAACCCATGGCGCACGGCGATCTCGGTGATGGTGCGCGCGCGATGCTGCGGCGAGCCCAGGTCGGCCGCACAGGCTTCCAGTCGGCGCTCCAGGATGTAGCGCGCCGCCGTTGTGGATTCGGCCTTGAACACGCGGTGCAGGTGCGTGGCCGAGATCCCCAGGTCGCGCGCCAGCATGCCGACGTTCAGCGCCGGGTCATGCAGGCGCTGGTCGATGGCACTCTTGATGCGGTGCAGGTGGTAGACCGCCAGCGGCCGACGGGCCGGGGCCGCGCCCGCCATGCACACCCCCAGGCCCTCGACGATGAGCTCGAAGGCCGCATGCATCAGGGCCTCTTCCGCTGCACGGTCCAGATCCCCATGAAGCCCGCAGACCTCTTCCACCAAGGGCAGCAGCGCGCGGCGCAGCCAGGCGATCTGCCCCCCGATCTGGTGACACAGCAGCCGGTCGATGTCGGGCAACACCCGGCGCGTGCGGTGTCCGGGCAGTTTGAACTGCGCCGTACCGAAGGGCGCCTCGCTGCGGAAGACAAAAGGCTTGGCGTTGGTCCAGACGGTCATGGCGCCGGGTTGCAGCAGCAACTCGCGTTCGGCCTGCTGCAACGTGGCCTGGCCTTCCAGCTGGATCGCAACGTAATACGCCACGTGCTCGTCCCGGGCGACCTGCCCGTCCACATTGCGCGCCTGCATGGGGGCGCTGTGCAGCATCGAGGCCTCCATGTGGGGCACCACGCAGTGCCGCACCTGCCCCCGGATGCCACCCGGGATGCCGGGCGTCAGGACGCACTGGGAATACAGCGAACACAGGACATCGGACCAGAAGGCCTGACGGCTCTCGGGTGGCACGGTCTCGGTATCGAACACGATCCTCACGGACTCAGCTCCTAAGATGAACCGTGATCACGTGGCAACCGCCGTGCGCAGCGGCCCGCGGCCGAGCACCCCATTTTGTGACGGCGCGTAGCACGCGCAACGGATTCTGTCCACACCCTGTATTTGGCGGCCGTTGTCATTCCCGCGTCGCGCCATCCGTTCCTATACTGTGGGCACCACCCTTTACGCGACGGGGTCAGCCGTTCCCCCCGCCGCTTGCCACTTCATGCACCACGACACCCGCTCCAGGACGGTGACGGCGCCGGCCCTGCTGCTGACGCTGGTGTGTACGGCTGCCCCCCTGGCGATGGTGTGGGGCGCCGGGGGGCGGGGACTGAGTCCCCATCTCGTGGCCGCCCTGGTCGGTGTCATCTGCCTCGTGGTGGCACTGTTGCTGTGGCGCGTGCTGAGCCAGACGGCGCAGTTGCGGGCCGAAGTGAAGGAGGCGCACCGCCAGCTGGGCGCAGAGCGCGCCGCCCGACTGCAGGACCAGGAAGCCGCTGCCCTGCGCTATGCCGAACTGGAGCGCCAGAGCCAGGACGAGCGCGCCGAACTGGAGGTGCTGTACGCCACGGCGCCCATCGGGCTGTGCGTTCTCGACCGCGACCTGCGCTGGCTGCGCATCAACGGCCACCTGGCCGAGATCAACGGCATCCCGGCTTCGGCCCACCTGGGCCGCACCGCATACGAGCTGCTGCCCGGCCTTGCCCCTCAGGCCCGTCGGATCGTCGACCAGGTCATGGACAGTGGCCTCCCCTTGCACGGGGTCGAGGTGCGCGGGGAGACACCGGCCCGTCCGGGCCACGAACGCATCTGGATCGAGCACTTCAACCCTTTGCGCAACAGCCAGGGCGAGGTCGTCGCCGTCAACGTCGTCTGCCAGGACGTGACCGAGCAAGTGCAGGCGGCCACCGCCCTGCGCGAGGCCGACCGTCGCAAGGACGAGTTCCTCGCCACGCTGGCGCACGAGTTGCGCAACCCGCTGGCGCCCTTGCGCAGCGGCCTCGACATCCTGCAGCGTGCACCGGCGCACAGCGAGGTGGCGCTGCGCGCCCAGGAGATGATGGCCCGGCAACTGGCCTACATGGTGCGCCTCATCGACGACCTGCTGGACGTGTCGCGGATCCGGACAGGCAAGCTCGAGCTCCGACGCCGTCGGGTGGCCGTCCAGGACGTGATCGATGCCGCAATGGAAAGCAGCCGCCCGCGGCTCGACGCGGCACACCACCGGCTCACGTTGGCGGTGCCGACCGAGCCGCTGGCCATCGATGCCGATCCCGTGCGCCTGGCCCAGGTCCTCTCCAATCTGGTCAACAACGCGGCCAAGTACACCCCGCCGGGCGGCCGCATCGAGGTGCACGCCCGCGCTGTGGGCGACCAGGCGCACATCACCGTGACGGACAACGGCATGGGCATTCCGGCCAGCATGCTGCCGCACGTGTTCGATCTGTTCACGCAGGTCGGCCACCACGCCGAGCATGCGCAAGGCGGCTTGGGCATCGGCCTGTCCCTTGCCCGCAAGCTCGTGGCCCTGCATGGCGGCACGCTGGAAGCCTGCAGCGCCGGACCAGGCCAAGGCAGCACCTTCACCGTCATCCTGCCGCGCCAGCCCGGCGTATCGCCCAGCCACCTGGAAGCGGACGGTGCGGGCACCGCCACGCCGGTGCCCGAGATCCCGGCCACAGCGCCGCGGCCGGCACCCGAGTCGGACGCTGTGCCGCCCGGCCCATCAGCCCGCCGGGTGCTGATCGCGGACGACAACCTGGACGCCGGAGCCACGCTCGCCATGCTCCTGGAGCTGGAAGGCGTCACCACGCGCACGGTGGGCAATGGACCGGACGCACTGCTCGAACTGGCGGCCTTCCGCCCTCACCTCTTCTTCTGCGACATCGGGATGCCCGGGCTGGATGGCCACGAAGTGGCCCGCCAGGTGCGCGCCGACCCGTCCCATCAACGTACTGTGCTGATCGCCGTGTCCGGCTGGGGCTCGGACACCGACAAGCGCCACGCGGAGGCAGCCGGCTTCGACGGCCACCTGACCAAACCAGTCGACGCGCAGGCCCTGCGCGCCCTGCTCCGGGTTCACTTACCCGACTGACACGCAGGCAAGCTTTACCCGTGCACGGCAAAAGGTGCACGCGCCCCCTCGGGGCCACACCGACCGGCCTGGCCCGCGCGGTGTGCCGGGCACAACCTTTGCCGAACTGCGGCTCATTCGCACGCCACCTTGCCCTGCCATGGCCCTGCCCCACGCCCAACTGCTCGACATCGTCGATGTCTCTCCCCTCGGCGACCAGCTCGTCGAAGCCCGCAGCACCAGCCTGATCAAGACCCGTCGGGTGCAGTTGCTGCACCTGGTACTGGGCGCCCACGAAGACCAGCCCGCTCACCGCGTCGCAGACGAGTGCATCGTGCACTGCCTCGAAGGACGCGTCGAGCTGACCTACCCGGGCGGTGTGCGGCCGCTGCAGGCCGGGCAATTGGTGGTGCTGCCCGCAGGCCAGGTTCATGGCCTTCGGGCGCGCGGCCGTTGCGCTGTGCTGGTGACCCTGCTGCTGCAGGATGGAGACGCCGGCGACCACGGTGGCCAGCGCGCCCTCGACACCCTGCCCGACCCTGACCAGGAGCCCTGACATGAGCAACGCCTCCGAAGACACCACCCCGCTCGGCGAAACCGAACTGCACGCCTTCGCAGCCGCGCTGGACGCCCGCGAAGCAGCGCTCGAGGGCGAGGTGCGCGACGTCAACGCCGTGGACCAAGCTGACCGCGAAGGCTTCGCAGGGGTGGCCCCCGATCTGGTGGACGTGGCTGAGCACCGCCGCGGCGAAGACATGCGCCACGCCGAGCGCGAACGCGACGAACTGGAACTGGCGGAGATTGGCGCCGCACGCCTGCGCATGGCGGAGGGCGTGTACGGGCAGTGCACCGATTGCGGTGAGCCGATCGCCCGCGCCCGCCTGCAGGCGCAGCCGTGGGCGGCCCGTTGCATCGACTGCCAGGAGCAACATGAACGTGTGCATGGGCATGCCGTGCCCATCGTCGCCACGGGGGCCGACAACCGGTAATTTTCCCGGCGGCGCACCCTGACGTGCCCGCTCGTCTCTTGATCGGCCTGCTTTTCCGCGGTTTGCCTCAAGCGCGGCACGTTACCCTGTCCGCTTGGAGTACCGCGACATGCAGGGCTTGCCCGCCACCCCCGATCACCCCTCGACGTCCCGCACCGGCCCCTCAGCGGCCCCTGACCCGCTGGAGCGGGCGGTACAACGTCGCACGCGCGAGTTGTCGATGATTCAGGACGCCGCGATCATGACGCTGGCCGCCATGGCCGAATCCCGCGGCGCCGACACCGGCAACCACATCGTGCGCGTGCAGCACTATGTACGCGCCCTGGCGCGCAAGCTGTCCAGCCACCCCCGGTTCGCCCATGAACTGACCTCGCCCCGCATCGAACTGCTGTTCAAGGCCGTGCCCCTGCATGACATCGGCAAGATCGGCATCCCCGACCGCGTGCTGCTCAAGCCCGGCAAGCTGGACACGGACGAGTTCGAGATCATGAAGAAGCACGCCGCGCTGGGCCGCGACGCGATCGTGCAGACCGAGAACCTGATTGGCACCCCGGTGCCCTTCCTGCAACTGGCCCGTGAGATCGCCTATTCCCATCACGAGAAGTGGGATGGGAGCGGCTACCCGGAAGGCCTGCGCGGCGAGGCCATCCCGCTGTCAGCCAGGCTGATGGCCGTGGCCGATGTGTACGACGCCCTCATCAGCCGGCGCATCTACAAGGAACCGATGCCCCACGAACAGGCCGTGACTGTGATCCGCATGGCCTCGGGTCGCCATTTTGATCCGGACATCGTGCAGGCCTTTCTGGACATCGAAGGCAGCTTCCAGGCCATTGCCACAGCCTACGGTGACTCGGAAGCCGACATCGCGCGCAAGCGGGCCTACCTGCTGGACGCGCAACCCGACGCCGTGCCCCCGGCGGGCTGACCGCCGCCCCCTCTTGCTCAGCGTCGGGGCGCGTACACCGCGTCGACCAGGTCCGCGTGGTGATGCATCAGCGCCGGGCGCTTGAGCTTCAGCGTGGGCGTCATGAGCCCGGCGTCGATCGTCCACGGGTCGGCCAGCAGACGCACCTGCTTGGGCACGGCGTACGAAGGAAACGCGCTCACGAGGCGCACGATGCGCTGCAACGCCATCTGCCGGGCCTCGCCGCTGTCGAGCGCGCCGGGCGCATCCGGGTCCAGGCCCGCAGCCCGGGCAGCCGACGCCCAGACCGACGGGTTGACCACCGCCAGCACCGACAGGAACGGCCGCTGTTCGCCGATCACCAGCACCTGTGCAAACAGCGGATCGGCCTGGATGGCCAGTTCCAGGTCCGAGGGCGCGATCTTCTCCCCCGTGGACGTGACGATGATGTCCTTGATGCGCCCCACGATGTAGAGCCGGCCCTCCGTCAGTCGCGCCTGGTCACCCGTGTGCAGCCAGCCATCCGGCTCCAGCACGCGCTGCGTGTCCTCGGGGCGCTTCCAGTAGCCCTGCATCACGGTGGGGCCCGCCACCAGCAGTTCGTTGTTCTCGCCGATGCGCACCTGCACGCCCGGCAGCGGTCGCCCCACCGAGGCCGGGTCGTTGTCATCCGGCGTGTTGCAGCTCACCACGGGCGAGGTTTCCGTCATGCCATAGCCCTGCAACAGGGTCAGCCCCAACCCCAGGTAGAACCGGGCCACGGCGTCGCTCAGCGGTGCGCCGCCAGCGATCGCCATGCGCAAACGCCCACCGAAAGCACCCAGCACCTTCTGCGCCACCAGCGCATGCAGGGCGGGCCAGATCAGGCGATCGGTCAGCGTCACTTCGCTGCGTCCCTGGGAGGCGAGGAAACGCCGCCAGCCGACCACTTCTGCCATCTCGAGCAAGCGACGCTTCACGCCGCCTTGCTGGTGGATGGCCTCCATCACCTTGGCATGCACCCGCTCGTAGATGCGCGGCACCGACACCAGCACCGTGGGTCGCACCTGCACCAGGTCTTCTTGCAGCAGCGCCACCGAGCGCGCGTAGACCACACAAGCCCCGGCGGCGATCGGCAGGTAGTAGCCCACCGTGCGCTCGAAGGTGTGGGACAAGGGCAGGAACGACAGCAGCACGTCGTCCGGCGTGACGACAAAACGCTGCAGCACCGCCTTGATGTTGGCCACCACGTTGCCGTGCGTGAGCATCACGCCCTTGGGCTTGCCTGTCGTGCCGGAGGTGTAGACGATGGCCGCCAGCGTGTCGGCCGTCGGCGCCGGCAGATCGACCACGCCGGCCGCGCCCACCCCCAGGTCCAGCCAGGCATCACGCTGCGCCACCCGCGCCGGTTGCGGCGCCTCGACCGGGCCGCTCACCGCCTCTTGCACGATGACCTGGCGCAGGCCCGGCAGCGGCTGCCCTGCGCCTGCGATCGACTGCCACCGCGCCACGCTGTCCACGAGCAGCACGGCCGCATCGCTGTCGCTCAGGATGTAGGCCACGCTTTGCGGGTTGTCCACCGCGTGCATGGGCACGGGCACCAGCCCGAGCGACAGGGCAGCCAGGTCCATGCAGACGTGGTCGAGCCCGTTGGGCACCAGAATGCCCACGCGCTCCCCTGCCGTCACGCCGGTGGCCAGCAAGGCCGCACGCCAGCGTGTCACCTGCCTCAGCGTGTCACCCCAGTTCCAGCTGACCCAGCGACCGGTCCCGGCGTCGTGCTGACGATAGGCTTCGCGTTCAGGGGTCGCGGCGGCGCGCCAGGCCAGCAGATCGGCGAGGGTGTGGACGCGGCCGAGATCGGACACGGTGACAGGACGGGAAGACATCGGCAAGGACTCGGTTCAACGCAAAACCCGTAAGCCTACACAGCGCGCACGCGCTGAAACGACGGCGAGTTGACGATCACGGCGCTGGCTGGAGCCGCTGCAGCAACTCGGGCGTGGGATGACCATCCGCCGGCAACCCCTGCTCCCGCTGGAAGGCGCGCAGGGCCTGGCGGGTCGCCGGGCCGAACTGGCCGTCGGGGGGCCCACTCTCGAAGCCCAAGCGGTTCAACCCCGCCTGCAGTGCCTGGATTTCACCGCGATTCAGCGCCCGCTGGTCACGGGGCCAGGGCGCCCGTACGCCCGGCCCACCTGCAATGCGCTGCGACAGCAACGCCACCGTCAAGGCATAGCTGGTGGCATTGTTGTATCGCAGCTGGGCCCGGTAGTTGCGCCCCACCAGAAAGGCCGGCCCCCGCACACCCGCCGGCAGCAGGACAGCGGCGTCGGCGAGGGGTGGCAGGGGTCCGCCATCCATGGCCGACACTCCCTCTGCGGCCCACTGCGCCGCGCTCTGGCGCAGCCCCGCGTCGGCGCGAGCCGGGTCGAACCCAGCTGGCAGGCGCACTTCGGCGCCCCAGGGCTCCTGCGCCTGCCACCCCGCCCGCGCCAGATAGTGGGCCGTGGAGGCCAGCACGTCCGGCATGCTGCCCCAGATGTCACGCCGGCCATCCCCATCGGCATCCACGGCATAGGCCAGGAAAGACGAAGGCATGAACTGGGTCTGCCCCATGGCGCCGGCCCAGGAGCCCACCATGTGCGCCCGGTCGATGTCCTTGTTCTGCAGGATCCTGAGCGCGGCGATCAGCTCGCCTTTCGCCCAGGCCTCGCGCCGCCCTTCGAAGCCCAGCGTGGCCAACGCATCGATCACGGGCACATCCCCATGGTTGCGGCCGTAATTGCTCTCGATGCCCCACACGGCCATCAGCACCGGGGCCGGCACGCCATAGCGCGCGGCGGCCACTTCGGCCTCCTCACGCCAGGCCGCCAGTTTCTGCTGGCCGGTGGCCACCCGCTGCGGCGACACCGCGGTGTCGAGGTAATCCCACAGCGTCCGGGTGAACTCGGGCTGACTCCGGTCGGCCACGATGGCGCGCGGGTGCAGGCGAACCCCCGCCAGTGCGTCGTCCAGCGTGGCGTCATCGATGCCGGCTGCGCGGGCGGACTCGCGAAAGCGCGCCAGCCATTCGGCAAAGCGCTGCTCGGTGCTGGCGGCGCTGCCCTCCTGCGGCGTGCCCGACGGCATGGGCGCAGGCTGGGGTGGCGTCAGCTCCCCCGGTGATGGCGGAGCCGGCGGGCGGGACGCGCAGCCTGCGAGCCACAGCGCCGTGCAGGCCAAAGGAACGGAAAGCGATCGAGACAGAAACATGAGGCAGGACCAGGCAGGCAGGCAGGACGGGGTCACCAGAAGGCAGACCACGGGCAAGCTCGGTGCCCGTGGGACCGGATCATGCCCTGTAAGGCCGAGCCGCGGGAACCAACAGCGCCCCCCGGACAGCCGAATTTCAGGCGAGAGCCCCGCCAGATGACCCTTTTGGCGCCACAGCTTTTGGGTACGATCCCGGGATGGACCTTGCCCTGTTGACCGCGCCCGTGCACGGCACCCCGTCCTCTCGTCCCCGGAGCCACCCGTGAGCCCCCTGACCATTCGAGCCTTTGCACCGGGCGACGAGCTCGCCATCTGCGACATCTACAACCCCTACATCCTCGGTAGCACCGCCACATTCGAGGAAGTGCCGCTGCAACCCGCCGAGATGCGAGAGCGCATCGACCGCTATCGGGCGCACCACCCCTGGCTCGTGTGTGAAGAAGAGGGCCGGATCGTGGGCTACAGCTACGCGAGGCCCTATCACGAGCGGGCGGCCTACCGGCATACCGTCGAGCTGTCGGTTTACATCCGCCAGGGGCATGGCGGGCGGGGCATCGGCCGGCTGCTCTACACCCCGCTGATCGACCACCTGCAGGCCAACGGCTGCCATGCCTTGATGGCCGTGATCTCGCTGCCCAACGCCGCCAGTGTGGCCCTGCACGAATCGCTCGGCTTCGTCAAAGTCGGGCATCTGCGCGAAGTGGGCCGCAAGTTCGACCGCTGGCTGGACATCGGCCATTGGCAGCGTCTGCTGTGACGCCATGCCGCCTCAACCAGATCGACCAGGGAGAAACATGACATCGACCTTCCGGCGCCAGCCAGCCCGTTTCGGGCAGGCTCTCGCGGCGTCCATGCTGCTTGCCACAGGCGCCCATGCCCAGACCAGCATTTACCGCTGCACGGACGGCAACGGCCACGTGGCCTACCAGTCCGTGCCCTGCGCCGGCAGCGGCAATGGCAAGCAGCTGGACACCGGCGCCGCAGGGCGGGCCCCAGCGCCTCGCCCGGTCGCCACCTCGACGCCACCCCCGTCTGCCGACACCGCCGCCAGGGCGAACGCCCGGGGCGTCGAGCCGACCCAGGGCCCGCAAGGTACCCAGACGTGGGGCGTGGACGCCGACGTCATCGTGGTCTCGGGCTATCAGTTCTCGGCCGGGATCACGCAGGTGCACGTCAACCACCCCGCGCGTCCGGTGCTGCTGGTGCTCACTGGCTACAACAAGACCGAATGGAAAGTGCTGCCTGCACCCGGCACCCGGATCAAGGCCATCGTGGCTGCGGCTGCGTCGGACGGCCCGCCCCTGGTCCAGCCCCTGCCTCAGGTGCCGGTGGCGTACGACGACCTGCCCTATGCCACCGAAACCGGCAACGTCAAGTTCCGGCAGCTCATCGGCAAGCTCCACACGCGCTACGGCGTCAACAAGGTCACCGGCTTCCGCGGCGGCTACCAGTTGCCGGCCGTGGTGCCGGTCAGCGGCCCCTTCGCGCCCGACCCCAACCTGTCGCTCGACGGGCTGCGCCCGGAGGTGCCGCGCGTCCAGTTCAGCTTCGACCTTCTGAGCACCGACGGCCGACGCCTGCCCTGGACCAACACCGGCCCCAAGGACGGCAAGCGCTACATGGGTGTCGTGCGCGGTGGCGGCCCCTTCTCCATGCAGCGCGGTGGACCGGCCGCCATGCGGGAAGACGGCCGTGAGGCCTATGCGCTGGAAGGCAATGGCAGCACGCTGATGTGGTTCCCACAGGGCTTCAACGGGCCATCCCAGAAGGTGACCCTGCCGACCAACATGCCGCCCCTGTCATGGGGCTCGGGCATGGTGTGGGACGCCCGACGCAATGTGCTGGCCATCGTGTCGTTTGGCGGCGAGGGCCACTTCTACCGCTACGACACCCGCGCCCGCCAGTGGCTGGGCGCGCGCTCGCTGCAGAACCGGGACCTCTTCAGCCTGGCCCAGGACCCGGCCTCGGGCCGCTACTTCTCGGTCTCCGACAAGGCCGAGCTGATCGTCTTCAACGAGAACGGCGAGCTGGAAGAGGTGCAGCCCCTGGCCAGGCTCATGCCCGACCTGGACAGCACCTACGACCGCGGAAACGAGCGCATGCACGGGCTTTCGGTGGCAGCGGGCCCGGGTGTCGTGGCCATCCTCAACATCCGGGACGCCTCCGTCACCCACATCTGGACCTACGAGCTGGGCAGCCGCAAAGGCCAGCTCACGTACAAGATGGCGGAATGAGGTCGGCCGCGACGCTGCGGATCACGCGGATCGCAGACAGCCACGTCCAGCATCTCGGCCCATTCGACGGGCGGGCGGTGCTCGTGGTCGTGGGCCGCCAGAACCAGCTGCGGCGCTCCGCCCCCATCGATGCCATCGCGGCCGGGCTTCACGGCCCCGACCTCAGCGTGTGCTGGCACGAACGCCCCGGCGCACTGCACGCCCGCCTGCGAGAACAGGCGCTGGACCGGATGCGGCACCGGTGGTTGGGCCAGCTCACCGCCGATCACCCCCACGCAGGCCGGCTCGCCCTCAAGACCGTGCGCCTGGTCCTCAAGATGCGCTACCCGAAGCGGCGCGCGTGGGTCGGCCCACGTCTCCAACCTGGCGCCACGCCGCCCGATGCCGAACTGGCCGACTTCGTTCGCCACCTGCGCGCTCGGCAGGTGTTCCTGCTCGGGCATTCGGCGGGGGGCAGGCTTGCCTCGCTGCTGGACGCGGAGCCCAAGGTGACGCGGCTGGTGTGCTTCGGCTACCCGTTCAAGCACCCAGACCTGCCCGAGGAGCCGGCCCGAACCGCGCACCTCCCGGCCATGACCAAGCCGTTTCTGATCCTGCAGGGTGATCAGGACAGCTACGGGACCCCGGCGGACGCGGCGCGCTACGCGCTGTCGTCGACCATCGTCCTCGAGCCCATCGCGGCCGACCATGACTATGCGGCCCTGTCGCCGCAGCAGATCATGGCGCTGACGCAGCGGATAAGGCGCTTTCTCGGGCTGATCTGAGGTCGAGTGTGGTCCGGCCTGGCACTTGCCGCCTGAAAAAGCACAGAACGGAGGGGGAACTTTCCGTGCTTAGCACTCTCTTACGCAGAGTGCTAATATCGATCCGAGAAGGAGCCGAAAGGAACCATCGATGACCATGACCACCGCCCTTGCCACCCGTGACCCCTGGAGTGTGGTGCCCTCGCTGGGCAATCTGGACGCGTACATCCGCTCGGTCCAGAGCATCCCCATGCTGGAGGCCGAGGAAGAGCAGGCGTTGGCCCGGCGCCTGCGTGACCATGCCGACCTGCAGGCCGCCTCGAAGCTGGTGCTCTCGCACCTGCGCCTGGTCGTGTCCATCTCGCGCCAGTACCTCGGCTACGGCCTGCCCCAGGGCGACCTGATCCAGGAAGGCAATGTGGGCCTGATGAAGGCCGTCAAGCGCTTCGACCCCGATCAGGGCGTGCGGCTGGTGTCTTATGCCATGCACTGGATCAAGGCCGAGATCCACGAGTACATCCTGAAGAACTGGCGCATGGTCAAGGTGGCCACCACCAAGGCCCAGCGCAAGCTGTTCTTCAACCTGCGTTCGCTGAAGCACCAGTTCAAGGGCGAGGCCTCCGAAGACCCCACCGCGCACATGGGCCGCGCCAGCCTGTCCGAGGCCGACATCCACCGTGTGGCCGCCGAACTCGACGTGCGTCCGGAAGACGTCATCGAGATGGAAACGCGCATGGCAGGCGGCGACGTGGCCCTCGAAGCCCCGACCGACGACGATGGCGACGCGCCCGTGGCCCCGCTGGCCTACCTGGCCGACGACGCCCACGAGCCGACCCGCGTGCTGGAATCCGCCCGCCGCGACTGGCTGGCTTCCGACGGCATCACGCACGCACTGGCCTCGCTGGACGACCGCAGCCGCCGCATCGTGGAAGAGCGCTGGCTCAAGGTCAATGACGACGGTTCGGGCGGCATGACGCTGCACGAACTGGCCGCCGACTACGGCGTGAGCGCCGAGCGCATCCGCCAGATCGAGGTGGCGGCCATGAAGAAGATGCGCAAGGCGCTGGCCGAGGTCGTCGAGGCCTGAGGCCTTCGCGCCCGCCCTCCAACAGAAACGGCGCCTCAG
Organism: uncultured Aquabacterium sp.; assembly: GCF_913773725.1. GTDB lineage: Bacteria > Pseudomonadota > Gammaproteobacteria > Burkholderiales > Burkholderiaceae_C > Aquabacterium. Next base: position 13,516 of record NZ_CAJYGK010000042.1, on the reverse strand, counting down.
GGCAACCTGGGCGCCGTTGTCACGTCCGGGCCAGGCAAGAGGGGCCGCGGGCAGAGGTGCCCCACCCTCACAGCCAGCCGCGGGCCTTCAGATCGGCTTCGGCCTGCGCGGCGTGCTCGAATCGCACCGCGCGCCAGCCCAGCTCCAGGGCCGTGCGGATGTTGTGCACGTTGTCATCGATGAACACCGTGCGCGATGGCGCCACACCGAACGCCTCGATGGCCGTGTGAAAGATGTCGGCGTTGGGCTTGATCTGCTTGACGTCGCACGAGAACACGCCAGAGCGGAAGTGCTTCAGAAAGGCGTGCTCGCGCTGCAAGAAGGCCGCATAGGGCGCCGGCATGTTCGACAGGAAGTGCAGTCGCGTGCCGGCCGCGGCCAGTCGCTCCAGCCACGCCACCGTGTCGGCCAGCGGCGCCAGGTGCGGCGGGATGGCGTGCATCAGCCGGTCCAGATCCGCCTCGGGCAGGCCGGTGCGCCGGGCGATGAGCCCCCGCACCTCGTCCCACTCGGCCGTGCCCCGGTCGAAGGCGGCCCAGTCCCCGTCGGGCATGAAGGACTGGAACACGGTGTGCGCCAGCGCCAGGGCTTCCTCGGCGTTGCGGGCGTGATCGGGCATCACCTGCTGCAGCAGCACCACCGGCTGCCAGTTGAACAGCACCCCGCCAAAATCGAACACCACCGCGTCGGGCGGCGGCAGAGGCGCCACAGCGCCAGCTTGCATCAAGGTCATCGGGGGTCGGTTCAGGCGCGCAGTTGTCGGATCATCGCGGCGGTGGCGGCATCCAGGCCGCTGACATCGCCGCTGCTCAGGCGGGGCAGCAGTTCCTTGCACATCGCCTTGCCCAGCTCCACCCCCCACTGGTCGAAGGAGTTGATGCCCCACAGCGCCCCGCTCACGAAGGTGCGGTGCTCGTGCAGCGCGATCAGCGCGCCCAGCGAACGCGGCGTCACCTCGTCCAGCAGCAGCGTCAGGCTGGGGCGATTGCCCGGGAAGGTACGGTGGCGCGCGATCACCTCGGGCGCCAGGTCCTTCGACGCCGTGGGCGCCTGCTCACCCGCGGCCTCGGCCGTGGTCTTGCCCCACATCAGCGCCTGGGCCTGGGCCAGCCCATTGGCCAACAGCATGCGGTGCTGCTCGGCGAACAGGTCACGCAGCGCCGGCGACATGGCCTCGGGCTGACGGAAGCTCGGGCGCTTGACCAGGATGAACTCCACCGGGATCACGTCCGTGCCCTGGTGCAGCATCTGGTAGAAGGCGTGCTGCCCGTTGGTGCCCGGCTCACCCCAGACCACTTCGCTGGTGGCGTAGGGCACGGGATGGCCGTCGGCATCCACGCACTTGCCGTTGCTCTCCATCACCAGCTGCTGCAGGTAGGCCGGCAGGCGGCGCAGGCCGTTGTGGTACGGCGAAATGCAGCGGCTGGTGTAGCCCTTGAAGTTGCGGTACCAGACATCGAGCAGCCCCAGCTGGATCGGCAGGTTGGCCGCCAGCGGCGCGGTGGCGAAGTGCTGGTCCATGGCGTGCGCGCCGGCCAGAAAAGCCCGGAAATGCGTGCTGCCCAGCGCCAGCGCCACCGGCAGGCCGATGGCCGACCACATCGAGTAACGGCCGCCCACCCAGTCCCAGAAGCCAAAGGTGGTGGTCACCCCGAACTGCGCCGCGGCCGCCACATTGGTCGTCGTGGCCACGAAGTGGGTGGCGATGTCGGTGCCGCCCGCATCCACGAACCACTGGCGCGCCGCCTGGGCGTTGGCCATGGTTTCCTGCGTGGTGAAGGTCTTGGAGGCGATGATGAACAGCGTCGTCTCGGGCTTCAGCTTGTGCAGCACCGAAGCCAGGTCCTGCCCATCGACGTTGCTGACGAAGTGGTAGCGCAGGGCCGGATCGGCGAAGGCTTCCAGCGCCGGCACCGCCATCTGCGGGCCCAGGTCCGAGCCGCCGATGCCGATGTTCACCACGTCCGTGAAACGCCCCTCGGCGCGCACCGCGTCCACATAGGCCAGCATGCGGTCGAGCACATCGTGCACCAGCTCGCTGTGCGGGCCCTGCCCCTTGGGCGCGCGCAGCGCCGTGTGCAGCACGGCCCGGCCCTCGGTGCCGTTGATGGGCTCGCCGGCCAGCATGGCGTCGCGGCGGGCCTCGATGCCACACTCGCGCGCCAGGCCCAGCAGGTGCTCCCGCGTGGCCACATCCCAATGCGCGCGCGACAGGTCGGCCACCATCTCGGGCGCTGCGACCGTGAGCCGCCGCACGCGGTCCGGGTCGTCGGCAAACAGCGACCGCAGATCGAGTTCGCGGCCATGGGCTTGCAGGTGGCCGGCCAGGGCTTGCCACGCCACGGTCTGGTCACAACGCGGGTGAGACATCAATCAGGGCTCCGAGGGGGTGAGGGGCGAAAGGCGGATCAGGCCTGCAGCGCCTGGATCATGGCGTCGAGCTTGCCGGCGTCCACGGCGAACGCGCGGATGCCTTCAGCCAGCTTTTCGGTGGCCATGGCGTCCTCGTTCAGCGCGTAGCGGAAGGCCGCCTCGCTCAGCGGGGCCTCGGCCACGCCGACCTGAGACGGCGGCGTCAGCTTGCGTGCGACCGGGGCCTCGCTGGCCTGCAGTTGCGCCAACAGATCGGGGCTGATGGTCAGCAGGTCGCAGCCGGCCAGCGCAATGATCTGGCCCACGTTGCGGAAGCTGGCCCCCATGACCTCGGTCGCAATGCCATGGTCCTTGTAGTAGGCGTAGATGCGCGCCACCGACTTCACACCGGGATCGTTGTCGCCGGCGTTCGCGGCCTCGTCCCAGGCAGCGCCGGCCTGCTTCTTGTACCAGTCGTAGATGCGGCCGACGAAGGGGCTGATGAGCTGCACCTTGGCATCGCCGCAGGCCTGGGCCTGGCAGAAGGCAAACAGCAGCGTCAGGTTGCAGCGGATGCCTTCCTGTTCGAGCACGCGGGCGGCCTGGATGCCCTCCCACGTCGAGGCGATCTTGATCAGCACGCGGCTGCGCGGGATGCCGGCCGCCTCGTACAACCCCATGATGCGGCGCGCGCGCGCCACGGTGGCCTCGGTGTCGAAGCTCAGGCGGGCATCGACCTCGGTCGACACGCGGCCCGGCACCACCTTCAGGATCTCGAGCCCGAAGCGCACCAGCACGTTGTCGACGATGACGTCGAGCGCCTCGCCCTTGTGGGCTTTCACCGTGTCCGCCAGCAGCGGGGCATAGTCAGGCTTCTGCACGGCCTTCAGGATGAGCGACGGATTGGTCGTGGCATCCTGGGGCGTGAACTGAGCAAGCTGCTTGAAGTCGCCGGTGTCGGCCACAACGGTGGTGTATTGCTTGAGCTGGTCGAGTTGGCTGGGCATGTGCGTACAGTGGCTGCAGACTGACAGGCCACCACGCCGATTGCACAGCGGGCTCCCGTCAGAAGTATTATCGTTAGATTAACACCGGGAGCATGACACCCCCGGTGTAAACCCTCCACCACTATCGCACAGGCCGCAGCCATGTCCTTTGACCTCGTCTTCTTCGGTGGCACCGGTGACCTCACCTGGCGCAAGCTGATGCCCGCCCTCTTCCAGGCCTGGCGGCACGGCAAGCTGCCGGCCGACGGGCGCATTCTGGCGGTGGCCCGTGACCAGCGCGACGACGCGGGTTACCGCGACTGGCTGAAGGACCGCCTGCAGGCCGCCGACACCGCCAAGCGCCCGACCGACGAGGAGTTCGAGCAGTTCTCTCAGCTGGTGCACTACCGGCCGATGGACCTGTCCAAACCCGACGACTACCAGCGACTGAAACGCTGGCTCGATGAGCGCAACGCCGACACGGCCGTCATCTACCTGGCCACCAGCCCGCACCTGTTCCCGGTCATCTGCACCCAGCTGGGCGCCGCCGGCCTCAACCACGACCGCGTGCGCGTGGTGCTGGAAAAGCCGCTGGGCCACGACTTGGCCAGCGCACAGGAAATCAACCGCGTGGTGCGCTCGGTGTTCAGCGAACGCCAGGCCTTCCGCATCGACCACTATCTGGGCAAGCCCTCGGTGCAGAACCTCATGGCCCTGCGCTTCGGCAACGTGCTCTTCGAGCCGCTGTGGCGCCGCGAAAGCATCGCCAACATCCAGATCACGCTGGCCGAGAGCCTGGGCGTGGGCACCCGCGGCGACTTCTACGACCGCACCGGCGCGCTGCGCGACATGATCCAGAACCATGCGCTGCAGCTGCTGACCATGGTGGCGATGGAACCGCCGTCCAGCGCCGACGCCGATGCCATCCGCGACGAGAAGCTCAAGGTGCTGCGCTCGCTCAAGCCCTTCGACGCCGTGTCGGTGGCGCGCGACGTGGTGCGCGGCCAGTACCGCGCCGGCACCGTGGAAGGCCAGCCCGTCAAGGGCTACCTGGAAGAGGACAAGGTGCCGGGCGGCAGCGCCACCGAAACCTTCGTGGCGCTGCGCTGTGAGGTGCAGAACTGGCGCTGGGCCGGCGTGCCCTTCTACCTGCGCACCGGCAAGCGCCTGGCCACCCGCCATGCCGAGATCGTCGTGAACTTCCGCTCGACACCCCACTCGATCTTCCCGGGCGCAGCTCACCCCAACAAGCTGGTGATCAAGCTGCAGCCGGAGGACGGGTTGGAACTGCACCTGCTCGCGGCCAAGGGCTCGGTCGGCTCGACCGATGCCAGCGGCGCCGAAAAGCTGTCGCCGGTGTCACTCGACCTGGACTTCGACAAGGCCTTCCCGACCGATCGGGTGGGCGCCTACGAACGCATGCTGCTGGATGCGCTGGCGGGGCGACTGAACCTGTTCGTGCGATCGGACGAGCAGGAACAGGCCTGGCGCTGGGTGGAACCGATTCTGGAGGCCTGGAAGCAGGACCCCCACGGCGTGCGGACCTACGCCGCAGGCACCTGGGGCCCCCCCGCGGCCAGCGCCCTGGTGGCGCGGGATGGCTTCACCTGGCCGGAAGAAGCCTGAAGCCGGGGCGCCGCACAGTGACGCGGCGCCTTCGCCGCGCGGTGGCGGCCTCGCACGAGCGCGCGGTCAGCCCGACTGCAGCAGGCCGTCCACCCCGTACAGCCGGGCCAGCTCGGTGAGCTTGGCCGGCAGAGACTGCACGGAGAACGCACGTCCCTTGGCGCGGGCCATGCGCTGGCACTCCAGCAGCACGGCCAATGCGCTCGAGTCGAACTGCTGCAAGGCCGAGCCGTCCACCGTCAGCATGACGACCTGACCGGGCGCGCCGGCCGCCGCCTGATCCAGCGTCTGCTTGAACAGGCTGAGCACATGCGGCACATCGGCATGCGTGATGACGGCAGGCAGCAACAGCATGGCACTCATCAGCCCGTCGACTTCTTGTTGGCCAGCTGCTTGTTGCGCTCGACCAGCTTGGCAATCAGGCCGTCGATGCCGGAGGCGTTGACCTCCTGTGCAAAGCTGCTCTGGTAGGTCTGCACCAGCCAGGCACCCAGCACGTTGACGTCGTAGATCTTCCAGCCGCTGGCGGCCTTCTCCAGACGGTAGTCGATCTGGATCGGATCACCCTGGCCCTTGACCACCGTCCGCACCACCACCTCGGTGTCCTCCGGGCGGCTGCGCATCGGGCGGAACTCGACCGTCTGGTCCTTGATCTGGGCCACGGCGCCGGCATAGGTGTAGACCAGCAGGGTCTTGAACTCTTCCTGCAGGCGCTTCTGCTGCTCGGGCGTCGCCTGACGCCACGGCCGGCCCACGGCCGACGCCGTCATGCGCTGGAAGTTCACGTGCGGCAGGATCTTGGTGTCGACCACGGCGATCAGCTTGCGCACATCGCCCGACTGGATGGCCTTGTCGCCCTTGACGGTGGCGAACACGTCGGCCGTGATGGCCTTGACGAAGGCGTCCGGCGCCTGCGCGGCCGCAGCGGCCACGGCGGGGTTCGGCGCCACCGGCGCGGTCTGGGCGATCGCAGCGCCCGTGCCGGCCAGTGCCAGCAGCGACAGGGCCAGCACGCGGAGCGAGGAGGGTTGCTTCAGCATGGGATCAGGGTCCTTCAAAAGGCCAGATGGTCATTCAACGCACGGGCTGCCCGCTCGGCCGACACAGCCGCCGGGCTCGGGCCCTTCAGCGCGACGCGGCCGGCGCCGGTGTGACAGGGGCCGAGGGGGCCGCGGCCGGCACATCGACCGGGGCCGAGGGCGCGGAGGGTGTCGGCGCAGGGGCTGCGGCTTCTTCCTCGGACGGCGCATAGTAGACGCCATCGTCGTCGTCCCCGTCGCCATCGACGTCCTCATCAGGGGGATTGCCTTCGTAGATCAGGTTCTGCCGACGCTGCAGGTAGGCGTCGCGGATGAAGCTGTATTTGTCCAGCGCGACATCGTCCAGCAGGGTCGTCGCTTCCAGCAGGTTGGCGCGCAGGCTCACCAGACGCAAGGCCGTGATCCCGACGCCCTGAGCGGTGGTCTCCCCCAGCGACGAAGGCGAGGCGTACATGTCGGCGGGCAACGCCAGCGAATCACGGGCCGTGGACGAGCCCAGGAAGGGCCAGACCACGTAAGGGCCGGGCCCCATGCCCCAGACGCCCAGCGTCTGTCCGAGATCCTCGTTCGGGCGCTCGATCTGCATGGGTGTGGCCACGTCGATCAGGCCCAGCAGCCCGAAGGTCGTGTTGACCGAGACGCGAATCACACCCATCGTGCCATCGGCGAAGCGCCCCTGCAGGAACAGGTTGACCGTCGACCAGGCATCGCCGATGTTGGCCATGAAGTTGCGCACCCCGGTCCGGACCGGGCTGGGCACAACCGCGTTGTAACCCCGGGCCACCGGCTGCAGCACGTTGCGGTCCACGGACTCGTTGAAACCGAACACCTGCCGGTTCCAGGGCTCGAGCGGGTCATGCGGATGCGGACCGGTGGCGCACCCCTGCAACAGCACTGCCGACAGGGCGCCTGCTGCGATCAGGACTCGGGTGCTCGCGCGAGAGGCACTCACTTGCCGCCCCCCTTGTCGTTGCCTTCTGCAGCCTTGCTGTAGAGGAACTGGCTGATGAGGTTTTCCAGCACGATGGCCGACTGGGTGCTCTTGATGGTGTCGCCCTGGGCCAGGTTGGTCTCGCCATAGCCTGGCTCGAGGCCGATGTACTGCTCACCCAGCAGGCCGGCCGTCAGGATCTTGGCCGAGCTGTCCTTGGGAAAGGCCACGCCCTTGTTGAGCGTGATCTCGACCTGGGCCTGGTAGCTCTGGCTGTCGAAGCCGATCGACTTGACCCGGCCCACGACCACGCCAGCGCTCTTGACCGCAGCCTGCGGCTTGAGACCGCCGATGTTGTCGAAGCGGGCCGTCACGGTGTAGCCCGAGTCGAAGCTCAGGGTCAGCAGGTTGCCGGCCTTCAGAGCCAGGAAGAGGATGGCCGCCGCGCCAATCAGCACGAACAGGCCCACCCACACATCATGTTTCGATTTCTGCATCTTGTCGTCCTTCCAGCCTGCCGCCCGATCAGATCGAGAACATCATGGCCGTCAACACAAAGTCCAGGCCGAGCACGGCCAGGGAGGCCATGACCACGGTGCGGGTGGTCGCCAGCGACACCCCTTCGGCCGTCGGCTTGCACCCGTAGCCCTGCAGCAATGCCACGAAGGTCACGGTGAAACCGAACACCACACTCTTGATCAGGCCGTTGCCCACGTCCTGGAACACGTCCACGCCGCTCTGCATCTGCGACCAGAACGCGCCGGGATCCACCCCGATCATCACCACACCGACCAGCCAGCCGCCCAGGATGCCGACCGCGGAAAACACGGCAGCCAGCAAGGGCATGGCAATCACACCGCCCCAGAAGCGCGGAGCCAGCACACGCTGAATCGGGTCGACCGCCATCATCTCCATGGCCGCCAGCTGTTCGCCGGCCTTCATGAGGCCGATGCCGGCCGTCAAGGCCGTGCCAGCCCGACCGGCAAACAGCAAGGCGGCCACCACCGGCCCCAGCTCACGGGCCAGCGACAGGGCCACCATCAGACCCAGGGCCTCGCTCGAGCCATAGCGCTGCAGGATGTAGTAGCCCTGCAGTCCGAGCACAAAGCCCACGAAAAGGCCCGAGACCAGGATGATGGCGAGCGAATAATTGCCCAGGAAGAAGATCTGCTCGGACAAAAGGCGCGGGCGCCGGAAAGTGGCCGGCAAGGTGCCCAGCAGCTTCAGGAACAGCCGCGTGGCGTAGCCGATGTCGGTGACCTTCAGGCGCACGGCCTGGCCCACCACGCTGGGTCGCAACCACCGGATCATCCGCGCACCCCGAAATCATGGCCCGCGTCCTGCGCGGGGTAATGGAAACGCACCGGGCCGTCGGCCGCGGCGTGCACGAACTGCTTGACCAGCGGGTCTTCGCTGGCACGCATCTCGGCCGGCGTGCCCTGCGCCACGATGCGGCCGTTGGCCAGCAACACCACATGGTCGGCAATCAGGAAGGTTTCCTCGACGTCGTGCGACACCAGGATGCTGGTCAGCCCCATTGTGTCGTTGAGCTCGCGGATCAGGCGCGCCGCCACCCCCATCGAGATGGGGTCCAGCCCCGCAAAGGGCTCGTCGTACAGCATCAGTTCCGGGTCCAGCGCCATGGCCCGGGCCAGCGCGACCCGGCGGGCCATGCCGCCCGAGATCTCGCTGGGCATGAGGTCGCGCGCACCGCGCAGGCCCACCGCATTGAGCTTCATCAGCACCAGATCCCGGAGGATGGACTCGGGCAGGCGGGTGTGCTCACGCAGCGGAAAGGCCACGTTCTCGAACACCGACAGGTCGGTGAAGAGCGCACCGAACTGGAAAAGCATGCCCATGCGACGCCGGGCGGCCATCAGACCGGCCGCGTCCAGCGTGGCCACGTCCTGCCCATTGACGAGGACCTGGCCGCGCATCGCGCCGATCTGCCGGCCGATCAGGCGCAACACCGTGGTCTTGCCCCCGCCGGAGGTGCCCATCAGGGCCACCAGCTTGCCCCGCGGCACGACCAGGTCGATGTCCTCGAGGATGATGCGCTCGCCATAGCCGCAGGTGACGCCCCGGAGTTCAACCAGGGCATCCGGCACGGCAGCCGCGCTTTCAGCAGCAGGAGTGGGGGTAAGTGGCGTTGACATGAAATGGTTGCCGGTGCAAAGACACCAATCCCCGATCATAGGGCATGGTCTTGGTGCATGCAGGACGCGGGTGGCATGCCCGCCGCGCAGGCCCAGGTAAACAAAGCCTGCCCCCTCTTCTGGAGGGCGTGCTGTGCGTCAGAAGCACAAAGGCCGCCCCGTCGGGCGGCCTTTGCTGGCGCGCACTGGAGGCGCGCGAGACCGATCAGCGCGGCAGCGTGGTCGAGCCCATCAGGAAGGCGTCGACTTCGCGCGCAGCCTGACGGCCTTCGCGGATGGCCCACACGACCAGCGACTGGCCACGGCGCACGTCGCCAGCGGCGAACACGCCCGCCACGTTGGTCTTGTAGCCGCCGATGTCGGTCGAGGCCTTGGCGTTGCCGCGGGCATCCTTCTCGACACCGAAGCCTTCCAGCAGCGTGTTGACCGGGTTCACGAAACCCATGGCCAGCAGCACCAGGTCGGCCTTGAGCGTCTGCTCGGAGCCCGGCACCTCGTTGAACTTGCCGTCCTTGAACTCGACGCGCACGGTCTTGACACCCGTGACCTTGCCGTTTTCGCCGATGAATTCCTTCGTGGCGATGGCGAACTCCCGCTCGCAGCCCTCTTCGTGGCTCGAGGAGGTGCGCAGCTTGATCGGCCAGTACGGCCAGGTCAGCTCCTTGTTCTCCTGCTCGGGCGGCTGGGGCATCAGCTCGAACTGGATCACGCTCTTGGCGCCGTGACGGTTCGAGGTGCCCACGCAGTCGGAGCCGGTGTCGCCACCGCCGATCACGATCACGTTCTTGCCCGTGGCCATGATCTGGTCCTTGACCTTGCCGCCGGCGTTCACGCGGTTCTGCTGGGGCAGGAACTCCATCGCGAAGTGGATGCCGGCCAGATCGCGGCCCGGCACCGGCAGGTCACGCGACTGCTCGGCACCGCCGGCCAGCAGCACGGCGTCGAAGTCCTGCTTCAGCTGCTCGGGGGTGACGGTTTCCTTGGCCCAGTTCGTGACCTTCGAGCCCTTGGGCAGTTCGCCCACGATGACGTTGGTCTTGAAGACCACGCCTTCGGCTTCCATCTGCTTGACGCGGCGGTCGATGTGCGACTTGTCGAACTTGAAGTCGGGGATGCCGAAGCGCAGCAGGCCGCCGATGGTGTCGTTCTTCTCGAAGACGGTCACGTCGTGACCGGCCCGGGCCAGCTGCTGCGCTGCGGCCATGCCGGCGGGGCCGGAGCCCACGATCGCGATCTTCTTGCCGGTCTTGACCTTGGCCGGCTGGGGCTTGACCCAGCCCTCCTGCCAGGCGCGGTCGATGATGGCGTGCTCGATCGACTTGATGCCGACGGCATCGTTGTTGATGTTGAGCACACAGGCGGCCTCGCACGGCGCCGGACACACACGCCCCGTGAAGTCGGGGAAGTTGTTGGTCGAGTGCAGGACCTCGATCGCGTTCTTCCAGTCCTGGTGGTACACCAGATCGTTGAAGTCCGGGATGATGTTGTTGACCGGGCAGCCGTTGTTGCAGAACGGGGTGCCGCAGTCCATGCAGCGCGCGCCCTGGATCTTGGCCTGCTCTTCGGTCAGGCCGATCACGAACTCCTTGTAGTTCTTGACGCGCTTCTCGACGGGCTCATAGCCCTCTTCCAGACGCTCGAATTCCAGAAAGCCGGTGACTTTTCCCATTTCAAACTCCTAACGCGCGGCTTCAGGCCTTGGCCTTGGTGGCGGACTTGGCCTTGGCAACGACGGCCGTGGCTTCTTGCTTGGCGCCCATTTCGGTCAGGGCGCGGCGGTACTCGTGCGGGAAGACCTTGACGAACTTGGCCATCGAGGCAGGCCAGTTGTCCAGGATTTCGCGGGCACGCAGCGAGCCGGTCCAGCGGTGGTGGTCCTCGATCAGCTTCTTGAGCAGGGCCTCGTCGGCCTGGCCCTTGTGCATCGGAATGCCGGCATCGGCCTGTTCGGCCGCGGGCAGCACCTTCTCGAGGGCGACCTGAGCCAAGTTCACACGCTTGGCGAACTGGCCGTCTTCGTCATAGACGTAGGCCACGCCGCCCGACATGCCGGCCGCGAAGTTGCGACCCGTCTTGCCCAGCACGGCCACGGTGCCGCCGGTCATGTATTCGCAACCGTGGTCACCCGTGCCTTCGACCACCGCCGTGGCGCCGGACAGGCGCACGCCAAAGCGCTCGCCGCCCACGCCGCGGAAGAAGGCCTCACCGCTGGTGGCACCGTACAGCACGGTGTTGCCCACGATGATGTTGTCGGTCGCGTTGCCGCGGAACTCGATACTCGGACGCACGACGATGCGACCGCCCGACAGGCCCTTGCCGGTGTAGTCGTTGGCTTCACCGATCAGGTACAGGGTGATGCCCTGGGCCAGGAAGGCGCCGAAGGACTGGCCGCCCGTGCCTTCCATCTGGATGAAGATGGACTGGTCAGGCAGGCCATCGGGGTGGTGCTTGATCAGCTCGCCCGACAGCATGGCGCCGACGGTGCGGTTGACGTTCTTGACCTCCTCCATGAACTGGACCTTCTCGCCACGCAGGATGGCCGGCTGGGCCTTCTCGATGAGGCGGACGTCCAGGGCCTTGTCCAGGCCGTGGTCCTGGTGGTCGACATGCAGGCGGGGCACGTCGGCCGGAACCGGCGGCAGCGCGAACACGCGGCTGAAGTCCAGACCCTTGGCCTTCCAGTGCTCCACACCCTTCTTGGTGTCGAGCAGGTCGGCGCGGCCGATGAGGTCGTCGAACTTGCGGATGCCCAGCTGGGCCATGATCTGACGGGCTTCTTCGGCAACGAAGAAGAAGTAGTTCACGACGTGCTCGGGCTTGCCGGAGAACTTCTTGCGCAGCACCGGATCCTGCGTGGCCACGCCCACCGGGCAGGTGTTCAGGTGGCACTTGCGCATCATGATGCAGCCTTCGACCACCAGCGGCGCGGTGGCGAAGCCGAACTCGTCGGCACCCAGCAGGGCGCCCACGATCACGTCGCGGCCGGTCTTGATCTGACCGTCGGTCTGCACGCGCACACGGCCGCGCAGGCGGTTCAGCACCAGGGTCTGCTGGGTTTCAGCCAGACCCAGTTCCCACGGCGTGCCGCAGTGCTTGATCGACGACCAGGGCGAAGCGCCCGTGCCGCCGTCGTGGCCGGCGATCACGATGTGGTCGGCCTTGGCCTTGGCCACACCCGTGGCCACCGTGCCCACGCCCACTTCCGACACCAGCTTGACCGAGATGTCGGCCTTGGGGTTGACGTTCTTCAGATCGTGGATCAGCTGAGCCAGGTCTTCGATCGAGTAGATGTCGTGGTGCGGCGGTGGCGAGATCAGGGTCACGCCCGGTACCGCGTAACGCAGCTTGGCGATCAGGCCGTTGACCTTGCCGCCTGGCAGCTGGCCGCCTTCACCGGGCTTGGCGCCCTGGGCAACCTTGATCTGCAGCACTTCGGCGTTGACCAGGTACTCCGGGGTCACGCCAAAGCGGCCGGTGGCCACCTGCTTGATCTTCGAGCTCTTGATGGTGCCGTAGCGCGACGGGTCTTCACCGCCCTCGCCAGAGTTGGAACGCGCGCCCAGGCGGTTCATCGCCTCGGCCAGCGCTTCGTGGGCCTCTGGCGACAGAGCACCCAGCGAGATACCGGCGGAGTCGAAGCGCTTGAGGATCGCCTCCAGCGGCTCGATCTGCTCCAGCGGTAGTGGCTGGTCGGCCACTTTCACCTTCAGCAGGTCGCGGATCATCGACACCGGGCGCTGGTCGACCAGCGTGGTGTATTCCTTGAACTTGGCGTAGTCGCCCTGCTGCACGGCGGCCTGCAGGGTGTTGACCACGTCCGGGTTGTAGGCGTGGTATTCGCCACCGTGGACGAACTTCAGCAGGCCGCCCTGCTGGATCGCCTTGCGGTTGTTCCAGGCTTCGTTGGCCAGCAGCTTCTGCTCGTTCTCGATGTCGAGGAAGCGCGCGCCCTGGATACGGCTCGGGGTACCCGGGAAGCACAGGCCGGTGACTTCGTCGGCCAGGCCGATGGCTTCGAACAGCTGGGCGCCACGGTAGGAGGCGATGGTGGAGATGCCCATCTTCGAGAGGATCTTCAGCATCCCCTTGGAGATGCCCTTGCGGTAGTACTTGAACACCTCGTAGAGGTCGCCCAGCACTTCACCGGTGCGGATCAGGTCGGCCAGCACCTCGTAGGCGAGGAACGGATAGACCGCCGAGGCGCCGAAGCCGATCAGCACCGCGAAATGGTGCGGATCGCGGGCGGTGGCGGTCTCCACCAGGATGTTGGAGTCGCAGCGCAGCCCGGTCTGCACCAGGCGGTGGTGCACCGCGCCGACGGCCAGGGCAGCATGCACCGGCAGTTTGCCGGGAGCGATATGGCGGTCGCTGAGGATCAGCAGCACCTTGCCGCCGCGCACGGCTTCCTCGGCCTGGTCGGCGATG
>NZ_CAJYGK010000041.1 GCF_913773725.1 uncultured Aquabacterium sp. | reverse complement strand
CGACCAGGTCTTCGAGATGGAAGACATCAACGGCGAGTTCGGCCAGGTGGACGTGGCCATCATCCTGGGCGCGAACGACGTGGTGAACCCCGCCGCACATGTGAAAGGCAGCCCCATCTACGGCATGCCCATCCTCGAGGCCTACAAGGCCAAGACCATCATCGTCAACAAGCGCTCCATGGCCGCGGGCTACGCGGGCCTGGACAACGAGCTGTTCTACATGGACAAGACCATGATGGTCTTCGGCGATGCGAAGAAGGTGGTCGAAGACATGCTGAAGGCCGTGGAATAGCCGGCCTGCCACCGCGAAGTATCCCCGCTAGGCGCGGGCTTCTAGGTTTCTCTATCGAATCCCCTGACCTCAGCGATGTCAGCTATCGGTCAGAATCGCGCCCCACCAACAGGAGACAAGGCATGGAGCCGATCTGGCTGAAGCAATACCCGGCCGCAGTGCCCCGCGACGTGAACACGTCCCTCTATCCCAGCCTGGTTGATCTGCTCGACACCGGTTTCAAAAAGCACGCCAGCAAGCCGGCCTATCTGATGATGGGCAAGAGCATCAGCTTCGCCGAGGTCGACAGCGCCTCGCGTGCGCTGGCGGCCTATCTGCAGAGCCTGGGCCTCGAAAAGGGCGACCGCGTCGCCCTGATGATGCCCAACCTGTTCCAGTACCCGGTGGCCGTGGCCGCTGTGCTGCGCGCGGGTTATGTCGTCGTGAACGTGAACCCGCTGTACACGCCGCGCGAGCTGGAGCACCAGCTCAAGGACTCGGGTGCCAAGGCCATCGTCATCATCGAGAACTTCGCCTCGGTGCTGCAGCAGGTCATCCGTTCGGTGCCCACCAAGCACATCATCCTGGCCGCCATGGGCGACATGCTGGGCATGCTCAAGGGCAGCATCGTCAACTACGTCGTGCGCAACGTGAAGAAGATGGTGCCGGCCTACGAGCTGCCCGGCGCCGTGCGCTTCAACGACGCGCTGGCCAAGGGCCGCAGCCTGGGCTTCAAGCCCGCCAAGCTGGGGCCGGACGACATCGCCGTGCTGCAGTACACCGGTGGCACCACCGGCGTGTCCAAGGGTGCCGTGCTGCTGCACCGCAACCTGGTGGCCAACATCCTGCAGAACGAGGCCTGGTACCAGCCCGCGCTGAAGAAGATCCCGGCCGGCGAACAGGTGGTCACCATCTGCGCGCTGCCGCTGTATCACATCTTCGGCTTCAACGTGAACATGATGCTGTCCATGCACATGGGCGGCGCCAACGTGCTGATTCCGAATCCGCGCGATCTGCCGGCCATGTTCAAGGAGCTGAAGAACCATCGCTTCCACAGCTTCCCGGCGGTGAACACGCTGTTCATGGCCATGGCCAATCACCCGGACTTCGGCTCGGTGGACTGGAGCCGGCTCGTCATCTCCGTGGGCGGCGGCATGGCCGTGCAGCAGGCCACCGCGCGGTTGTGGCTGGAGAAGACCGGCTGCCCCATCGTCGAGGGTTACGGCCTGTCCGAGACCTCGCCCACCGCCACCTGCAACCCCACCGACAGTGAGGCCTATACCGGCACCATCGGCCTGCCGCTGCCGCACACCGAGCTCAAGCTGCTGGACGACGACGGCCAGGAAGTGCCGGCCGGCCAGCCGGGCGAGATCGCCATCAAGGGCCCGCAGGTGATGGCCGGCTACTGGCAGCGCCCCGACGAGACCGCCAAGGTCATGACGCCCGACGGCTTCTTCCGCAGTGGCGACATCGGCACCGTCGATGAAAACGGTTATTACAAGATCGTCGACCGCAAGAAGGACATGATCCTGGTCAGCGGCTTCAACGTGTACCCCAACGAGGTCGAGGACGTGCTGACGCAGATGCCCGGCGTGCTGGAGTGCGCCGCCGTCGGCGTGCCGGATGCCAAGGCGGGCGAGGCGGTGAAGCTGGTCATCGTGAAGAAAGACCCGAATCTCAGTGAGGCCGATGTACGGGCCTATTGCGAAGCCAACCTGACAGGCTACAAACGCCCCAAGATCGTTGAGTTCCGCACCGACCTGCCCAAGACGCCTGTGGGCAAGATCCTGCGCCGGGAATTGCGGGACAAGGGCTGACCCCTAACCCGTTCACCAAGCGCAGGCGGTGATCCCGCCTGGGCGCCACCACTGACACCGTGCTCGAACTGCTGTATTCCAAGACCGAGGCCGGCCGCGCCGAGATCAAGACGCGTACGCTGCCGCTGTCGCGCGCGGCGCGCAACCTGCTGCTGATGCTTGACGCGAGCAAGCCCGGCGGCGAATGGTTGCGCCTCGTGGCAGGCGCCACGCCCGCCGACTTCGAGGCGCTGCGCGAACATGGCCTGATTGCGCCCCAGGGCGGCGCTGCGGCGCCCGCCCGGGCCGTCGCCGCGCCGGCGCCCGCCGCTGCGCCGGCACCGGCGGCAACTCCAGCCTCGCCACCTGCCGGCGGTTCGACGCTGCTGGACCGCGCTGCCCTCTACACCTACATGAGCGGCGAGGCCACCAAGCTGCTGGGCCCGTTCAAGGGCTATGCCTTCGCGCTGGAGGTCGAGAAGGCCGACAGCCTGGCCGCGTTGCAGGCGCTGGCCCTGCAGCTGGTGGAGCGTGTGCAGAAGGCCAAGGGCGAGGACGCCGCCGCGGCCGTCCGTCAGGCGCTCGGCCTGCGCTGATCCGATCTGGGACACTGGCGGGATCGTCCGCCTACCCGTCCGCCGTCTTGCCCCGCTTCTTCGTCGATTCGCCGCTCGTCGCCTCCGGTGACGACTTCGCGTTGCCACCCGCCGCCGCGCGCCATGTGCAGGTGCTGCGCCTGCAGCCGGGCGATGCGCTGAACCTGTTCGACGGCAGCGGCCCCGAATGGCAGGCGGAGGTCACGGC
>NZ_CAJYGK010000040.1 GCF_913773725.1 uncultured Aquabacterium sp. | reverse complement strand
CGGGCGGTGGGGCGCATATCGCCATGGAACGTAGGCCACGCTGCAACGGCATGCTATGCCCAACAGTTACTCGTCGTTGTGGTCTTCCGCGATGTGGGTGGCCATATCCAGCAGCACCTGGTTCACGTGCTTGTCCGCCACCTCATAGAAGATCTGTTTGGCCTGGCGCACGCCCTTGACCAGGCGAGCACCGCGCAGCAGCCGCAGGTGGTGGCTCACCAGCGACTGCGAGAGTTCGAGGGTTTCAGCAATGTCCCCGACCGAGGAGGAGCCCTTCATGCAGCACAGCATGATTCTCAGCCGGGACGGGTCACCCAGGAGGCGGAATGTCTCAGCCAAGATGGTCACGTCATTCTGTGACAGCGATTCCAAATCGGCGCTGGGACCCTTCGGTGGGGTACTGAATGGCTTACTTATATTCATTTTTAAAATATTTCCTATCCTCGAATGGCTGTTTTCGCTCTTCAGAATTAACAAGGCAGCGGCCGCTTAGGCTCGCGCAGCAAAGAACCAGTGCGAGCCTGGCAGGCAAGGCCTCCGTTCCCCGTGCGCCGGGTCATTTCTGAAACCTGACAGCATCCGAAAAAGCGCTTGACCTTCCCACGATGGTAAACCCTAAGCTCCCTCCATGTCGAATTTCAACTATGGGAAGCACACCATGAGCATGGCAACAACGAGTAGTGCTGGCGCCCAAGCAGCGGCAATCAGCCTGCCCATCGAGGGCATGACCTGCGCGAGCTGCGTCGGCCGAGTCGAGGCCGCCCTGGCCAAGGTGCCGGGCGTGGACAGCGTGTCCGTCAATCTCGCCACCGAGCGGGCGGACATCCGCCTGGCCGGTCCTGTCGATCGCATCGCGTTGATCCAGGCGGTCGAGAAGGTCGGCTACGACGTGCCGGCTGGCACCGTCGAACTGGCGGTCGGGGGCATGACCTGCGCCTCCTGCGTGGGCCGCGTCGAGAAGGCACTCAAGGCCGTGCCCGGCGTCACCGAGGCCACGGTCAACCTCGCGACCGAGCGTGCCACCGTGCGCGGCGTGGCCGCCGTGGCGGACCTGATCGCGGCCATCGAGAAGGTCGGCTACGAGGCCAGCCCGGTCGATACCGGCGCGCACGCCGACGAGGAAGCCGCCGAGAAGAAGGACGCCGAGCGCGCCGAACTCAAGCGCGACCTGACCCTGGCCGCCGTGCTGGCGCTGCCTGTGTTCGTGCTCGAAATGGGCTCGCACATGATTCCCGGCATGCACGAGTGGGTGGCTTCCACCATCGGCATCCAGCAGAGTTGGTATCTGCAGTTCGTGCTGACCCTGCTGGTGCTCGCCATTCCGGGCTGGCGCTTCTACGAGAAGGGCTTCCCGGCGCTGTTCCGCCTGGGTCCCGACATGAACTCGCTGGTCGCGGTCGGCACGGCCGCGGCCTTCGGCTATTCGATGGTCGCCACATTCGCGCCCAGTCTGCTGCCGGCCGGCACGGTGAACGTGTACTACGAGGCGGCCGCCGTCATCGTGGCGCTGATCCTGCTGGGCCGCTTTCTTGAGGCACGGGCCAAGGGCCGCACCTCCGAGGCCATCAAGCGCCTGGTCGGCCTGCAGGCCAAGGAGGCGCACGTGCTGCGCGACGGCCGCATCGTGGACATCCCGATCAACGACGTGGCGCAGGGCGACATCGTGGAAGTGCGCCCTGGCGAGCGCGTGCCGGTCGATGGTGAAGTGACCGAGGGCCTCAGCTTCGTGGACGAGTCGATGATCACCGGCGAGCCGATTCCCGTCGAAAAGGCGGAAGGCAGCACCGTGGTCGGCGGCACCGTCAACCAGAAGGGTGCGCTGACGCTGCGCGCGACCGCCGTGGGCGGTCAGACCATGCTGGCGCAGATCATCCGCATGGTCGAGCAGGCGCAAGGTTCCAAGCTGCCGATCCAGGCCGTGGTGGACAAGGTGACACTGTGGTTCGTGCCCGCCGTCATGCTGGCCGCCGTGCTGACCTTCCTGGTCTGGCTGGTGTTCGGCCCGTCGCCCGCGCTGTCCTTCGCGCTGGTCAATGCCGTGGCGGTGCTGATCATTGCCTGCCCGTGCGCCATGGGTCTGGCGACGCCGACCTCCATCATGGTCGGCACCGGCCGCGGCGCCGAGATGGGCGTGCTGTTCCGCAAGGGTGAAGCCCTGCAACTGCTCAAGGACGCCAAGGTGGTGGCCGTGGACAAGACCGGCACGCTGACCGAGGGCCGCCCGGTCCTGACCGACCTGGAGATTGCCGACGGATTTGACCGCAACCAGGTGCTGGCGAAGGTCGCCGCTGTCGAATCGCGCTCGGAGCATCCGATCGCACGCGCCATCGTCGAGTCGGCCGTGGAAGGTGGCATCGCGCTGCCGACGATGACAGACTTCGATTCGGTCACGGGCATGGGCGTGCGCGCCACCGTGGACGGCGCGCGTGTCGAGGTCGGTGCCGATCGCTTCATGCGTGAGCTGGGGTTGGACGTGGGCGGCTTCGCTCGCACGGCCGAGCGCCTGGGCAATGAGGGCAAGTCGCCGCTGTACGCCGCGATCGACGGCCGGCTGGCCGCCATCATCGCCGTCGCCGACCCGATCAAGTCCAGCACGCCCACGGCCATCGCCGCGCTGCACCAACTCGGCCTGAAGGTGGCAATGATCACCGGCGACAACGCGCGTACCGCGCAGGCCATCGCCAAGCAACTGGGCATCGACGAGGTGGTGGCCGAAGTGCTGCCTGAGGGCAAGGTCGAAGCCGTGCGCCGGCTGAAGGCCAGCCACGGCCAGATCGCCTACGTGGGCGACGGCATCAACGACGCCCCAGCGCTGGCCGAGGCAGACGTGGGCCTGGCGATCGGCACCGGCACCGACGTGGCGGTGGAGTCGGCCGACGTGGTGCTGATGTCCGGCAACCTGCAGGGTGTGCCCAACGCCATCGCGCTGTCCAAGGCCACCATCGGCAACATCCGCCAGAACCTGTTCTGGGCGTTTGGCTACAACACGGCCCTGATCCCGGTGGCCGCGGGCGTGCTGTACCCCGCCTATGGCGTCCTGTTATCGCCGATCTTCGCGGCCGGCGCAATGGCACTGTCTAGCGTGTTCGTGCTCGGCAATGCGCTGCGTCTTCGCCGCTTCCAGCCGCCGCTGGCGGCCGACACCGCTCAATGAGAAAGGAGGAACACCATGAACATCGGTGAAGCATCCAAGGCCTCGAAGGTCTCGGCCAAGATGATCCGCTACTACGAGCAGATCGGCCTGATCCCTCCGGCTGACCGCACCGATTCGGGCTACCGCGCCTATACCCAGGACGACGTTCACCGGTTGCATTTCATCCGGCGTGCGCGCGACCTCGGCTTCTCGGTGGCCGAGATCACGGACCTGCTGGGGCTGTGGAATGACAAGTCGCGCCAGAGTGCTGACGTCAAGCGTCTGGCCCAGCAACACATCGACGAGTTGGACCGGCGCATCGAGAGCATGCTGGAGATGGCCGCGACGCTCAAGGCGCTGATCCGGTGTTGCGCCGGCGATGAACGGCCCGACTGCCCGATCTTGCACACGCTGGAGCAGCCCGATACCAGTGACGACGAGCCCGAAGCGCGCACCGGCGCCGTACCGCGCCGCGCGCGAGCCAGCGCAGCAGGAAAAAAGCCGCGTGCGCACTGAGCAGCCAGGAGAGATATGCCCAAAATCACCGTCTTGCCCCATCCTGAACTGGCTCCCGAGGGCGCCGAACTAAACGTGCCAGCCGGCACTTCGATCTGCGAGGCCCTGCTGGACAACGGCATCGAGATCGAGCATGCCTGCGACATGAGCTGTGCCTGCACGACCTGTCACTGCATCGTGCGCAAGGGGTTCGATTCCCTCAACGAGGTCGAGGAGTGCGAGGACGATCTGCTCGACAGGGCCTGGGGACTGGAGGCGCAGTCGCGGCTGAGCTGCCAGGCCATCGTTGCGACCGAAGACCTGACCGTCGAGATCCCCAAGTACACGATCAACCATGCCAAGGAGAACCACTAGGAGCCTGCGTGCTGCCTCAGGCGCACCGGCCTGCGGCAGGGTTGCTCTGGTAGATGGAGGACTGACGGCATTACAGCCTGACGACCGACCCGCGAGCCAGATTCCTACACCCCCTTGCATCACCGCCGGTTAGGCTGGAAATGTCGTCAAAGTCCTTCAATCCGTGATAGTCGGCGCTGCGGCCGGCCCATGAAAAGGCCCACAGGAGAAGTCCAGCATGTCTGCGCCCAAACAAGCCACGCTCTACCGGATGGTCATGCCCGGCCATACCTGCCCCTACGGGCTGAAGTCGCTCGATCTGCTCAACCGCAAGGGCTACGAGGTCGAGGACAAACACTTGGCGAGCCGCGAGCAGACGGATGCGTTCAAGAAGGAGCATGGCGTCGAGACCACGCCCCAGGTCTTCATAAACGGGCGGCGCGTGGGCGGCTATGACGACCTGCGCAAATTCTTCGGCATGTCCGTGAAGGACAAGAACGCCGTGACCTACACCCCTGTGATCGCGCTGTTCGCCATGGCGGCCGCGATGGCGCTGGCGGCGAGCTGGGCGGCCTTCGGCCAGCTCTGGAGCATTCAGGCGGCAGAGTGGTTCGTGGCCTTTGCCATGTGTCTCTTGGCGCTGCAGAAGCTCAAGGACGTGGACGGCTTCGCGACGATGTTCCTCAACTACGACCTGCTGGCCAAGCGCTGGGTTCGGTATGCCTATTTCTACCCGTTCGCGGAGGCCATCGCAGGTGTCCTGATGGTCGCGGGCGTGGGGATGTGGGTGTCGATTCCGTTGGCGCTGTTCATCGGGACCGTCGGGGCCGTGTCGGTTTTCAAGGCGGTCTATGTCGATCGCCGGGAACTCAAGTGCGCCTGTGTGGGCGGGGACAGCAACGTGCCGCTGGGCTTCGTGTCCCTGACCGAGAACCTGATGATGGTGGCGATGGCCCTGTGGATGTGGGCCAAGGTCGCCTACCTTGGGATGCACTGAGCGCCGCGCCAGGTACGGCGCAGCGCACGTGCTCGCATCGGCCGTCCTGTGTGCAGGCCGGCCACGACGCGGTGTTACTGCGCGCGCGGCGGGAAGCCAGCTTCGCTCAGGGCCGCGGCGATCTGCTCTTGCGAGGCCGAGGTCTGGACCTCGACACGGCGGGTCGGCGGGTCCGTGACGATCTTGGCGTTGGGGTCGATCGTTTGGATCGTTTTCGTCACAGTGCGGGCGCAGCCGCCGCAGGTCATGTCTTCGAGATGGAATTGCATGGAAAACTCCTTTCGGGTTGGGGTGTTTGAAGTGTGCTCCTTGCCACCGTTGGAAGGTCAATCGCTATTTGCATCCCCGCCACACCAACCGGCCGAATGCTCATAGGGGCAAGGCCGTGGTGCTCTTTACGCGATCCAGCACGAAGCTGGTCTTGCAGTCCTGCACGCTGGGGTGCTTGAGCAGCGTGTCGAGCACGAAGCGGGAGTAGTGAGCCATGTCCATGACGACCACCCGCAGCAGATAGTCCATGTCGCCGGTCAGCGCATGGCACTCCACAACCTCTGGCCAGTTCTGGACAGACGCGCGGAACACGTCCATGGGATTGCGCTTGTGCGAGTCGGAGTACTGGGCCGACTTCTACACGAAGTTCTTCAACTTCCAAGAGATCCGCTACTTCGACATCAACGGCGAGTACACCGGCCTAGCCTCCAAGGCGATGAGCGCGCCGGACGGCCTGATCCGCATCCCGCTGAACGAGGAAGCACGCCAGGGCGGCGGCCAGATTGAGGAATTCTTGATGCAGTTCAGCGGCGAGGGCATCCAGCACATCGCCCTGCTGTGCGACAACCTACTCGATGCGCTCGACCGCGTGCAGATGGCCGGTATCCCGCTGCTGACCGCCCCCAACGACATCTATTACGCAAACTTGGAAAAGCGCCTGCCCGGCCATGGCCAGCCCGTGCCCGAGTTGCAGGCGCGCGGCATTCTGCTCGACGGCACGACCGAAGGCGGCCAGCCCCGCCTGCTGCTGCAGATATTCTCCGAGCCGCTGCTTGGCCCGGTGTTCTTCGAGTTCATCGAGCGCAAGGGCAACTACCGCGAGGGCTTCGGCGAAGGAAACTTCGGTGCCTTGTTCGAGTCGATGGAACGCGACCAGATCAACCGTGGCTCGTTGGAAATCAACCCGGCCTGATTTGGGCCTTTCCATGAAGGCAGAGCGCCTTCAGTCCTACATCTCGCGAGCCCCTCTGTGGGCTCGCGCTACTTTGGCGTCAGTACTGCCTTAGCCGCTCAAGCATTGAGCGGGTTGGCTTCGGCGTCACGTTCCGAAACAGTTGCTACCGCCCTTGACTTGAGTTAATACATGAACATATGTATTATTATTCAAATACACCGATGGCCTTTTTCCTCGCCCTGAAGAGGGACCCAGCACTACCTCGCCCCCTCTAAGCGCACTTCGGCAGCAATGCGCCGTGGCCAACCCAATGACCAGGATTGCTGAAGGACGTGCCCATGGAACTTCGTCATTTGCGCTGCTTCGTGGCTCTCGCCGAAGAGCTGCATTTCACCCGTGCTGCGGAGCGCTTGCACATCGAGCAGCCGCCGCTGTCCCGCACGATCAAGGAATTGGAAGACGAACTGGGGGTGCTGCTCTTTGACCGCGATCGGCGGGGAACGCGGTTGACGCCAGCGGGCACCACCTTCCTTCAGGACATTCGCAGGCTGTTCACCAACCTGGAGCAGGCACGAGAAAACGTCAGGGCGATCGCCGCAGGCCTAAGAGGCAGCGTGCGCATCGCCATCTCCGATGGCGCCATCGACCCGCGGCTGTCTGCACTTCTTGCCCTGTGCCGCCAGGAGGAGCCGGAGATCGAAATACGGCTCTCCGAGGTCACCCTGGCGGAACAGTTGCGGGGACTGCGATCCGGCGACTTCGCGATCGGTTTCGCACACACCGCGGACGTCGGCGACGGACTGGTGACGGAGCCCATCTGGCAGGACCCGCTGGTGGTGACCGTGCCGATCCGGCACCCGTTGCTGGCCCACAAGGAAGTGTCGCTACGTGAACTCGTGAGTTACCCGCTGGTGATGTGCGATCCGCAGCTTTGCGAGGGCTACTGCCGCGAATTGACCCGGCTGCTACATCCCCTGGAGCGCGAGTCCACCATCGTTGAGCATGTCTCGTCGCTGGACATGATGCTCACATTGGTCGGAGCTGGTTACGGCATCGGCTTCGCAACGGCGACCCGAATCGCGGCGTGTCAACGTCCCGACGTGGTGATCCGGCCGTTGGCGCTCGATTCGGCCGTCATCATCACCTACCTGCTTCGGCCCGAAGGCGGTAGCGGACTATCCGCACCCGTAGAGCGCTTCATCGAGCGTTTGCGTTCGCCAAAGAGCGATTAGCTACGACGCCTGCGCCACATCCGGCGTCACGCATCGCCCTGAAGGTAGAGGTTGCGCTCCGTGGCCGTCATCAGTTCGGCCGAGCTGATCTTGAGAGCCAGGGAAATTTTTAGAATGAGAGCGAGTGTCGGCATGTGCTCGCCGCGCTCAATCTTGCCCATGTGCGAGCGCGCGATCCCCGCCAAGCCCGCGAACTCATCCTGAGCAATCCCCTGAGCCAGGCGAGCGGCTCGCACCGCTTGCCCGAACGCCAACGCCGGTGCGGACTCATAGGTGGTTACTCCGGCGGGCCGTCCAGGCCGAATAGTGCGCTTCTGCATTCGCAGAAGCGTCATGGAATCACTGATCTTTAACCACGTTAAAGATATCTCTTTAGTATGATGTCGGTAGGTCTTTTCGATCCCCTCCCGCCGCCTCTTTGGGGGTATCCATGCATGACGTCATCAGTCCGCGCCCGAATTTCACGGTCGCCATAGCGCCAGGTGTACCGTCTTCACGGCTGTCGGCGCTGCTTGCACTGCAGCGAGCGCAGGAGCCGGGCGTCGCGATGGCCGTGCGTGAAGTTTCGGATCAAGAGTTGATGACGGGCCTGCAGGAGGGCCGCTACGACGCGGGACTATCTCTTAGCGGTGCAGGGGATCACCTGACGAGTAGCCGGAGGCTATGGTGCGAAAGCATGGCCGTTGCGATACCACCGCGGTCCCGCTTAGTTAACCACGCGAAGCTCACCATCTCAGATCTTCAGGGTTATCCAATCTATCGCTGGCGGGTGGAGGCTTGTCCCTTGCTGGACGAGAGGTTGGCCTCCCTCATGCCGATGGACCAAGAGAACATCCTGTCTGCAACTTCATTCGAGATGATGGCGCTGTGGGTCTCATCCGGCTACGGCATCGGCGTATGCGCGCAATCGCGCATCGAGCGTGCCCATCAATGGGGGATCGGCATGCGACCGCTCGCCGATGGCCCCTACAATATCGTGACGTACCTCCAACGGCCCCACGCGCAAGCCGATTCTGCTGCCAAGCGGTTCGAGCGTAGAGCGCTACAGATTGCTGGGGAAGGTGCAAGGTGATGGGCCTACGGCCGGAAGCGTCATCCCGGCCATAGGCTGACCCGTGGATTAGGTTCCCTCGATCACCACAGCGCTGTCCACTAGCCCACGAACGCTCTGCCGCACATCTTCCGGGACGGGCTGCGGGACGACGGCCTTGGGCACATCCTCGTGATGCCGGTAGTCGCCCATGATGACCCGTACGATCGCCGGCACGTTGGTCGGCGTGACCGCATCGATGGCGGCGCGATCGCCCAGGTCAGGGTGCGGCTGGGTCAGCATGCGGTAAAGTCCCCAAGAATCCGCGTGCGGGCACTGGTTCATGAGCACCTGGGCCAGCCTGTGTTTGAGCGGCACCAGTTGCCAGTCCGGAACACGCTGTCCCCGATTGCCAAGACTGATAGCCAGCAACTTTCCGGCTTTCAGTTCGCGGTTGATCTGGTCCTTGGACTTCCCGGCCAGCTTGCCGAACAACGGGACCGGCAGGCTGTTCGGCGACTCGTAGATAGCCAGCATTTCCTCGCGCTCGCGCTGGATCGCGGACACTTCCGGCTCTGGGACATGCACCGGAGGCGGCGGCAGATGCGATAGTCTCCGGAACGTGATTCCGCCGCTGCTCGAAGTGACGACAATGGGCGTTGCGACAAGGGACCGCACGCCGGGCACAGGCGGTTCGGCCACGGTGGGGGCCGCACCCACCGCCTCTTCCACTTCTGCCATCGCAGGCACCCCATCGATGCGGATGGTCAGGTGTGCGCTCGCAGCTTCTACCTCGCCCTGTTCGAGCAGGTCGAGGCGATCGGCCCAGTCCTGCATCATCCGGCGCCTCGGCTCCACGTATTTGGCGTGGTTGTAGGCCGAGCTGACCTTGTTGGGGTCAGAGTGCGATAGCTGTGCATCAACCCAAATTTTTGGATAGCCGATTTCGTTCAGCGCCGTCGAGATGGTGCCGCGGATGCCGTGCCCCGTCAGGCGCCCCTCGTAGCCCATGAGTTGCAAGGCCTTGTTCAGGGTATTTTCGCTGATGCGCTTCTTGAGTTCGCTGGTATGAGCCAACAGGTACTTCTGCGCCGGCCGCATCGCGCTCAGCAGGTAGCGCACGATCTCGATGGCTTGCAGAGAGAGGGGCACGATGTAGGGCGGCACGTCCTGCGGCCGCTTTCCGGCCTTGCGCATTTCGTCCTGGAGCTGCTTGACGAATTGCGGTGGGATGATCCACAAGCCGCGGTCGAGGTCGAATTGCTCAGGCTCGGCAAGCCGCAATTCGCCCGTCCGCACCCCAGTTAACAACAGCAGCCGCACGCCAAACTGGGTCTGCCAGCCGCGGGGGGTGTAGAGCCGAAGCTTCTGAAGGAACTCGGGCATCTCGAGCAGGTGCAGATAGGGATTGTGGGTCACCGGAGGCTTTGGTTCGGCCACCACATCCAGGTCAGCAGCAGGGTTGACCTCCAAGCCCTCGGCAACGACCAAGGCATAGCGGAACATCTGGTTGAACCAGGTGCGAACCTTTTCGGCGGTGGTGAACGCTTTGCGCTTCTCGATCGCCGCCAGAACTCCCAGGAGCTGAGGGCGGCGAATGTCGTAGATCGACATCTTCCCTAAGGCTGGCAGCACGTCCTTGTTGAAGATGCGCAGGATCTGCGACAGGGTGCTCTGGCGGCCTTCCTTGAGTTCCTTGCGGCGATGCTCGACCCAGGCATCAAAAACGTTCCTAAAGGTGTATTCACCCGCCAATTTGGCCGCGTGCCGGCGCTGGTCACGCTCGATTTGCGGATCAACCCCCCTGGCAAGCAGGGCTTGGGCCTTATCCCGCTCGACGCGGGCCTCGCGCAAGCTGAGGGCAGGATATCCGCCCAGGGACATACGTTTTTGCTTGCCCAGCCAGTAGTAGCGGAACATCCACGACTTACCGCCTGCAGCAGAGACCATCAGACCCAGGCAATCATTATCGGAGAGGGTGTAGCGTTTTCCGGTGGTTCTTGCCTGCCGGACGGTCAGATCAGAGAGTGCCATTTCGAGGCTCCTAAGTAATGACTCAGGCCCTATGCTCGTCATGGTTCCCGCTCAGCCCCAGCAACTATCCGGTAGCCGTCCACCCGTATTCTTGTGCCTTAATTGGTCACTCAAAAACGGTAGCTGTGGGTGGATTTCCGTGGCGCTCGCTGGAATGAAAAAAGGGGCTGAAGCCCCTTTTTTCAATGACTTACAGACGTCAGTAGAAGTCTGTAGATCATAATTTGGAGCGGGAAAACGGGTTCGAACCGTCGACCTCAACCTTGGCAAGGTTGCGCTCTACCAACTGAGCTATTCCCGCGTTTCTATCGAAGCCTGACATTCTACAACGTCGTTTGCTGCGATGGGATGAATTGTAGCGTAGTTCTTGGAGGGTTCAGGAAAAACGCTACATTTTTTCATCTTCAGTGCTTGACTGCAGGCTCCACAGCCTTGGTTTCCGCCGGGGCCACGGCGGCGGCCTCCTCGTCGGACAGAGGCTCTGGCACACGTTCCAGCGCCACCTTGAGGACCTGGTCGATCCACTTGACGGGAATGATTTCCAGGCCGCTCTTGACGTTGTCGGGGATCTCCTGGAGGTCCTTGACGTTCTCTTCGGGAATCAGCACCGTCTTGATGCCGCCACGCAGGGCCGCCAGCAGCTTTTCCTTGAGGCCGCCGATGGCGGTGACCTCACCGCGCAGCGTGATTTCACCAGTCATGGCGACATCGGCACGCACCGGGATACCCGTCAGCGCAGAGACGAAGGCCGTCGTCATGGCTGCACCCGCGCTGGGGCCGTCCTTGGGGGTGGCGCCATCGGGCACGTGCACGTGGATGTCCTTCTTCTCGAAGGCCTCGTCCTTGATGCCCAGCATGCGCGAGCGGCTGCGCACCACGGTACGCGCGGCTTCGACCGATTCCTTCATCACGTCGCCCAGCGAGCCGGTGCGCGAGATCACGCCCTTGCCGGGCATGATGGCGGCCTCGATGGTCAGCAGATCGCCGCCGACCTCGGTCCAGGCAAGACCCACGACCTGGCCGATCTGGTTGTTCAGTTCGGCACGGCCATAGGTGTACTTGCGAACACCCAGGTAGTCAGGCAGGTTGTCGGCAGTGACGACGACGGTGGGCTCCAGCTTCTTGAGCTGCAGGCCCTTGACGACCTTGCGGCAGATCTTGGACAGCTCGCGCTCCAGCGAACGCACGCCGGCCTCTCGCGTGTAGTAGCGCACGATGTCGCGGATGGCGGATTCCTCCACCCGCATCTCGCCTTCCTTCACACCGTTGTTGGTGATCTGCTTGGGCAGCAGGTAGCGGATGGCGATGTTGACCTTTTCGTCCTCGGTGTAACCCGACAGGCGGATCACTTCCATGCGGTCCAGCAGCGCGGGCGGGATATTCATGGAGTTGGAGGTCGCCACGAACATCACGTCGCTGAGGTCGAAGTCCACTTCGACGTAGTGATCGCCGAAGGTGTGGTTCTGCTCGGGGTCCAGCACTTCCAGCAGGGCGCTCGACGGATCGCCACGGAAGTCCATGCCGAGCTTGTCGATTTCGTCCAGGAGGAACAGCGGGTTGCGCGTGCCGACCTTGTCCAGGCTTTGCAGCACCTTGCCCGGCATGGCGCCGATGTAGGTGCGGCGGTGGCCGCGGATTTCCGCCTCGTCACGCATGCCGCCCAGCGCCATGCGGACGTACTTGCGGCCCGTGGCCTTGGCGATGGACTGGCCCAGCGAGGTCTTGCCCACGCCCGGAGGTCCGACCAGGCACAGGATGGGCGCCTTGACCTTGTCCACGCGTTGCTGCACGGCAAGATATTCAAGGATGCGGTCCTTGACCTTTTCAAGGCCGAAGTGGTCGGCATTGAGCACCTCCTCGGCATTGGCCAGGTCGTGCTTGATCTTGGTCTTCTTGCTCCAGGGCAGGCCCGTGAGCACATCGATGTAGTTGCGCACCACGGTGGCTTCGGCCGACATGGGCGACATGAGCTTGAGCTTCTTGAGCTCGGCCTCGGCCTTCTTGCGCGCCTCAGCGGGCATGCGAGCGAGCTTGATCTTCTTTTCGATCTCTTCGATGTCGGCGCCGTCCTCGCCCTCGCCCAGCTCCTTCTGGATGGCCTTGACCTGCTCGTTCAAGTAGAAGTCGCGCTGGTTCTTTTCCATCTGGCGCTTGACGCGACCACGGATGCGCTTGTCGACATTGAGGATGTCGACCTCACGGTCCAGCTGCTCGAACAGGTTTTCCAGGCGCTCCTTGATGTCCACCAGGTCGAGCACGGCCTGCTTGTTCTCGAGCTTGAGCGGCAGGTGTGCGGCGATGGTGTCGGCCAGGCGGCCGGCATCGTCGATGCTGGCGATGGAGGTGAGGATCTCGGGCGGGATCTTCTTGTTGAGCTTGACGTACTGGTCGAACTGCTGCGTCACGGCGCGGCGCAGGGCTTCGATCTCGCTGGGCTTGTGGGTTTCGGCCTCGGGCGCCACGGGCACGACGGAGCCCACGAAGTGGGTCTCTTCATCCATGACCTGCTTGACCAGCGCGCGCTGCTGGCCTTCGACCAGCACCTTGACCGTGCCGTCGGGCAGCTTGAGCATCTGCAGGATGGTGGACACGCAGCCGACGTCGAACATGTCGGCCGCCGTGGGTTCGTCCTTGGAGGCGGTCTTCTGGGCCACCAGCATGATGCGGCGGTCGCCCTCCATGGCCAGCTCCAGCGCCTTGATGCTCTTGGCGCGACCCACGAACAGCGGGATCACCATGTGGGGGAACACGACCACATCGCGCAGCGGCAGCAGCGCCAGGTCTAGGGGGGTGGAAGGCAAAGGGGTATGTCCTGACATGGGAATCCTCGGTTTGTCAGCGGAAGATGGTCCGCCCACCGGTGTATTTCAACCCCGCAGCCCGAAAGGATTTCGGGCCACAGGGACTTGCGCTGCCGGACCTTTGCAGGCAGCGGCGCATCAGGCTTTCTTGGCCGCCTCGCGGTAAACCAGCAGCGGTGCTTTTCCGTCTTCGATGGTGGACTCGTCCACCACCACCTTCTCGACATTGTCGGCATTGGGCAGTTCGTACATGGTGCCGATCAGCGATTGCTCCAGGATGGAGCGCAGGCCACGCGCACCCGTCTTGCGCGCCAGCGCCTTGCGGGCGATGGCCTTGAGCGCGGCGGGCCGGATCTCCAGCTCCACGCCTTCCATGGCCAGCAGCTTGCTGTACTGCTTGACCAGGGCGTTCTTGGGCTCGGTCAGGATCTGCACCAGGGCGTCTTCGCCCAGTTCGGCCAGGGCCGTGACCACGGGCATGCGGCCGACCAGCTCGGGGATGATGCCGAACTTGATCAGGTCTTCAGGCTCGATCTCCTGGAACACTTCCGAGATGGAGCGCTGCTTCTTGCTCTTGACCGTGGCGCCAAAGCCGATGCCCGACGCCTCGGTGCGGTTCTCGATGACCTTCTCCAGGCCCGCGAACGCGCCACCGCAGATGAACAGGATGTTGGTCGTGTCGATCTGCAGGAAGTCCTGGTTCGGATGCTTGCGGCCGCCTTGCGGGGGAACGCTGGCCATGGTGCCTTCGATGAGCTTGAGCAGGGCCTGCTGCACGCCCTCGCCCGACACGTCACGCGTGATGCTGGGGTTGTCGGACTTGCGCGAGATCTTGTCGATCTCGTCGATGTAGACGATGCCGCGCTGCGCACGCTCGACGTCGTATTCGCAGCTTTGCAGCAGCTTCTGGATGATGTTCTCGACGTCCTTGCCCACGTAGCCGGCCTCGGTCAGCGTGGTGGCATCGGCCATGACGAAGGGAACGTTGAGCATGCGCGCCAGCGTCTGCGCCAGCAGCGTCTTGCCGGAGCCCGTGGGACCGATGAGCAGGATGTTGCTCTTGGCCAGCTCAATCTCGTCCTTGCCGGCCTTGTCCTTGTGACGCAGGCGCTTGTAGTGGTTGTATACGGCGACAGCCAGCGTGCGCTTGGGCAGGTCCTGGCCGATCACGTAGTTGTCCAGGTTGGCCTTGATTTCGGCGGGCGTGGGCAGGTCGCCTCGGCCGTCCTTGGCCTCGGTGCTGGGCTGCTCGTCGCGGATGATCTCGTTGCAGAGATCGATGCACTCGTCGCAGATAAAGACTGACGGACCCGCGATCAGCTTCTTGACCTCATGCTGGCTCTTGCCGCAGAAGGTGCAATAAAGGTTTTTTTCGCTGGAGGAGCCTTTTTTCTCGGCCATGGGGTCGGTGCCTTGTTACAGAAATATGGAAAAGGATGATAACCAAATGGAAAGCGGCGTTTTCCGTAGGGGGAAAACGCCGCCCATTCTCATGCAGCCTCCGGGCTTCAGGAGCGCTTGTTGATCACCTGATCGACCAGGCCGTAGTCCTTGGCTTCGTCGGCGGACAGGAAGTAGTCGCGCTCGGTGTCGTGCTGGATCTTTTCCAGCGGTTGGCCCGTGCGCTCGGCCAGGATCTTGTTCAGGCGCTCGCGGGTCTTGAGGATCTCGCGGGCGTGGATCTCGATCTCGGTGGCCTGGCCCTGCATGCCGCCCAGCGGCTGGTGGATCATGACCTGGGAATTGGGCAGCGCAAAGCGCTTGCCCTTGGTGCCAGCGGCCAGCAGGAAGGCACCCATGCTGGCTGCAATGCCGGTGCACAGCGTGGACACATCGGGCTTGATGAAGTTCATCGTGTCGAAGATGGCCAGGCCGGCGCTTACGGAGCCGCCGGGGCTGTTGATGTAGAACGAAATGTCCTTGTCGGGGTTTTCGCTTTCAAGGAACAGCAGCTGGGCCACGACGAGGTTGGCCGTCTGGTCATTGACAGGGCCCACCAGGAAGATCACCCGGTCCTTGAGCAGGCGCGAGTAGATGTCGTACGACCGCTCTCCGCGGCCGGACTGTTCGATGACCATTGGGATCATGCCCAAACCCTGAGTTTCCAATGCGCTCATGTTTTCTCCAGTACTAGGGGGCTACTTTAGCCGTATCCGGAAAGAAAATGGGGCTTGTGCGCCAAAGCACAAGCCCCGCAGATGCCAACCCGCCCGCCGATCTCACGAAGCGGCAGGCAGGCGGTGCTCAAACCCTCAGGCCTGGCCCATCAGTTCGTCGAAGGACACGGCCTTGTCGGAGACCTTGGCCTTGCCCAGCACGAACTCGGTCACGTTGTTTTCGATGACAACGGCTTCGACTTCAGCCAGGCGTTGGCGGTCGCCGAAGTACCAGCGTGCCACGTCTTCGGGCTTTTCGTAGCTGGCGGCCAGCTCTTCCACGTGGGCCTTGATCTGCTCGGGCGTGGCGTGCAGCTCGTTGGCGCGCACCAGCTCGGCCACCACCAGGCCCAGGCGCACGCGGCGCTCGGCTTGGGGCAGGAACACGTCTTCAGGGATCTCGGCCTTGTCGGCGTCCTTGATGCCGCGCTGCTGCAGCTCGGCGCGGGCGCCTTCCAGCAGACGTGCGACTTCAGCCTGCACCGAAGCCTTCGGCAGTTCCAGCTCGGCCTTGGACACCAGGGCGTCCATCACGGCTTGCTTGTTGCGGCCCTGGACGCGGAACTTGACTTCACGCTCCAGGTTCTTCTTGATGTCGGCGCGCAGGCCTTCGACCGTGCCTTCAGCCACGCCCAGGGCCTTGGCAAAAGCCTCGTCCACTTCGGGCAGGTTGGCGGCTTCGATCTTCTTGACCGTCACCAGGAAGTCGGCAGTCTTGCCGGCCACGTCCTTGCCGTGGTAGTCGGCGGGGAAAGCCAGGGGGAAGGTCTTGGACTCGCCGGCCTTCATGCCGCGCACTGCGTCTTCGAATTCCTTGAGCATCTGGCCTTCGCCGACCAGGAACTGGAAGTCTTCGGCCTTGCCGCCGGAGAAGGTCTCGCCGTCGATCTTGCCTTCGAAGTCCACGGTCACGCGGTCGCCGTCCACGGCCACATCGGCCTGGGCGCGCTGCGCGAAGGTGCGGCGCTGCTTGCGCAGGATGTCCACGGTCTTGTCGATGGCGGCGTCGTCCACTTCGGCGGTCAGCTTCTCGACTTCGGCCGAGGTCAGGTCACCGATCTTGACTTCAGGCATCACTTCGAAGATGGCTTCGAACTGTGCCTCGCCCTCGGGAGCGCCTTCCTTTTCGGAGATGCGGGGCTGGCCGGCCACGCGCAGCTTGGCTTCGTTGACAGCCTGTGCGAAAGCCTCGCCGACCTTGTCGTTGAGCACTTCGTACTGCACCGAATAGCCATAACGCTGGGCCACCACGCTCATCGGCACCTTGCCGGGACGGAAGCCGTCCATCTTCACGGTGCGCGCCACTTGCTTGAGGCGGTTCTCGACTTCGCTCTGGATGGAGTTCAGGGGCAGGCTCAGCGTGATCTTGCGCTCGAGCTTTTCAAGGGTTTCAACAGTAACGGCCATGTTTGTTCCTATGAGGGATTGGACCGTGCCGGCTGCTGTACAGCCCGCACCGTATTGCGCAAAAGTCACGGTGCAACGCGAGCCAAAGCCAGTCGGCCGCGCGGCACCTCAGATTTCAAGGGCTTACATCACATGCGCCTGGCCGCTGGGGACCGCACATGGTTCGCTCAACCCGTGATGTAAGCGAAGCCGGACATTATAAACGAGGCGGTTTTAACCTCCGGACGCACCCACTTGCGGGGAATCCCCCAATCCGTTTGCAAACGGGCCGTCCCTACAGGAAGCGGGCTTGAGCAGTGTTCGCCGCAGTTGAGCGGCGTTGGTGCGTGGTGCGCGGGGGGCGGGTCGTCAACCATTCAAAAACAATCACTTGCCTTCACAGCGCGGGATTCGCGCGGGCCGTTCAAAAGCCTCCAGGTGCACTCTGCACACCCCAGGTCGACATGTACACGACCTGATCAAAACCCCGCTTGCCGTCCTCAATCAGCAGATGAAACAGGGTCACTTCAAATTGAAACATCTGCCCATTCGACCTATACTGTATGTGCATACAGTAGAAAGAAGACGTGATGCAGCACCAGATTGAGACGGTCAGGGACGATGTGGAAAGCGCCAGCGAGCAAGTGGCCGCCATCTGCGAGCTGCTGGCTGCAGCCCGGGGCACGGCCGTGCACGCCTCGGCCATTACCGCATTGCTGCTGCCGGTGTCACGCAAGCTCAGCGCGGCGGCGGGCGACCTGTCCGACCATCTGCATCGCAGCCAGGCAATTGGCAGCAAGCGCAGCTAGCCCAGCCCACCTTCGCCTCGACAAGGCCCCGCCCTGCGGGGCCTTGTCGTTCCTGCACCGGATACGCCGATGGTGTGCCCGGTTTGCGCACAGGCTTCGGCGATTGCCCGGTTGGCG
>NZ_CAJYGK010000039.1 GCF_913773725.1 uncultured Aquabacterium sp. | reverse complement strand
CGCCAACGCTTGGAACTCCGATGCGTTGTTGTAGCAACCGGCGAGAGCGGTGGCCATGAGAACCATGGCGGTAGTGTGCATACGAATAAGGGCGGGCGTCCAATGAGCGGTCTTTGGGCCTAACGCCAATTAGATCCCCCGAAATCTAACTCTTTAGGTTGCCTAAGCCCATCGTCCGTGCGGGGGAAGCCATCTCCCTCTCCACGTGCAACCATGCGTTCCTCGCCCTAGCCCTCTCAGGGCTTAGCCAACCTAACCAAAGACCATCGCTCAGGAGTGCACGCCGTGCACACAACCGTCTCCGCTCCGCCGCCGGTGCGCACCCAACCGCCCAAGTTGATCGACCAACTCCGTGAGCGGCTTCGCACGCTGCACTACTCCCTGCGTACAGAAGACGTCTACGTCGACTGGGTTCGTCGCTTCATCCTCTTCAACGGCCGAAGGCACCCTCGTGATATGGGGGCCCCGGAGGTCGAGGCGTTTCTCACGCACTTGGCTGTCGAGCGAAAAGTCTCGGCGTCCACGCAGAATCAGGCGCGGGCGGCGATCATTTTTCTGTATCGTGAGGTACTTGCCATCGAGTTGCCGTGGCTGCAGTCTGTGGTGTCTGCCAAGAAAACAGTTCGGCTGCCGGTGGTGCTGACCGAGCGGGAAGTCCGAGACGTGCTGCTCCAATTGCAGGGTACGACTTGGCTGATCGCGTCCCTTCTTTATGGAACGGGAATGCGTCTGCTCGAAGGTCTGCGCCTCAGGGTCAAGGACGTCGATTTCGAACGGCGGGAAGTCATCGTGCGCGAAGGTAAAGGCGCCAAGGACCGGGTTACAGTGCTCCCGGAAAATCTCATCCTGCCGTTGAAGGAGCAGCTCAAACTGGCGCAGGCCCTGCACCGGCGGGATCTGGATGCCGGATATGGCGAGGTTTGGCTGCCCGGGGCTTTGGCGCAGAAGTACCCCCGTGCAGGCTACAGCTGGGGCTGGCAGTATGTGTTTCCCAGTCGGGTGCGCAGCGTTGACCCACGCACGGGGATCGAGCGGCGCCACCACATCAGCGAGCAGTCGGTTCAGCGCGCGGTGGCCCTGGCTGCCCAGCGCGCTGGCATTGCCAAGCCCACCTCGCCGCACACTCTGCGGCACAGCTTTGCCACCCACCTGCTGCAGGCCGGCTACGACATCCGCACTGTTCAGGAACTCCTCGGCCATGCCGATGTGTCCACGACGCAGATCTACACCCATGTGATGAACCGCGGAGGCCATGCTGTGCGCAGTCCCTTGGACCGGCTGTGAGCGTCGGCATGGTGCCGTCCTGACCGACAATAGCGGGTTTTGCCGGGCGCGCCCGGCCCGGGGCTGCAGCGGCCCCAAGCTGTTTCAACCCCATTGAGTTCAGGACCGACCGCCGTGACCGGCAATTCCGTCAGCCCCCCGGTGCGCCAGCATGTGGGCCAGGCCCGCCTCATTCGCTTGCTCCAGGATTGGGCGCAGGCCGAGGCGGAGCCTGCGCGCCTTGATGTGGCCGAGCGGCTGAGCGGCTGGCTGGGGGCGATGGACACCGTGACGCTGGATGGTGCGCTGCAGTCCATCGAGGCCTATCCCGGCCGCACCCGCCAGGCCGGCGCGCCACTGGACGCCGCCGCGTTGGAGCAGCGCCTGCACCGCGCCACGCTGGACATCACCGCCTGGTTGACGCCGTCTGTGCCGGCCTCGGCCGCCTTGCCGCCCCGCGGGCAACGCGGGCAGCCCCCTGCAGCGACAACCGCTGACGAGCCCGAGGCCACCTACCCACCCTACTACCAGCGCTATCTGGACCTGCAAAAGCGCATGGACCAGCAAGTGGGCCAGCTGCGGGCAGAAATACGGCAGGCGCTGTCGCGGGGGGTGCCTGCCATGCGCCAGCTCGTTGCCCTGGATGCGGTGATGGAGCAACTGCTGACGCCGCGCGCGCAGAAGCTGCTGGCGTCGGTGCCGGTGTTTTTAGAGCGGCGCTTTGCTTACTGGAGAAATGCACACCAGCGGCAGGTGGCCCAGGACCCTTCCGCGGCCGAGCCCGCCCGGTGGCGCGCGCCGGGTGGGTGGGTGCATGCCTT
This sequence comes from uncultured Aquabacterium sp., assembly GCF_913773725.1. Taxonomy (GTDB): domain Bacteria; phylum Pseudomonadota; class Gammaproteobacteria; order Burkholderiales; family Burkholderiaceae_C; genus Aquabacterium. Next base: position 23,841 of record NZ_CAJYGK010000039.1, on the reverse strand, counting down.
CGAACACGACATGCGCGAGATGCTGCTGGCCGAGCTGCATCTGCGTCTGCGGCCCGTCCTTGGCCTGGTCGAGGCGGCCCGCAATGAACACAAGCAACACACATGAGTAAGAACGTCATCGCCATCGTCTTCGCGCTGGGCCTGCTGGCCATCGGCTGGACGGCTTACGGATTCCTGGGCACCAACCACCTGGCACTGGGCATCACCGTGCTGATTGCCGCGGTGTATGCCCTTGGCGGCTGGGAGCTGCGTCAGTTCCGGGGGGCAACGGCCACCCTGGTTGCCGTGGTGCAGTCGCCGGGCGTGCCGACCGATCTGGACACGTGGCTGGCGGCGGTGCACCCTGCCTTGCGCCCCGCTGTGCGGGCCCGCATCGAGGCCGTGCGCGCCGCCCTGCCCGGCCCGGCGCTGACGCCCTATCTGGTGGGCCTGCTGGTGATGCTCGGCATGCTGGGCACCTTCCTGGGCATGGTCGTCACGTTCAAGGGCACGGTGTTCGCGCTGGAAGCCTCGTCCGATCTGGCTGCCATCCGCACCGCGCTGGCCGCGCCCATCAAGGGTCTGGGCATGTCGTTCGGGACCTCGGTGGCCGGTGTGGCGGCCTCGGCCATGCTCGGGCTGATGTCGGCGATCAGCCGCCGGGAACGGCTGGAGGCCGTGCGCCTGCTGGACGCCCGCATCACGACCGACCTGCGCGCGTTCACGCAGGCACAGCGCCAGGATGACACCTTGAAGACCTTGCAGGCGCAGGCCGCGGCCATGCCGCAGGTGGTGGATCGGTTGCAGTCGCTCATGGACACCATCGAGCAGCGGCAGGCACAGCTGCACGAGCAGTTGCTGGCGCAGCAACAGCGGTTTCATCAGGAAGCGGGCACCGCTTACAGCGCCCTGGCGGAGTCCGTGGGCGCGTCGTTGACGAACAGTCTGTCGGCCAGCGCGCGCCTGGCTGGCGAGGCCATTCGCCCGGTGGTGGAGACGGCCATGGCCGGCATCACCCAATCCACAGAAGCCACGCACCAGCGGCTGGTGGCCCACACGCAGACCGAGTGGCAGACGCTGCTGACCCGCTGGCAGGCCACGGCCGATGGCCTGGCCGAGCGCTGGACGCAGGTGCTGCAGCAACACGAGCAGGCCAGCGCCGGCACGGCCCGCAACCTGGACGGCATGCTGCAAGGGCTGGTGACGCGGTTTGGCGAGCAAGCCGGTGCCCTGGTGCAGACGGTGCAGGCGACGGCCACCCGCGCGCAGGCGGATCAGGCTGCCGCCGATCAGGCAAGGCTGGCTGCGTTCCATACGGCACTGACCAACGCGGGCGACCAGTTGGCCGCCGAGTGGCAGCAGGTGGGGGCCCGCACGCTGTCGCAGCAACAGGCGGTATGCGAGGCGTTGGAGCGGTCGGCGGGCCAGATTTCCGAGCGGGCCAGTGCCCACGTGGCACAGACGCTGGAAGGCGTCACACAGTTGCTCGGCCAGTCTGAAGCCTTGGTGCAGTCGCGCATGGCGTCCGAGGCGCAGTGGGCGGCGCAGCAGCAGGCCTTGATGGCCGATCTGTCGGGCGTGTGGAAGGCCGAACTGACGGCGCTGCGCGAGCAAGAGGCCGAACAGGGGCGTGCGGCGGTGGCGCGCCTGGAAGGACTGGAGGCGGCGGTGGCACAGCATCTGGCCACGCTGGGCTCTGCGCTGGAAGCCCCGATGGCCCGCCTGATGCAGACGGCCTCCGAGGTGCCGCAGGCCGCGGCGCAGGTGATTGCCCAGTTGCGTCAGGACATGGCCGTCATCAGCGAGCGAGACAACGCGGCCCTGGCCGAGCGCAACGCGATGATGGCCCAGCTGGGTGAGCTGCTGGCCCGCATCAACACCGCGGCCGATGCCCAGCGTGCGGCGATCGAATCGCTGGTGGGCTCGGCCGCCGAGGTGCTTCAGCAGGCGGGCGCCCGCTTTGCGGACGCCTTGGCTTCGCAGGCCGGGCAGGTGGACGAGGTGGCCGCCCGCGTGGCCGCGAGTGCGGTGGAGCTGGCCAGCCTGGGCGAGGCCTTCCACCAGGGCGTGGGCCTGTTCAGTGCCAGCAACGAGAAGCTGGTGGATGGCCTGCAGCGCATCGAAGGCGCGCTTGCGCAGAACCTGAGCCGCAGCGACGAGCAGCTGGCGTACTACGTGGCCCAGGCGCGTGAGGTGATCGACCTGAGCATCTCGTCGCAACAAGGCATTGTGGAAGACCTGCGGCGACTGCATGCGCAGGCCGGTGCAGCGGGCGCGGCCGGCACAGGAGCGGCTGGATGAGCGATCTGGACGACCGCGACGACGGCGTCGAGCAGACTGCCCCGGTTTGGGCGGTGTTCGGCGACCTGATGGCGGGCCTGCTGGGCGCCTTCGTGCTGGTTCTGGTGGGCATGCTGCTGGTGCACATGGAGCTGGCCACGAACCTGCAGCAGGAAGTCGCCAAGCGCCGTCAGGAAGAACAGCGTCGCATGGCGCTGGAGCAGGCGCTCGCCGGGCCGCTGGCCAGTGGCCGCGTGACCGTGACCAACGGGCGCATCGGCATCAGCGGCAGCGTGCTGTTCGCGGCAGGCTCGGCCGAATTGCGGCCGGACGGGCGCCAGCTGCTCAAGAGCCTGGTCCAGCCCTTGAAGGTGTACCTGGGTGAACGCAATGAACTGCTGATGGTCAGCGGCTTCACCGACGACAAGCTGGTGCGCAGCGACAACCCGTTTGCCGACAACCTGGAGCTGTCCGCACAGCGGGCGCTGACCGTTACGCGGGCCCTGATTGCCGAGGGCATGCCGTCGGCACAGGTGTTCGCGGCGGCTTTCGGTGCGGAGCAGCCGGTGGCGCCCAATGTGGACGAGGCCGGGCGCGCCCGCAACCGCCGCGTCGAGATGGCGCCCGTGCCCCGCGCGTCGGGCGTGAAGGTGGCCGAGCATGAATGAGGGCGTGCTGGCCGAGTTGCAGGCCCAGGGCGCCGACCAGCGTGATCCTGTGCGCTACCACTACCTGGCGGCGCTGCTCAAGCGCATGGCAGGCCAGCCGGAATCGGTGCAACGGCTTCTGGCGCCCCGCGTGGAGGCCGCTGTGGCTGCGCTCGCTCCGCCGCCGCAGCCCTTCCCTACCCCGGCCGCCCCGTCGGCAGATGGCGCGCGGGCCCTGGCCCGCCTCAACCAGTATCTGCACGAGCGATCCCGCGAGGAGCCGGTCACCTTGCTGCCCGGCGAGGAACCCAGCGCGGCGTCGATGAAGAGCGTGCGCCGCTTCAGCGAGGTGTGGTCGAAGATCGCGGCCGAGCAGCAGGTGTCCCAGGCCGTGGCCCGAGGGCCGGAGAACGCCGGCCCGCTCAATTCGCACCGGCTGATGCTGCGCGCACTGGGCCTGATGCGGGGCCTGTCGCCCGACTACCTGCGGCGGTTTCTGGAACAGATGGACGCCCTGCTCTGGCTGGATCAGGCCACCCGGCGGCCCGGGCAGGCAGAGGGCAAGGACGGCAAGGCCGGTCGCCGCGCGGCGCCCCGCAAGGGCTGAGCGCGGGCCTGCGGCTCACGCTTGTGGCGCAGGCTGTGCGGCCAGGGTGCCGCGCAAGGCCTGCCCGATCAACGGCCACAGCGCCCTGTGCGACGAGCGGAACCAGTCGATGTGGCCGATGGCCTTCAATCCATGCTGGGCCGGCGTGACCGGCACGGCGTGGCGTGGGGCGGCGGGCAGCGTGCGCAGCAGGTCGGCCACCGTGGCGGGCGTGGCAATGTCGTCGTCGGTGGCGTGCAGCACCGTGATCGGTGTGGTCACGGCAGCGTGGAAGTCGCGGTCGGGGGTGTGCCTGACGGCGTTGGTGGCGTAGCCGCCTGCAGCGCACCACTGCCCCCATTGCGTGGCCACCGTGGCTGGCAGGTCCTCGCCCAGGCCGATCTTCGAGCACGGTGCATAGCCCTTGAGCCGGATGCCCAGCGGAAGAAAGGCCCCGAAGGCAAAGCGCGCCTGCATGCGGAAGCCGGGACGCATGCCCTGGAACCATCCGGTGGAGGCGGCCACGCCCACCGCACGCGCGACCCGGCCATGGTTGGGCAGCAGGCCCAGCATCTGAGCGCCGGCACTGTGGCCCACCAGCAGCACCTGGGGCTGGCCGGTGCGCGCCACCAGCCAGTCCAGCGCGGCTGTCTGATCCTGTTGACCCCATTCGGCCAGCGTGGCGCGGCAGGACTTGAGCGGCCCGTGCAGCGACAGGCCCACGCCGCGGTAGTCGAACACCAGCACGTCGTGGCCCTGCTCCGCCAGCCAGGCGGCAAAGCGGAAATAGAAGTGCTGGCGCACCCCCGTGGCGGGGCACAGCAGCACCGGCTCGTGGCGGGAGGCGGCGGTGGCGCGCACGAAGTGGCCGGTCAGCACCGTGCCATCCTCACAGGCAATGGTCACCCGCTCGGGGGCCTGGGTGTCATGCGACATGGTCGTCTCCTTCTTGGGGTGCACGCGGCAACTGGCGCACATGCGCGAGCCAGCGCGCCACCGTCTGCAGTTCCGCGTCGGTGAAACCGTCTGCCAGCTGCTGGTTCACGCGGTGGGTGGTGGATGTCATCCGGGGCAACAGGGCCCGGCCTGCGGGCTGCAGCCACACGCGCTGGGTGCGCCCGTCGTGTTCGCAGGGCCGCCGCTGCGCCCATCCCAGCACCTCGGTGCGCTGCACCAGGCCGGACACGGCGGGCGGCTCCAGGTCCAGCAGCTGCGCAAGCTGGCCCATGGTGACGCCATCCGACTTCGCCAGTGCGAACAGCACACCGCTCTGGGCCGGCGTGGGCATGGGCGTGCCTGCCTGATCGGCCGCCGTGGCCTGTTCGGCGGCAAGCCACTGCTGCAGGTGGCGTTGGGCGCTGTTGAGCAGAAAGATGAGCTTGGGACGGGTCGACATGGGTGCTTTTATTTCGCATGCGAAATATATCACCGAGCTGAACGACCGCAAGATCCGGGATGTTCGCGGTCGGGTCGCGTGCGAACATCCAGCGTGGACTGCAAACCGACCCAGACAAGGCCGACCCCGATGCCCGACCCCAACGACCTCGCCCGGACGGCCCACGCCGAGCTGGTGACACGGCTGTGTCGCCACATCGAGTGTGCGGAGACGGAGCCCAGCCTGAGCGAGCTGGCCTCGCTGGCCGGGATGAGCCCCCACCACCTGCACCGGGTGTTCAAGGCCTGCACCGGGGTCACACCCAAGGCCTATGCCCTGGCCCACCGCGCGCGCAAGGTGCGGGCCGAGCTGGGGCGCAGCGACCGCGTCACCGATGCGATCTACGAGGCCGGCTTCGGCGCCAGCAGCCGCTTCTACGAGCACGCGCCGGCGCTGCTGGGCATGACCCCTTCGGCGTTCCGCGCCGGCGGTGCGGCCACCACCATCCGGTTCGCCCTGGGCCGCTGCTCGCTGGGGGAGATCCTGGTGGCCGCCAGCGCGCGGGGCATCTGCGCCATCCTGCTGGGCGACGACGCCCAGGCGCTGCTGCAGGCGCTGCAAGACCAGTTCCCCCAAGCCGAACTGGTGGGCGCGGATGCGGAGTTCGAGCAATGGGTGGCCCAGGTTGTGGGGCTGGTGGAGGCCCCTCACATCGGGCTGGACCTGCCGCTCGACATCCGCGGAACGGCGTTCCAGCAGCGGGTGTGGCAGGCCCTGCGGGAGATCCCGGCGGGCACCCGGGTCAGCTACACGGAACTGGCCCGTCGCGTGGGCCAGCCCAACGCCGTTCGTGCCGTGGCCAGCGCGTGCGCGGCGAACACGCTGGCCGTGGCCATTCCCTGCCACCGTGTGGTGCGCACCGACGGATCCTTGTCGGGCTATCGCTGGGGCGTGGCGCGCAAGCAGGCCTTGCTGGAACGCGAGCAGCGCGCCGAAGCCCCGGTGCAGGATGACCTGTGGGCTGGGCGGACCGCCTCAGAGACCTGACCAGGGGGCGGCCGGCGGCGCCGTGCGTGCGGCCTCGGCCCAGGCTTCGAAGCACGCACTGGCGGGCGTGACCTCACCGCAGCGATCGGGGCGGTAGCCTTCCAGCCGCTGCAACAGCGCCTGGCACGCGGGGCTTTGCAACAGGGTGATCAACGTGTTGGCCGCAGGCGAGGCCCGCACGCCGGGCGGCATCAGCAGGCCGTAGCACTCGGTCTGCACCGGAATGAACTCGAGGCCGAACCGGCGCGCCGAGGTTTCCACGCCGAAGCCCACATCGGCCATGCCGCTGGCCACGTAGGCGGCGATGGCGGAATGCGTATGCTCGCCCGTGGGCCCGTGTGACACGGCAGACGGGTCCAGCCCACGCGCCTGCAACAGCGTCTCGAGCAGCAGCCGCGTGCCCGAACCTTGTGCCCGGGCCACGAAGCGCACGTCGGGCCGCAGCAGATCGGTCAGTCCGTCGATGTGCAGCGGGTTGCCCGCCTTCACCATCAGGCCTTGCCGGCGCGTCACCATGTGCACGTACAGCCAGTCGGGATCGAGGCAGCGTGCGTGATGGCGAAGCACGCTGGCCTGTAGCGGGCCGATGGGCAGATGCAGGCTGGCCACGTCGGCCAGTCCGGCGCGCAGCGCGGCCAGCGCCTGGCTGCTGTCGGTGTAGCGCCATTCCAGCGGCGTGTCGGCTTCTGTGAGCAGGCGCTGCAGCACCTCGATCGCAAAGCCGTGGCTGGCAAACACGCGCAGCGGCCGGGCCACGTCGCTGAGCACGCGATGGAGCTCGGCCTGCAGCTCGAAGGCCACGCTGTCGAGCTGCGGCCGCAGGCGCGCTTCAAAGCGGCGTTGCGCCCACACCAGCGCCTGGCCCAGCGCCGTCAGCTGGGATCCCTTGCCCCGCGCCTTCACAACCAGCGGAGCGCCCATGGCCGCCTCGGACTCTTCCAGCAGGCTCCATGTGTGGCGGTACGAAGCCCCCGCAGCCTTGCACGCGGCCGACAGGCTGCCATGCCGCTCGACTTCGGCCAGCCAGAACATGGCGCGCGCCGGCAGCGGCTGGCCGGTGGGGCCGGTGATGTGCCAGGCCGGCTCAAGGTGAACGGAAAGGGGTTTCATATGCTGTGTGAGGCATATTCTATCGGCGCTTCACCGCTTATTGCGCTATGGCGATCAGGTGCCTACAGTCTCATGCCTGCCAGTGCATATATCCCTCCCCTCACCTGATCCTCCGTGCGGCCATGAGTGAAGCCAAGATCCAGTTCTACAAGGGCCCCGCCGGGGGCTGGGGCGCGTTGCGCAGCGTCGCGCGCCAGCTGTTGCAGCACCGCATTGCAGCCAAGGGCACGCGCACGCTGCTGTCGGCCAACCAGCCGGATGGCTTCGATTGCCCGGGCTGTGCCTGGCCCGACCGACAGCACGCGTCCAGCTTCGAGTTCTGCGAGAACGGCGTGAAGGCCGTCGCGGCCGAGGCCACGGCCGACCGGGCGACGCCCGAGTTGATCGGCGCCCACACCGTGACCGCGCTGCGCAGCTGGAGCGACCATGACCTCGAGGCCATGGGCCGGTTGACCGAACCCATGGTCTATGACGCGAGCACGGACCGCTATCGCCGCATCGACTGGGACGATGCCTTCGCGCTGATCGCGCAGCATCTGCAGCGGCTGGCGTCGCCTGATGAGGCGATCTTCTACACCTCGGGACGCACCAGCAACGAGGCGGCCTTCCTCTACCAGCTGTTCGTGCGCGAGTACGGCACCAACAACTTCCCGGACTGCTCGAACATGTGCCACGAGCCCAGCGGCATGGGCCTGAAGGGCAGCGTCGGCGTGGGCAAGGGCACCGTCACGCTGGACGACTTCGAACTGGCCGACTGCATCCTCATCTTCGGCAAGAACCCGGGCACCAACCACCCGCGCATGCTGGGCGAGTTGCGCGCTGCCGCGCGCCGGGGGGCTCGCATCCTGAGCTTCAACCCGCTGCGCGAGCGCGGCCTGGAGCGTTTCGCCGATCCGCAAAGCCCGGTCGAGATGCTGAGCGGTGGCGCCACGGCCATTTCGTCCGACTACTTCCAGCTCAAGGTGGGCGGCGACATCGCCCTGATCAAGGGCATCATCAAGCACCTGCTGGCGCTGGATGAAGAGGCCCGCCTGCGCGGTCTGCCGGCGGTGATCGACCCGGCCTTCATCGCCGAGCACACGCAGGGCTTCGAGGCGCTCAAGGCCGATGTCGAGGCCGAGGACTGGTCGCTGATCGAGCGCGAAAGCGGCATCTCACGTGACCGCCTGCTGCACGCGGCCCAGGTCATCGCGCAGGCCAAGGGCGTGATCGCCTGCTGGGGCATGGGCATCACCCAGCATCGCCATGGGGTGGGTGGGGTGCAGATGATCGCCAACCTGCTGCTGCTGCGCGGCATGGTGGGCCGACCCGGCGCCGGCCTGTGCCCGGTGCGGGGCCACAGCAATGTGCAGGGCGACCGCACCATGGGCATCTACGAGAAGCCGCCTGTGGCCCTGCTGGATCGGTTGGCCAGCGTGTATGGCTTCGAGCCCCCGCGCCATGAGGGCTTTGACACGATTGGCGCGATCGAGGCCATGCGCGACGGGCGTGCGTCGGTGTTCTTCGCCATGGGTGGCAACTTTGCGGCCGCCACGCCGGACACGCCCACGACCTGGGCGGCGTTGCAGCGTTGCGCGCTGACCGTGCACGTGGCCACCAAGTTCAACCGCAGCCACACGGTGGTCGGGCGGGAAGCGCTGGTGCTGCCTTGCCTGGGTCGCACCGAGATCGACCAGCAGGCGGCCGGCCCCCAGCACGTCAGCGTCGAAGACTCGATGAGCATGGTGCACCTGTCGGCCGGCATCAACCCACCGGCCTCGCCGCACCTGCTGTCCGAGCCGATGATCGTGGCGCGCCTGGCCACGGCCACCCTGCCCCACAGCCGTGTGCCCTGGATGTGGCTGGTGGAGGACTACGACCGCATCCGCGACCACATCGAGTCGGTGTTCGACGACTTCAAGGACTTCAACCGCAAGGTGCACCAGCCCGGGGGCTTCCGGCTGCGCAACACGGCCAGCGAGCGGGTGTGGACCACGCCATCGGGCAAGGCCCAGTTCGTGGTGCACGCGATTCCGGTGGACACACGGGTTCATCAGGCGCGGGCCTCGGCGGCGGAGACCGATCAGGTGGGCGCCGCGGTGTTCACACTCACCACGGTGCGCGCGCACGACCAGTACAACACCACCGTCTACGGGCTGGACGACCGGTATCGCGGGGTGTTCGGGCAGCGGCGCGTGGTCTTCATCCATGCCGAAGACCGGGCCATGCTCGGTCTGGCCGAGGGGGCCGCGGTGGACCTGATCGGTGCGGCATCCGGTGACGACCAGGTGCGCGAGGCGCCCGGCTTCCGCCTGGTCGATTACGACATCCCACGGGGGTGCGTGGCGGCATACTACCCCGAAACCAATGTGCTGCTGCCGCTGGCCAGCCACGCCGTGGGCGCCCGCACACCGACGTCGAAATCCATTCCGGTGCGGCTGCGGCCCGCTCAGTACGCCCTGCCCGAGGTGGCGTGATGACGGTGGAGGTGCTGGCAACGCCCTCGGCCGGTGGCGTGGGCCACGTGCAGGTCACGCGACATGGTGACGGGGCGTCGCGTCATGCGCTGAGCGACGTCGTCATCGACGAGCAGCCCGTGGCGTTGGTCTACAACGGCCTGTCGCATGTGGTCATGATGGCCACGCCGCTCGATCTGGAGGACCTGGGCGTCGGGTTTTCGCTGTCCGAGGGGCTGCTGCATTCGGTGGCCGAGTTGCGCGGCATCGAGGTGCAGCACGGGCCGCTGGGCGTGAGCGTGCAACTGGAGGTCTCGCCCCGCGCCTTTGCCAGGTTCAAGGACACGCGCCGCCAGCTGGCCGGCCGCACGGGTTGCGGCCTGTGCGGCGTGGAAAGCCTGCAGGCCTTTCACAACGCCCTGCCCCGGCCCGCACCCGGCCAGCCGCATCGCGCCACGGTGTACACCGCGGCGATCGGGCGTGCCTTCCGGGCCCTGCCTGATCTGCAGGTGCTGCAGGCGCAGACAGGAGGCTGCCATGCCGCGGCCTGGAGCACGCCGGCCGGGCAGCTGAGCCTGGTGCGCGAGGACGTCGGCCGCCACAACGCGCTCGACAAGCTGATCGGCGCGCTGGCCCGCGCGGGCCAGGACCCGGCGCACGGCCTGGCGGTGGTGTCCAGCCGCGCCAGCTATGAAATGGTCAGCAAGTGCCTGCGCGCCGGCATCCCGGGCCTGGCGGCCATCTCCGCCCCCACGACCCTGGCCGTCCGCATCGCGCAGCAAGGCGGACTGAGCCTGTACGGCTTCTGCCGCAACGGCTCGGCGGTGCAGTACGCCTGACGGGCGTCAGGCGGCCACCGGGGTGTAGCCAGCGTCTTCGATCGCGGCGCGCACGGCCTCGGCATCGGCCTGGGCGGTCTCGACCTGAACCCGGTGCTGGGCCAGGTCGATCTCGACGCGGGCCTGGCTGTCGAGCGCCTGAATGGCCTTGGTGATGGTGGCGGCGCAATGGCCGCAGGTCATGTCGTCAACGCGGTAGGCAAGCATGAAGGCTCCTTGTGCGGTCTGTGGCCATACTGTGCACCTTCCCATGGAGGGAAGGTCAAGGCGTAGACTCGGGGCCGTGTGTGATTCGGAGGCAGCGATGCTCAACATCGGTCAGGCCGCAGCGGCATCCGGCGTGTCGGCCAAGATGATCCGCCATTACGAAGCCATGGGCCTGCTGCCTGCGGCGCGGCGCACCGAAGCCGGCTATCGGCAGTACGGCGATGGCGACGTGCAGACCCTGCGCTTCATCCGCCATGCGCGGGATCTGGGGTTCTCCTTGCCCGACATCGGCAAGCTGGTGGGCCTGTGGCAAGACCGCACCCGCCCGAGCCGGGAGGTCAAGGCGCTGGCGCAGACCCACATCCGCCAACTGGAGGCCAAGGCCCGCGAGCTGCTGGCCATGAAGTCGGCGCTGGAGCACCTGGTGCAGGGCTGCCGAGGGGATGACCGACCAGACTGCCCGATCATCGAGTCGTTGGCCGCCGACGGCGCCGTGGTGCCCTGCCCGGGGCACCCCGCTCCGTGTCTCAGTTCGCCCCCATCGGCGGCTTGAACCCCCGCAGCCGCAGCGCGTTGCCCAGCACGAACACGCTGGACAAGGCCATGGCACCCGCCGCGAACACCGGCGACAGCAGCACGCCGTAAGCGGGGTACAGCACCCCCGCAGCCACCGGGATCAGTGCCGTGTTGTAGGCGAAGGCCCAGAACAGGTTCTGCCGGATGTTGCCGATCGTCGCCTTGGACAGCGCGATGGCATTGGGCACGCCCTGCAGGTTGCCCGACATCAGCACGACGTCGGCCGCTTCCATGGCCACGTCGGTGCCCGTGCCGATGGCCAAGCCCACATCGGCTTCCGCCAGCGCGGGCGCGTCGTTGATGCCGTCGCCCACATAGGCGATGCGGCCGTGTTCGGCTTTCAGCCGCTGCAGCGTGGCCACCTTGCCCTGGGGCAGGACCTCGGCCACCACCTCGTCGATGCCCAGGCGGGCGGCGATGGCGTGGGCCGTGCGGGCGTTGTCGCCGGTGATCATGGCCACCTTCAGGCCCAGCGCGTGCAGCGCGGCGATGGCCGCGGGTGTGCTGGGCTTGATCGGATCGGACACGGCCACGATGGCTGCGAGCTGGCCATCCACCGCCGCATACAGCGGCGACTTGCCTTCGCCGCCCAGTTGCTCGGCCGTGGCGGCAAAGGCCGCGGTGTCGACCCCGATCGAGGCCATGTACCGGTCGGCACCCACGTCGACCCGGTGGCTACCCGCCGTGGCGCGCACGCCCATGCCGGTGACCGATTCGAAGGTGTCCAGGACCGGCAGCGGCAGGCCTTCCGCCTGGGCGGCTTCGACAACGGCCCGTGCAATCGGGTGCTCCGAGCGGGATTCGACGGCCGCCATGAGGCCCAGCACGGCGGCCCGCTCGAAGCCGGGCGCCAGCGCCAGATCGGTCATGGCAGGGCGGCCCTCGGTGAGCGTGCCAGTCTTGTCCACGGCCACCACGCGCGCGTCTTTCAGCAGCTGCAGAGCCTCGCCCTTGCGGAACAGCACGCCCAGCTCGGCGCCCCGGCCTGTGCCCACCATGATGGACGTGGGTGTGGCCAGACCCATGGCACAGGGGCAGGCAATGATGAGCACGGCCACGCCATTGACCAGCGCGTGGCTCAGTGCCGGCTGCGGGCCCCAGACGAGCCAGGCCCCGAAAGTCAGCAAGGCCACGCCCATCACCGCGGGCACGAACCACAGCGTGACCTGGTCGACCACGGTCTGGATCGGCAGCTTGCCGCCTTGTGCCTGCTCGACCAGGCGGATGATTTGGGCCAGCACGGTCTGCCCGCCCACGGCGGTGGCACGCAGCGTCAGCGCACCCTGCTGGTTCACCGTGCCGCCCACCACGGCGGCGCCCACGGTCTTTTCGACCGGAATGGGTTCGCCCGTCACCATGGACTCGTCGACAAAGCTGTGGCCTTCCAGCACCTCGCCGTCCACCGGAATGCGCTCGCCCGGCCGCACCTCCACCACGTCGAAGGTGGCCACCTGGTTGAGCGGCACATCGACCACGCCGCCATCGCGGCGCACGTGGGCCACTTTGGCCTGCAGGCCGACCAGCCGCTGGATGGCCTGCGAGGTGCGTCCCTTGGCGCGGGCTTCCAGAAACCGCCCCAGCAGGATCAGCGCCACGATGACCGAGGCCGCTTCGTAGTACACGTTCACGGTGCCTTGAGGCAGCAGCGTGGGCACGAAGGTGGCGACCAGCGAATAGCCGTAGGCCGCGAGCGTGCCCACGGCCACCAGCGAGTTCATGTCGGGCGCCAGCTTGACCAGTGCGGGCAGGCCCTTGGCATAGAAGCGTCGGCCCGGCAGCAGCATCACCAGGGTGGTCAGCACCCACTGCAGCAGCCAGCTGTTGCGGATGCCGATGTGGCCGGCCACCCAGTGGTGCATGCCCGGGATGATGTGCGAGCCCATCTCGAGCACGAACACGGGCAGGGCCAGCGCGGTGGCCAGCAGCAGATCGCGCTGCAGACTCTGGCGTTCGGCATCCTTGCGCTGTGTCGTCTCATCGCCGTGAGGATCGGCCAGCGGGTCGACCGGGGTGGCCGCGTAGCCCACCTTGGCGATGGCCGCCACCAGGGCGGCCGGGTCGACCACGCCCCGCACCACGGCGCGCTCGGTCGCCAGGTTCACCGCGGCCTCGGACACGCCGGGCACCGCCTTGAGTGCGCGCTCGACGCGACCCACACAGGACGCGCAGCTCATGCCCTCCACCGCCAGCTCGATCGTCTGTGCCGGGATGGTGTAGCCCGCCCGCTCGATGGCCTGCACCAGTGCCTGACGGTCGACCGGGGCGGCGCCTGCGGGCTGCACCACGGCCTGTTCGGTGGCCAGGTTCACAGCCACCTGGCCGACACCCTCGACCTTCTGCAGGGCTTTCTCGACACGGCGCACGCACGACGCGCAGGTCATGCCCTCGATGGGCAGGGTGATGGGCGTGGCCGGCGCGTGAGCGGCAGCGGCGGACAGGGGGGGAGAGGCCGGGGGTGACATGGACTCACACCTTAAACCTTCCCCCCGCGGCAAGGTCAAGCAGGGTGCTTCGGCCCCGTGGCGCTGTCGACGAACAACTGGCCCAGCATGCGCAGGCGTTCCTCGATCTGAGATTCCAGAATCTGCGTGCCCAGGATCGACTGGCCGATCAGCGTGGCATAGAAGATGTCGGCCCGGTGCCGGGCCTCGGACAGGCTGCAGCCCAGCGCCGTGAAGCACTGCGCGATGTAACCCAGGCGCTGGTTGTCGACTTCGGCCACGACGAGGCGGGCGGCCTCATGCCGCCGGGCCCACTCGCGGATGGCCATCTCGACCGACGACGCATGGGCCGCGGTGCGACCGTGGTACGGCAGAGCCAGCAAGCCTTTCAGCATCTCGCCCGGGGAGTTGCTGCCCAGGGTGAAGCGCTCGATCACGCGCTCGGTGGTGGTCTTGCGCCAGTGCTCCAGCAGGCGGCCGAGCAGATCGTCGCGGTCTTCGAAGTGCCAGTAGAAGCTGCCACGCGTGACGTTCATCCGCTTGGCGAGCACATCCACCCGGACGGCATCGATGGTTTCCGTGGCCAGGACGGTCAATGCCGCGTCGATCCAGTCTCCCGGTCCGAGCACGGCCTTTGGTGCGGCCCCCCGTTTCGTGCGGACCGATGCCCGGCGCCGTACCGAGGGAGATTGCGCTTCAGCGTTCATGGGTGCCGATTCTATCTGCCCCGGCCCCGGCGCCCTGCGGCGGGCGTCGCGGGCGCACCCTCCGCGCCACCCGCTGCAAATCAAAACACATGTGTACGGTTTGAGCGCATTCTGGCGGGCTGGCAACCTAGGGAAATCACTATATGTTGATCTTCGTCAAGCATGCGCCATACACATACACATCTGTATGTGGTGTGGCGTGAACTACCCCGACATCGGCAAGACCCTCATCGCCGCCGACCACAAGACCAACTACTTCGACCAAGGCACCGGCATGAGTGTTAACCTGGGTATGCGGACGGTGGCACCATGCATATATGCATGGCGAAGGCCGGCGCCTTGTCGGCGGTGACTAGTCTCTGGCGAGGGTCTGCGCAGCTTTTGACAGCCCGCCGAGCACGGTGTCGGCCACGCGCTGAGAGAAGTTGGGCGGCAGGGCTGCGGCCACGTCGTCGATCACCTGCGGGGTGCGCGCCACGATCTCCTGGATCAGCGCCTCGGCATCCGGCCCGTAGCCCACCTTGCGGGCTGTTTCGTTGAAATGCCGCCGGTGGATGCGCGCCATGTCGTAGTGCCGGTTCTTGCCCAGCAAGGCCATCGCGAGCTTCAGCCCGTGTGGCGACCACTGGTTCGGGCCGTCGCCCAGCACGGGGTAGGCCGACATGATGTCGTACAGGCCCGTGAGCTGAAAGCGCCCGCGCGGCAGGATGTGGATGCTGAAGTTCTTGGCATGACCATCGGGCGCGCGCAGCAGCCAGAACAGCACCTGCGTTGCCATCAGGGTGCGCATGTCGGTCTCCGCCCGCGCCGATTGCCGCAGCACATCGAACAGGGTCTGCAGGCCGGGTCCGCCATCGGCCTCGTACTTCAGCCAGGGCGAGCACCCGGTGACCTGGCAGAAGTCTTCCTGCAGCAGGCGCATCCACCAGGACCCATCGGGCGCCAGGCGGCGGTCGATGCGCGTCACCACCAGCACCCGCTGCGACCCGAAGGTGGCGATCTCGACGTCCGGGACTTCCAGCCCGTATGCGCGCATGAGCCGCATGCACAGCCATTCGTTGTCGACCGAGGTGCGGAAGTCGGCCTGGCGGCCGCCGATGAGGCCCAGTGGCAGCTTGAGGATGTGGGTGGTGGGGGTGGCGCCGTGGGGCTTGAGCCATTGGCCCTGCCAGCGCAACAGCGCGGTCTTCTCCTGCGCGCCGGCCAGCGAGATGCGCATGTCCTCGTCCGGCGAGCGGGCTGCGGCCATGCCGGCCGGGCTGACGACGTCGCGGAGGTGCCGCTCGATGTCGTCGTCGCTGAGCGGGGTGCCGTCGATGCGTGTGACGTCTTCGGGCGCGGCGTGCTCGTCCAGCAACTGGACGGCGCCCACGCAATCGCGCCCGATGGCGGCCAGCAGGTCGAACGGCGCGGTGGAGGCCGTGCGGAAGCGCTCGGCCACGCGGCGGCGGATGGCGTCGCTGTCGGGCAGCAGGTTGTCGAAGTAATGGGCGACGGCCGGGCCCTTCAGCGGCCGGTTGTCGAGCGTGAACGGCAGCGACAGCGAGAGCGGGCGCCCGCGTTCGGATGCGACCCAGTCGGGCTCGTACTGCAGCTGCATGTCGCCCCGGGCCAGCAAGGTCCAGGTGGCCGCGCGCACGCCATTGATCCAGATGCCCAGGCTGCGGCTGTGCGACTTGCGGCCCATGGTGTGCTCACCAGTCTGCGGTGGCGGTGGGGTCGGGCGCGGTGCCGGAAGCTGCCCGGGCCCCGACCGACCATTCCAGCCCCAGCACGGCGGACCAGGCCAGCAGTTGCGCCATGCTGAGCTCCTCGGCATGGGCCTCGAGGTGTGACACGCGCGACTGGCTCAGCCCCAGCCGGGACGCGAGCGCCGCCTGCGACAGCTTGCGGGCCTGCCGGGCGGCTTTGAGCACCTGGCCCAGCTGGGACGGTGTCAGGATGAGCGTGGGGGCGACGGGCATGGACGGGCAGACAGAAGCCCCAATTTATTCGTATTTCAGATAAACGTCAAATATCTGAAAGACAGATAAACGGGCTTTATCTGAATACCGGATAAGCCCTCTTCCAGGACCTCAAGCGGACGGCGCCCCGAGGCCCGACACCGGCGTGGCCGCAGGGGCCATGTGATCCCGTTGGGCCAGTTCGGGGAACAGCCGTGTCCAGGCCACCGCGACCAGCATGGCGCCGACGCCACCGGCCACGACCGAGCCGACCGGGCCCCACAGGGCGGCGGTGGCGCCGGATTCGAATTCGCCGAGTTGGTTCGAGGCCCCGATGAAGATCGAGTTGACGGCCGCCACGCGACCGCGCATGTCGTCGGGCGTTTCCAGTTGCGTGAGGGTCAGGCGCGTGACCACGCTGATGTTGTCGGCCGCGCCTGTGGCGGCCAGGGCGACCATCGACAGCCAGAAGCTTTCGGACAGGCCGAACACCACCGTGGCCAGCCCGAAGGCCCCCACGGACAGCAGCAGACGCCGTCCCACCTGGCGCTGCAGGGGCCAGCGTGTCAGCACCACCGACATGGTCAGCGCGCCCACGGCCGGCGCGGCCCGCAGCAGCCCCAGCCCGGACGCATCGGTGTGCAGGATGTCCCGCGCGAACATCGGCAACAGTGCGGTGGCCCCGCCCAGCAGCACGGCGAACAGGTCCAGCGTGGTCGCACCCAGCACGACTTTCTGCTGTCTGACGAACCTCAACCCCGAGAACAGCGACGCCCAGGTCATGCTTGCCCGGTGCACCGAGCGGGTGTAGTGCACCGCGAGCGCCAGCATGGTCGACAGCGTCAGCAGCGCCACGCAAGTGCCGTACACCAGCGTGGCGCCGTGGGTGTAGAGCACACCGCCCAGCGCCGGGCCGCTGATGATGGCGATTTCCATCCCGCTGGAACCCAGTGCAATGGCCCGCGGCAGCAGTTCACGCGGCACGAGCAACGGCGGCAGCGCCTGCTGGGCCGGCATCTGGAAGGCACGGGCCAGGCCCAGCAACACCGACAGGCCGAGGATCATCTCCCGGCTGACTTGCCCCGTCAGCGTGCCCCACATCAGCGCCGCCGCCACAAGGCCTTGCGTGGCCGTGGTGGCCGCGAAGATGCGGGCGCGGTGGTGGCGGTCGGCGATGTGCCCGGCCGGCAGCGTCATCACCAGGGCCGGCACGAACTGGAACAGGCCGACCAGACCCAGATCCCATGGGCTGCCGGTCAGGTCGTACATGTGCCAGCCCACGGCCACCATCAGCATCTGGTTGGCCATGACGCCCTTGAGGCGCGCGATCCAGAAGCGCATGAAGGCGCGTTGGGCGAGCAGTTCGCCGTAATGCCGTGTCAACCAGGTCATGTGTGAGGTCCAAAGAAGAATGCACCGGCCCTCTGTGGCCCTTGTGGGACCATTTCCAGGCTGGTGCACCTTCGATTGTGCCGGACGGGGTTGAGCGCGGTGTACCGCGGGACTTTTCGGTGAAGCTGACCGTCGCCCTGCTCCGCCTTGATGCATGCTTTCCGGATGAACGAGACTCCCCGCGACTTCCTTCAAGCCCTGTTCCAGGCCGCGATCGCAGCCGCGCAACCGGCGCACTGCGTGCCGCCGCACTTGCCACGCCCGCCGCGTGGGCGCTGCATCGTCATCGGAGCCGGAAAGGCGTCTGCCGCCATGGCGCAGGCCGTCGAGGCGCACTGGCCCGGTCCCTTGAGCGGGCTCGTCGTCACCCGATATGGCCATGGGGGGCCATGTCGGCACATCGAGATCGTCGAGGCCGCGCATCCCGTGCCGGACGAGGCCGGCCTGCTTGCCGCGCAGCGCATGCTGGATCTGGTGTCCGGACTGACGGCCGACGACCTCGTGCTGTGTCTCATCTCGGGCGGTGGCTCGGCGCTGCTTCCCCTGCCCTTGCCCGGCCTCACGCTGGCCGACAAGCAGGCGGTCAGCCGGGCGCTCTTGCGCTCGGGCGCCACCATCAGCGAGATGAACTGCGTGCGCCGCCACCTGTCGGCCATCAAAGGCGGCCGTCTGGCTGCGGCATGCCACCCGGCAAAGGTGGTCACGCTGTTGATCTCTGACGTGCCGGGCGACCCTCCCTGCGACATCGCCTCCGGCCCCACGGTGGGGGACCCCACGACGTGCGAGGACGCGCGGGCCATCCTCCGTCGGTATGGCATCGTGGTGCCCGAGGCCGTTCAGGCCTTGCTGGATACGCAAGCCGCTGAATCGATCAAGCCGGACGACCCGCGTCTGGCGGGCTGCGAGACCCGCATCATCGCCACCCCGCAGCAGTCACTGGAGGCCGCCGCGGCTGTCGCACTGGCCGCGGGCGTTCAACCCCACATCCTGAGTGACAGCATCGAGGGGGAAGCCCGTCATGTGGGTCAGGTGCTGGCCGCGCTCGCCCGTCAGGTGGCGCGCCATGGCATGCCGTTCACGCCGCCGTGTGTGCTGCTCTCGGGCGGCGAGACCACGGTGACGGTGCGCGGCGAAGGCCGCGGGGGGCGGAACGTCGAGTTCCTTCTGTCCCTTGGGGTGGCGTTGAACGGCTTGCCCGGCGTGCACGCCCTGGCGGGCGACACGGACGGTGTCGACGGGCAGGAAGAGATCGCGGGCGCCTACCTGGCCCCGGACAGCCTGCAACGCGCCTGGGCGGCGGGCATCCGGCCGCGTGACAGCCTGGATCGCAACGATGCGCACAGCTTTTTCGGGGCCCTTGGCGATGCGATCGTGACGGGCCCGACGCTGACCAACGTGAACGACTTCCGCGCCATCCTGATCACGTCGTCGTGACGGGAGGCGTTGCACCTATGGCCTTCATAGAAATTGTCAGGTTGAGCCGGTGGCCCGTGACTTCTAGACTTTTGAAGTCGTCACACGTTACAGGAGACCAGACATGTCAACAGAAGCAAAGTGCCCGTTCGCGGGCCACGCCGGGGAAGCGAAGCCGGCCATGGGCGCCCCCCGCACGAACCGCGACTGGTGGCCGAACCAACTGAACCTGGCCATCCTGCATCAGCGCTCCGAACTGTCCAACCCGATGGGCGAGGACTTCAACTACGCTGAAGCGTTCAAGAAGCTGGACCTAGACGCTGTGGTCAAGGACCTGCATGCCCTGATGACCGACTCGCAAGATTGGTGGCCGGCGGACTGGGGCCACTACGGCGGCCTGTTCATCCGCATGGCCTGGCACTCGGCCGGCACTTACCGCATCCACGATGGCCGTGGCGGTGCGGGCAACGGCTCGCAGCGTTTCGCGCCGCTCAACAGCTGGCCGGACAACGGCAACCTGGACAAGGCGCGTCGCCTGCTGTGGCCGATCAAGCAGAAGTACGGTCGCGCGCTGTCCTGGGCCGACCTGATGATCCTGGCCGGTAACGTGGCCCTCGAATCCATGGGTTTCAAGACCTTCGGCTTTGCCGGGGGCCGTGAAGACATCTGGGAGCCCGAACTCGACATCAACTGGGGCTCGGAAACGGAGTGGCTGGCCACCAGCGACAAGCCCAACAGCCGCTACAGCGGCCAGCGCGACCTGTCCAACCCGCTTGCGGCCGTGCAGATGGGGCTGATCTACGTGAACCCGGAAGGTCCCGATGGCAACCCGGATCCGGTGGCCTCGGGCCGCGATGTCCGTGAGACCTTTGCCCGCATGGCCATGAACGACGAGGAGACCGTGGCCCTGGTCGCCGGCGGCCACACCTTCGGCAAGGCCCACGGTGCGGGAGACCCCAAGCTGGTCGGCCCCGAGCCCGAGGGCGCCTCGATCGAGGAACAGGGCCTGGGCTGGACCAACCGGTTCGGTAGCGGCAAGGGCGTGCACACCACCACCAGCGGCATCGAAGGGGCGTGGAAGCCGAACCCGACGAAGTGGGACAACGGCTACTTCGACATGCTGTTCGGCTACGAGTGGGAGCTCACCAAGAGCCCGGCGGGCGCCCACCAGTGGACGCCGAAGAACTGCAAGCCCGAGCACCTGATCCCGGATGCGCACGACCCGTCGAAGAAGCATCCGCCGATGATGACGACGGCCGACCTGTCGTTGCGCTTCGATCCGGCCTACGAGCAGATCTCGCGCCGGTTCTGGCAGAACCCCGACCAGTTCGCCGACGCCTTCGCCCGCGCCTGGTTCAAGCTGACCCACCGCGACATGGGCCCGCGTGCCCGCTACCTTGGCAAGCTGGTGCCCAGCGAAACCCTGATCTGGCAGGACCCGGTTCCGGCCGTGGACCATCCGCTGGTGACCGACGCCGATGTGGCTGCCCTGAAAGGCCAGATCCTGGCGTCGGGCCTGACGGTGTCGCAGCTGGTTCGGACCGCCTGGGCGTCGGCATCGACCTTCCGCGGCAGCGACAAGCGCGGTGGCGCCAACGGCGCACGCATTCGCCTGGCTCCTCAGAAGGACTGGGAGGTGAACGACCCAGCCGACCTGGAGGTGGTGCTGGGCAAGCTCACCGGCATCCAGCAGGCCTTCAACGCCGCCCGGACGGACGGCAGGAAGATCTCGCTGGCCGACCTGATCGTGCTGGCGGGAGGCGCGGCCATCGAAGCGGCGGCCAAGGCGGCAGGGCAGGACATCACCGTGCCCTTCACCCCGGGGCGCACGGATGCGACCCAGGACCAGACCGACGTCGATTCGTTTGCCGTTCTGGAGCCCGTGGCCGATGGCTTCCGTAACCATGCCCGGGCCGGTCTGGATGGTTCGGTGTCGGAGCGCCTGCTGGACAAGGCACAACTGTTGACGCTCACGGCCCCGGAGATGACCGTGTTGATCGGCGGGCTGCGCGTGCTGGGTGCCAACACGGGCAACGCCCCGCACGGCGTCTTCACCCACCGGCCCGGCGTGCTGACGAACGACTTCTTCGTCAACCTGCTCGACATGCGGACCGCCTGGCAGAAGTCGGCGTCCACGCCGGGTGTGCTGGAAGGCCGTGACCGCGCCACGGGCGAGATCAAGTGGACCGCCACGGTGGTCGACCTGGTCTTCGGGTCGAACTCGCAGTTGCGCGCCCTGGCCGAGGTCTATGGCAGTCAGGACGCACAGCAGGCCTTTGTGGCCGCCTTCGTGGCCGCGTGGACCAAGGTGATGAACCTGGATCGCTTCGATCTGGCCTGATGACGTGAGGGGCGGGCTGCAAGGCCCGCCCGAGCGGTGGCATGATTTCCAGCTTGATCTGGATGAAGTGACACAGCATGTCCCGCTTGTTCATGGAACGTCAGCGGCTTTACGCCGTTTCGCCCGCCCATGGCCGTGCATCGGCCGAAGACCCTGCCCTGTGCCTGCTGGATGAAGCCGGCCGGACCCGGGCGCTGGTGCTGGGCCTGGCCCACCCGGCTGACTGGGTGGCCATGGCGCGCGTGTGGGAAGGGGTGCAGAACGACCTGGGCTGGCCCGCCCCCGCCATCGCCGTGGATGGCCGGGAGGGCCTGCAACTGTGGTTCTCGCTGGCCGAGCCCGTGAGCGCCATGCAGGCCCAGGGCCTGCTTCAGGCGCTGGTCACCCGCTACCTGCCCGATGTGCAGGCTCGTCGGCTGAGCCTGTGGCCTCGGTCGACACCCTTGGTCGAGGGCGAGTCCCCGTCGCCCATCTCTCACGCCAGTCCGGTTCCTGCCGAGCATGCCGGCGGGCAGTGGTCCGCCTTTGTGTCGCCGGGGCTGGCACCTGTCTTTGCCGACACGCCCTGGCTGGACGTGCCACCGGGCGCAGAAGGGCAAGCCGATTTGCTGGCCGGACTTCGGTCGGTGGACGGGGCGCTGCTCGAACACCCCATCGCCGGCCTGAATGCCTCTTCGGCGTCTGCATCCCTGCGCATCGCGCGGGACAGCGCCTCAGCGCCCGGGCCTGCGGGCGTTGCAGTGGTCGCTCCGATGGCGACCGAGTCTGCGGCCCACCCGGCCGCCGTGTCAGACACCGAGCCGCGCGACTTCCTGCTGCGGGTGATGCGGGACGAGCAGGTGGACCTGGCCTTGCGCGTGGAGGCGGCCAAGGCCCTCCTGCCCTACATGGCGCCGCATCGGACCTGATCGACATGAAGCCCGGGTGAGTCGCCGGTCTGACGCGGTGGGTGCAACATTTCAATAAATGTGGAATAATGGAATCATGGAAGAGAAAGAAGTCATCCTCTCGCTGTCCGCCCTGGCCCAACCGGTGCGGCTGCGCGTGTTTCGCGCCCTCGTGGTGGCCGGCCCGCAGGGCTTGACCCCGGGCGCGCTGGCCGAGCAGCTCGCCGTGGCGCCGACCACCCTCTCCTTTCACCTCAAGGAGTTGATGTTCGCCGGCCTGGTCAGCCAGGAGCGCGATGGACGGCATCTCATCTACCGAGCCGAGTACGCCCACATGAACGGCTTGCTGGGCTACCTGACCGAGCACTGCTGCCAGGGGCAGCCGTGTACCCCTCCCCCACCGGCCTGTGCCGCTTGCTGAAAGGAGCGCGCGATGAAGCGATTCCACGTTCACGTCCACGTGACGGATCTGCCCCGAAACATCGATTTCTATTCGAAGATGTTCGGTCAGGCGCCGGCCCGCGTCGAAGCCGACTACGCCAAGTGGATGCTCGACGATCCGGCTGTGAACTTCGCCATTTCCACCCGCGGCCACGGGCAGACGGGACTGGATCACCTTGGCATTCAGGTGGATGACGAGGCCGACCTGCATGCGCTGAAGGCGCAGGCCCAGGCGGCCGATCTGGCCCTCGTCGATGAAGGGGCCACCACCTGCTGCTATGCCCGCAGCGACAAGCACTGGGTGGTGGATCCCCAGGGCCTGCCCTGGGAGCACTTCCGCACGCTGGGCAGCATCCCGACCTTCCGTGAGGCCCCTGACGCCACGGAGGTCGCGGCGCAAGGCAGCGCCTGCTGTGCGCCTGCTGCGCAGGCTGCCCCGGCGCCTTCCGCCACCACCGACAGCGCCTGCTGCACGCCTGTGGCGCGCGTGGGGATCGCGTCGATTCCTGTCAAGCAAGCCGGTACGGGCTGCTGCTGATTCTCGTCAAGGCCTGACCCGCATGACCGTTCACGTTCTGATCCTCTGCACGCACAACTCCGCCCGCAGCGTGCTGTCCGAAGGGATGCTCAACCATCTTGCCCGTCAGCTGGGCCAGGATGTGCGGGCCCACAGCGCGGGCAGCGCGCCGAGCGGACGGATCAACCCGTTCGCGCTCGAAGCCTTGCACAACGCCGGGGTGGACACCGAGGGCTACCGCAGCAAGAGCTGGGACGAGTTCACCGGGGCGGATGCACCGCCCCTGTCCATCGTCATCACGGTGTGCGACAGCGCGGCCGCCGAAGCCTGTCCGGTCTTCTTCGGAGGACAGGGGCAGCCGGTGAAGGTGCACTGGGGCTACCCGGACCCGTCGAACGCCGACGGGGGCGACGAGGGCAAGCGCCGCGCGTTCGAGTTGACCCGGCAGGCCATCGGCTACCGCATGCTGCAGCTGCTGGCCCTGCCTCTTTCCACCCTGACGCCGTCGCAGCTCCATGCCGAGCTCGAGCGGATCGGCCGCAGCTGAACCAGGGGTGATCTCGGTTCCGGTGCAAAAACTCCCGCCTCCAACTACGCGTTAACCCTGACCCTTCAGAGGGCGCCATGAACGGTCTATCCACCGCACCTGATCCCCTATAGTTGAAGTCCATCAAACGG
>NZ_CAJYGK010000038.1 GCF_913773725.1 uncultured Aquabacterium sp. | reverse complement strand
GTGCCCTGAGACATGCTTCCCGGCTCCAGTTCGCCACCCAGCGCCTCCAGCAACTCCGGGATCAACTCCACGAGTTCGCCCGTCGCGATGGCGGCATCGGCGTCGAACGCCTCGGCCTTGTCCTGTTTGGCGGAGGCCGCTGACGTGCCCTCGAACACCACATCGAGGAAGGCAATCTTGCGCAGTTGAAGCGACTCCGTGAACAGGAACGAGACGCGGTCACGCCAGGTCATGGCCACCTTGGTGGGCACCTTCCCGCTGACGATGTGCTGCCGCACCTCTTCCGTGTCCAGCGGATGGCGCGCGTACCGCACCACCGACTTCATCTCGTCCGTCGACTTCAGCTCGCATTCACGGTCGATCGTGAAGGCGTAAGGCGCTTCACCCGTCCCCAGCCAGTGCGCCATCGCGACCTGAGGCGACATCTCGGTCTGGATCAGGCTCACGGCAAAGCCGGGAATGGCCTGCACCAGCAGCGTGACCACCTCTTCGGCGCGGGCCTGGCTGCCGGTGTCCACGATCAACATGCGCTCGCGGGGCGCAATCCACACGCGCGTCACCGCCTGTTTGGTGAAAGCCATGGGCAGCAGCTCATGCAGCGCCTGCTCCTTGAGCTCCTTGACCTGCTTCTTGCCCGGCTTGCGTCCGGTCTGCTTCTCGATCTGCGCGGCGATTTCGTCGCAACGGCGCTTCACCACCGAGCTCGGCACCACCTTCTGCTCGACCATCAGCTTGAGGAGGATGTGGCCGTCCACCACCTCGACCAGCGGACCGTGGTCGATCCCACGCGGCTCCAGCCAGCCGATCGACTTTTCCTGCGAGGCACCACACGGTGCAAACCGGGCCTTTTCCAGCTCGGTTTCGATCTCGGCCGCGGTCGTGGCCCACTCCGACCCGATGCGGTAGACCGTCAGGTTCTTGAACATGGCAGTACATCCTTTCCTGGAGACGTTCAAAGCACGGCATTCACAGCCCAGAAACAAGAAACCCCGAGTGACGGATCACTCGGGGTTCATGTTTTGTGGCGGAGACGAAGGGATTCGAACCCTTGATGCAGGTTTTGCCCACATACTCCCTTAGCAGGGGAGCACCTTCGGCCTCTCGGTCACGTCTCCAGCAACAGCAAGAATTCTAGCCCAGAAATGCGAGCCAGCTGCCTGTTGTGCTCAAAACAACGGCCGGGAGGATCAGGCCTTTTCCTGGTCCAGGCCGAAGGCCTTGTGCAGGGCGCGCACGGCCAGCTCCATGTACTTCTCGTCGATCACGACCGAGGTCTTGATCTCCGACGTGGTGATCATCTGGATGTTGATGCCTTCGTCGGACAGCGTCTTGAACATGGTCGAGGCGATGCCGACGTGGCTGCGCATGCCGATGCCGACGATCGACACCTTGCAGATCTTCGGGTCGCCGACGATCTCGCGGGCGTTCAGCGTGGGCTGAACCTGACCCTGCAGCAGCTCCATGGTCTTGGCATAGTCGCCACGCGGCACGGTGAACGAGAAGTCGGTCTTGCCGTCGTGCGAGGCGTTCTGGATGATCACGTCCACGTCGATGTTGGCCTCGGCCACCTTGCCCAGGATCTGGTAGGCGATGCCGGGGGTGTCGGGCACGCCGACCACGGTGATCTTGGCTTCGTCGCGGCTGAACGCGATGCCGGAAACAACGGCTTGTTCCATGTTCTCGTCTTCCTCAAAACTGATGAGCGTGCCCGACTTGGCTTCTTCTTCCAGGTCGATGTCCCAGGGGGTGAAGCTGGACAGCACACGGGTGGGCACGCGGTACTTGCCGGCGAACTCCACCGAACGGATCTGCAGCACCTTCGAGCCCAGCGACGCCATCTCCAGCATCTCTTCGAAGCTGATGGACTTCATGCGGCGGGCTTCGGGCACCACGCGCGGGTCGGTCGTGTAGATGCCGTCCACGTCGGTGTAGATCAGGCACTCGTCGGCCTTCATCGCTGCGGCCACGGCCACCGCGGAGGTGTCCGAGCCCCCGCGGCCCAGCGTCGTGATGTGGCCTTCCGGGTCGACGCCCTGGAAGCCGGTGATGATCACGACACGGCCGGCTGCCAGGTCGGCGCGCACGCGGGCTTCATCGATGCTCTCGATGCGGGCCTTGGTGAACGCGGAGTTGGTCTTGATCGGCACCTGCCAACCGGCATAGCTGACGGCGTCAAGGCCTTCAGCCTGCAGGGCAATGGACAGCAGCCCCACCGACACCTGCTCGCCCGTCGAGGCGATCATGTCGAGCTCGCGCGGGTTGGGACGGTCGGAGAGTTCTTTGGCCAGGCCGAGCAGGCGGTTGGTCTCACCGCTCATGGCCGACGGAACGACCACGAGTTGATGTCCCGCCCGCACCCACTTGGCCACGCGCTTGGCCACGTTGCGGATGCGCTCGGTAGAGCCCATCGACGTGCCGCCGTATTTGTGAACGATCAGTGCCATGTCAGATGTGGTTGAAAAGACCGCGCCGCAATGAAACGGCCTCCGACAACGGGGCCTGCGCGATCAAACCCTTTATTTTAGCCCGCCGAATCGATCGTTCAATCCGATGCGCGTTCAACGGCGCGGCAAAATCGAGGCGAATCGCGGCCGGAACAGCCTCATTCCGGGTCCGGCACCCACTGCAGGGCCCATTGCGGCTCGCCTGCGGCCGCCCAGTGGCGGGCATCCATGCCCAAGCCGGGCACGAACAGCACGCTACCGCCCTGCCAGCACAGAGGGCCCCGCCGAAGCCAGGCCGGCACTGCGGCCTGCTGAAACTGCTTTTTCAGCGAGCGGGCTGGGCGACCGGGCCCCGCCTGGAACTGGGCGCCGGCCTCGCGCGGCGCCACCCGCATGTGCTGCAACGCCGACCAGGGAACACCT
>NZ_CAJYGK010000037.1 GCF_913773725.1 uncultured Aquabacterium sp. | reverse complement strand
CCGAGATCGCGCCCGCGGCCAGCGCCAGGGCGAGATGCCAGTGGGACAAGGCCCGCGCCGGCGGACGCAGCGACTGCTGCGCGGCCCCCAGGTGCGTATCCAGCGACGGCCAGAGGCCCTGGAGCCTGCTCACCTCATCGGCGAACTGCTCCGGCTCCATCGTCACGCGGAAAAAGCTCTCCGGCTCGGCCGGACTGGCGGGGACGATGTACGGCAGGAACGGCCATTCGCTCGGCAATTCCTCGGCTTCGACTTCGCCTTGCCCCACCTGCAGCAGCAGATTGCGCACAGCCTTGATGCCATCGGGCACCTGCTCGCGCTGGCGCACCCGGCGACCGAAGATCACCACCTGCTTGAACTGCGTCTCCACCGCTCGGTAGATCCGCAGGTCCGTGTAGTGGCGTGTCAGCCAGCCGACTAGCTCCGCGTCGAGCACGTAGCCAGGGACGATGAAGACCAGCACGCCGCCGTACTGCAACAGCGACAGGGTGCGTTGGTAGAACAGCTTTTCGAGGCGGGCACGGCCCTGGCCCTGGTAGCCGATGTTGCCGTTCACGTCCTTGGACAGATCGCCATACGGCGGGTTGAGCCAGAGCAGCCCGAAGGACTGCTTGGAGATCATCGTGTCCATCAGGTCCGCGTGCAGGCAGTGATCGACCAGGCCGCGGGCATGGCGTGCCCGCTCCGCGTCGAACTCGACGGCGAAAGCCTTGGCCTGCTCGCGCCCGAGGGCATGAGCGGCTTCGGCGATCGCCACGCCTTCGCCGGCGCAGGGATCGAGGATGCATATCGGGCCATCGCTGGGCATCAGTGCGTTGAGGGCTCTTTCGAGCGTGGGCTCATCCGTGGGGAAGTACCCGTTCTTCACAAAATTGCGGGCGAGCCGCGGGAACATGAGGGCCATGGAAGTCTCCTGGTGGGCGGGGATGAAGGGCGAAAGCACGCCTTGGCGTGCTCTCGCGGGTGGGTCAAGCCGCTACCGCTTCCGGCGTCCAAATCTTGGCCGGATAGGGATAGGCGGTGAGCACGTCACTGCGGATCAGGGAGCCCAGCGCCAGGGTCAGCGCAGGCACGTCGATGGCGAGCCGATGGCCTTCCAGCGGCCCGAGGGCGAACGGAAGGCGGGCCAGCATCTCGCGGCTTTGCAGCAGTTCCAGCACGGTCTCGCGCCAGTGGTCGAGCAGCGGCAGTGGGCAGGTGTCGCGCACCAGCATCCACAGGCGATCCAGCCGGTGGGCGCTGTCGCGCGGCAGCAATGCCAGTGCGCTGGCGTTGGCCTTGTCGGGCTTGACGCAGCGCCGGTCGAACAGCCACACGTTGGACAGCGAACCGAACAGCGTCCGCCGGTAAGCGCGCGTGATGCGCTTTTCCAGGCGATCGACGTTGCCGATGAACACCGGGACGCTGCCGCCCTGGCCGGTGATGACGTGGAACTGGTCCAGCCCCTGTTCGTCGCGCCCTAGGGTCAGACGAGCGAGGAACTGCTGGACGGCGGTGTCGCGCGCCCAGATCGACAGGAAGATCAGATTGCCCTGGTCATCGCCGACGCAAGCGTCGGTCATCACGTCGGAGCATTCGTCGATGCGATACAGCGTGGTGGAAGAAGTGTTTGCGGGCATGGTGGTGTCCTCGGATCAACGGGAACAGCACCGCCCGCTGGGGCAAGTACTGCCCCAGGGGGTGGAAGAAAGCCGCTCAGTCCGGCTCGAACTGCCGGGTGTGCGGGTTGAAGTGCAGCGCCTCATCTACCGAAGTGATTGGCGTGAAGCCCTCCAGGTAGATGTTGTTGAGGTACTGGTCGCGGTAGGTCAGTGCCTGCCGTGCCTGTTCCTCGGTGAGGCCGTTGCTGATGAAGTACTCCAGCATTTCCTCGTCGGAAGAAACTTCGTCGTTGGACAAACTCCCTTCAAGGAGCTTCAACAGCGAGGGAGGGAGCGCAGCCAGGATCGGGTCCATGTCGGTTCCTCCTGGCTCAGGCCATCAGCGCTGCGGTGGGTGCCGCAGATGCCTTGGGTGTGCGCCGCCGCGCGTGGTAGGCGCGAACGCCTGCACGCCAGTCGGCGGACTGCTCCGGTGCGAGGTCCAGATAGGACTGCGGGCACGTGTAGTAGTACGGGTGCATGGACTCGTCCAGTGGCTTGTAGCCCCACTGGTTGCCGCTGCGTTCAAGCAGATCGCAACGGATGCAGCGCAGGGATTGGCCCGGCGCGAGATGACGATGCACGCCTTCGGCCTTGGCCGTCACTTCCGCGACGGACCAGAGGACGTTGCCGCGCAGCGCGTGGGCAATGACCTTGACGCTGGCGCGCTCGGTCTCTTGCGGTGCGATCAGTTCCGCGATCAGTTCAGACCGCGATTTGGGGGAGAAATACCAGCCCATGAGAGGCCTCCTGAAAAGTGGAGCCGGAGGCCTCCCCTGGGGAAGAACCCCCAGCGGGTGATGGAATGCCGCGTGAGCGGCGATGGAACTCAGTGCAGACTAGGAACCGCAACCGGCTGGGCAGCAGCCCAGCGTGATCCCGTGCGAGCAGCAGCCGTTGTCGGCCAACCAGTCCTGGGTTTCCTGCCGTTCGGCAGGTGTTGCGTAGTCCCAATCCTGGGCTGCGATTTCCAAGGCATGAGCGCGCTGGCTTTCCGGCAACCGAGTGGCTTGCGCGTCGATCTCCGAACTGAAAAGCGTGACCCAGTGATCCCAGGACAGGCCGCAACCACGCTGGGCGTGCTCGGCGGCCGTCTTGCAGACAGCGCGCCACGCGGGTTCGTCCAGCGTGGACTGGGGTGCATCGCAAGCGATGGTGGACATGATAGAGACCTCCACAAGAAAGCCGGAGCCTCCCCCGCATGGGGAAGGAACCCCGGCGGGTGGATGAAGAACACCGTGGATGCGGCGTCTGCGATCACGCAGGTTGCAGTTCGGCTTGGCGGCTCCACTCCTGCGTCTTGAAGTCCAGTGCGTAGCCCAGTTCACCCAGGCGGGCGATCTGCGCGCGCAAGGTGCGGCGGTCGATGGTCGAATCCAGTTTCACGGACTCACCCAGCGGCCAGAGCAGCCCGAACAGTGCGGCGTCGCCATCTTCGGTGCTGCCAGCGGCAGCAGCCGCAGCGGGCGGCGGCGCATCCACACCAAAAGGCGTGGTATCGACCAGCGGGTCCGCCGATGCCTGCACGGGTGCGGGTTTGGCAGGTCTGGATGCCTTCGCGGGCTTGGCCGGCGTTGTCGCAGGCTGCGTACCCAGCTCTTCATCGAGCGGGTCGACATCCTGGGTGGCGAAGCTGCGTGCTTCGTCACGGCTCAGTTTGTCGATGCCGTTGAGCGTCATTCCGTCGAGGCTGGCGCGGATCTCGAACCGCATGCCGCCACCAACCGGATAGGACCTCGGAAAGATGTAGCGGATGATGAACTCCCCGTCGTACTTGCCTTCGGGGTATTGCTCCAGCTCGGGGTCCTTGACCTCGAACACACCGAGGTGCGTCGCGAGGCGACCGACCGTGAACGGGCCGTTCTTGCCGCGGATGGTGCGCAGCGTGAGTTGGCCCGGAACGACGATGGGCGATACCGATCTCTCGGGTGCCGATGTGGTTGCCATGATGGTTCTCCTGATGATGAATGACGGGACGCCGACGGCACCCGGTGGATGAAAGGGAATGGGCCTCGCCCGAAATGAGCGAGGTCCACCTGGCATCACGCCTTGAGCTGGCGCATGCCTTCAGCCAGGAGCCACAGCGCCCGGTTCAGGCGCAGGTTCTGGTCGATTCCTTGCACCGGACGGGTGCGTTGATGGCGGCCGTTGGCCGAGCGTCCACTCAGCCCCCCTTTGACGAGGTTCTCCTGGACGCGGTTGAAGACGGCCCACAGGTCGCCCTTGCAGTCGTCCCAGCGTCGCGGGGCCAGCAGTTGGCTTTCCGTGACAGGCGTGGACTTGGCCGGGTCGTCGTACTTGAGTGCGAGGGCGGAATGCGCAAATATTTCCGCTTCGCCCTCATCGAGGGTGATGGTGCGCATCGCATCGCGCGAGTTCTGCACGCGCTCGAAGCCTTCGAGGACTTCGTAAGCACCTTCGATCACCTGGCTTGCCACGTCGCCCTTGTGGGGCACGCGGATGTCGGCGGTGGTGTCACCGCAGACCAGGCCGTTGTGGCAGACGAACCGGAACATGCCGGCCAGCATCTGGTAGCTGCTCGTGCCGTCGTGGCTGTTGAGCAAGATGATCTCGTTTGCCTCGTCGCCATTGATCTGGCTGGCATGGCGAAGTCGGATGAGATGCTTGGTGTATTCGCGCCGGTCTTCGTTACGCACGCGCGTCTGGCACACCATGAAGGGCTCGAACCCCTCCTGGCGCAGCTTGGTCAGCACGGTCGCGGTCGGTATGTAGGCATACCGATCGGACCGGCTCCCATGCGGAGCGTCGGCAAAGATCGATGGAGCAACAGCACGGATGCGGTCATCCGAGAGCGGGCGATCGGAACGCAGAATCGGGGACTGCGGGGCAAAACGGGATGCCAGAGACATGGTTGTTCTCCTTGGAGAAATGCGACAACCGCGCGGTCCTGAAACCACGCGGAACTCGGGGGATGAAGAGCGCAGACGCGCTGGGCGCCAAGGGGCGCAGCGGTTGCGAGGGATGAGAAGCGACAAGGCCCCGTGAGGGGCCATGCCGGTTCAGAACGAAGCAGCCAATGCCGGCTCCTGCTCCTCGACTTCACCTGCGGGCTCGCGCTCGGCGGGCTCGACAGGCTGGTCGGCAGCGGTGTCGGCGGCAACCTCGGCTTCGGGCGCGGGTGCGTCCTCGGCTTGCGCCTGGCTCGTCGGATAGACCTGGGTGCCGTCGATCTTGATGAGACCGATGTGGACCAACGTCGATTCCAGGCTCGCTCCCGGTTCCCCGGCGCGCTCGCCCTTGGTGCGGATGTACGGATCGATCTTCATGTCGTTCAGACGGAAGGCGATCAGCACCTTGCGGTCCCCTTCGATGGCCTGCACGCACCGGCGAACCAGGTGCTCGGCTTCAGGGGTGGCGACGATGGTGTCGAAGTACCGATATTCCGGTTCACCGACAGGTCCGGCCAGCGCCGCGACGCAGCACGACAGGAACGGATCGCCATCCTTGGGGGAGACGTCCTTCGGACGGCTGAGGTAGCCGATGCCGCGGGTGATCAGCTCGTGCTGCTTGATCGAAGCCAGTTCGGCCCGGTCAAGCGGCTCGGCCTTCAGCAGTCGCGCCTTCATAGACGCGGCGGCCTGGCCCTTGTGCTCACCCTTGTCGCGGATGTACGCATCGCCCCAGAGGTCGCCGAGGCGGAAGCGCACCAGCGGCCGCTGCTTGGGATCATCAACGCCGATGTGGCGCTCGACCAGTTTCTTGGCCTCGGCACCCGAGACCTTGACGTCGAAGTAGCGGTAGCTGGGGTCCTTGGCGGAACCGACCAGCGCGGCGATGGTGCAT
>NZ_CAJYGK010000036.1 GCF_913773725.1 uncultured Aquabacterium sp. | reverse complement strand
GTCCGGCGCTCTACCGACTGAGCTATCGGGGAATCGAATCGAATTTTTGGCTCCCCGACCTGGGCTCGAACCAGGGACCTACGGATTAACAGTCCGGCGCTCTACCGACTGAGCTATCGGGGAATATGTCGGTTCAGGTTGCGGGGCACTTCATTGCTGGCGTGCTCAACAACCGAGACCGAGACTATAACATTGTTTTGAACGGCCCAGCAACGCGCGGGCCTGTCCGGGCCAGATGCAACCAGCCTTGTGAGCCAGATGCAACAGGGGGCGGTCGGCGGATCAGAAGTCGATCTGGGCCGAGGCGGTCACTGTGCGTCCCAGGATCGGAAACAGATAGGTGTGTCCGCCGAACATCGACGGTGCCTCACGCCAGCCACGCTTGTCGAACACGTTGGCCACGTTCAGTCGCCAGGTGACGGTG
Source organism: uncultured Aquabacterium sp. (assembly GCF_913773725.1). GTDB lineage: Bacteria > Pseudomonadota > Gammaproteobacteria > Burkholderiales > Burkholderiaceae_C > Aquabacterium. The sequence continues at coordinate 37,860 of NZ_CAJYGK010000036.1, read as the reverse complement.
CGCAGGGCCTCCCGCCCCTGCACAGCGCGCACGCCAAGATCCAGTCGCGTCCAGGCCGGCAGGCGCACCGTGTTGGCGGTGTCCACCCAGCGGCTGCCCTCGTGTACCACGTCGGCCTGCACCGTCAGCGGCACCGGCAGGCCCCAGGTGTGGCTGCCCGACACCTTCACCGTGCGCTCCGGGACGTTCACTGGCTGTTTCCCGTTTACGGTGCCGTCCGTGCTGCCGCGGCGCTCGGCATCCAGCACCATGGCGCTGGCCGCCAGGCCCCACGGGCCGACGCGGCCTTGCCAGAAGCCTTCGAGACCACGGTGGCGGGCATCGCCGTTGTAGCGGAAGGTGCTGTCAATGGTCTCGGCCAGCGGTCGCAGCGTCTGGAACAGGTTGGCACCCCATTGGGCGCTCACGCGTCCGGCGCTGTACTGCCCCTTCACACCGACTTCGGTCTGTCGGCTCTTGGCGGCCGGCAGGATCTGGCCGGCGTTCGCCAGGGCGGCATTGCGCGGCGCCGCCTTGGTCTCCACGCCTTCGCCCCAGCTCACATAGGCCTGGGTCTGCGGCGCGAGCGTCCATCCCAGCGCGGCCCACGGGGTGTTGAGGGTCTGGTCGATGTAGGTGTCCTTGGCCCCGTCGGTCTCCTGGCTGTGGCGGCTCAGGCTGGTGTGGCGCACGCCCACCCAGGCCTGCCAGTTCGGGGCCAGACGCACGTGGTCCTGCACCGAGAGCTCCGTGGAGTTTTCCCAGCGGTTCGGGCTCGCGTCGTCCATCTCCGGGGCGGCAACCGTCGGCTCGTAAGGGCCTGTCAGCACGTTGAGTGTGCCCACATAGTTGTAGGCCTGAGGTTTGAGTGACGTGCGATACAGCGAGCGCAGGAGACCGAAGCGCACGTTGTTCTCAATGCCCGCGAGGTCGAAGCGGCCTTCGAGTTGCGCCAGCAGTGAACGGGTGATCCGGCGCTCGTTGTCGGAGCGGTAGTCGTACAGGTCGTAGTCGCCGTTCGGGCAGGCGCTGTAATAGTACGTCTCGGTTGCCCCCTCATAGCAGCCGAAAGGAAACGCCGCGCGGTCATTCGAGCGCAGATGCTGCTCCCCATACGTCACGGCCGATCTCCAGCCCGCCTGGAGGTTCTGCGTCCAGCGCAGGGTGCCCGTGCGGCCCTCGAACTGCACCGGCTGGCTCCATGGCTGGTTGTTCAGGTTCAGCTTGCGGCTGAACGTGCGTGAGGATGGCAGCCGGTCGCCCAACAGGCTCAAGCCCGCCACGCTGGGCTGGCTCTGCCAGCTGTCTTCCAGTTCCAGCTCGATCAGGGTGTCGCGTGACAGGCGCCAGTCGGTGGCGACCGACAGCAGCCGGCTGTGGCCCTCGGTGTTGTCGATCTGCGTGTTCAGGCGGGCCACGGCGGCGTTCACCCGCAACCCCAGGCTGCGCTCCGGGCCGAACCGGCCGCCCACGTCCACCGCGGCGCGCGCCTCACCGGCGTCGTTCACCGAGAAGAAAGCGCTGTGCACGCGTCCCTCGGGACGTTTCACCAGCAGGTTGACCAGCCCTCCCGGGGCACTCACCCCGGCCTGAATGCCGCTGGTGCCCTTGAACAGCTCCACGGCCGACTTGTTCTCCAGTGGCAGCCGGGTCTCGGCATTCACGGGCAGGCCTTCGCGGCGGTAGTTGTAGGCGTTGTCGAGCGTGAAACCCCGCACCGTCAGGTAGTCCCAATAGCCCACGGTGTTGTACGAGTCGGTGGTGCTCGCATCCAGCCGCGTCAGGTCGGCCAGCCGGGTGACGAACGCGTCCCGCAGCACGTCGCTCGAGAAGGTCTGCGCCTGGGCGGGCGTTTCCCATGCAGGCAGGTCGCCCAGACCGACGATGCTGGCCTTGGCGCTGCGTTTGATGGCGGGCGCGCTCACCCCCACAGCCTGAACGGTGGCGTCCTCGGCCACCTGCTGCGCCTGCGCAGCCTGCAGCAAGCAGGCCAGCAAGGCAGCAGAGGCAAGGGCCGTGGGTCGGGGCGGACGAAGGGCGGCCGGGGCAGCGTGGCGGGCGGCGTGAACAGAGGTGGGCATGGCGTGGCGTGCGGTGCACCAGGGCACCGGCTCGGACATCGGTCGTCAAACAGGGGGCGACCAGAAGAGTCCATGGGCCGTCGGGGCCCGTGCCAGCCTGCCGCGGGCCGGCACGGATGTGCGCGACCTGTTGTGGCAGACCACCAGCTTTCCTACGCGAGCATGACCTCGTTCAGGTTCGAAGGGACTCTCTCAGCCCGCGCCTTTGAATCGGCGGGCACCCCCAGCGGAACCGCGATTTTACGCGACGCCCAGCCGCTCGCGCAGCAAAGGGCTGGTCGTCGTGTAGAGCAGATGCTGGGGCGAACCGGGGTTCAGGGCCGCGGCAGCGGCATGCGCCGCCATCGTGGCCTCGTGGAAACCGCACAGCAGCAGGCGCTTCTTGCCCGGGTAGGTGTTGATGTCGCCCACGGCATAAACCTGCGGCAGTGAGGTCTCGAACGTGCCCGTGTCGACCACGATCTGCTTGCGCTCCAGGGCCATCCCCCAGTCGGTCAGTGGGCCCAGTTTGGGGCTCATGCCCTGGCGGACCAGCAGGTGATCCAGCGGCAGCGGATGGTGCGTCTCGTCGGGGGAGAGGATGGCCAGCGATTCGACGGTGGCCTTGGCCACTTGGGCCTCGGTGGGCATGCCGACGCACAGCGCCACACGTCCCTCTGCGATCAGCGCGCGAACGGCCGCATCCAGTTCGGGCTCGGCCTGAAACACCTCGCGGCGATGCAGCAAGGTGAGCCGCGCGGGGCGGCGCGCCGGGTCGGTCTCGTTTGCCAGCGACACGACCGACGCCAAGGCTTCATCGCCCCCACCGGCCACCACCACATGCTGTCCGGCCCACGGCAGGGCGCCGGCTTCGGGGACGTGGAAGTGGACGTTGCCCGCATCCTGCAGCCCGGGCAGATTCAGGCTGCGGGGCACGAAGGCGCCAGCCCCGGCAGCCACGAACACGGCGCGGGCGCGCCACTGCAGCCCGCGGCTGGACGTGACCAGCCAGCGCCCGTCTTCAGCGCGGGCCAACCCGGCCACCTGCTGACCCAGGTGCACGTTGGCATAGGGGCTCGAGCCGGAGGCACCCGGTCCGCGTGCATCGGTCGAAGCCGGTGCGAGGGCGGGCAGAAACGGCTGCGCCTGCGTGAGAAGCAGGCGCGTCAATTCCCGGCCTGTGCAGCGAGGCACGCCGGGAACGTCATAGATCGGTTTGTCGGGGTACAGCGCAACGCACTGTCCACCCGGTTCGGGCAGCACATCGATGACATGGGCACGGAGTCCCAGCAGACCGAGCTGAAAGACCTGGAACAAGCCCACCGGGCCTGCACCGATCACAACCGCGTCGGTGTCCGTCATCGCGTGCTCGCGCCTCAGCGGATCAACTGGTCGAGCTTGCCGACCTTGTCCTTCCACTCATCCGCGTCGGGCAGCGGGTCCTTGCGCTTGGTGATGCTGGGCCACACCTTGGCCAGGTCGGCGTTCAGCTGGATGTAGTTCTGCTGGTTGCCCGGCACGTCTTCTTCGGGGACGATGGCGTTGGCCGGGCACTCGGGGATGCAGACGGCACAGTCGATGCACTCGTCCGGATCGATCACCAGGAAGTTCGGGCCTTCGCGGAAGCAGTCCACCGGGCACACGTCCACACAGTCGGTGTATTTGCAGCGGATGCAGGCTTCGGTGACGACGTGGGTCATGTCAGGTCTCTTGTAACGGTTGTATGACGGGGCGGATTTTAGCGGCAGGGGCCGCGCTCAGCCCTCGGAACCCGATGCGCTTTCGCCGCAAATCGGGATGTGGGTCAAAGGTTGATCAGGAATGTCTGTGGCGCCGGCGCCAACGATGACCAGGGTCGGGCGTCCCGCGTGCACGGCGCTGGCGTCGCCGAGCGTGGCCACGGTGTGCACACTGTGGCGCATGTCGGGCCAGCCTGCACGTGAAACCACGCTGACCTCGGTGATGCCGGGCCATCCGGCGTCCAGCAGCCCTTTGCTCAACGGTTCGAGCTGCCTGCCTGCCATGTAGAACACCTCGGTGTCCGCCCGCTGGCCGGGGCCCATGCCGCATTGCAGATCGCCGGTGCGGGTCATGGCGGTGGTGAAGCTCACGCTGCGCCCGGTGCCGCGCCGGGTCAGCGGCCGTTGTGTGGCGGCTGCGGCCGCCAGCGCCGAAGTCACACCCGGCACCACCTCGGACGCGATGCCTGCGTCGCGCAGGGCGTGCAACTCTTCTTCGAGCCGGCCGAACAGGCTGGGATCGCCGCCCTTGAGGCGCACCACCAGCCCCCGTTCACCGTGAATGGCCCCGACCGCCAGCGAGTGCTCGACCAGCAGGCGGTTGATCCGCGTCTGGCCGTTGAAGTCGCTGCCGTCCTTGCCGGAAAAACCGCGTTTGCCGACGTCGATCCAGTCCGCCTGGGGTGCGAGGTCGCGCAGCGCCGGGTCGGCCAGGGCGTCGAACAGCACGGCGTGCGCCTGGGCCAGCAGCCGGCTGCCGCGCACCGTGATGAGGTCGGCCTCACCGGGGCCGGCGCCGATGAAGACCACTTTGGCAGGCATGAGCGAGCAGGGCTTGGATTCCACGGCGTTCGGGCAATGAGGCGATAGGGCAGAAGTGGCTCAGGCCGCCTGGACGAGCAGGGCGCCGCTGGTGCGGTTGGTCGTGGGATCGACCACGATCAGCGCGCCACCGACCCGGTTGCTCGCATAAGGCTCGACCGGCAGCGGCTGCTGGGTCTGGATCTGCACGCGGCCGATCTCGTTGACGGCCAGCTCGTGCGCGTCCGTGTCTTCCAGCGTGTGGATGTCCAGGCGGTTGTCGATCGACGTGATGCGGGCCTGCACCCAGCGGTTGCCGTGGCGCACCCAGTACTTGCGGCCGACCACGGCGGGCTCGGTGTCCAGCCAGGCCAGCGTCGCGGTGAAGTTGGCCGTCGGCTGGATGGACCCCGGCGTGTGGATCCAGTCACCGCGCGAGATGTCGACCTGGCGGTCCAGCACGATGCCGGCCGACTGGCCCGCTTCGCACTGGTCGACCACCAGCGCCGAGTGGCGCACTTCGGCCACGATGGCCGTCTCGCCGCTCGGGAAGATCTGGACTTCGTCACCGGCCTTCACGGCGCCGTGTGCGATGCGACCCCAGAACGCGCGGTACTGGTGGCCGGTGCCCGAGGCCGAGGCTTCGCCTTCGCCCACGCTGTCGCGCGTCACGTACTGCACCGGGTGCAGCAGGGCGCCGTCGTGGCGCTCGTCGCTCGGCGGCAGCTGCTCCAGCACCTGCAGCAGGGTGGGGCCGTTGTACCAGGGCCAGTTGGCGCTCGGCGTGGTCACGTTGTCACCGCGCAGGGCCGACACGGGGATCACGCCCTTGTTGACGATGCCGGCCTGCTCGGCAAAGGCTTCCAGCGAGGCCTTCACGTTGTTGAAGGCGGTCTCGGTGTCCTGCTCGATGGCGTCCAGCTTGTTGATCGCGAACACGATGTTCGGCACGCGCAGCAGGTGGGCCAGCAGGCTGTGACGGCGCGTCTGGGCCAGCAGCGGCACCGGCGAGGCCTTCCAGTCGATCTTGGTGATGTCCACCAGGACCACGGCGGCATCGCTGCCGGCCGCAGCGGTCACCATGTTGCGGGTGTACTGCTCGTGGCCCGGGGCGTCGGCGATGATGAACTTGCGCGTCTTGGTCGCGAAGTAGCGATAGGCCACGTCGATGGTGATGCCCTGTTCGCGCTCGGCTTCCAGGCCGTCGGTCAGCAGCGACAGGTCGATCGGGGCACCCGCGGCACGCTTTTCCAGCGCATCCAGCTGGTCGGCCAGGATGGCGCGGCTGTCGAACAGCAGACGGCCGATCAGCGTGCTCTTGCCGTCGTCCACGCTGCCCGCGGTCAGGAAGCGAAGGGCCTTGTGAGCCAGTTCGGTGCTGGCTTCGTTGTGGGTCACGGTGCTCATCAGAAATAACCTTCCTTCTTGCGGCGCTCCATCGAGGCCTCGGACGTGCGGTCGTCCATGCGGGTGGCGCCACGTTCGCTCACGGTCACGTGCAGGGTCTCGGCGACGATGTCGGCGGCGTTGGCGGCCGTCGATTCGACCGGGCAGGTGCAGGTCATGTCACCCACGGTGCGGAAGCGCACGTCCACGGTCTCGACCGTTTCGCCTTCCAGCGCCGGCGTCACCTCGGTCAGCGGCACCAGCAGGCCCTTGCGACGGATCACCTGGCGGGCGTGCTTGAAATAGATGTTGGGCAGCGGGATGCCTTCGCGGGCGATGTACAGCCACACGTCCAGCTCGGTCCAGTTGCTGATGGGGAAGGCGCGGAAGTGCTCGCCCGGCTTGATGCGGGTGTTGAACAGGTTCCACAGCTCGGGGCGCTGTTCCTTGGGCTGCCACTGGCCGAAGCTGTCGCGGTGCGAGAAGATGCGCTCCTTGGCGCGGGCCTTCTCTTCGTCACGACGGGCGCCGCCGATCAGGCAGTCGAAACGGTTGTCTTCGATCGCTTCCAGCAGGGTCACCGTCTGGTGGCCGTTGCGCGATTCCAGCGGGTGGGCCAGGCGCACGGTGCCCTTCTTGATCGACTCTTCCATGTGCGCCACGATCAGGCGCTCGCCGATCTCGGCCACGCGCTTCTCGCGGAAGTCGATCACTTCGGGGAAGTTATGGCCGGTGTCCACGTGCACCAGCGGGAAGGGCAGCTTGCCTTCCAGCTTGCCCGTGGCCGGGTTCTTCATCTTGAAGGCCTTCTCGGCCAGGTGCAGCACCACGCACGAGTCCTTGCCGCTCGAAAACAGCAGGCCCGGGCGCTCGAAGCTGGCGGCCACTTCACGCAGGATGAAGATCGCTTCCTCTTCCAGCGCGTCCAGGTGGCGGTGGTCGACTTCCGCCAGCAGTTGGTTCACATCACTCATCTTGTTCTCGCTCTTGAATCACTTGTGGACGTGCAGGCCGCATTCCTTGGCCTTCTCGTCTTCCCACCACCAGCGGCCGGCACGGAAGTCCTCGCCGACGGCAATGGCGCGCGTGCAGGGGGCGCAGCCGATGGACGGCATGAACTGGTCGTGCAGCGGGTTGTAGGGCACGTGGTTCACGGCCACGTAGTGCCACACATCGCCCCAGGTCCACTCGATCATCGGGTTGAACTTGGCGCGGCCGGCGTCGTCCACCTCGCGGTCCAACATGCCGCCGCGGTTGTTCGATTGCTCGCGGCGCAGGCCGGTGATCCACGCCGTGCGGTCGGCCAGCATGCGGGCCAGCGGCTCAAGCTTGCGGATGCCGCAGCAGGCCTTGCGCAGGTCGATGCTTTCATACATCGCCTTCTCGCCGTGCTGGCTCACGAACTCGACCACGGCCTCGTTCTTCGGGCGGTAGACCTCGACGTGCAGGCCGGCATCTGCGTAGTGCGTCTCGATCGTGCCGATCAGCGCGGCCGTTTCCGGGTTCAGCATGCCGGTCTCCAGCGTGCCAATGGCGATCGGCAGCTGGTGGCGGGCGATCAGGTCGGTGACGATCATGTCCTCGACCCCCAGGCTGGTCGCCTGGACCACCTTGCCGGGGTGCTCGATGGCCGCGGCCTTCAGCAACTCGATCGTGGCGTGCACCTTGGCCGCGTAGTCGGCACTTGGGTTGTTGTAAAGGCGGATGGCCGAGCCGGCGTCGGCCGCGGGCCCACCCAGCATCGACACGCCCCCGATGGCAGAAACCTCACTCATCGTGCCCTCCATTCGGATCAGGCCGCGCGGCCGAAGACCGGCTTCGTCTGCTGCACGTCGCCCTGGTAGTGTCCGCGTGCAGCAAAAAAGCTCAGCTGACGCTCCGCAATGGCGCGGTCCTGGTCGGCGCGCAACACCACGGCGTCGAAGCCGGTACGGGCCATCAAGGGCATCATGTCGACCAGCACGTCGCCCGTGGCGCGCACCTCGCCGCCGAAGCGGTAACGGGCGCGCAGGATGTGAGCCTGCGTGTAGGCGCGACCGTCTGTCCACTTCGGGAACTGCAGCACGACCAGATCCAGTTTGGTCAGATCGGCTTCCAGCACCTCGATGTCGACGTCATTGGCGACGATGACGCCCACGGGCTTGTGATCGGCCGCGCTCTTGGCGGGCCACTGCTCGCGCACGGCGTGCCACTGCGCCAGCGTCAGCAGGCTGTACGACTTCACCGGCGGGTGCGACACGGGGCCGTCTTCGCCACCCACGGTGTGCCACTGGTCGTGATGGGTATCGATGAATTTCATGGTCTGTCTCTTTCGCGGCGTGGGGCTCAGGCGGCCTTGGCAGTCGTGCGGCGCACCGCGTTGGCGGCGGCCTTGAACGGGTCGATGCCAACGCGCTTGACGGTGTCGACGAAGCGCTCGTTGGCCGCCCGCTGGCTGCGGTAGGTCTCGATCACGGCCTCGATCACGTCGGTGACCTCGTCGGCCGAGAACGACGGGCCGATGACCTTGCCGGCCACGGCGCCCGGCGCGAGGTTCGAGCCATCCGAACCACCCAGCGTCACCTGATACCACTCGGTGCCGTCCTTGTCGACGCCGAGGATGCCGATGTGACCGCTGTGGTGGTGGCCGCACGAGTTGATGCAACCCGAGATGTGCAGGTCGATGTCGCCGATGTCGTAGAGCTCGTCCAGATCCTGATAGCGGGCGATCAGGTCGTTCGCGATGGGGATGGAGCGGGCATTGGCCAGGGCGCAGAAATCACCACCCGGGCAGGCAATCATGTCGCTCAGCAGGCCGATGTTGGGTGAGGCAAAGCTGTTCGCCTTGGCGGCCTTCCACACGGCAAACAGGTCCTCCTCGCGCACGAAGGGCAGCAGCACGTTCTGGTCGTGCGTGATGCGCAGCTCGCCGCAGCTGAACTGGTCGGCGATGTCGGCGATCGCGTCCATCTGGGTGTCGGTGGCATCGCCCGGGGCCTGGCCCACACGCTTGACCGACAGGTGCACGCTCTTGTAGCCCTGCACCTTGTGGCCCACCACATTGCGCTCCAGCCACTTGCTGAACTGGGTGCGCTCGGCGTCGGTCGCGTCGGCAGGCAGGCCGTTGCCGGCCGGCACATGGGCCTGCACCGACGCCGGGAAGGCGAAGCTCGCGTTCACGCGGTCGAATTCGGCCTGCGGGATGATGTGGGCCGCGCCGTCCACGTCACGCTCGAGGATGTTCTGGAACTCGGCGTTGACCTGGTCAAAGAACTTCTGGCCTTCGGCCTTCACCAGGATCTTGATCCGTGCCTTGTACATGTTGTCGCGGCGACCGTAGCGGTTGTAGACCCGCACGATGGCCTCGATGTAGACGAGGATCTGCTGCCACGGCACAAAGGCGTTGATCTCGGTGGCCGTGATCGGGGTGCGGCCCATGCCGCCGCCCACCAGCACGCGGAAGCCTACTTCGCCAGCGTCGTTCTTCACCAGGTGCAGGCCGATGTCATGCCAGGCGGTGGCGGCGCGGTCTTCCTTGGCGCCGTTCACGGCGATCTTGAACTTGCGCGGCAGGAAGGCGAACTCCGGGTGCAGCGTGGACCACTGGCGCAGCACTTCGCAATACGGGCGGGCGTCGATGATTTCGTCTTCTGCCACGCCCACGGTCGCGTCGGCCGTGATGTTGCGGATGCAGTTGCCCGAGGTCTGGATGCCGTGCATGTTGACTTCGGCCAGCAGCTCCATCACGTCGGCGGCCTTGGCCAGCGGAATCCAGTTGTACTGAACGTTCTGGCGGGTGGTGAAGTGGGCGTAGCCGCGGTCGAACTCGCGCGCAATGCGTGCCAGCTGGCGGATCTGCTTCGACGACATCTCGCCATAGGGCACGGCCACGCGCAGCATCGGGGCGTGGCGCTGGATGTACCAGCCGTTCTGCAGACGCAGCGGACGGAATTCCTCGTCGCCCAGCTTGCCGGCCAGATTGCGTTCCAGCTGGTCGCGGAATTGGGCCGCGCGCTGGCGGACAAACTGTTTGTCGAAATCAGTATATTGATACATGGTGCGCAGCGAAAAAAATAGCCATTCGAACCGCGAATTCAAAATGCGCGGTCAGGTTCCAAACAGTCAGCCGAGAGCCCGGTACAGATTGTAAAGGCTGATGCCCGAGATCACGGTTCCCACCAGCGTCAGCAGGGTTCGCGTGTTCAGCCGGCGCGTGAGGAAGGCCGCAAACGGAGCGGCGAACAGTCCCCCGACAACCAGCCCTGCCACCGTGGGCCATGGGCCTTCCTCCACGAGCCCGGCAAACACGGCGGCACTGGCAAAGGTCAGGAAGAACTCGGCCAGGTTGACCGACCCGATGGTGGTGCGTGGATCCTGCCCCGTTCCGACCAGCGTCGTGGTCACGACCGGACCCCAGCCCCCGCCGCCGACCGCGTCCAGAAACCCGCCGAACAGGCCCAGTTTGGCGACGTGTTTCGGGGTTTCTCGGCGTGGCGTGATTTTCTTGAAAATCTTGCTGATGATATACAGGCCCATCACGAACAAATAGGCTGATACCACGGGCTTGATCACATGGGCGTCCACCGATGAAACCACCCAGGCGCCCAGCGTGGCCCCCAGAATGCCGGGGACCAGCAAGCGCAGGAACAACGAACGGTTGACGTTGCCCAGTTTCACGTGAGAGATACCGGAGACCCCCGTCGTGAACACCTCGGCAATGTGGACACTGGCCGACGCCACCGCCGGCGAACTGCCGGTTGCGAGCAGGAAAGAGGTCGATGTGATGCCGTAGGCCATGCCCAGCGCGCCGTCCACGGTCTGGGCCAGCAGGCCCACGAGCACGGCCTTCCAGAAGGCGTCACCCTGAAGCGTCTCGACAATCAGTTCCAGTCCGGTCTGCTGGTGATGGCCGTTGAACAACTTCGACGCCAGGTAGCTCAGGACGCCAACGAGCAGAAAGCCCACCGACCACACCGCGATGCGCAACACCGGATGATCGGAAGGGTGGCTCACGTCGTCCTCCACGGGAGGCAGGCCCAACGCGCTGTGCTCGGCGTTGATCGGGTTGTCGGAGAGGTCGAGGTTGCGGATCTTCATGACACGGCGCCGGTGCGCCAGACGCAGCGGGGGACAATGGAGTGAGTGCCGGATGCTACCGACCGTCTATATAAATGAGAACAACATTTATGGAAGTTGCTCATAACCAAATGGAATTAAGTTCCCTGCGTCGCCGTCTGCTGACGGCAGCGGGGGGGCTGCTGCTCGGCGCGTGCACGACGCCCGTGGTGACCCCGCCCGCGCCTCCGCCCCTGGAGCCCCGCCGCGTTGTGCGCCCGCCTCGCGTTGGTGTGGCACTGGGCGGGGGGGCTGCCCGCGGGTTCGCCCACATCGGGGTGTTGCAGGTCCTGGAAGAGCAGGGCATTCGGCCTGACCTCGTGGTCGGCACCTCGGCCGGCAGTGTGGTCGGCGCCCTCTATGCTGCCGGCAAGACGCCCACCGAACTCGCCACCATGGCCATGTCGCTCGACGAGTCCTCGATCACCGACTGGGTGTTTCCCAGCCGCTCGTTGCTCAAGGGGGAGGCCCTGGCCCGCTTTGTCCGCACGCACACGGGCGGCAAGCTCATCGACGCCATGCGGATGCCGCTCGGCATTGTGGCCACCGACCTTCAGACCGGGCAGCCCATTCTCTTCCGCAAAGGCGATGTCGGCACGGCCGTGCGTGCGTCCAGTGCCGTGCCTGCCGTGTTCGAGCCGGTTCGCATCAACGGCCGCGAGTACATCGATGGTGGGGCCGTGTCACCGGTGCCTGTCCGCTTCGCGCGCCAGATGGGGGCTGAGGTGGTGATTGCCGTCGACATTTCGGCCATCCCCGAGGGCATGCCCACCAAGGGCCCCATCGACATCCTCTTGCAGACGTACAACATCATGGGGCACGCGATCAGCCAGTTCGAGCTTCAGGATGCCGATGTGGTGATGCGTCCCAAGCTCGAGGGCATTGGCAGCGCCGAGTTCAGCGCGCGCCGCCTGTCCATCCTGGCGGGCCGCGAGGCTGCGCTGATGGTGATGCCGCAACTCAAGGAGCGGATCGCTGCACGAGCCCGCGCGTCCTGACGGAGCGTCAGCGTGGGGTGCCGAACGGTGCCCCCAGCAGCCGCGTCCCCGGCTTGATGCCGCGCCGTGCAAACCAGCCCGCGTTCATCTCGAGCACGTGGCGGACGGGCTTCAAGGAGCAGTGAGACTCCAGCGTCTGCGGGGCCATCTCTTCGATGTTGACGACCGTCCCGTCCTCCGAAATGAACGCGACCGACAGCGGGATCAGCGTGTTCTTCATCCAGAAGCACTGCTGCGCCGGACGTTCGAAGATGAACAGCATGCCCTCATTGGTGCCCATCGCCGTGCGGAACATCAGGCCGATCTGGTGCTGCTCCGGGGTGGTGGCCACTTCGGCGCGGATGTTGTGCATGCCGGCCCCCAGGGCGATGGTCGGCAGCTTCTGGGGGGCCGTCTGAGCCAGAGACGGCGTTGTCCACAGCAGGGTTGCGGTCGCCAGCGCGGCTGCCGCGCGTTTCACCCGATCTTGAAACACAATCTCGCTTCCTCGTTGACCTTGCTCAGGGGCTGCGCCCATGCAGCCCTTACGGTGCCGCGTCCGCCGGACTGATCCGGACGTCGCTTGTGTACCGAGTCAGACTGTAGCAGCGCCCTCATGCCTCCCTCCGCCAGTTCAGCCCTTGCCGCGGGTGACACCGCCGTGCCCGTGCCCGGCGCGCCACTCCCGCCGCTGCCTCCCTTGACGCCCGCGCAGTCCGCGGGCCTCGACGATCCCGATCTTCTGGCTCAGTGCGTGCTGGAGGCGCCCCTGGGAAGCAGCGAGCGCCGCATTGGTCTGGGGCTGTCCGGCATGTACTGCGCAGCATGCGCCATCACCATCGAGTCGGCGCTCCTCAAGGTTCCTGGCGTGTCGGACGTGCAGGTGCAGGCCGCTTCGCAGCGCGCCCGGATCCTGATCGACCCGGCGAAGGTGCGCCTGTCGATGCTGGTGGAGGCAGTCCAGCGTGTGGGTTACAAGGCCTGGCCGGACGCCGCAGCCCGTGCCGGGCACGAACGCCTCCGTGAGCGTCGCAAGCTGTTGTGGCAACTGTCCGTGGCCGGCTTCTGCATGATGCAGGTGATGATGATCACCTGGGCGCAGTATGTTGCCGAGCCCGGAGAGATTCCGGCCGACATCTGGCAGTTGCTCAACTGGTCCTGCTGGGTGCTGAGTCTGCCTGTCATGCTTTTCTCCTGCGGCCCTTTCTTCTCGGGGGCGTGGCGCGCCGCCCGGCAGGGCAGGGTGGCCATGGACACGCCGGTGGCCATCGGCATGGCGGCGGCCTTCATCGTCAGTTCCGGGGTCACATTCGGAGCGCAGGACATTTTCGGCCCCGATGCATATTTCGATTCCCTGACCATGTTCGTCACCTTCCTGCTGGCCGGGCGTTGGCTGGAGTTGCGTGCGCGCGAGCGGGTGACGCAGTCTCTGGAGGCGCTGTGCCTGAGGCTGCCGGAAGCGGTGGACCGCGCCATCCTGCCCCCGGGGCAGGGGCCGGGCGATGCGGCCGTTGAACCGGACTGGCAAGCCTGCTCCGTCGAATCGGTGCCGCTGTCGGCCCTGCAGCATGGAGACTGCCTTCGGATTACCGTGGGGCAGTCCTTTCCGGCGGATGGGCAGATCCTCGCAGGCCGCACCGAGGTGGATGAATCCTTGCTGACCGGCGAATCCCGGGCCGTGGTGCGCACCGTGGGGCAGGTCGTCGTGGCGGGCAGCATGAACCTCGGGGCGCCGGTGTGGATGCGCGTCGAGCGCCTGGGGCCCGACACGCGTTATCAGCAGATCGTGTCCCTGGTGCAGCAGGCGCTCACGGAAAAGCCGGGCTGGATGCGCATGGCCGACCGCATGGCAGGCCCCTTCCTCTGGGCTGTGCTTTTTCTCGCCGCCGCCGGTGCGCTGGTCTGGCAGTGGATCGATCCGGCGAAGTCCGTCTGGGTGGCAGTCTCCGTGCTCGTTGTCACCTGTCCTTGCGCGCTGTCATTGGCAGCCCCGGCTGCGCTGCTGTCGGCCGCGGGGGCTCTGGCGCGACGGGGGGTTCTCGTGAGGCGACTCGACGCCATCGAGGCCCTGTCCGCGGTGTCCCGCGTTTACTTTGACAAGACGGGCACGCTCACCAAGGGTGAGTTGACGCTCGTGGCGGTGGAGCACGCGGGCGGTCTACGGCAAGACCTCGACGGCCCGGATCTGGCCGAAGCACTGCAGCGCGCAGCCGCGCTGGCCGCGTGTTCGCAGCACCCGCTGTCGCGGTCGCTGGTGTCGGCGGTCCAGGCGATCCGGCCCTTCCAGCCGCTGGGCTGGCAGGACCTCCGTGAGGAAGCCGGCAAGGGCGTACAAGGTCGGGATGCCGATGGCGTCACCTGGCGACTCGGGTCCGCGGTGTGGGTGCTTGGACAGGACCATCCTGCGACGGACGCTCGCGTCTGGCTGGCGCCCGTCGATCCAGGCTCGGGGGCCTCGTCCATCCCTGGATTTGGCTTTGTTTTCGACGAGGTCTTTCGGGATGAAGCGGCGCCAGCGCTGCAACAATTGCGGCAACTCGGGTGTGAGTCGGCATTGCTTTCCGGTGACCGCCACGATCGCGTCGTTGCCGCTGCACGACACCTGTCTGCGGGTGGCGAAGTGGTCGTGGCCCGCGCTCAGGCTGCGCCCGAGGACAAGCTGGAAGAGATTCGTGAGGCCCAGGCCCGCGGTCAACGGGTGGCCGTGGTCGGTGACGGCATCAACGACGCCCCGGTGCTGGCCAAGGCCGATGTCTCCATTGCGCTGGACCAGGGCGCTGCGCTGGCGCAATCTCAGGCTGACCTGATCGTGCTGGGAGGGCGGCTTTCGGGTGTGCCCGCGGCGGTATTGATCTCTCGACGCGCCATCCGCATCGTGCGCCAGAACCTGCTCTGGGCCGCCTCCTACAACATGGTCTGCATTCCTCTGGCCCTCATGGGGCTGCTTCCACCCTGGCTGGCCGGCCTTGGCATGGCGCTGAGTTCGCTGTTTGTCGTGCTCAATGCGCTTAGACTCGGCGCCCATCCGGCGGGTTCTAACCCCTCTGCCTGATCACGCCATGGAAATCCTCTTCGTCCTGTTGCCCGTTTCGGTTCTGCTCGTGCTCGCCATCCTGGCGATTCTGGGATGGGCCGTCCATTCAGGACAGTTTGAAGACATCGAGCAGGAGGGCCTTCGGATCCTCACTGATGAGTCTCAAAAAGTCGAGGATAACGTTGAGCGTCATCAAATTTAGGCCGGGGTTTGCCCTCACAATTCGCGCTGTAACTTAGGAGAAGAAGAGATGGCATCCACCCACTCTGCCACGTACAACGACACGGTTGTCCGGCAGTTCGCCATAGCGGCCGTCCTATGGGGCGTCGTCGGCATGGCAGTCGGCGTCCTCATTGCGTCCCAGCTGGCCTGGCCGGAACTCAATTTCGGCATTCCCTGGCTGTCCTACGGTCGACTGCGACCGTTGCACACCAATGCGGTGATTTTTGCGTTCGGCGGCTGCGCCCTGTTCGCAACTTCTTACCACGTTGTGCAAAGAACATGCCAGACGCGCCTTTTTGCAGGCCCTCTGGCTTCTTTCACGTTCTGGGGCTGGCAACTGGTGATCCTGCTGGCGGCCATCTCGCTGCCGCTGGGCTACACCAGCGGCAAGGAGTACGCTGAACTCGAGTGGCCGATCGACATCCTGATCACCCTGGTCTGGGTCGCGTACGCCGTCGTCTTCTTCGGCACCATCGGCATCCGCAAGGTGCGCCACATCTATGTGGCCAACTGGTTCTACGGCGCCTTCATCATCGCCGTGGCCCTGCTGCACATCGTCAACAGCGCCGAGATCCCCGTCAGCCTGACCAAGTCCTACTCGGTGTACGCCGGTGTGCAGGACGCCATGGTGCAATGGTGGTACGGCCACAATGCCGTGGGCTTCTTCCTGACGGCAGGCTTCCTGGGCATGATGTACTACTACATCCCCAAGCAGGCCGGCATGCCCGTGTACTCGTATCGCCTGTCGATCGTGCACTTCTGGGCTCTGATCTTCACCTACATGTGGGCGGGTCCTCACCACCTGCACTACACCGCGCTGCCTGACTGGACCCAGTCCGTCGGCATGGTGTTCTCGCTGATCCTGCTGGCTCCCTCCTGGGGCGGCATGATCAACGGCATCATGACCCTGTCGGGTGCCTGGTACAAGCTGCGCGACGACGCGATCCTGAAGTTCCTGATCGTGGCCCTGTCGTTCTACGGCATGTCGACCTTCGAAGGTCCGATGATGTCCATCAAGACCGTGAACTCGCTGTCGCACTACACCGACTGGACCGTCGGCCACGTGCACTCGGGTGCTCTGGGCTGGGTGGGTCTGATCTCGATGGGCTCGCTGTACTACCTGATCCCGCGCATGTTCGGTCGTCAGACGATGTACTCGGTCCAGGCCATCTCGCTGCACTTCTGGGCTGCCACCATCGGCATCGTGCTGTACATCGCCGCGATGTGGATTGCCGGTGTGATGCAGGGCCTGATGTGGCGCGCTGTGAACCCTGACGGCACGCTGGTCTACAGCTTCGTCGAGGGCGTGAAGGCGACCTATCCGTTCTATGTGATCCGCGTCGCGGGCGGCCTGCTCTACCTGGGCGGCATGATCCTGATGCTGTGGAACACCGTGATGACCGCCCTGGCTGGTCGCGCCGTGGATGCGCCGATCGGTGCTCAGGCTCAGCCGGCTCACGCCTGATAAGAAGGAGAACAACATGGCTGACCACAACCACAAGCCTGCGCTCTTCTCTCACGAGAAGATCGAGACCAGCAACTTCCTGATGATCGTGCTCACGCTGATCGTCGTGTCCTTCGGGGCGCTGGTCGAAATCGTTCCGCTGTTCTTCCAGCACAGCACCACGCAGCCGGTCGAGGGCCTTAAGCCCTACACGGCACTGCAACTGGCTGGTCGTGACGTCTACATCCGCGAGGGCTGCTACGGCTGTCACTCGCAGATGGTGCGTCCGTTCCGCGCTGAAACGCTGCGCTATGGCCACTACTCGATGGCTGGCGAATTCGTCTACGACCATCCCTTCCAGTGGGGTTCCAAGCGCACAGGTCCCGACCTGCATCGCGTTGGCGGCAAGTACTCGGACGAATGGCATCGTGCTCACCTGATCAACCCGCGTGACGTGGTGCCCGAGTCCAACATGCCTGCTTACCCGTGGCTGGCCGAAGCCAAGCTGAAGGACGGTCCTGCCGTGGCGCCGCGCATGGAGGCCCTGCGCAAGGTGGGTGTGCCCTACACCGACACCGAGATCAAGGCCGCTGACGAAGAAGTCAAGGACAAGACCGAGCTCGAGGCTGTGATTGCCTACCTGCAGGTCCTTGGAACCGCCGTCAAGTAAGGAGCAGCGCACATGGACATCATCGATGTGAGAAGCCTCTTCACGGTGGCATGCCTGTGCGTTTTCGTGGGCATCGTCGCCTGGGCCTACGCCCGGGGCAACAAGTCCCAGTTTGATGAGGCAGCCCGGCTGCCTCTCTCAGAAGATTGATTGGAGGCTCAGACATGAGCGACTTCATTTCCAACGGATGGGCGTGGTATGTCACGGCCATCGTGGTGTTCGGCCTGGTGTACTGCGCGTTCGTCCTGATCGGCGCAGCCAAGCACAAGGTGATCTATGACGCCGACGGCAACGTCGACAAGACCACCGGCCACGTGTGGGACGGCGACCTGCGTGAACTGAACAACCCGCTGCCGCGCTGGTGGCTGTTCCTGTTCATCATCACGCTGATCTTCGCCATCGGCTACTTCGCCCTGTATCCGGGGCTGGGCAACTCGCCTGGCAAGCTCAACTGGACCTCCAAGGGTCAGTTGGAAGCCGAAATGGTGAAGGCCAAGGCCGAGGAAGACAAGATCTTCGCCAAGTTCAAGAACGCTTCGGTGCCGGATCTGGCTCGTGATCCTCAAGCTCACGCCATTGGCCAGCGCCTGTTCCTCAACAACTGTGCGGCTTGCCACGGCTCGGACGCCAAGGGTGCGAAGTCCTTCCCCAACCTGACGGACGGTGACTGGCTGCATGGTGGTTCGCCCGAGAAGATCATCGAGACCATCACCGGTGGTCGTCGCGGTCAGATGCCTCCCATGGCTGCTGCGGTGGGTTCGCCCGACGAAGTCCGCCAGGTGGCGAACTACGTGCTGAGCCTGTCCGGTTCGGGTCACAACTCCATCCTGGCTGAACTGGGCAAGGCCAAGTTCAAGGCCGTGTGTGCGGCCTGTCACGGCGCCGACGGCAAGGGCAACCATGCCATCGGTGCGCCGAACCTGACCGACAAGGTCTGGCTGCATGGCTGGGGCGAAGAAGCCATCGTTCGCATCGTCAACGAGGGCAAGGTGAACGTCATGCCGGCTCAAAGCCCGCGTCTGTCGGAAGACCAGATCAAGGTGGTGGCGTCTTACGTCTGGGGTCTGTCGAATCCGGTCCAGACCGCTTCGTCCAAGTGATCTGTCACGGGGTTGACCACCAAGTCGACCCCGCTTGACCCTGGTCAAGCACAGCACATCGAAAGCCCAACGGCGGAGGATGGCTCATGATACCCTATGGGGTACCTGGCCGCTCCGCCGTCAGTCATTTCGGAACACCATGTCAGAGTCAGCATCACCCTCTGCAGACGCCAAGCGCGTCATCCCCATTCAGCCCGCCGTCGACCCTCAGCGCAGGGAAGAAACGGTTCTGCTTTACAAGAAGGCAGAGAAAATCTACGCACGCGAGGTCTTCGGCTGGTTCACCAAATGGCGCTGGGTGTTGGTCTGGCTGACTCAGCTGGTGTTCTACTGCACCCCCTGGCTGATGTGGAACGACCGCCAGGCGGTGCTGTTCGATCTGGGAACGAGGCGCTTCTACCTGTTCAACCTCGTTCTTTATCCGCAAGACCTGATCTACCTGACGGCCTTGCTGATGATTTCCGCATACGGGCTGTTCCTGTTCACGGCCGTGGCGGGGCGCTTGTGGTGCGGCTATGCCTGTCCTCAGTCGGTCTACACCGAAATCTTCATGTGGATCGAGCGGAAGATCGAAGGGGATCGCACCCGCCGCATGAAGCTCGACAAGGCGCCCTGGTCGGTCCAGAAGGTGCTGCGCAAGACGGGCAAGCAGGTTGCGTGGATTTCCTTTGCACTCTGGACGGGGTATACCTTTGTGGGGTACTTCACGCCGATCCGTGAGCTGGCTCAGGCTGTGGTCAGCTTCGGTCTCGGTCCGTGGGAAACCTTCTGGATTCTGTTCTACGGCTTCGCTACCTACGGCAACGCCGGGTACATGCGCGAACAGGTCTGCAAGTACATGTGCCCGTATGCGCGCTTCCAGAGCGCCATGTTCGACCGCGACACGCTGATCATCAGCTACGACGAAAAGCGTGGTGAACCCCGTGGCTCGCGTTCGCGCAAGACCGACGCGAAGGCGGCGGGCAAGGGCGATTGCATTGACTGCACCTTGTGCGTCCAGGTGTGCCCCACCGGCATCGACATTCGCAAGGGACTGCAGTACGAGTGCATCGGCTGTGCGGCCTGCATCGATGTCTGTGACTCTGTGATGGACAAGATGGGTGCGCCGCGTGGCCTGATTCGCTACGCCACTCAAAACTCCATGGACAACGGCTGGGGCCGTGCAGAAATGTGGGCTCGTGTGGCCCGCCCTCGCGTCCTTCTCTACACGGCCATCCTGTTCGTGGTGGTGGGCGCGTTCGTCTACAGCATCTACAACCGTCCGTCGTTCCGTGTGGACATCGTGCGGGACCGGGGCGCGCTGGCCCGTGTGGTGGACGAGGGGTTTGTCGAGAACGTCTACCGCGTTCAGTTGATGAATGCCAGCGAGCGAGTGCAGCGGTACCGCATCGGGGTGGAGCAACTCACCGCCGCCCGTGTCGAGGGCGGCGACAACATCGTGCTCGGCCCGGCCGAAGCCCGCTGGGTTCCAGTCTCGGTGCGCGTGCCGCCCGAGGTGGCTGCCCGGATGGGCACGGGTGCCACCGGCATGACCCTGCTTGTCGAGCAGTTGCGGCAGGGTGACCGCCCACAAGTCGACGTGCGCGAGCACACTACCTTCATGGTGCCGCGCTGACGCTGCGGCCATTTTCAAGAGGTCTTCATGTCCGAGCAAAGTATGACGCCCCTGTCTCAAGCCCCGGTGTCACAGCCGCCCTGGTGGAAATTGCCCATCGTCTGGATGGTGATCGGCGGTCCGCTGGCCGTGGTTGTGGCGTCGCTGTTCACCGTAGGCATCGCGGTCCGCAATGTGGATCCGGTGCTCGACACCTCCAAGACGGAGGTCACGTCTCCGAATGAGTTGCCTGCGGTGAAAGCGCGCAACCACGCTGCGGAAAGCACGGCCCCGGCCGAGCGCTGAGCGAGTCAGTGACGCCTGCGGGTAAGTCCCGCAGGCAAAGAGCGCAAGCTGCAGGAACATCGGCGTGTGTCCGATCCCTTTCCATCAGGAGGTTCCATGACACAGCGCGCTCTTCACGTGGCCCAGATCCTGTGGCCCGCCTTCCTGTTTGCTGCCGTGCTGGAAGGACTGGTGTTCGCCTGGATCGATCCGACTCAGGTGTCTATCGGTCGATGGCAGCCGGATGCCACCACGGTCTACAGCGTCACGTTTCTCGTGTTTTGGTGCGGCATCTCCCTGGCCGGCGCGCTGTCCGTGTGGCTGATGCTTGTGGGCACTGAGCCTCGCCGTCGCCCCGCGCGGACCCACCGATCTGGCCAGGCGCTGTCGCGGTCAGTCTGATCGTGCCGGCAGCAGGTCCCGGTGAGGGCGATCTCGGACGTGATGCGGCCATGAAAAAGCCCGCTCTGCAAAGCGGGCTTTGACGAGGGCACGGTAAGAGGCAGGCGGCCTGCCAGCAGGGGGCTTAGCAGCGAACGCTGTTGACCAGCGCGCGCAGACCTGCTTCATCGGTGATCCGGATGTCGCGTTGCTTGACCTCCAGAAGGCCTTCCTCCTGGAACTTCGAGAACGTGCGGCTCACGGTTTCGAGCTTCAGACCAAGGTAGCTGCCGATCTCCTCGCGGGTCATCCGCAACACCAGCGCCGATGCGGAGAAACCGCGGGCGTGCAGTCGTTGCGTGAGGTTCAGCAGGAAGGCCGCCAGGCGCTCCTCTGCGCGCATGCTCCCCAACAGCAGCATCACACCATGGTCGCGGACGATCTCCCGGCTCATGATCTTGTGGAATTGGTGCTGCAGATCCGAGAACTCACGCGAGAGGTCCTCGAGTTGGGCATAGGGGATCACGCAGACCTGCGAGTCCTCAAGAGCGATTGCATCGCAGGCGTGCCGGTCCGTGCTGATGCCGTCCAGCCCGAGCAACTCGCCGGCCATCTGGAAGCCCGTCACCTGATCCCGGCCATCTTCCGATGAAATGCGCGTCTTGAAGAAGCCCGTGCGCACCGCGTACACCGATCGGAACGGGTCACCGGTGTGGAAGAGGGCGTCACCCCGCTTCACCGTCTTGCGCGTGGCCACCAGCGAATCGAGGTGGGAGAGTTGCGGCTGGCTCAGTCCGACCGGCAGGCAGAGCTCGCGCAGATTGCAACTGGAGCAGGCAACTTTGAATGCTTCGTATTTCATGGTGCACGACGAGCCGTTGGTGGAGCACGGGGAGCGTGCGGAGGCGTCGGCATTGCCCTGATCCAGGACGGGGATGGTGGTGTTCAACATGAGGAACCTCAAGGTCTTCCCAATTGTTGCCCGATCCCTGGAGTCGAGGTTGAGGCATATCAACCCCCCGCAGCATCAGTTTGGCACAGTCCCCATGCATGAGCGACCAGGCCATGATAACCACTCCACCCGCCCCGATCATTTCCAGCGAGGTGCTGACGCGCCTTGATGTGTCAGGGCCGCGCTACACCTCCTACCCGACGGCCGACCGGTTCGTCGAAGCCTTCGGGCCAGCACAGCACCGGCAGGCGCTGGCTCAGCGCGGCGAAGGCGCCGGCGCGGTCGCCGGCGGTGCCGTGCCGTTGTCCTTGTACGTGCATATCCCGTTCTGCGAATCCGTCTGCTACTACTGTGCCTGCAACAAGGTCATCACCAAGCACCACGACCGTGCGACGGAGTACCTGCAGGCGCTCCGGACGGAGGTCCAACTGGTCATCGACCAGATCGGCAGGGGGCAGGCGGTGTCGCAGTTGCACCTCGGGGGCGGCAGCCCGACCTTTCTCAGCGATGACGAGCTGGAAGGCCTGCTGGCCATGTTGCAGGATGCGTTCCGGTTCGTGCCGGGCGGCGAGTACGCCATCGAGGTCGATCCCCGCACGGTGGACGCCGCGCGGCTCAAGCGCCTGGCCTCCATGGGGTTCAACCGCCTCAGTTTCGGCGTCCAGGACTTCGATCCGCAGGTTCAGCAGGCCATTCACCGCGTTCAGCCTTTCGAGATGGTGGCCGAGTTGATGCGGGCCGCGCGAGCGGAGGGGTTCGATTCGATCAACATGGACCTGATCTATGGCCTGCCGAAGCAGACGCCCGAGCGCTTTGCCCGCACGCTTGATCAGGTGGTCGAGTTGCGTCCCGACCGGGTTGCCGTCTACGCCTATGCGCACTTGCCTCAGCGCTTCAAGCCGCAGCGCCGGATCGATGCCGCCGCACTGCCTGCCGGCGCCGACAAGGTCGGCATGCTGGCGGCCGCCATCGATCGCTTCGGTGCGGCCGGCTACGACTACATCGGTATGGACCACTTCGCCCTGCACGATGACAGCCTGGCCGTGGCGCGGCGACAGGGGCGTCTGCACCGGAACTTCCAGGGCTACAGCACGCACCCCGATTGCGATGTCATCGGCTTGGGTGTGTCGTCGATCGGGCGTGTGGGACCGCACTACATGCAGAACGCCAAGACGCTCCCGGAGTACTACGACGCCCTGCGCCGCGGCGAGTTGCCCACGGTGCGCGGGCTGACGCTGTCGCGGGATGACCTCGTCCGCCGCGCGGTGATCATGGCCATCATGTGCCAGGGGCGGGTTGACTTTGAGTCCATCGAACTCGCCTACCTGATCGATTTCCGGCAATACTTCGAGGCTGAGATGCGCCTGCTGGAACCGCTCGTGGAGTCGGGGTTGGTGCTGCTGGAGTCAGACGGTGTCCGTGTCACGGCGCTTGGCTGGTATTTCGTGCGTGCCATCGCCATGGTGTTCGATCGCCATCTGCAGATGGACAAGGCGGTCGAACGCTTTTCCCGCATCATCTGACCCGGCTCGGGTCTGTGGGGCCGCGAGGGTGATGTGCTGAGCGGCCTCATGCTGACTGCCTTCCTCATGGGACTGGGGGGGCTGCCACATTGCGCCGTCATGTGTGGTGCACCCTGTGCCGCGGCGTTTCCGAGAGGGGTGCCCTGGCTGGCCCTTGTCGGCCGGGCGCTGGGTTACGCCGTGCTCGGCGGCGTGGCTGCTGCTTCCGCCGGCGTCATGGCATCCTGGGGGCGCGAGTTCGCCGCACTGCGCCCCTTCTGGTTGATGGCGCAGCTTGGTGCCGTTCTGTTCGGACTCTGGCTGCTGTGGCAGGCCCGCGTTCCAGCCTGGTTGGACGCTGCGGGCGTGGGCCTCTACCATGCCTTCAAGTCGCGGTTTGGCGCCAGCGCCGGACGCCCGGGGCGGCTTGCGCATGCTGGGCTCGTTGTGGTGGCGGGGATGGGGTGGGCTCTGCTGCCGTGCGGTCTCCTGTATGGGGCGCTGATGGTTGCCGTTCTGGCACCGGATGCCGTTGGCGGCAGCCTGGTGATGCTGTCGTTTGCGGTGGCCAGCAGTGCCGGGGTCTGGTTCGCGCCCGCGGTGCTGGGGTGGCTGCGACGCCGTGTCGGGCGCCGCGGACAGGGCGCCTCGACGCGGCCGGCAGCGGTGGGCACGGGCCCTCAAGATGCCGTGCCCGTCCTGTGGCTCACGAGGGCAGGGACGGCCGAGTCTGGCGGTTCCCAGGGGGCGCTGCAACGCGACAACAGCGATTCGTTGATCGACCCTCGCTGGGCGCTGCGCCTGTCTGGCGGAATGCTGGCCATCATGGCAGGCTGGGGCTTGTCCCACCATCTGGTCGCTCAGTGGCGGGCTTGGTGCGCCTGAGACAGGCCATTGCATCACGTGGCGCGCGAGCCGTCCATCTGGTCAGTCCTATATAAGATTTGACGCGTTGGTGACGTAGAATCATTCCGCTTTGCCGTCATCCATGGCAATGTTTTTCTCGGAAACGCCAAACGCGGAGACCACGACATGTACCAGCACATCAAGGTGCCCGAAGGTGGGCAGAAGATCACGGTCAACCCGGACTTCTCGCTCAATGTTCCTAACAACCCGATCATTCCTTACATCGAGGGTGATGGCACCGGCTTCGACATCACGCCCGTGATGATCAAGGTGGTGGACGCCGCGGTCGAGAAGGCTTACGGTGGTCAGCGCAAGATCCACTGGATGGAGATCTACGCCGGCGAAAAGTCGACCCGCGTGTATGGCCCGGACGTGTGGCTGCCTGAAGAAACCCTCCAGGTGCTGAAGGACTATGTGGTCTCGATCAAGGGCCCGTTGACGACGCCCGTGGGCGGCGGCATCCGCTCGCTGAACGTGGCGCTGCGCCAGGAACTGGACCTCTATGTCTGTCTGCGCCCGGTGCGCTACTTCAAGGGCGTGCCGTCGCCCGTGAAGGAGCCCGAAAAGACCGACATGGTGATCTTCCGCGAGAACTCGGAAGACATCTACGCCGGCATCGAGTTCGAAGCCGAGAGCGACAAGGCCAAGAAGCTGATCGCTTTCCTGCAGACCGAGTTCGGCGTCAAGAAGATCCGCTTCCCCGAAACCTCGGGCATCGGCATCAAGCCCGTCTCTCGTGAAGGCACTGAGCGTCTGGTCCGCAAGGCCATCCAGTACGCCATCGACAACGACAAGCCGAGCGTCACGATCGTGCACAAGGGCAACATCATGAAGTACACCGAAGGTGGCTTCCGTGATTGGGCCTACGCACTGGCTCAGAAGGAGTTCGGCGCCGAACTGATCGACGGCGGCCCGTGGTGCAAGTTCAAGAACCCGAAGACGGGCAAGGACATCGTCGTCAAGGACGCCATCGCCGACGCATTCCTGCAGCAGATTCTGCTGCGTCCGGCCGAGTACAGCGTGATTGCCACGCTCAACCTGAACGGTGACTACGTGTCCGACGCGCTGGCTGCGCAGGTCGGTGGCATCGGCATCGCCCCGGGCGCCAACCTGTCGGATTCGATCGCCATGTTCGAAGCCACCCATGGCACTGCGCCCAAGTACGCCGGCAAGGACTATGTGAACCCCGGTTCCGAAATCCTCTCGGCTGAAATGATGTTGCGCCACATGGGCTGGTTCGAAGCAGCCGATCTGATCATCAGCGCCATGGACAAGGCCATCCAGAGCAAGAAGGTCACCTATGACTTTGCTCGCCTGATGGAAGGTGCCACCCAGGTGTCGTGCTCGGGCTTTGGCCAAGTCATGATCGACCAGATGTGATCGGTGTCTCTGGCGCGCTGGCCGCGCCAGAGATAGCAAAGAAAAAAGCCCGCAGTCGCGGGCTTTTTTCATGGGCGGCACGCCGTGTGCCGACGGGAAAGGGCTCAGTGCGGCAGGCTCCTGCCCGCGGACGGCCGCTCGCGGAAATGCAGGTCGCTCAGGGCATCCGCCGCGAGTTCGCCTGCGTCGACGCCATCCATGGGCTGGATGTTCTGCGCCATCATCCCCTTGGGCCCGGCGACAAGGTCGTACCTGACCTTGGAGCCCTGCTTCAGGGTACGGAAGCCGTCCATCTGGATGGACGAAAAGTGGGCGAACACGTCGCCGCCGCCTTGATCGGGCTCGATGAAACCAAAACCTTTGGCGTCATTGAACCATTTGACAGTGCCTGTGGCCATACTGTCCCTCCTGTGAATTTGTGCTCATTTTCTGGGGGTGTTGTTGCCGCTGTCAAGCTTGTCCGCGTGGGGCTGCGGGCGCGTCGACACGGAGTGTTTCCCAGGTGGTGCGAGGGTAACCGGCTGCAACAGGGATGCCCGGAAATCCCCCTCCAACGGGGGCATCCGCGCGATATCCGGGTACGGTGAGGTGTTTCCTTCGCGCGTCAAGCAGGACCGCCCCGCAATCGGTACGCTGGATCCCGTAAAAAGCCATGCAGCTTGCTCGAATATCGTGCCCTTGAACAAGGCTCGGGCACCCCAAGATGACATGGCATGAGGGCGGGGGCTCCCGTAGAATCTTTTTCATGACCAATCCGTTACACCCGCTCCTGATGGCGCAGCCGGAGGGGCCCGCAGAGGACGGGCAGGGTGCGGCTGTGGCCGAGAAAGAAGAACTCGCGCTGGAGCCGCCCCGGCTGTATCAGGTCGTCATGCTGAATGACGATTTCACGCCGATGGAGTTCGTTGTCCTGGTTTTGCAGGAGTACTTCCGGCACGATATCGAGACGGCGACCCAGATCATGCTCAAAATCCACCACGAGGGACGTGGTGTGTGCGGCGTCTACACCAAGGATGTCGCGGCCACAAAGGTCGAACTCGTTCTTGCCGCCGCCCGCCAAGCCGGGCATCCCTTGCAGTGCATCCTGGAGACCGCATGATTGCGCAAGAGTTGGAAGTGAGTCTGCACATGGCCTTCGTCGAGGCCCGTCAGCAGCGCCACGAGTTCATCACCGTGGAGCACCTGCTGCTCGCCTTGATCGACAACCCCTCTGCTTCCGAGGTGTTGAAAGCCTGCGCCGCCAATCTGGATGAGCTGCGCAAGAACCTGGACCAGTTCGTCCGGGACAACACGCCGACCGTGGGGGGGACCGACGAGGTCGACACCCAGCCGACGCTCGGCTTTCAGCGTGTCATCCAGCGCGCGATCATGCACGTGCAGTCGTCAGGCAGCGGCAAGAAGGAGGTCACGGGCGCCAACGTCCTGGTGGCCATCTTCGGCGAGAAGGACAGCCATGCTGTGTACTACCTGCACCAGCAAGGCGTGACGCGCCTGGACGTGGTGAACTTCATCGCCCATGGCATTCGCAAGGCGGACCCCCCCGAGGCGGCGAAGTCCGCTGGCTCGGAGCCGTCGCAGACCGATGCCGAGAAGGACGAGTCGGAAGGCAAGGCGTCTCCGCTGGAGCAGTACACGCAGAACCTGAACCAGCTTGCACGCGAGGGCAAGATCGATCCGCTGATCGGTCGTGACTCCGAGGTCGAGCGGGTGATCCAGGTGCTGTGCCGTCGCCGCAAGAACAACCCGCTGCTTGTGGGCGAAGCCGGCGTAGGCAAGACCGCGATCGCCGAAGGCCTCGCCTGGCGGATCACTCAGAACGACGTGCCTGAGGTGCTGGCCGATGCCGAGGTCTATGCGCTCGATATGGGCGCTTTGCTCGCAGGTACCAAGTACCGCGGGGACTTCGAGCAGCGTCTGAAGGCTGTGATCAAGCAGCTGAAGGAGCAGGCCGGGGCCATCCTCTTCATCGATGAGATCCACACGCTCATCGGTGCGGGCGCTGCGTCCGGCGGCACACTCGACGCCAGCAACCTCTTGAAGCCGGCGTTGAGCTCCGGCCAGCTGAAGTGCATCGGTGCCACCACATTCA
Organism: uncultured Aquabacterium sp.; assembly: GCF_913773725.1. Lineage (GTDB taxonomy): Bacteria > Pseudomonadota > Gammaproteobacteria > Burkholderiales > Burkholderiaceae_C > Aquabacterium. The sequence continues at coordinate 10,265 of NZ_CAJYGK010000036.1, read as the reverse complement.
CCGAGTTCCGCGGCATCTTCGAGAAGGACGCGGCCTTGTCGCGTCGCTTCCAGAAGGTCGAAGTGGTGGAGCCGTCCGTCGAGCAGACGATCGAGATCCTCAAGGGCCTCAAGTCCCGCTTCGAGGAGCACCACAGCGTGAAGTACGCCCTGGGTGCACTGCAGGCTGCGGCCGAGCTGTCGGCGAAGTTCATCAATGACCGCCATCTGCCCGACAAGGCCATCGACGTGATCGACGAAGCGGGTGCGGCTCAGCGCGTTCTGCCCAAGAGCAAGCAGAAGAAGACGATCACCCGGGCGGAAGTCGAGGAGATCGTCGCGAAGATTGCCCGCATTCCGAGCACCAGCGTGTCGAACGACGACCGCTCGAAGCTCAAGACGCTTGACCGCGATCTCAAGAGCGTGGTGTTCGGTCAGGATGCGGCGATCGATGCGTTGTCCGCGGCGATCAAGATGGCCCGTTCGGGCCTGGGCAAGCCAGACAAGCCCATTGGCGCTTTTCTGTTCAGCGGCCCAACCGGCGTCGGCAAGACCGAAGTCGCCAAGCAGCTGGCTTACATCCTGGGCATCGAGCTCATGCGCTTCGACATGTCGGAGTACATGGAGCGCCATGCCGTGAGCCGTCTGATCGGTGCGCCTCCGGGCTACGTGGGCTTCGACCAGGGCGGTCTGCTGACCGAGGCAGTGTCGAAGAAGCCGCATGCGGTGCTGCTGCTTGACGAGATCGAGAAGGCGCACCCGGACGTCTTCAACATCCTGCTGCAGGTGATGGATCACGGCACGCTGACGGACAACAACGGCCGCAAGGCCGACTTCCGCAACGTGCTGATCATCATGACGACGAATGCCGGCGCGGAAACGCTGCAGAAGTCCACCATCGGCTTCACCACGCAGCGTGAGATGGGCGATGAAATGGGCGACATCAAGCGCATGTTCACGCCGGAGTTCCGCAACCGGCTGGACGCGATCGTCGGGTTCAAGCCGCTGGACGAGGAGGTCATCCTGAGGGTGGTCGACAAGTTCCTGCTGCAACTCGAAGGTCAGCTTGCCGAGAAGAAGGTCGAGGTCACGTTTACCGATGCGCTGCGCCGTCACCTGGCCAAGCGCGGCTTCGACCCGCTGATGGGCGCGCGCCCGATGCAGCGCCTGATTCAGGACACGATTCGCCGTGCGCTGGCAGACGAGTTGCTGTTCGGTAGCCTGGTCGACGGCGGACGTTTGACGGTGGACGTCGTCGACAATGACAAGGGTGAGCCGGAGGTGAAGCTGGACATCCAGCCGAACAAGAAGAGCGACAAGACCAAGCCGGAGGCCGCGACTGCCGAATGAGCGCGGTGAGACGCTGACCAGCTCGACGCGGCCCTCCGGGCCGCGTTGTCCTTGTGGAGGCCAGGCTCCCGGGGGCGGCCCTCTGCTGGTCGCTCAGGCGTCGACCGGATGTCGGCTGAAACCGGCCGAGGTCAGCCGCAGCACCTCGGCCCGCGGATGACCGTGGTCGAGGTCCCAGTCGCTCAGGACGTGGCGCCGACGGTGCGTGCTGCCTTGGTGACCGCCGAAGGGCATGCTCGTGGGGCGGTGGGTGTGGCCGTGTATCAGGGTGTGGGCCGCAGCCGCCTGTAGCCAGGTTTCGGCTGCAGTTTCATCGACATCGGCCCACTCCGCCGGCCCTTGCTGCTGCTGGTGTGCCTGGCTGGCCTCTCTCATGCGGCGCGCCTGCGCCAGCCTTGCCTCAAGGGGGGCCGCCAGGAAAGCACGCTGCCATTCGGGCTGACGGACCTGAGCCCTGAACCGGAGGTAGGCCGTGTCGGCGAGGCAAAGGCTGTCGCCATGGATCAGCAGGTGACGTTGTCCGAAGGCCTCGAGCACGGTCGGATCGCTCAGCCGGTGGGCGCAGCATGCCTGCAACATGGTATCGCCCAGAAGGAAGTCGCGGTTGCCGACCATGATGCCGAGGTGACGCTGCTCACCGCACGCGCGGAGAATCTCGACGCAGCCGGCTTCGAAGGGCTCGCTGCGCATGTCGTCTCCAACCCACGCCTCAAAGAGGTCGCCCAAGATGAGCACAGCATCCGCAGGGGTGGCAGCGAGGTACCGGGCGAGTGCATCCCGCGTTCTGGGCAAGCCCTCGTGAAGATGAAGATCGGACACAAAATCAATGCACCGCCACGAGGGCGGTGCATTGAGGGTGTCCGGGGTGGGGAAGGGGGGAGCCCCCCTTTCATCCTGTGTCACGTCAGACTTCGACAGCCTTGGTGATCACGACGTCTTCGAGCGGCACGTCGTCGTGGAAGCCCTTGCGGCCGGTGCGCACTTTTTCGATGGCATCGACGACTTCGGTCCCCGCCACAACCTTACCAAACACGGCGTAGCCCCAGCCCTGAACGGACTCGGCCTTGAAGTTCAGGAAGTCGTTGTTGGCGGCGTTGATGAAGAACTGGGCGCTGGCTGAGTGCGGGGCGCTCGTGCGCGCCATCGCGATGGTGTACTTGTCGTTCTTCAGGCCGTTGTTGGCCTCGTTCTGGATTTCACCGCGCGTGGCCTTCTGCTTCAGGCCCGGCTCGAAGCCGCCACCCTGAATCATGAAGCCCTTGATGACACGGTGGAACACGGTGCCATCGTAGTGGCCAGCGTTCACATACTCGAGGAAGTTGGCCACGGTGATGGGGGCCTTGGCCTCATCGAGTTCCAGGCGGATCACGCCAGCAGTGGTCTGAAGTTCAACGGTCTTGGTCATGGTTGTTTCTCGATGACGGCTTGTTTGATGGTCACGGGTTCGGCAGGCACGTCGGCGTACATGCCGATCTGGGTGGTGCGCACCTTGCGGATGCGGTCGACCACGTCCATGCCTTGCGTCACCTTGCCGAAGACGGCATAGCCGTAACCGTCCGGCGAGCGTGCTGCGTCAAGAAAGGCATTGTCCTTCACATTGATGAAGAACTGAGCGGTGGCTGAGTGCGGATCACGCGTGCGGGCCATGGCGACCGTGCCGCGCTGGTTGCTCAGGCCGTTCTGGCTTTCCAGTTGAATGGGCGCGCGGGTGGGTTTTTCCTTCATGTCGGGCGTCATGCCGCCCCCCTGAATCATGAACCCGTCGATCACGCGGTGAAAGACCGTCCCGTTGTAGTGGCCTGCTTTCACATATTGCACGAAGTTCTCCACCGTGCGAGGGGCCTTCGCTGGGTCAAGTTGCAGCACGATGTCACCCTGGGAGGTGACAAGGCGCACGGTCTGGGCCTGAGCCACCACGGTGCACATGGCAATGGCGCCGGCCACCATCATGCGGGCCAAGCCTTGCAAAGGGGGGTGCATCATCCGATCACTCCTTCGAAGAAGATTTTCCAGAGACCGCCTTCCTTGCCCCAATACTGGCGCTTGACGGCACCGCTGCGCTGCCCTTCGGTGATTTCACCGAAGGTGACGACCAGGATGTCGCTTTTGTCGCGCCAGCCGAGTATGGCAAGGTCCTTGAGTTGCAGGCTGCGCCCGCGTTGCTGAACCACTTCCCTCTCCAGGGTCTGGCGCCACTGCGTGATGTCGCGGTTGCCTGCGCTGAACTGACTGGAGTAGAACGACATCAGACGATTCAGATCGCCGCTGGCGCGGGCGACTCGCCAGCCTTCGATGAGATTGTGAAGCGACCGACGCTCGGTTTCGCGCTGGTCGTGCTTGATCCACTGAAGCTGCTGTGCAATGACCACAGGCGTCGTGCGCGGTTGCACCCGTTGCAGGATGCTCTGCAACTCGGGGTTGGCCAGTGCGACACAGCCGTCGGTGCTGTTCGGGCTGCGAGCATAGCTGTCGCTCGGAACGCCATGCAGCCAGATGCCGCTGCCGGTTCGTCCCAGGCGACGGTCGTACTCGTTGGGGTAGTTCAGCGGCAGCGCGCCCGCGCCGTAGAAGTCGGTCAGCTGGCTCGCATCAAGGCGGCTGGTGATGTAGTAGACGCCGAGGGGCGTGCGCTGATCCCCTTCGGCGCTCTTGTCCGTACCCAGTCGCCCGACCGACGCGTAATGGTCGGCCACGAGGGTCAGCCCCTTGGGGCCGTTCTCGAAGAGGTACAGCCTGGATCGGCTCGCGTCGACGGCGATCGCATGACGGGTGCTGGAGGGCACCTCGATGAACTGAGCGGGCAAGGCGTCGGTGGGGGGGCGCTCCGTCAGGGCTGCGAGTCGACGGTGCGCCTCCGTGCGCAGTTGTTCGAGCCTTTGCGGCGCGCGCGCCACCATGTCTGCCGGGACGTGGCCCATGGATGGCAGCACCTGGTTGCGCGCCAGCAGCAGGTCGCCATAGACCAGTTGGGCCAGCTGGAAGTGCGGGACGTCTTGCACCAGGGCCTGCGCCTTGTCGAGCGCGAGCTTGCTCTGTCCCTGTCCGATCAGGCGGTAGATCTCGAGCAGGCGGGCTTCTGCTGGTGCAGCCTGGCGTGCCAGCGGGGGCGGAGGGGCGCTCGTGCGCTCGGCTGTCGGCGCGCGAGAGGCCGGGCGCGAGGGTGCGGGCGCCTCCCGCGTGCTCGCCGTCTGCCGTGTGGCGAGCGCGTCAGAGCTCAGCCCTGCATGCAGCAGGGCTGATCCGATGAACGCCAGGGCAACCTTCCGTGCCCGCTCAGGCCAGCGCAGCCGCCTTGCCGATGCGGACATCGACATTCGGCTCATCTCAACCTTGATCACGAACCGGTGCTTTCCTTCACGATGACCCAGCTGTTGCCGCGCTGGACGAGATCCAGGCGCTTGTTGCTGCTCACGTTGAGGCTGTCTGCCTTGTACTCCTGGCGGAAGCGGGCCACGGCCTTGTTGCCGTCAACGTCCACGCGCAGGTTGGTGATGCGGACCGAAATGTTGCGTTTGCCGTTGATCCGATCGCGGCGCTCTTCTTCCCAGGCCTTACGGCTCTTGCCGCCGTCGAAATCACGGGCATACGCAGCGAAGTAATCCTTGAGGTCCTTGCGGCTCCAGGCGTCTGCCCAGCCACGAACGGCGGATTCGACGTCCTTGGCCCGGTTGTCAGGCTTCGGTTCGGTGGGTGTCGGCTTGGGTGCCGGTTCAGGCTTCGCCGCAGGAGCCGGTGTCGGCTTGGCTGCGGGGGGCGTCGCCGACGGCGTGGCTGCCGGAGGCGGCGTGACCGGAGCCGGTGCCGCAGACGGCTTGGGCGCGGGCGCAACGGGGGCGGGTGCCGGCGTAGGGGCGGGGGCTTGGGCTGCGCTGGCGACGATGCTGTTGCGCTCCTTGGGGAACAGGTCGCGAATCATCGCGAGCTTGGGCGCCACGGCCGAGCGGGTGTCGATCTGCAGGGCCTTCGAGTAGGCCTGGCTCGCCAGCTTGGCGTACACGTCGCCGAGGTTTTCGTAGGCCGTGGCGTAGCTGGGGTTGGTGCGGATCGCCATTTCGAGGGCCGTCCGCGCCTTGTCATACTGACCTTGCTGCGCATAGAGAACGGCCAGGTTGTTGAATGGCTCGGGCAGTTCGGGGAAGTCTTCGGTCAGCTTGGTGAAGGCCGTGATGGCCTCTGCAGTACGCCCCGCCTGGGACAGGCTGATGCCGCGCAGGAAGCGCATCATGGGATCACGGGGCTTGCTGGCCAGGAACTGATCGGCCTTCTGCAGTGCTTCTGCGTTCTTGCCTGCGGACAGCAGCTTCTGGACGTCTGCGACATCGTCTGCGCGCACGCTCAGCGCCGAGACGGACAGGGACGCGACAAGCAGGAACTTCGCTGCCAGGGAGGTCAGGCGAAGACCGACGTGAGGCACTGCAACTTGCATGAGATCGTGTACCGGTTGAAAGGGGGTAGGACGGCAGACGTGCGGTGACGGGCGTCACCGGGCAGGACGTTAACCGTTCGAGGATAGCAGGCGGAGGCGGTCGCCACACTCGACGGTCTCCCTGATGTGCGGGCCTCCCGCTATACTCTGGCGATTGTATCCGAGCGGTGGTGAGCGCCTTGCTGGCGTGCACAGGGCGGCGACGTGTCTGTCGCCAAAGCGTCCGGCTTGTGCCTTTCGCCGAGGTTCCCACGCGTACCTGCGCGCCGCCGCCCCCGTATTCCTCATTCATGAGTCTGCGCTTATTCAACAGCCTGTCGCGTCAGGTCGAGCCGTTTGTTCCGTTGACGCCAGGTCAAGTCCGCATGTACGTGTGCGGTATGACGATCTACGACCTCTGCCATGTCGGGCATGCCCGCATGATGATGGCCTTCGATGTGGTGCAGCGTTGGCTCCGCGCCAGCGGCTTGCAGGTCACCTATGTGCGCAACATCACGGACATCGACGACAAGATCATCCGTCGAGCGGTCGAGCGGGGCATCACCATCCGCCAGCTGACCGAAGAGATGGCGCAGGCCATGCACGAGGACATCGCCGCACTGGGCATCGAGCCGCCGACGCACGAGCCCCGCGCGACAGAGTACGTCCCTCAGATGTTGAGCCTGATCGGCCGGCTGGAGGCCCGGGGCCTGGCCTACCGCGCCAGCAACGGTGACGTGAACTATGCCGTGCGCAAGTTCGATGGGTACGGCAAGCTGTCGGGCAAGTCGCTGGACCAATTGCGTGCGGGTGAGCGCGTGGCAGTCGACGACGGCAAGCAGGACCCTCTGGACTTCGTCTTGTGGAAGTCTGCCAAGGCGGAGGAGCCCGCCGATGCGAAGTACCCGTCACCCTTCGGAGAGGGACGCCCGGGTTGGCACATCGAGTGCTCGGCCATGAGCTGCGCCCTGCTGGGCGAGCAGTTCGACATTCATGGTGGCGGGCTGGATTTGCAGTTCCCGCACCATGAGAACGAGATCGCGCAGAGCGAGGGGGCGACGGGCAAGCGGTTCGTCAATTACTGGCTGCACAACGGTTTCGTCAATGTCGACAACGAGAAGATGTCCAAGAGCCTGGGCAACTTCTTCACCATTCGCGACGTGCTGAAGAAGTACGACGGCGAGACGATCCGGTTCTTCATGCTGCGGACGCACTACCGCAGCCCGTTCAACTACAGCGACGCGGGGTTGGATGACGCCCGCAGTGGCCTGCGACGCCTGTACACGGCGCTGGATGCCGTGTCGGATGTGCCGGACGCACCCGTGGACTGGTCTGCTCCGGCTTCGGTCCGCTTCAAGGCGGCCATGGACGAGGATTTCAACACGCCGGTGGCGCTGGCTGTGCTCTTCGAGCTGGCCGCCGAGTTGAACCGCGGTGGTTCGCTGGAGGTGGCGCAACAATTGAAGGCGCTGGGTGCCGTGTTGGGCCTGCTCCAGCAGCCACCCAAGGCCTACCTGCAAGGTGGTGCCGGAGCAGCCGGTCTGGATGCCGCCGCGATCGAGGCTTTGATCGCTCAACGCGCTGATGCAAAGAAGGCGCGCGACTTTGCCGGTGCCGACCGCATCCGCGATGAGCTCGCGGCGCAAGGTGTGGTGTTGAAGGACGGGCCGCAAGGGACCACGTGGGTGAAAGCCTGATGCCGAACGCCCCTTTGTCTACAGCAGGTGCGGCACAGGCCAGCACCACCCTCGTGACGCCCACCTACTGGGACGATGCCTGCAAGCACCTGGTCAAGCGCGACCGCGTGATGCGCAAGCTGGTGGCCGAGCACGGCCATGCGCGGCTGTACACCCGTGGCGACGCGTTCACCACGCTGGCCCGGTCCATCGTCGGCCAGCAGGTGTCGGTGAAGTCGGCGCAGGCCGTCTGGAACCGGCTGCTTGCGCTGTTCCAGGTCGAGTCCGAGGATTCGCGCGGCCCGCTCGATGTGCAGGCGCTGCTTCGCGTCGAAGCCGGCACGCTGCGTGAAATCGGCCTGTCTGCGCGCAAGGTGGACTACCTGCTCGACCTGGCAGGCCACTTCGACAACGGCCAGGTGCATGTGCACGACTGGCAGAAGATGGACGACGAGGCCATCATCGAGGAACTCACCGACATCCGCGGCATCGGCCGCTGGACGGCGGAGATGTTCCTGATCTTTCACCTGCTGCGCCCGAACGTGCTGCCGCTGGACGACGTCGGCCTCATCAAGGGCATCAGCCAGAACTATTTCAGCGGTGAGCCCGTCTCGCGTGCCGAGGCCCGCGATGTGGCCGAGGCCTGGGCACCGTACCGAACCGTGGGCACCTGGTATCTGTGGCGCAGTCTTGATCCGCTGCCTGCCGATCACTGAGCGGCGCCCGCACGAGAGAAGAAGGATTCGCCATGAGCAAAAGACACTTTCTGGAGTTCGAGCAACCGATCGCTGAACTCGAGTCCAAGATCGAAGAGCTGCGTTACGTGCAGAGCGAGTCGGCTGTCGACATCTCGGAAGAGATCGATCGCCTCAGCAAGAAGAGCCAGTTGCTGACCAAGGACATCTACGCCAACCTGACGCCCTGGCAGGTCACGCAGATCGCCCGCCATCCGCAGCGACCCTACACGCTGGACTATGTGAACGAGCTGTTCACCGACTTCCAGGAAATGCACGGGGACCGCCACTTCGCCGACGACCTCTCCATCGTCGGTGGCCTGGCCCGCTTCAATGGCCAGGCTTGCATGGTCGTGGGCCATCAGAAGGGCCGTGACACCAAAGAGCGTGCAGCCCGCAACTTCGGCATGTCGCGCCCCGAGGGCTATCGCAAGGCGCTGCGCCTGATGCAGACGGCCGAGAAGTTCGGCCTGCCGGTGTTCACCTTCGTCGACACCCCGGGTGCCTACCCCGGCATCGGTGCCGAAGAGCGCAACCAGTCGGAAGCCATCGGCCGCAACATCTTCGAGATGGCCAAGCTGGAGGTGCCCATCATCACCACCATCATCGGTGAGGGTGGTTCGGGCGGCGCGCTGGCCATCAGCGTGGCCGATCAGGTCCTGATGATGCAGTACTCGGTGTACTCGGTGATCTCGCCGGAAGGCTGTGCGTCCATCCTCTGGAAGACGGCCGAGAAGGCGCCGGATGCCGCCGAGGCACTCGGCATCACCGCACACCGCCTGAAGGCCCTGGGTCTGGTCGACAAGATCATCAGCGAGCCGGTGGGTGGCGCACACCGCGACCACAAGCAGGCCGCGGCCAACCTCAAGCGCGGCCTGAACGACGCGCTGCGTCAGGTGAGTGACCTCAAGGTCAAGGACCTGCTGCAATCGCGCTACGAGCGTCTGCAGAGCTACGGCCGCTTCACCGACACCAAGGAGCGTTGAGCACCGAGGCCGATCACGCCGCGGCCGTCGTGGCCGTGGCGTGCAGCGGGGGGCGAGACTCCATCGCGCTGCTTCATGCGACCGCCAGCGCCGCACGGGACGTGCCGGGTCTGGCGGTCGTTGCGCTTCATGTCCACCACGGGCTCAGCCTGCAGGCCGACGCCTGGCAGGCCCATGTGGACGATTGCTGCCGGCGCTGGGCCGATGCCGGCTTGCCCGTGCGTACCCTGACGCGCCGCGTGGTGTGCGTGGACGACGGGGGCGGCATCGAGGCCGCCGCGCGGCGTGCGCGTTACGCGGCGCTGGCGGACATGGCCCGTGAGGTCGGGGCCACCCTGGTTCTGTTGGCCCACCATCGACGGGATCAGGCCGAAACAGTGCTGCTTCAGGCGCTGCGCGGCGGCAGCGCGGCCGGGTTGGCGGCAATGCCCCGAGAGGCCTGGCGTGACGGGCTGTGCTGGGTTCGCCCCTGGCTGGATCAGCCCCGACGTGCCATCGAGGCCTACGTGGCACACCATCGCCTGGTTCACGTGGACGACGACAGCAATGACAGCCGCGTTCATGCGCGCAACCGCCTGCGGCTGGATGTGTGGCCAGCGTTGCAGGGGGCCTTTCCGGAGGCGGAGGCGAACCTCGCAGCCAGTGCGAGGCGGGTGGCGGATGCCCAGGCGGTGGCCCAGATGTTCGCGCTGACGCAGTTGAAGGCGCTGGCGCAGGGGCCCCGGCAACTCGATGCGGTCGCATGGTCTGCCTTGCCTGCCCCCTTGCGACGCATGGTTCTGCTGGCCTGGTGGCGGGCGGCCGGTGTGTCGCCTGAGGGCTCTTGGGTGACGCGCCTGTCCGACGAGGTCCCGCTTCTGGTCGCGCGGCAGCGCGCGGGCCGATGGCCTGGCGCCGGCGTCACGCTGTACCGCGGTGTGCTGACCCTGGGTGAGCCTTGTGAGACGGGATTGGAGCCCGGTGAGGCTCAATGTGGTCGGCCCCTGCGTCCGGAGACGATCGAGGCGGGGTGGGGGGCTCAGGGCGGGGTGACCCTGGGCGATGTGTCCATGCCGGCGTCTGGTGTTCTGCGGCTGGCAGGATGGGGCGGCGCGTTGAAAGCCTGCCGGGTGCCGGAGCGAGGTGTTCCCTGGTCG
>NZ_CAJYGK010000035.1 GCF_913773725.1 uncultured Aquabacterium sp. | reverse complement strand
CGCCAAGCAGCACATCGAACGGCTGCGCAACCTGCTCGCCAGCAAGTGAGCGGGTCTGCAAGGCGGTGAAGTGGATGCCGGTGGCTTCCAGTAGAGCTATCCCCTGGGGATAGTTCCACTGACGGCTACGACATCGAATCGCTGCACGCTAGGCCTTGATCGCCTGCCGCGGGATCGGCCTTGTCCGCGTTGGTCCGGGCGTGCAGCGTTCCTTGGCGCTCCATGGCGCTATCCCCTGGGGATAGCTCGCGCCGCATGCATCCTCCGCGCCCTGAACCGGGGACGGGCGGGTTTCGGTTTGTTGACTGACTGCCTTCCGCTTCCTGCCGAAGCTGACCGCTCTTTTCCCACAACGAGCGGACACCATGGCAACGACCAACGAACCCTTGCAACTGAATCTCGGCTCCTTGCGCAGCGCGATGTCGCTGACGCTGCACACGCACCACGCTTCCCGCATCTGGCACGGCCGCGCCGCTGCCGAGGGGCGACCGGGCATCGTCGGCCTGAACGGCTACATCGCCCAGATGAACAAGATGCGGCGCGGATCGGAGCAGGACGACCCGTACAGCGACTTCTGGATGCTGCGCATCGAAGACAAGCTCGACCAGACCAAGACCACACTGCAATCGCTGCGCGAACAGGTGGACCAGGCGCTGGCGAGCGTGCCGCCGGCGCTGACCCTGGGCGAAAACCTCAACGTGCAACCCGTCAAGCTGCCGCTGTTCGTCAATGCGCAGCTCGGCTTTGCCGCCGTGTACCTGCTCGCCGACTACGACGACATCGCCCGCAAGCTGATCCTCGCGCACCACACGGCGCTGATCGATCGCTCGACGCTCGAACGCTGGCTCAACGAAGGCGCGCATGCGCTGCGCAGTCTTTTCAGCCTGGCCCAGCAGTACCGCTACTCGGGCTGCACCCGCGATGACTTCGCCGCCAAAAATGCCGCAGCGCGGGCAGCGCTGGAGAAGTTCGGCGAGCTGCCGCAGGACGTGCTGGAAGGCACGCGCCGCTCGAAGTTCGCGCCGCCCATCGTGCGTCGTGGCCTGCAGCAGCGCGGTGACGGTCCTGCCGCAACACCATCCGCCAGTGACGAAGCTGCCGCCACCGAGGCCCCTGAAGCGACGGCCGGCGAGGACGCGCAGGCATGAGCGATCCGAACCGCGACACCCGCTACTTCCGCCCCCTGCAACAGACCGCCTTCATGCGGTTGGAACACGCAGGCTCTCAAAAAGGCCTTTTAAAGCCTTTTAAGGGTAAAGGGGACTTGGAGGCCTGGGCCAGCCAGTGCTTCGCCATGCGCGACGAGTTGATTGGCTTGGCGCAGCGACAGGTGCTGCAACAGGCCCTCGGGCATCCCTTCCACCTGCTGCCCATCGAGCTGGCCCTGCAGACCACTGGCGCAGGCACGACCTTTCTTCGCTGGCGCAAGCACGACCGCTCGGCCATGGGCGTGGCCCTGTGGCAGAAGCTGATCGCGAGCACCAGCACGCCGGTCAACCTGCTGGCTGACCTGCACGCCATCGAGCTTCAGCGCATCACGCTGAACATGCAGATCAGCCTGTTGCACACCTTGGGCAGGCAGGCGCAGGAATGCGCCAGCAAGGCCGCCGAGGCGGAAGACGCCTACCTGCGCCGGCTCAAGTCCATACCTGCCGCCATGCGCGATCGCTGATCGCACCTGGCTCCCCAGCACGCGCCCGGCGCCGCCATGGCACGGGTATTTCACCACCACGGAGATTGCAACATGAGCACGCATTATTCTGGCGAGGGCAATATCGGTTCGCCCCCCGAATACCGAGAGTTTCCCAACGGCAACGACGAGCCGCGGCGCTTGCTGCGGCTGAACGTGTATTTCGACAACCCCGTCCCCATCAAGGGCGGCGGCGGCGACTTCGAGGACCGCGGCGGCTTCTGGGCGCCGGTCGAAATCTGGCACCGTGACGCCGAACGCTGGCAAGGCCTGTATCAGAAAGGCATGCGCGTGCTGGTCGTCGGCCGCATGGAGCGCGAACCCTGGACGGACAACGAGGATCAGCCGCGTGAGACCTGGCAGATCAACGCGCGCAGCGTCGGCATCCTGCCGTTCCGCATCGAGTCCGTGACCCTCAGCCCCAGGCAGCAGGAGACCGCGCCAGACGCGCAGTCGAAACCCCAGGCCGCCCAGGAACCGACCGCGCCGAAGGAATCGAAGCGCAGGAAGTGATCCGGCATGGGGCGGCGGCCGTTGTCCGTCGCCCCGTGTTCGATGTCATGTACTCGGTGGAATTATCCCCAGGGGATAGCTCCATCAACGTCCACCGCCTTCCACGCGCTCCCGAAAATCGCGGCTCCCGGCCCGCACACCCTCGGCCGCACGCCACTTCCGTCCCAGCCATTCCATCCGTGAAAGTGGTCGCCACCGCATGCGGCTTGTTTGCTGCTGCCCCTGGTGGTGCTCGGCATCCTCGATTCCAGCAACTCAATGAACCACGGAAATCGGATGGACGGACATGCGGCTGTTCTTGTGCGAGAAGCCATCGCAAGGCAAAGACATTGGTCGAATCCTCGGCGCGACGCAGCGCAGTGAAGGCTGTCTCAGCGGCTCCGGCGTCACCGTCACCTGGTGCATCGGCCATCTCGTAGAAGCGGCAGCCCCCGAGGTCTATGACGCGGCGCTCAAGCGCTGGTCGCTGGAGCAGTTGCCCATCATTCCCCAGCAATGGCGGGTCGAGGTCAAACCGAAGACCGCCACGCAATTCAAGGTCGTCAAAGCGCTTCTGGCGAAGGCGACCCATCTGGTCATCGCCACCGATGCCGACCGTGAGGGCGAGCTGATCGCCCGCGAGATCATCGACCTGTGCGGCTACCGCGGCCCCATCGAGCGGCTATGGCTGTCGGCGCTCAACGATGCGTCGATCCGCACCGCGCTCGGCAAGTTGCGGCCCTCATCCGACACGCTGCCGATGTACTACTCGGCGCTTGCGCGCTCACGCGCCGACTGGCTCGTGGGCATGAACCTCAGCCGGTTGTTCACGGTGCTCGGGCGTCAGGCCGGCTACGACGGCGTGCTGTCCGTCGGTCGCGTCCAGACGCCGACATTGAAGCTCGTCGTGGACCGCGACCGCGAGATCGCGGACTTCAAGTCGGTGCCGTTCTGGGCCATCGACGTGTCCCTGTCCGCGGGCGGTCAGGCTTTCAGCGCGCAGTGGGTTCCGCCAGATGGCTGCACCGACGATGCCGGCCGCTGCCTGCAGCAGCCGGTCGCTCAGCAGGCCGCGCAGCAGATCCGCGCTGCGGGCAGCGCCCAGGTCGTGTCAGTCGAGACCGAGCGCGTGCGCGAAGGGCCACCGCTGCTGTTCGACCTGGGAACGCTTCAGGAGGTTTGTTCCAAGCAGCTTGGGCTGGATGTGCAGGAGACCCTGGAGATCGCCCAGGCCCTGTACGAGACGCACAAGGCCACCACATATCCGCGTTCGGATTCCGGCTACCTGCCCGAAAGCATGTTCGCCGAGGTGCCCACGGTCCTGGACAGCTTGCTCAAGACCGATCCCTCGCTGCACTCGATCATGGGCCGGCTCGACCGCTCGCAGCGCTCTCGCGCCTGGAATGATGGCAAGGTCACGGCGCACCACGGCATCATCCCGACGCTCGAACCCGCGAGCCTCTCTGCGATGAGCGAGAAGGAGTTGGCCGTGTACCGGCTCATCCGGGCGCACTACCTGGCGCAGTTCCTCCCTCACCACGAATTCGACCGCACGATCGCCGAGCTGTCCTGCGGCCAACAGAAGGTGGCGGCCACCGGAAAGCAGGTGGTCGTTAAGGGCTGGCGCCTGGTGCTGGCCGAGCCGCAAGCAGACGAGGACGGTGAAGCCACGGCGCGCAGCCAGGTACTCCCCCCGCTACGCGAGGGCATGGCGTGCCAGGTGGCCAGGGCCGAGATCAAGGCGCTCAAGACGATGCCGCCCAAGCCGTACACGCAGGGCGAACTGGTCAAGTCCATGAAGGGGGTCGCCAAGCTGGTGACGGACCCGCGCCTGAAGCAGAAGCTCAAGGATACGGTCGGCATCGGCACCGAGGCGACACGGGCCAACATCATCAGTGGGCTGATCGCCCGCGGCTACATCGTGAAGAAAGGACGCTCCATCCGTGCATCGGATGCGGCATTCACCTTGATCGACGCCGTGCCCGCGGCGATTGCAGACCCAGGAACCACCGCCGTGTGGGAGCAGGCGCTCGACATGATCGAGGCCGGACAGCTCACCTTGGATGTGTTCATCGGCAAGCAGGCCGCATGGATTTCGCAACTGATCGCGCAGTACGGCAGCACCTCGCTGTCCATCAAGGTTCCCCACGGACCCGCTTGCCCGGAGTGCGGCGCACCGACGCGCCAGCGCACCGGCAAGACCGGCCCCTTCTGGTCGTGCAGTCGCTACCCCGACTGCAAAGGCACGCTGCCGGTCGATTCCGGCACGTCCAAGCGCGGTGCCTCGCGCCCGCGCAGTAGCGGCCGCAAGGGCTCCTGACCGACCCCGCTCCCCGAGAGCCGTGCCCGCCATCGGCGGCGTGGCCCATGTCCCGCACGCCCTGCGGGACGCCCAGCGCGCAACGCCTTCTCTTGTCCGTGTGCGCGTCCCGCTCGGCCGCCCCCGGCCGCGGGGCCTGAAGGTAGCTTCTCCGCGAACCGTGTCCGGGGTTTCCCGGCGCGTTCTGCTGATCTGCATTTTTCCGCCTCTGCGAAGGGTCCCCCGATGGCTTGCCAGGCTGCGAGCCACCTGGAGACCCTTTGTGGTCAGCGGTATTCGATGCCGTGCCCAACGGCGAAAAACTGGGCTCCTTTTGTGCGCGGATGTGCGCCAGAAGATGCCGGCGCCAACCACGACATGCGCCGGGTGCGATTGCTGACAGCAGACGGTTCTAGCGACGACCGGGCCTGCCAATCAGCCCACGGGTGGTTCCGTCCTCCCGAGCCGAAGGCCGCAGGGCCTTCGGCGCCTTTCTCCCGCCGATCAACATTCTGGCCCGATAGCGGGCCACACCAACAGGAAACCGACGTATGCAACAACCGGAGCAAGTACGAGCCGCGTTCGAGCGCGACATTGGCAACAAGGTGCTGTTCATCAAGGACGGCAAACTGCTGTTCATCAATGGCATCAGGCTCAAAGCCATCGCCGACCGCAAGGTGTACTTCGCTTCACTGCGCGCCCGGCAGGCCCAGCCCATCGTCATCCTCGCCGAGCTTCCGCCGGAGCAGGCATTCGACCTGTGGAAGCAGCATGTCCTGGGCGACAAGCCCAACTGACCCAACGCCGACACGCCATCCTGGCAGCCCCGCACTCGTGCGGGGTTTCTTTTTCCTGCGTCCATCAATCGGGGCTGGGCCGGATGCCATTTTCCAACTGACGCAGCGCGGCCGTCGCAGGAAGCTGCCCGCATGTTCGCTGATTCGTCAGCACATGCCAGCAGCCAGGGTTCCAGGCTGCCGCGGGTCTCTCCCGCGTTGCCCACCAGTCCGCATCGCATCAATTCCGCAGACGCGCGTCCCCATGACGCTGATGCTTTTTTTCAACCGCGTGCGGGAGCTGCCATCCCGTGAGGGACAAGGCCCCGCTTATCGAAGGAGCCCTTCCATGTCCCAGCAAGCCTCTTTCGGCCAAGCCTTCGGGCAATTGGCCTCGACCTACTGCGGCAAGTTCCTGCCGCTCGAAGTCCTGCAAAGCGCCGCTGGCCACTACATCGGCACGCGCGATACCGAAGGCCCCGTTTCGCGGGAATCCCGCGAGTACTTCCGCAGCTATGCCGCGGCTCAACGCGCCCTCGAAAGAGGCGGCTGGTCCCAGCTCGCCATTCCCTGATCCAACTGGAGGAATCACGTCATGAACCAGCTTTTGCCACAGGAAGTCGTCGATCAGATCATGCGGGAAGAGCAGCATTTCGCTGCCGCGCCCCAAGCCTTTTTCGAGGCATGGAAGCGCGGCGTCGAGATCGCTGGTCCCGAGTGGTTCGGGGACGGCACCCGTGAAGCTCTGAACCAGGCCAAGAGCAAGTGGGATCTGCGTCCCAACATGCTGCGGCTCAACGATGCCCTCGGCGTCCTGAGCAGCGGGGAACGCATGTTCCTGTCCGCCATGGTGAGCTTCTACAACGCACGCGAGGGCGGTGCCATGCTCAAGCGCTGCCACTTCCACGGGCTGTCGGACTTCGACGGTCTGGACCTGCAACGCCGCAAGGTCATCGCCGACCTGCTCATGAACTACGACGGCTGGTGAGCCGGTCTCCGGCACACCACCGCGTTTTCGTTCACTCCCCAAGAGGGACATGCGCCCACGAGGCCATGTCCCTCAATTTGTTTCCCGGCGTCCAGCGCAATGCTGACAGCGCCAAGGTCAGCGTTGCCCTGACGCATTTTTCATTCTCAACCCACTGGGTCCAATTCCCGGTGGTGGGAATTGGCTCCATTATTCAATCCGGAGAGTTCCCATGTCCCAGAAACCTAATCCCTTTCTTCGCGGCTACTGGAATCTGAAAATCGTCCGCACGCTGCCCATCAGCTACGAGGACGGAAGCCCGCATGTCTGGCGAAACATCCACGCGAGCCAGCAACACTTTTCCGACGAGGAACTGGTTTCATCCTCCTGCATCGTCACCAACGGTTTCGCCGTGGTCAGCTATGGCCCCGAACCCGTGAGCGCCGAGGTACTGGCCGAATGCGATGCCGGTGAAGGCGTCAGAGGCGAAGGCGTGATCGGCGCCGTGGTCTATGCCATCCGTGGCGACGACTTCGACGGCCGCCCGGTCCACGTCGGTGACACCTATTCGGCCGAGGCCGCCCGGGAAGTCGTGCAGCGGCTGAGCTTCGAGACCGGCTACTACAGCCGGTGCTGGGAAATCAGTCGTGAGCACATCACCGTCGATTCCTGGCACTACCTCGCCAACCTGGCAGACCTTGCCACGCCGGAGGCCTTCCTGTTCATCGCGTTCCGGGTTCCATACAGCCCGGCGATCGGCATCAAGCTGATCTCCACCCCCTGGACGGACGAGAACCTGGAACATGCCGAAGGCATCAGCGCGGCGCAGCTTCGGCAGGAGCACCGGGGAAAGGGTATGCCGGACGACTTGGCGAACATCCTTGAACTGGCTGGCCAGGCCGATGTGCGCATCCTGATCCTCGATGCCGACGCACCCGCGCTGCTGGGCCTGCCGCTGGACGAGTCCTAGCAGCCGCGCTACACGCCGTGTTTCCTCTTCGTTCTCCCCATGCCAGCCCGTCTCCTGCCCGGAGCCGGGCCGGTCCAATTTCATAGGAGCACCCTCATGTTCCCCGACCTCATCTCGCCCGTAAGCGACTTCGAGCATCAGCTCGGGGCTTGCGTCAACGCTATGGGCCAGGACGACGCCATCGGCCAGGTCCTGGTATTCGAGCGCATGCGCGGCAGGCTGCACATGCGCCATATCGCCAGCGCCGACCTGGCGGACACCGACATCGACGAGTACGAAATGGTCGTCTTCGACGGTGGCAGCACCAGCGGCGACACATGGAAGCATGTCTTCTTCCCGCGTCAGCGCGAGCACTACTTCGTGTACGAAGCCTGACCCAACCAGCCCCTTTCGAGGGGCTTTTTCGTTTGGCCGGCCGTTCATCGGCAATCCTGACCTTGTCGAGCGACTGCGCGGCAACCAGCCATTGGCGGCTGCTGACAGCAGCGTCTATTACGGCGGCGGCGCCAACGGGTACACGGATTTCCCCACTTTTTCCGGCTGATCATTTTCGGAATTCCCGAAATACAGAACCCGGATAAATGGGAACTCGGGTGGCGGTAACTGTAGCGGTAACCAGAAACCATCACGGTTTGCTGGCACAGCCAGCTGCCGCCCGCGTTTGTACGCTGCCGGCGAGAGAAGCAGACACGCATACCAAGCAGATAAGCCGTTGAGCGCGAATCTTCCTCTTGAGAAGCGGCTGCTGCTGTCCGGGAAGCGTCCCTGGCATTGCGCAGCAAGCGCTCTATTAATAGCTTTTAACTGTCATCATCAACTTGCCCGATGATTGTAGACGACCGGTCTAGTTTCAGGGTAAGATACAAACCATGACTAATGCCACGAACGACGTCCGCCAACATATCCTCGATACCGCCCGGATCATTATCGCGGGAAAGGGCTTCAGCGCCGTGGGCCTGAACGAGGTTCTCCAGGCTTCCGGCGTGCCGAAGGGTTCCTTCTACCATTACTTCGGCTCCAAGGAGGCCTTTGGCGAAGCGCTGCTGGAGGATTACTTCGCCGATTACCTGGCTTCGCTCGATAATCTGCTGAGTCGTCCTGATCTTTCCGCAGCACAGCGACTGATCGCCTATTTCGAGTACTGGCTGGAGACCCAGGCAGCCTGTGACCCGAAGGGCAAGTGTCTGGCGGTCAAGCTGGCTGCGGAGGTCAGCGACCTCTCCGAGGCGATGCGTTTAGTTCTTGAACAGGGCACCACGCGAGTGATCGCGCGTTTGGCCAGCGCCATCGAGGATGGCGCCAGCGACGGCTCGCTTCCGGTTGAGCTGGATGCCAGCACAACGGCGAACACGTTGTACCAGTTGTGGCTGGGCGCGAGCCTGTGCGCCAAGCTCACGCGCGACCGTGTACCCATGGAGGCCGCGCTGGCTGCTACGCAGGGCCTGCTAGGCCTGTCTTCTCATCTTCGACGCTGCGCCTGACAGACAGAAAAAAGTCCTCGTAGCTTTTTTTGCCCAAACTGTATACGACCGGTCTAATTCAATCAGATGACAAACTTTGCTTCCACGCACGCACATGAGTCCGTTTCGGCCGTCCTTTTCAGGAGTCAGCGATGACCACTGCGATCCTGCAAACCCGCATCGTACTTGCCTCACGCCCCTCGGGTGAGCCGACGCCAGACGACTTCCGGCTGGAACAGGAATCGCTGCCTGAGCCAGGCAAGGGCCAGCTCCTGCTGCGCACGCTGTACCTCTCGCTCGACCCGTATATGCGGGGGCGAATGAGCGATGCTCCGTCCTATGCTCCACCCGTAGCGCTAGGCGAGGTGATGACCGGCGGCGCGGTGAGCCGGGTGGAGGTTTCGCACGACCCGGCATTCAAGGTTGGCGACCTGGTCGTCGGCGACACGGGTTGGCAGAGCCATACGCTTTCCGACGGTCGTGGACTGGTCGTGCTCGATTCCCGGACCACGAATCCTTCGCTGGCGCTGAGCGTGCTCGGCATGCCCGGCTTCACCGCCTACCACGGCCTGCTGAACATCGGCCGGCCGCAGCCGGGCGAGACTGTGGTCGTCGCCTCCGCCATCGGCGCGGTCGGCTCGGTAGTTGGGCAGCTTGCCCGGCTAAAGGGCGCGCGCGCCATCGGCATCGCCGGCGGGCCGGAAAAATGCCGCTACGCGCGCGAAGCGTTCGGCTTCGATGTCTGCCTCGACCACCGCGCGCCCGACTTTGCCGAACAACTGGCTACCGCGACGCCGCAGGGTATCGACGTCTACTACGAGAACGTCGGCGGCACGGTGCTCGACACCGTGCTGCCGCGACTGAACGTCGGCGCCCGCGTGCCGGTGTGCGGGCTGATCGCCCACTACAACGACACCGACCTGCCACCTGGCCCGGACCGCATGCCGATGATGCTGGGGCTGGTTCTGCGCAAGCGCCTGCTGCTGCAGGGTTTCATCATCGGCGACCACTACGCCGACGGTTTCGCGGCGTTTCAGCGCGACATGGGCGCATGGGTCGCCGAGGGCAAGGTCTCGGTCCGCGAAGACTTCGTCGAGGGCCTGGAACATGCGCCCCAGGCGCTGATCGACCTGCTCGCCGGCAGGCACTTCGGCAAGGTCGTGGTACGAGTCGGCACCCCCTGAGTCTTTCACTTCGAACCTCCAAAGGAGAGCCGCTATGGCCAATATTCTCGTCATCCTCACTTCGCACGACCAACTCGGCAACACTGGCAGGAAAACCGGCTTCTGGCTGGAGGAACTGGCTGCCCCCTACTATGCCTTCCTCGATGCCGGCGCGAAGCTGACCCTGGCCTCGCCCAAGGGCGGCCAGCCGCCGCTCGACCCCAAGAGCGACGAACCCGACGCCCAGACCGAGGCGACCCGTCGCTTCCTGGCCGACGCTGACGCGGTCAAGGCCCTGGCCAACACCCGCAAGCTGGCCGAGGTCGCCATCGGCGACTTCGATGCAGTGTTCTATCCCGGCGGCCACGGCCCGCTATGGGACCTGGCTGAAGACCCGGTC
Organism: uncultured Aquabacterium sp.; assembly: GCF_913773725.1. Lineage (GTDB taxonomy): Bacteria > Pseudomonadota > Gammaproteobacteria > Burkholderiales > Burkholderiaceae_C > Aquabacterium. The sequence goes on along the minus strand of NZ_CAJYGK010000035.1, from coordinate 8,910 downwards.
TCGATCGGTCTGATCGAAGCGGCGGTCAAGGCGAACAAGCCGGTCGGAACGGTCTGCCACGCACCTGGCGTGCTGCGCCACGTCAAGGATGCCGACGGCAAGCCGCTGGTCGCCGGCAAGCAGGTGACCGGTTTCAGCAACAGCGAGGAGGCTGCGGTTGGCCTGACCGATGTGGTGCCGTTTCTGGTCGAGGACGTGCTCAAGGCCAATGGCGGTCATTACAGCAAGGGCGGCGACTGGCAGTCCCACGTGCTGACCGACGGCCTTCTGGTCACCGGCCAGAACCCTGCCTCGTCCGCCGACGCCGCCAAGGCGCTGCTCGCCCTTCTGTGAGGAGATTGAACATGTCCGCTTACGTGGTTTTCCTGCGCGAACGCACCCTCGACGCCACCGAACTTGACATCTATGCGAGGCAGGCTCCAGCCGCGCGCGAAGGACACGATCTGACGCCGCTGGCGTTCTATGGCGATTTCGAGGTGCTGGAGGGACCGGCGATCGAGGGCGGCGTGATCCTGCGCTTTTCCGACATGCAGGCCGCACGCGCCTGGTATCACAGCCCCGCTTACCAGGCAGCACGGGTGCACCGGTTCAAGGGCGCGGACTACCGCGTGCTGTTGCTTGACGGCATCGGCGCGACACCTGCGGCCTGAGTCCCCTAACACGCACAGGATTCTGGAATGACTTCCCATCAGATCGACCCAGCCTCCGCATGGCAGGCCCGCTATGGCGAGGCCGCCGCCCTGCCGCTGCCCCCTGTTCCCGCCGCGCTGGCCGCGCTGCTGGAGCACCGATCAGTGCGCGCCTACACCGATCAACCGGTCGACGACGAGGCACTTCAACTCGCCATCGCTGCCGCGCAATCAGCCTCCAGTTCGTCCAACCTGCAGCCATGGAGCGTGATCGCCGTGCGCGACCCCGCGCGGCGCGCCCGCCTGGCCGCGTTGGCCGGCGGTCAGCGCCACGTGGCCGAGGCACCGCTGTTTCTGGCCTGGGTCGCCGACTGGTCGCGGCTGCGCCGACTCGGTGCCGCGCAGGGTGCCGCGACCGACGGTATCGATTACCTGGAGAGCTACACCGTCGGAGCGGTCGACACCGCGTTAGCCGCGCAGAACGCGGCGAACGCCTTCGAAGCCCTGGGGCTGGGTATCGTCTACATCGGCGGCATGCGCAACCATCCAGAGCAGGTCGCCGCTGAACTGGGGCTGCCGCAGGACAGTTTCGTGGTGTTCGGCATGTGCGTGGGCCATCCCGATCCGGCCCGCCCGGCCGAAGTCAAGCCGCGCCTGGCACAGCCGGCGGTGCTGCATCACGAACGCTACGACGCTGCCGGCGAGGCCGCCGCGGTGGCGCACTACGACCCGCTGATGCGCCGCTTCCAGCAGGAGCAGCAGCGTGACGACCGGCCCTGGTCGCAAGTGTCGGTGCAACGCATCGGCAGCCCCGGCGCGCTGATGGGCCGCCATCGCCTGCGCGAAGCCCTGAACGCGCTCGGCTTCACCCTGCGCTGAATTCCTCGTCCGCGCTCCGGCTCTGCAGGCCGTGACGCCTTCCTCCATCCACTGTCACAAGGAATCATCGAACATGGCATACGCCACCATCAACCCCTACACCGGCGAGACCCTGAAGACCTTCCCGGACGCCACCGACGCCGAGGTGGAACAGGCCATCGCCGCTGCGCACGAAGCCTTCCTGTCCTGGCGCGAGCGCTCGTTCACCGAGCGCGGTGCCATCCTGCAGCGTGCCGCAGACCTGCTGCGCGCCAAGGCTGGCGACTACGCGAAACTGCTGACCCTGGAGATGGGCAAGATCACCGCCGAGGCACTGGCCGAGGTCGAACTTTCCGCGCGCATCTTCGAGTATTACGTGAAGAACGCCGAGGCCCTGCTGGCACCGGAGAAACTGACCGTGGCCGATCCCGCCGAGGGCGACGCGTTGCTGGTACACGAGCCGCTGGGTGTGATCCTGGCGATCGAGCCGTGGAATTTCCCCTACTACCAGATCGCCCGCATCCTGGCCCCGCAACTGGCCGCGGGCAACACGCTGCTGCTCAAGCACGCCTCCAACGTGCCGCAGAGCGCGGATGCCTTCGAGAAGCTGATGCTCGAAGCAGGCCTGCCCGCGGGCGCCTTCAAGAACCTCTATGCGGCGCGGCACCACATCGAGATCATCCTCAACGACCCGCGCGTGCACGGCGTGGCGCTGACCGGCTCGGAAGGCGCAGGCGCGGTGGTCGCCGCCCAGGCTGGCAAGGCGCTGAAGAAGTCCACGCTGGAACTCGGTGGCGCCGACGCCTTCGTGGTGCTGGCCGACGCCGAGCTGGACAAGACCGTGAAGTGGGCGGTGTTCGGCCGCCACTGGAACGCCGGCCAGGTCTGCGTGTCCTCCAAGCGCATCATCCTGGTCGAGGCCATCTACGATGAGTTCCTGCGCCGCTACACCGAGGGCGTGGCCGGGCTCAAGGCGGGCGATCCGTTCGACCCCGCTACCACCCTGGCGCCGCTGTCCTCGCAGAAGGCCGCCGACGACGTCAAGGAACAGATCCGCCAGGCCGTCGCCCACGGCGCGACCGCGACCGAGGTGGGGCCCAAGGTGCCGGCGCAAGGTGCCTTCGTGCAGCCGACGATCCTCACCGGCCTGACTCCGGACAACCCGGCCTACTACTGGGAATTCTTCGGGCCGGTATCGCTGGTCTACCGCGCCCACGACGAGGAAGAAGCGATCGCCATCGCCAACGACTCGCCGTTCGGCCTGGGCGGCTCGGTGTTCACCGCCGACGCCAAACATGGCGCCGAAGTCGCCAAGCGCATCTCCACCGGCATGGTGTTCGTCAACCACCCGACCATGGCCAAGGCCGACCTGCCGTTCGGCGGCGTACGCCGCTCTGGCTACGGCCGAGAGTTGCTCGGCCTGGGCCTCAAGGAGTTCGTCAACCACAAGCTGATCGACGTGGTCGACATCGACGCGCCGTTCTGATGCAAGCGGGCCGGCGGCACGGTACCGCCGGCCGCCGTTTCGCGTCCACGGGCGACGTTCAACGTTAACCGAACTTAGGAAACCCTCATGAGTACATCCGATCTGATCACGCGCCTGCCTGGCGTCGTCGCGGCGATGAAGCAGGCGCACCTGAGCGATGGCCCGGCGGACGCCGAACAGCGGCGGGATCGGCTCGCTCGCGCCGAACGCCTGTTGTCCGATAACCGCGCGCAGCTGGAATCGGCCATTCGCGCCGATTATGGCCACCGCAGCCCCTATCAGACACTGGCCACCGATGTGCTTGCGCCCATCAAGAGCATGCGCCACGCGCGCGAGCAACTCGAACATTGGATGCGACCCGAAGCGCAAGACGCCGGTATGCCGGGCGTGCAGGCACGCGTGGAATACCAGCCACTCGGTGTAGTAGGCATCATCAGCCCCTGGAACTTCCCGATCAACCTCTCGTTCGGGCCACTCGCAGGCGTGTTCGCCGCCGGCAACCGCGCGCTGCTCAAGCCGTCCGAACTGACGCCCCGCACCTCCGATCTGCTGGCCGAGCAGATTCCGCGCTATTTCGATGCGCTCGAATTCGGCGTCGTGCTCGGAGACGCCGAAGTCGGCGCCGCCTTCACCGCGCAACCGTTCGACCATCTCATTTACACGGGCAGCACGGCAGTGGGGCGTCTTGTGATGCGCGCCGCGTCCGAGAACCTTGTACCGGTAACGCTGGAACTTGGCGGCAAATCGCCCGTGCTCGTCGACGTGGACGCCGACATCAAGATAGTGGCCGAGCGGGTGCTCACATCCAAGACATTCAACGCCGGGCAGATCTGCATCGCCCCCGATTATGTGCTTCTGCCGCCGTCCGCACGCGAGGCGTTCATCGAGCACGCCCGCGCGTTCGTTGCGGCCACTTATCCAGATCTGGGAAGCAACACCGATTACACCGCCGTTGTCAACGATCGGCACTTCCAGCGCCTGCAGGTGTTGCTCGATGACGCCCAGGCCAAGGGAGCAACCGTCATCAGTCTTGCACCGGACGGCGAAGCAGATGCCGATCCTGCGACCCGCCTGCTGGCACCGACGCTTGTACTGGATCCCGACGATACGATGCGCGTGATGCAGGAAGAAATCTTCGGGCCGGTCCTGCCGCTGGTGAACTGCCCGGATCTTGACCATGCCATCGACTACGTCAATGCCCATCCGCGTCCGCTGGCCGCGTACTACTTCGGCAGCGACGCAACGCGTCAAAAGCGCTTCACCGAACGCACCACCTCGGGTGCAGCAGTGATCAACGACACGCTGATCCACGCTTTTATCGAGGATCTGCCGTTTGGCGGTATCGGCCCTTCCGGCATCGGCGCCTACCACGGCATCCATGGGTTCCGGCGTTTCAGCCACGCCAAGGCCGTGGTGATGCAGAGCCCGGACGGGACCTCCAGCCTGGCGCTGCGCGCGCCCTATGCCGACAAGCAGAAAGCGGTCGAGGCACAGCTGAGCGAATGATTTTTTCCTGGGCGGAGCACACCGCCCTTCGTAAACCTACGGAGCTGAATACCATGAAGATTTTCTACAAGACCCGCGCCACCGCCGTCGGCGGCCGTTCCGGCCGCACCACGCTGGACGATGGCAGCCTCGCGCTGGATATGGCCATGCCGGGGTCCGGCAAGGCTGGCGTCAACCCCGAGCAACTGTTTGCCATGGGTTACGCCGCCTGCTTCGACAACGCGCTGCCGGTGGCGGCCAAGCAACTGAAGCTGGCACCTACTGCCACCAAGACCTCGGTCGAGGTCGGCATCGGCCAGAACGCCGAGGGCGGCTACAGCCTGGACATCGACCTGTATGTGGAAGTCCAGGGCCTGAGCGAAGCCGACGCGCAGAAGCTGGTGGAAACCACCCACCAAGTCTGCCCGTACTCGAACGCCACCCGCGGCAACGTCGACGTGCGCCTGCACACCAGCGTCGCCTAAGCGACGGTAGGCCTACGAGGAGAAACACCATGACAGTAAAAGCCTATGGCACCCATGCCGCTGACACGCCGCTGGCGGCGCTCGACATTGTTCGCCGCGAGCCGGGGCCGCACGACGTCAAGATCGACATCGCCTACTGCGGCGTCTGCCATTCCGACCTGCACCAGGCCCGCAACGAGTGGGCCAACACGCTGTACCCCTGCGTGCCCGGGCACGAAATCGTCGGCCACGTTTCGGCCATCGGCAGTGCAGTGACCAAGTTCAAGATCGGCGACACGGTCGGCGTCGGCTGCCTGGTCGACAGTTGCCATCATTGCCCGGCCTGCGACGCGGGCCTGGAGCAGTATTGCGAGCACGGCCAGGTCTTCACCTACAATGGCCCGACGCATGATGCGCCCGGCCACACCCTGGGCGGCTATTCGCAGCAGATCGTAGTCAAGGACGACTTCGTCCTGAAGGTTTCGCACCCCGAGGCGCAACTGGCCGCCGTGGCGCCGCTGTTGTGCGCCGGCGTCACCACCTGGTCGCCGTTGCGCCACTGGAAGGTCGGTCCTGGCCAGAAAGTGGGCATCGTGGGTATCGGCGGGCTTGGCCACATGGGCATCAAGCTGGCACATGCCCTGGGCGCACACACCGTGGCCTTCACCACCAGCGAGAGCAAGCGCGCCGCTGCGCTGGAACTGGGCGCCGACGAAGTCATTGTCTCGCGTAACGCTGAAGAGATGGCGGCGCACGCCAACAGTTTCGACTTCATCCTCAACACGGTCGCAGCCAGCCACGACCTCGACGCCTTCACTGGCCTGCTCAAACTCGACGGCACCATGACCCTGGTCGGCGTACCCGAGCACCCGCACCCGTCGCCGAGCATCGCCAATCTCATCTTCAAGCGCCGCAGCATCGCCGGCTCGCTGATCGGCGGCATCGCCGAGACCCAGGAGATGCTCGACTTCTGCGCCGAGAAAGGCATCGTCGCCGAGATCGAGATGATCGCCATCCAGCAGATCAACGACGCCTACGAGCGCATGCTCAAGAGCGACGTGAAGTACCGCTTCGTGATCGACAGCGCGAGCCTGGCCGCCGCCTGAGGCGAAACAGCCTAACCGTTGCGGGCCGCTTCCCGGCGAGGCGGCCCGCGCGAAGCAACAGGAGATTCCAGATGAAAGCCATCGTGACACGCAGCCCCGGCGGCCTGGACTGCCTCGAACTACGCGAACTCCCCGACCCCGGCCAGCCTGGTCCAGGTCAGGTCCGTGTGAAGCTGCACGCCAGCTCGCTCAACTTCCACGATCTGCTGGTCGCCAACGGCGGCATCCCCGCCGCCGACGGACGGGTACTACTATCCGACGCCGCCGGCGTCGTCGAAGAGGTGGGCGAAGGCGTGAATGAGTTCAAGCCCGGCGACCACGTCGTCTCCGGCTTCTTTCCGCAATGGACCGACGGCCTGCCGTTCGCCGCGGTCGGCAACTTTCAGGGCACGCCGGGCGACGGCATCGACGGCTACGCCACCGAAGTCGCGGTGCGCGCAGCCGCCGACTTCACCCTGGCGCCGCGCGGCTGGAGCCACGCCGAGGCGGCGACCATCACCACCGCCGGGCTGACCGCCTGGCGCGCCCTGGTGGCCGACGGCCCGCTCAAGGCCGGCGAGAGCGTGCTGGTTCTGGGTAGCGGCGGGGTTTCGGTGGCGGCGCTGCAAATCGCAAAAGCGATGGGCGCGAGCGTGATTGCCACCTCCTCGTCGGATGAAAAGCTCGAACGTCTGCGCTCGCTCGGCGCCGACCACCTCATCAATTACCGCCGCACGCCGCAATGGGGCAAGCGGGTGCTGGAGATCACCGGCGGGCGCGGCGTCGATCACGTCGTGGAAGTCGGCGGCCCGGGCACGCTGGCACAGTCCATTCATGCGGTGCGCGTGGGCGGTCATATCGCGCTGATCGGCGTATTGACCGGCCGAGGCGGCGAGGTGCCGACTGCCGTATTGATGGCCAGGCAGGCACGCCTGCAGGGCCTGATCGTCGGCAGCCGGCGCCTGCAGCAGGAGTACGTGGCGGCGCTGGAGCAGACCGGCATCCACCCGGTGATCGACCGCAGCTTCCCGTTGGAGCAGCTTGCTGAGGCTTTCCGCTACCAGGAGAGCGGCCGCCATTTCGGCAAGGTCGTGGTGGATATCTGATCACCCAAGCCCTGTCCGTCCAGCTGCGCTGGCGGACGCGGCGCCCGGGACGCGCCCGGCTGCATACCGGACCCGGGCGTGGATATTTGAAGAGAGGAATGACATGACCGAACACGTCCTGTCGGTCGCATTGGACGATGCCTACCGGCTGATCACCCATGGTCCGACCGTCCTTGTGTCGGCCCGCCACAGTGGAGTCGACGACGTCATGGCCGCCGCCTGGGCCTGTGCGTTGGATTTTTCGCCACCCAGGCTGACCGTGGTGCTGGACAAGATCACACGAACGCGCGAACTGATTGAGGCCAGCGGTGAATTCGTCATCCAGATTCCAACTGTCGCGCAAGCGCGGCTGGTGCACGAGGTAGGCTCCCGGAGCCTGCATCAGGATCCGGACAAGCTCCAGAACTGCGGCGTGGAGCTCCTGCGCTTCGACGGCTTCGACCAACCCTTCGTGGCCGGAGCTTCGGCCTGGCTGGCGTGCCGGCTCATCCCGGAAGTGCGCAATCAGGAGACCTATGACTTGTTCATCGGCGAGGTGGTCGGCGCCTGGGCGGACGCGCGGGCGTTCAGCGATGGCCGCTGGCGCTACGAGCATGCCGACCCGGTCTGGCGCAGCTTGCATCATGTCGCCGGCGGGCATTTCTATACCATCGGCGATGCCCTGGACGTGCCTTTAACGCAACGCTAAACCTTTGGTCGCCCAGGTGGAGCGGCAACTGCCGCACCTCCGTAAAGTGCCCACCGATTACAGGAGAAAAGCATGAAGTCACGTGCTGCCGTCGCCTTCGGGCCAGGCAAACCGCTTGAAATCGTCGAGATCGACGTCGCTCCACCAAAGGCCGGTGAAGTTCTGGTCAAGATCACCCATACCGGCGTCTGCCACACCGACGCCTTCACCCTGTCGGGCGACGACCCCGAGGGCCTCTTCCCTGTCGTGCTGGGCCATGAAGGCGCCGGTATCGTGGTCCAGGTCGGCGAAGGCGTCACCAGCGTCAAGCCGGGCGACCATGTGATCCCGCTCTACACCGCCGAATGCGGCGAGTGCCTATTCTGCAAGTCGGGCAAGACCAATCTGTGTGTGGCCGTGCGCGCCACCCAGGGCAAGGGCGTGATGCCGGACGGCACCACGCGCTTTTCCTACAACGGCCAGCCGATCTATCACTACATGGGCTGCTCGACTTTCAGCGAATACACCGTCGTCGCGGAGGTTTCGCTGGCGAAAGTCAATCCGCAGGCCAATCCGGAACACGTCTGCCTGCTGGGTTGCGGCGTCACCACCGGCATCGGTGCGGTGCATAACACTGCGAAAGTGCAACCCGGCGACTCGGTCGCAGTGTTCGGCCTGGGCGGCATCGGTCTGGCGGTGATTCAGGGTGCGCGCCAGGCCAAGGCCGGGCGCATCATCGCCGTGGACACCAATCCGTCCAAGTTCGAGCTGGCACGCACCTTTGGCGCGACCGATTGCATCAATCCCAGGGATTTCGACAAGCCCATCCAGCAGGTCATCATCGAGATGACCGGCTGGGGCGTCGACCACTCCTTCGAATGCATCGGCAACGTCAACGTGATGCGCGCGGCGCTGGAGTCAGCCCATCGCGGCTGGGGTCAGTCGGTCGTTATCGGCGTGGCTGGCGCCGGACAGGAGATCAGCACCCGCCCGTTCCAGTTGGTCACTGGCCGACGCTGGCTTGGCACCGCCTTCGGCGGGGTCAAGGGCCGCTCGCAGCTGCCGGGCATGGTCGAAGACGCCATGAAGGGCGAAATCGACCTCGCGCCGTTCGTCACCCACACCATGCC
>NZ_CAJYGK010000034.1 GCF_913773725.1 uncultured Aquabacterium sp. | reverse complement strand
CGCCAAGGCCATACCGCCACAATGACCGCATGCGGTCACACGGTTTTTCGATCAGTCTGATGGACCGGCGCCTGTGGTGCCATCCGGAGCGGCAACAGGGCACCAGGGCGATGCTGCATGCCTTGCCGGGTGTGATGGCGTGGGGCGCGGTCACCGGGATGGTGATGGCTCAGTCCGGGCTGCCGCTGTGGGGCGTTGTGCTGATGTCCCTCACGGTGTTTGCCGCCAGTGCGCAGCTGGCGGCCATTCCGCTGATGTTGGTGGGGGCGCCCCTCTGGGTCGTCTGGCTGGCGGCGCTGTGTGTGAACCTGCGCTTCGTGATCTTCAGCGCGCAGTTGCGGCCCTTCGTGATGGTGCTGCCCTTGCGCTGGCGGCTGTTTTGCGGCTACCTGGTGGCCGATGTCTCCTACGTGATGCAGCTGGCGCGATACCCGAACGGAGCAGAGGTTCACGAGCGGGAACTGGGGCCTCTGGCTCACCTGCTGGGGTTGTCCTTGCCGAATTGGCTCGGCTGGAACGTGGCGGCGTTGCTGGGCATTGCCTTCGCGGGCCAGTTGCCGGCGGCTTGGGGGCTGGCATTTGCCGGGACGTTGACGTTGGCGGGGTTGTTGGCTTCACTCGTGCGGGACGGGCGGGCTGCCACTGCGGCCGTGCTGGCAGGCTGCACGGCGGTCGCTTGCTGGGATCTGCCGTTCCGGTTGAACATGGTGATTGCCGTGGCGGTCGGGGTGGCGAGCGGCCTGGCCCTCGAGGCGGGCGCGCGCGGCCGAACGGAAGGGCGTGTGACATGAGTGCGGTCCAAGTCTGGGGTGCCGTGATCGGGCTGGTGGTGATCACGGTGGTGACGCGCTCCTTCTTTTTCCTGTCTCGGCGCGCGTTGCCTTTGCCGGGCTGGGTGGAGCGCGGGCTTCGCTATGCACCGGTCGCCGCGCTGGCCGCTGTGGTGCTCCCGGGCGTGCTGTTGGAACAGGGGCAGTGGCCGTCCACGGCGTGGGATGCGCGCTGGCTGGCGACGCCGGTGGCCATGGCCTATGCCTGGTGGCGCCGCGACATGCTGGGCACCTTGCTGGTGGGGATGGCGGTGTACGGCGTGCTTCGCTGGCTGGGTGGGTGACATCGCGTGGCCCGTTGCATCCGGGCGGGCAGAGGCTGTTACGTCGTCCATTGGCCCGGGGGGGCTGGAGTCCGGCCTGAGTCAGACCTTTCTACAATGGCGGGTTGAACCGTTCTGTTTAACTTCACCGCCTCGACGGCAGCCAACATGACCATCCTCCGATTTGAAGACCTCGTGGCCCAGGGCAAGGCCGCTGGTCAGCGCGTGTTCATCCGTGCCGACCTGAACGTGCCGCAAGATGACGCGGGCAACATCACCGAAGACACCCGCATCCGCGCGTCGGTGCCGGCCATCGAATTGGCCTTGAAGGCCGGGGCGGCCGTGATGGTGACGTCCCACCTGGGACGCCCGACCGAAGGCGAGTTCAAGCCGGAAGATTCGCTGGCCCCGGTGGCCAAGCGCCTGGGTGAACTGCTGGGCCGCGAGGTGCGCCTGGTGCGCGACTGGGTGGACGGTGTGTCCGTGCAAGCCGGCGAGGTGGTGCTGCTGGAGAACTGCCGCCTGAACAAGGGCGAGAAGAAGAACAACGAGGAACTGGCCCGCAAGATGGCCGCGCTGTGCGACATCTTCGTGCACGACGCGTTCGGCACGGCGCACCGCGCCGAAGGCACGACCTACGGGATCGCCCAGTTCGCCAAGATCGCGTGCGCCGGCCCGCTGCTGGCCGCCGAGATCGACGCGATCAGCAAGGCACTGGAAGCGCCGAAGCGCCCTCTGCTGGCCATCGTGGCGGGCTCGAAGGTGTCGACCAAGCTGACCATCCTGGAATCGCTGTCGAAGAACGTCGATGGCCTGATCGTGGGCGGTGGCATCGCCAACACCTTCATGCTGGCCGCGGGGCTGAAGATCGGCAAGTCGCTGGCCGAGCCGGATCTGGTGCCGGCGGCGAAGGCGGTGATCGAGGCCATGAAGGCCCGTGGCGCCGAAGTGCCCATCCCGGAGGATGTGGTCGTGGCCAAGACGTTCGCGGCCGACGCCCCGGCCACCGTGAAGGACGCCGCCGATGTGGCTGACGATGACATGATTCTGGACATCGGCCCGAAGACGGCCGCCCGTCTGGCTGCGCAGCTCAAGGCTGCCGGCACCGTGGTCTGGAATGGCCCGGTGGGCGTGTTCGAATTCGATGCGTTCTCGAAGGGCACGGAAGCCATCGCGCGCGCCATTGCCGAGTCGTCGGCCTTCAGCATCGCGGGTGGCGGCGACACGCTGGCGGCGATCGCCAAGTACGGCATCGAGAAGGATGTGGGCTACATCTCGACCGGCGGCGGCGCGTTCCTGGAAGTGCTGGAGGGCAAGACCCTGCCGGCCTTCGAGATCCTGACGAAGCGCGCTGCAGGTTGAGTCGTGTTGCGGCCCCGAGGGGCGCGTGACCTGCGATGAAAAGGCCTCTCGGATGGGAGGCCTTTTTTCATCGGTCGGCGCGGCTCATGGGGCGAGCTTGTCGGCGCACGGGGGGCGGTGTCCGGCTCAGCGGCCGGCGGCGTGGACCGCTTCGCCCGCCAGGATGGGGTCTCCGGTGCGGTTATAGGTGTCGAGCCAGGTCTGGTAAGTGCGAGTCTGGCCGCCTTGCCAGGGATGGAACCCGGGGCGGAAGTAGCGCAGGTAGTGTCCGGCGACGCCCATGTACAGCCCGCCCGGTCCGTAGAGCCACCAGAGGCCGCCGGCCCACAGCCGCAGGCGCTGCAGGCGGCTGAAGCCGTCGGTCTTCAGCATGGCGCGGGTGAAGAGGAGGGCGTGCAGGTTGAAGCTGAGGGTGACGACGAGCATGGCCCAGATGCGGCGCAGATAGCCCACTTTCGCCACTTTCTGCATCACGTCGAACGCCACGGCCTTGTGTTCGATTTCTTCCATCGCATGCCAGGCGTACAGCGCCCGCATGCGCGGGTCCGCACCGCGGAGGGTGGCTTTGCGGTCGAAGAAGCCGTGTGCCATCACGGCGGTCAGGTGTTCGGCCGCGGCGGTCTCCGCCAGGGTCTGGCGGGCCGGCAGGTAGCGGCGGATCACGTTGAACAGCAGGTGTCGGGTGATGCCTTCCAGGCGGTCGACGTCGATGCCCTGGGCCTTGAGTCGGGCGTTGTAGCGGTCGTGCACCAGGCCATGCTGGGCTTCCTGGCGGATGAAGGCCTTGATGTCGGCCTGCAACGCAGGGTCTCGGGCCTGGTCGCGGAAGTCGCGCACGCAGGCGATGAAGAAGCGCTCGCCCTCGGGAAAGATGGTGGAGAGGGCGTCGAAGAAGCGGGTCTTGAAGGCGTCGCCCCCGAACCAGTAGCGGGGGATGTCGCCGTCCAGGCCGAAGTCCAGTTTCTCGCGCGGGGTGATGGGATGGTCTGTCGTGCTCATGGTGAGGGCTCCTTGAGACGGTGGGACGGCGCGGACGGGCCCGTCGATGCAACGGTCAGCTGTGTGCCCAGACTCCCGGGCCGTGCAGGCGGTTGCCCGCTTCGATCGGGTCTCCGGTTTCCTTCAGCAGCCGCAGCCAGGGTTCATAGCTTTGCACCACGGGATCCTGCCAGGGGTGAAAGCCGGGGCGCAGGTAACGGAAGTACTGGCCGAGGATGGGCGGGAAGAGGCCGCCCGGGCCGTAAAGCCACCACAGGCCCTTGGCCCAGATCTTCGTGCGCTGCCAGCGGCTGAAGCCGTCGACCTGCAGCATGTGGCGCATGATGCGGAAGACGTGGAAGGGGAAGAGGATGGTGACCAGCAGCATCGAGCTGACGCGGGTGAGGTAGCTGGCGCGGGCCACGTCCTGCAACACGTCGTAGGCCACGGCCTTGTGCTCCATCTCCTCCATGGCGTGCCAGACGTAGAGCGCGCGCACCCGCGGATCGGCGCCTTCGAAAATGCCGGGCCGCTCGACAAAGCAGTCGGCCATGATCGCGGTGATGTGTTCGGCGGCGGCGGTGATGCCCAGTGTGAACTCGCGGGAGAAGTGGCCGCGGATGATCTGGAACAGGCGACGCTCCTGGCCTTCGAGGATGCGATCGACCCGCACGCCCTGCTCGGCCAAGCGGTTGTTGTAGCGGGTGTGCAGCATGCTGTGCTGCGCTTCCTGGCGGGTGAAGTCCTTGATGTCCTGCAGGACCTTGGGGTCGGTGATGCGGTCCTTGAAGTCGCGCACACAGGTGATGAAGAAGCGCTCGCCCACCGGGAACAGCGTCGACATGGCGTCGAAGAAGCGGGTCTTGAACGCGTCACCCGCCAGCCAGTGGCGCGGGATGTCACCGTCGAGACCGAAGTCGAGCTTTTCTCGGGGAATGATGGGCGGTGGCGTCAGGTCGGGGCGGGTCATGCGGGGCTCCAGGCGGTCGCGTGCCCCATCCGGAGGGGCATGCGTCGAGCTTCACTGTAGAAAGCCCGCACGAAATCGGCGATGCACGCAGACGACAGAAAGACAGTTTTCGCGACAGCGACGTCCAGGGGAAACCCGGTGCTGCGTCAGTCGTCGTGGCCGGAGGGGCGGCTGGCCGCCTGGTAGCGCCGGGGCGGCACGCCCGTCCAGCGGATGAAGGCCTGGGTGAAGCTGCGGCGGTCTGCGAAGCCCAGGCGCAGGGCCACCGATTCGATCTGAACCGGCGGCGTGCTCAGCCACTGGCGGGCCAGGTGAAAGCGCACCCGGTCGAGGATGGCGGAGTGGCTGTCGCCTGCATCCCGCAATCGGCGCTGGAGCGTGCGCGGGTGCAGGCCCAGTTCACTGGCCAGCGCCGCCAGCCCCTCTCCGAGCAGGGCCGGTCGGGCGAGGTAGGTCTGTTCGATCTGCCGGACCAGGGGATGGTGCGATGGCTGGGACACCTCGGCGGGCGGCGCGCGCCGGGCGATCTCCTCCGTGATGCGCTGCGCGGCCACCTCGTGCAGACCCGGGAGGGCGCCGATCAGCGGTCGGTCGAGCAAGGCCCGGTCGAACCAGAGCGCGTCGATCGGGGCGTCGTGCTCCAGTTCGACCTGCAGGTGCGAGGCCAGGTGGGCGCTGTGCTCGTGTGCCCCGTGGCGCAGCGTGAGCCTGCCGGCCAGGGTGACGTCCGTCAGCAGGGTCTTGCTGAACTTCACCAGCGTGGTGAAGGCGGCCTCCAGAAAGGGCCAGGACTCCTCGGGCGGGACCGGTTCGGTCGCCTGCCCCAGTCGCAGCACGATGCGGGCGCGATCGCCGAACTCCTGCAGATCGAAGGTCAGCAGTGGATTGACCAGGGGCGGGATCCAGGTGAGGGCGCGCGCCGCATCCCGCAGGGTGGCGCTGGTGGTGATAAAGGTCTCGACGTCGGAGAGGTACTCGAAGGCGAAGGTGTCGCCCAGCACGATGGGAAAGTGGTGCGGGCAGCCCAGCCGCCGCGCCTCGCTCAGGCACCGATGCATGATGCGGGTCACCGCAACGGGCCGGATGGTCGCGGTGCTGGGGTGCAGCTGGGTGATGTCGACCCCCTCTGCCAGGAACAGGGCTTCGATGTCGATGCCACACCGCCGGGCGGCTCGAATCCAGTTCGTGACGGTCACGAAAGGCACCGTCTGGTCCGCGGGCGGCTGCGGAGACGTCATGCTGCCTGGTGGACCGGCCTGGCCAGGAAGGTGTCGAGCCAGCGCAGGACTTCCGCGGTGGTCTGCTCGGGTTGCTCGAGGGGGTAGAGGTGCGACCCTTCGATCCAGGAGATGCGCGGCCCGAAGATCTGCCGCGTGCCATCCAGTCCGACCCGACGGAGCTCGCTGGAGCGGGTGCCCGCAATGAAGGCCATGGGGCATCGATGGGGGTGTCGTCGGAAGTCGGCCAGCAGACCGTGAGGCAGGGTGTTGTAGATGGCCGTCTCCACGTCTCTGCTGAAGTGCAGGCTCCGGCTTCGGCCGTCGGGTCGGAGGGCGGTGCCCGTGCGGACATAGTCATGCAGCACGTCCGGGTGGAAGGCCGCGAACTTGGCCTTGGCGCGGAAGTGCTGATGGACGTGGTCCTCGCTGGCCCACTCGGTGGTGCGCTGCGCCGATACGCGAGATGGCATCACGCGGTGCATGGCCCCCATGCGCTTGGCCAGTCCGACGGCCGCAGCCTTCCAGCCGGACAGCAGCGGTGCGTCGAGCACGACCACCCCCTGCACCAGGGCCGGGTGTCGGCGAGCGAGCATCATGCTGAGGAAGCCGCCGAGCGAGTGCCCGACCAGAAAAACCGGGTGGCCGACTTCGCCGACGATGAAGTCGTGCAACTGCGCGACCAGATGCGGCCAGTCGGGCGTCACCGGGTAACGCGGGTCATGGCCGAAGCGGTCGATGGCGTGGACATCGAAGCCGGCGGCGGCCCAGCCAGCGAAAAGTTGGCGGTAGGTGCCGGCCGGAAAACTGTTGGCATGCGCGAAAACAAGGGTGCGGTACACGTTGGTTTCTGTGTCCGGGAGGGTCCGGCAAGTGTAAGGTTGCTACACCGGCACGCGGGACCCCGTGCGCCTGCGGGTTTACCTGAGGGGATGCTTGTGAGGGGTCGCTTCCGTCGGTTAATAGAATGTTAAACATGTCCAGAAGGGCGGGTTCGCACCGGGCTTCTCGCTCTCCTTGGACGTCTGCACCGTCACTCGTCACTGGAGACCCGTTTCATGTCCCGTTCGACCAAGATCGTCGCCACCCTCGGCCCTGCGTCCTCCACCCCGGAGGTGCTGGAGCGCATGCTGCGTGCGGGCGTGGATGTGGTGCGGCTCAACTTCTCGCACGGCAAGGCGCAGGACCACATTGACCGCGCGCAGCTCGTGCGGGAAGCCGCGGCGCGGGTGGGCAAGGTGGTGGCCATCATGGCGGACCTGCAGGGCCCCAAGATCCGGGTGGGCAAGTTTGCCGACGGCAAGGTGATGCTGGAGGTTGGCCAGCCTTTCGTGCTGGACGCCAGCCGCACCACGCCGGGTGACATCGAGGGCGTGGGCCTGGATTACAAGGAACTGCCGCGCGATGTGAAGCCGGGCGATACGCTGCTGCTCAACGACGGGTTGATCGTGCTGACCGTGGACGCGGTGCGGGGCGACGCCGTGCACACCATCGTGAAGGTCGGCGGCGAGCTGTCGAACAACAAGGGCATCAACAAGCAGGGCGGCGGGCTGACCGCGCCGGCGCTGACGGCCAAGGACATGGAGGACATCAAGACCGCTGCGGGCTTCCAGTGCGATTACATCGCTGTGTCCTTTCCCAAGAACGCGACCGACATGGAAATGGCGCGCCAGTTGGCGAATGTGGCGGGTGAGCCCTGGCGCCATCGCCCGGCGCTGATCGCCAAGATCGAGCGCACCGAGGCGATCCCGAACCTGGAGAGCATCCTGCGCGCCTCGGACGGCATCATGGTGGCCCGCGGCGACCTGGCCGTCGAGGTGGGCAATGCCGCCGTGCCGGCGCTGCAGAAGCGCATGATCAAGATGGCCCGCGAGATGGACAAGGTCGTCATCACGGCCACCCAGATGATGGAGTCGATGATCGTCAACCCGGTGCCGACGCGCGCCGAGGTGTCCGACGTGGCGAATGCCGTGCTGGACGGCACCGACGCGGTGATGCTGAGTGCCGAGACCGCGGCGGGCAAGTACCCGATCGAGACCGTCGAGCAGATGGCCGCCATCGCGATCGAAGCCGAGCGGGCCGAAGAGGTGTCGCTGGACGCCGATTTCAACAACAAGACCTTCGGGCGCATCGACCAGTCGATCGCCATGGGCGCACTGTTCACGGCCTACCACCTCGGCTGCAAGGCCATCGTGGCGCTGACAGAATCGGGGTCGACCGCGTTGTGGATGAGCCGGCACAAGATCCACGTGCCGATCTTTGCCCTGACCGCCCAGCCCATCTCCTTGCGCCGGATGGCCTTGTACCGCAACGTGCGCCCACTGCTGGTGGCGGCCTGTGGCGACCGCGATGAGGCCTTGCGGCAGGCGGAGCAGTCGCTCGTCGAGCGCGGCATCCTGAAGCCGGGCGACACCTACGCCATCACCTGTGGCGAGCCCATGGGGCACCCCGGCGGCACCAACATGCTCAAGGTGTGCGAAGTGTCGGCGTGATGCTGTAGTTTTCCTTCATTGGCTCCGTCGCGCCCCCTGCGTGGCGCGGGCCGGCGGCTGCGCGCTCGCGGGGGTGTGGCCCCAGCACAGTCTCGCTAGAATCGCCCTCAGTCGACATGCCGGCCCGGTGGCCGCGCATTCAGGTTTCTTTCATCTTTCCTGATTACTGGGGACCCCATGCCACTCGTTTCCATGCGCCAGCTGCTGGACCATGCCGCCGAACACAACTACGGCATTCCGGCTTTCAACGTGAACAACCTGGAGCAGGTCCAGGCAGTGATGGCCGCGGCCGACGAGGTCGGTGCGCCGGTCATCCTGCAGGCGTCGGCCGGTGCCCGCAAGTACGCCGGTGAACCCTTCATCAAGCACCTGATCCAGGCCGCGTGCGAGATGTACCCGCACATCCCGCTGGTGATGCACCAGGACCACGGCACCAGCCCCAAGGTGTGCGAAGGCGCGATCAACCTGGGCTTCGGCTCGGTGATGATGGACGGCTCGCTGATGGAAGACGGCAAGACCCCGTCGTCCTTCGACTACAACGTCGACGTGACCCGCAAGGTGGTCGAGATGGCCCACAAGGTCGGTGTGACCGTGGAAGGCGAACTGGGCTGCCTGGGCAACCTGGAAACCGGTGATGCCGGCGAGGAAGACGGCATCGGCGCCGTGGGCAAGCTGGACCACAGCCAGATGCTTACCGACCCGGAAGAGGCCGCCACCTTCGTGAAGGCCACCCAGCTGGATGCCCTGGCCATCGCCATCGGCACCAGCCATGGCGCCTACAAGTTCTCGCGCAAGCCCACGGGCGACATCCTGGCCATCAGCCGCGTGAAGGAAATCCATGCCCGCATCCCCAACACCCACCTGGTGATGCACGGTTCCTCGTCGGTGCCCCAAGAGCTGCTGGCCATCATCAACCAGTACGGCGGCAAGATGAAGGAAACGTACGGCGTCCCGGTCGAGGAGATCCAGGAAGCGATCAAGTTCGGCGTGCGCAAGATCAACATCGACACCGACATCCGCCTGGCGATGACCGGTGCCGTGCGCAAGTTCATGGCCGAGAACCCGGACAAGTTCGACGCCCGCGAATGGCTCAAGCCGGCCCGCGAAGCCGCCAAGGCCGTGTGCAAGCAGCGTTACCTCGAATTCGGATGTGAAGGCCAGGCCGGCAAGATCAAGCCGATCGGTCTGAGTGAGATCGCTTCGATGTACGCCACGGGCAAGCTCGCCCAGATCGTGGCCTGATCGCGACCATCCCCCCTGTGTGAGCCCGGTCATGAACCGGGCCGCATCAGCCGACATGGCCCTGCGCCATGTCGGCTTTTTTGCGTCTGGGGTTTGGAGGCCGCCTGTGCTAAAACGGTGCACAGCGTCGGGCGTGCACATGCGCGGCACCGGCGCCCCATAAAACAAGGAGAGGTGCCATGAACCTCGACGTCCGGTCGCGCAACCATGTGACCCAGCTGGGCCGTGGTGAGCGCGTGCTCGTGCTCGGCCACGGGTTTGGTTGCGACCAGCGCATGTGGCGTTTCGTGGCGGCCGATCTGGCGCGCGAGCACCGCATCGTGCTGTTCGACTACGTGGGCAGCGGCCATTCCGACCTGCGGGCCTGGACGCCTCAGCGCTATGGCACGCTGCATGGCTACAAGCAGGATCTGCTGGACGTGCTCGACGCACTGGGGCACGAGCAGGTGGTCTTCATCGGCCACTCCATCAGCGGTTCGATCGGCGCCCTGGCCAGCATCGAGCGGCCGGAGCTGTTCGAGCGCCTGATCCTGGTGGGACCGAGCCCGCGCTTCATCAACGACGGCGACTACGTCGGGGGCTTCGAGCGCCAGGATGTGATGGACCTGCTCGACCTGATGGACCGCAACATGGTGGGCTGGGCCGAGATGCTGGCGCCGCTGGTGGTCAAGACCGCCACGCGGCCCGAGCGCGTGGCCGAGATGCGCGAAAGCCTGTGCGCGGGCGACCCGGCCATCGTGCGGCGTTTCGCCGAGGTCGTGTTCCTGTCCGACATTCGCGCCGAGTTGCCGCGTGTGCCGGCATCGGTGCTGATCATGCAGTGTGCGGACGACGCCGTGGCCCCCTTGGGTGTCGGGGATTACCTGCTGCGGCACCTCCCCCGTAGCAGGCTGGTGCGCATGGCGGCCACTGGGCATTGCCCGCATCTCAGTCACCCCGAGGAGACCCTTCTGCACATCTGTGCGGAGTTGGAACGGCCCGTGGTGGCCGCCGCGGCATGACCGACCTCGGACAGTCCGATGCGGCCTGGGCCGACGCCTTGCCGGGTGGTCTGCTTCGCGTGGATCCGGATGGCGTGATCCTGAACGCGAACGCCACACTCGCTCGCTGGACGGGGCGCGATGTGCTCTCCTTGCAAGGACAGATGGTCAGCGCCTTGTTTCCGCAGGCTGCGCGCCTGATGTGGCACACCTATGTGCTGCCTTTGCTGGCAACCCGTGGCGAGGTGGAAGAGGTCTCGATGCTGCTGCAGCGTGAGCACGGGGGCACGGTGGACGTGCTGCTGAGCGCCCGGCGGCAGCCGGATGGCAGCACGCTGGCGCTGCTGGCTCGCATCAAGGAACGCCGGCGACTGGAGTACCAGCTGCTGGCGATCAAGCGGGTGGCCGAGGAGGCGCCCGGCATGCTGTTTCAGCTGCGTGAATCGCCCGATGGTCGCTTGGCCTTCACCTACATGACGGAAGGGGTCCGCACCTTGTTTGGCGTGACATCGGCACAGGTTCTGGCCGATGCCGAAACATGGTGGGCGGTGCTGCACCCGGCGGACAGAGGGCTGTTGCGCGAAGCGATCCGACAGTCTGCGGCCACGCTGCGGCCCTTGCGCATGGAGTATCGGGTTCTGCTCGACGGACGCGAGCAATGGCGCGAAACCCATGCGTCACCGCTGGCGGAACTGGACGGCGCCGTGCTGTGGCACGGGTATGCGCAAGACATCACCGGGCGGAGGGAAACCGAGCAGCACCGCCACGAGCGCGAGGCCGCCGAGCGCGCCAGCCAGGCCAAGAGTGCCTTTCTGGCGCGCATGAGCCACGAACTGCGCACCCCGCTCAACGGCATCCTCGGCTTTGCGCGGCTGCTGCGCACCCAGGGTGCGCCGCTGGATCCCGATCAGCGGCGCAAGCTGGGCTACATCGAGGCGGCGGGCGACAGCCTGCTGCACCTGGTCAACGAGGTGCTGGAGCTTTCCCGCATCGAGGCTGGCCACACCAGCATCCATGTCCAGCCCACGCAGATCGATCCGGTGCTGCGACGGGCCATCCGGCTGGTCGAGCCCCTGGCCGAGTCGCGCCACGTGGCCCTGCAGCCGCCGGCTCAGCAGGGCTGGAGGGCGATGGCCGATGCAGGGCGGCTGCTGCAGGTGCTGCTCAACCTGCTGTCGAATGCGATCAAGTACGGGCCCGTCGGGGGCCAGGTGACGTTGTCGGTACAGGCTCAGGGCGAGATGGTCAACGTGAGCGTGCAGGATCAGGGGCCGGGCCTGTCGGACGCACAGCAGCGACAGCTCTTCCAGCCCTTCAACCGGTTGGGCGCCGAGCAGTCCGGCGTGGAGGGTGTGGGGCTGGGACTGGTCATCACCCGGGGGCTGGTTGAGCTGATGGGCGGGACGCTGTCCCTGAAGTCCGCGCCCGGGCAGGGCGCCTGTTTCACGGTGTCCCTGCAGGCGGTGCAGGGTGAGACTCCCGGAGAGGTTGCGCCGCACGAGCCCTGGGCATCGACGGGGGCCGGGGCGTTGGACGAGCTTCCCACGGGCGGGCCACAGCCCGAGCCCTCAGCCGAGCTGACCGCCCAGCCGGTGCACGACATCCTGTACGTCGAGGACAACCGGGTGAACGCCATCCTGATGACCTCTGTTTTCGAGGACCAGCCTGCGTTTCGTCTGACGGTGGCCGAAACCGGGCAGGAGGCCCTGGACCTTGCGGCCCGGATGCAGCCCAGTGTGCTGATGCTGGACATGCACCTGCCGGACATGGATGGGCTGGCGCTGCTCGCCGCGCTGCGTCGGCAGGCCCACCTGCGCCACGTGCCCGCGGTGGTCGTGTCGGCCGATGCCATGCCGGCGGACATCGAGCGCGCGATGGACGCCGGGTTCAGCGCCTACTGGACCAAGCCGCTGGACATTGCGCGGTTGATGTCCGAGTTGAAGGGGTTGGTGGTGGGGGCTCGGGACACGGGCCAGGGCGACCCGCTCGGGTGACGCATGACCGCCGATGCGCGCGTGCCGGTGGGCGTGACGGACAACAGGCGGCACAATGTCGGTTTGATGTCCGGGCCCGTCGCGCATGGCCGTCCGGATGTGCTTTTCTCTGCCGCCCACAGCCCATGACTTCTGCCCTCCATACCTCTGCCATCACCTCGTTGCCGCTGCTGGCCCGCGGCAAGGTTCGCGACAATTACGCCGTTGGTGACGACCGCATCCTGATGGTGGCCTCCGACCGCATCAGCGCGTTCGACGTGATCATGGGCGAGCCGATCCCCGGCAAGGGCGCGCTGCTGACCAAGATGGCGCTGTTCTGGTTCGACCTGCTGAAGGACGTGGCCCCCAACCACTTGACCGGGGAAGACCCGCTGAGCGTCGTGACGCCCGAGGAGCGCCCGCAGGTCGAGGGCCGCGCCATGCTGGTCAAGAAGCTCAAGCCCCTGCCGGTGGAGGCCGTCGTGCGGGGCTACCTGGCCGGCAGCGGCTGGAAGGAATACCAGGACAACGGCGAGGTGTGCGGCGTGAAGCTGCCCGCCGGCCTGAAGAACGCGAGCAAGCTGCCTGAGCCCATCTTCACCCCCGCCACCAAGGCCGAAGTGGGCGAGCACGACGAGAACATCTCGTTCGAGAAGATGAGCGAGATCATCGGCGCCGAGATGGCCGAGAAGGTGCGCGCGCTGGCGCTGAAGCTCTACAAGACCGCGGCCGATTACGCGCTGACCAAGGGCATCATCATTGCCGACACCAAGTTCGAATTCGGCCTGGACGAGCACGGCACGCTGACCGTGATGGACGAGGTGCTGACGCCCGATTCCTCGCGCTTCTGGCCCGCGGAAGGCTACGTCGAAGGCCGCAACCCGCCCAGCTACGACAAGCAGTTCCTGCGCGACTGGCTGGAGCAGGCCACGGTGAACGGCCAGCCCTGGGACAAGACCGCGCCGTCGCCCGCGCTGCCGCAGGAGGTCATCGAGAAGACTGCGGCCAAGTACGAGGAAGCGCTCACGCGGCTGACGGGCGCCTGAGCGGCCCGTGACCAGCCCCCCCTGGTGTCCGCTCAGGGGGTGGCGCACGGCGCGCCGCTGTGCGATAACTTGGGTGCGGCGAGTGGTTGAAGCGTCGAATCGTTCACGCAGTTCAACCGGAGCTCCCCATGCGCACCACGTTGACGTGTTCTGCGGCGCTTGCGCTGTGCCTTGCACTGGCTTGGCCGGTGCCCCACGCACGCGCGGCCGAGAAGCGGATCGACTCGACGATCGACCTCCGTGTCGCCGTCGAGGGCCGCGAGACCGGCCTGTTCATCGTGGCCGACCCGACCCCGACCTTGCTCCTCGACGAGGTGCTCACGGACGGAACGCGGCACGCCCGGTTTCGTCTGGGCATCGGATGTGGGCAGTGGCAGCTTGACGACGATGTCGCCTGGACCTTCGGGGAGATGCTGGCCGGGGTGCCCTGGGCGCTGCCTCGCGTGGACACCTACCTGTCGCCACAGGGGGCGAGCCGACTGACGTTCTACTGGAGCTTTCCCGGCAGTTGCCACGGCGGTTGCGGGATCACGCACGAACTGTCTTTCCGGCTCGACAGCCCGACATCCAGCCTGTTCGCGTGGGCGGGCGACGCGCCCACCGTGCCCGACCTCAACACGGCCCGGTTCAGCTGGGGACAGGGCCACAGCCTGTGGAGCATGAGGTGGCTGTACGGCCCGGAGGCGGACAGGCGGGTCACCCACTTCACGGTGGTACCGGAGCCGGACGCCGGGCTCTTGCTGGCGGGTGCCATGCTGGCCTCGGTGGGGACGTTCCGTCGCGGGCGCGCTTCGGCGCGCCTGACAAGGGCTCAGCGTCCCCGGGGCGGCTTGGCCGGCTCGCCGCTCAGTGCCTGGAGTTCGGCCAGTTCAGCCGCCCTCGCGGCGGCGAGTTCCGCCTCGCGCTGAGCCACATCGGCCGGCGCCGCCCAGCTGCGCAAGGCGAGGGCCGCGTCGTCCAGGCCGATGCGGGCCAGCGACGAGAACAGCGCGATGCCCACGTCCGATTCCTCGGTGGCGACTTCGGCCAGCACGGCCTGGGCGCTGCGCAGCGATTCCGCCTGCTCCTTGCGGTTGAGCTTGTCGGCCTTGGTAAGCAAGACCAGCAGCTTGACCTCGCCGGTGCGCACGCGCGGCGCGACGAAATCCAGCAGTTGCTGGTCCAGCTCGGTGAAGCCGTGCCGGGAGTCGACCATCTGCACGACGGCGGCCAGGTTGCGGCGCTGCGCCAGGTACTGCGCCATCACCTCCTGCCACCGCAGCTTGGCGGTGCGGTCGACGGCGGCATACCCATAGCCCGGCAGGTCGGCCCAGACCTGGTCCGGCGCGGCCTTGGGCCCGACCTGGAACAGGTTGATATGCTGGGTGCGGCCCGGCGTTTTGGACGCGAAGGCCAGCTGGCGCTGCTGTGCCAGGGTGTTGACCGCGGTCGACTTGCCGGCGTTGGACCGGCCGACGAAGGCGACCTCGGGCAGCTCGGAGGCGGGCAGCTGATCCAGCTTCGCTGCTGTGGTGAAGAAACGCGCCGAGTGAGTCCACGCCAGGGCGTCACGGGCCTCCGGAGACCACTCGGCTGCCTCCACCTTGCGGGGCGCGTGACGGGCGCGTCCGGGCGACGGCGTCACCGGGCGCGGGGGCTTCACACTGGACTTTGATCGGTTTGGCTTGGGTTGGCTCATGGGTCATTGTAAAATCCCTGGGTTTATCTGCATCAAAGTGACGCCGATTAGGCGGCCTTGACAGGCCGGTGGCGGTTTCGGCCGTCGTGGAAGCGGGCTCGGGCCCACTACACTTGTCGTCTCCCTGCAGCCCCATCAAAGCAACAAACAGCCCCTACGCCATGAAGCGCTTTTCGAACCTGATCGCCCTTGCCTCGGTGGCCCTGTCCCTGTCTGGTCTGGCCCATGGCGCCGAGACCAAAGCCGCCAAGCCGGACCTGGCTGCAGGTGAGTCCAAGGCCACGACCGTGTGCGCAGCCTGCCACGCCATCGATGGGTCGCGTGGCCTGGCCGCCAACCCGATCCTGCAGGGCCAGCACCCTGAGTACCTGGTCAAGCAGTTGATGGAGTTCAAGGAAGGCAAGCGCAAGAACGCCGTGATGAACGGCATGGCTGCGGCCCTGACGCCGGAAGACATGCGCAACGTCGCTGCGTTCTACGGCAGCAAGAAGATGCCGGTGGGCACGGCCAAGAACCAGGCACTGGTGGCCATGGGCGAAAAGATCTACCGTGGTGGCATCGCCAAGAAGGGCGTTCCGGCCTGTGCAGGCTGCCACAGCCCGAACGGCGCAGGCATCCCGGTGCAGTACCCGCGCCTGGGTGGTCAGCACGCCGACTACGTCAAGGCCCAGCTGACGGCCTTCCGTCAGGGCGAGCGCACCAACAACGCCCAGATGATCAGCATCTCGGCCAACCTGAGCGACAAGGAAATCGAGGCCCTGGCCGACTACGTGGCCGGCCTGCGCTGACCGCCGGTGAGCCGGTTCCGTCGGCACCCCGGGAACGCACCCGGGGGCTGACACAACAAGGCGGGAGACCCCGGATGGGGCGCCCGCCTTTTTTTGTTGCACCTGCGGCCGTCGGTCCGCGCGGTTCCATGACATGAGTGCCCTCCAGACCCCTGTGCCTTCCGCCCCGCCCGTCCGTCCGCCACATGTGTCCCGGCGGCGCGAGGCGCTGGAGCTGCTGGCCTCGATGCGCTTTGCCATCGCCCTGCTGACGGTGATCTGCATTGCCTCGGCCATCGGCACGGTGGTCAAGCAGGGCGAGCCGTTGGTCAACTATGTCGATCAGTTCGGTCCCTTCTGGGCGGACGTCTTCGGCACGCTGGGGCTGTACCGCGTCTACAGCTCGGCCTGGTTTCTGGTGATCCTGGCCTTTCTGGTCATCTCCACCAGCCTGTGCATTGCCCGCAACACGCCCAAGATCCTGGCGGACTGGCGCACCCACAAGGAGCATGTGCGCGCCAGCGCCCTGAAGGCCTTTCATCACCGCGCGGAAGGCCGCTTGGCCCGCCCGCTGGCCGAGGCCCAGCAGCATGTGGCCGGCCTGCTGGCCAGCCAGGGCTGGTCGGTGAAGACGCAGACCCGCAGCGAAGGCGCCGAGCAAGGCGTGATGTTCGGCGCGCGTCTGGGGGCAGCGAACAAGTTCGGCTACATCGCAGCCCATGCGGCCATCGTGCTGGTGTGCCTGGGTGGCCTGTTCGATGGTGACCTGATCATCAAGGTGCAGGCCTGGGCCAACCAGCTGCAGCCCTTCCAGGGGCGCATCGAGTCGGACCGCGGGCGCCTGAGCGTCGACAACCCGGCCTACCGGGCTCAGCTCTTCGTGCCCGAGGGGCAGCGCAGCGGGGCCGCCGTGGTCAACATGGAAGACGGCATGCTGGTGCAGCCGCTGCCGTTCGACATCGAGCTCAAGCGCTTCAAGGTCGAGTACTACGACACCGGCATGCCCAAGCGCTTTGCCAGCGACATCGTCATCCACGACGACCGCACGAAGACGAGCAAGCCTTTCACGGTGGAGGTGAACCATCCGGTCGTGTACGACGGGGTGACGATCTTCCAGTCGAGCTTCGAGGACGGTGGCTCGCGGGTGCGGCTCAAGGCCCGCGGGCTGGGGGCAGGCGCCGAGCCCGAGCGTCAGCTCGAGGCGCGTGTCAATGGCGACACCTTCACGGTGCCGCAGGCATGGTGGGTCAGCCAGGGCGGGGCCACCGGTGCCGGCGATGTGAAGCTCGAGGTGACCGAGCTGCGCGTGATCAACGTAGAAGACCTGAGCAGTGCGCGGCGTGGCGCGAGCGCGGCTGCCGCGTCGGCACCCGAGGCGGGCGCGACGGACGTGCGCGGGGTCAACCTGGGAGAACTGAGCAAGCACCTGGGGTCCGGGGCGCGCTCGCCCAATCCCAAGCAGCTGACCAACATTGGCCCGTCGATCACGTACAAGCTGCGCGATGCCGCGGGGCAGGCGCGCGAGTTCCAGAACTACATGGCCCCGATCACGCTGGACGACCAGCCGGTCTTCCTGCTCGGGGTGCGGGACACACCGGGCGAGCCTTTCCGCTTCCTGCGCGTGCCGGCGGACGACCGCATGGCGATCGACGGCTGGGTCCGGCTGCGTCGGGACCTGAACCGGCCCGCTCAGCGTGAAGAGGCGGCCCGCCGCTTCAGCCGTCTGGCCGCACCGGCCGACCGGAGCGATCTGCAGGCCCAGCTGGCCGAGTCCGCCCGGCGTGCGCTGGAACTGTTCGCCGGGGCCACGACGGCCACCGCCGAGGCCGCGGCCACCACGGGCGCTGCCGCTTCGGGGGCCACCAAGCCGGGCGGCGCTGCCGGGCGCGTCGGGGCAGGCGCGCTGATGGGCACCGACGCGGCGCCCCACGGCGGTCTTCAGGCTCTGGAGGACTTCATCACCGCCGTGGTGCCGGAGGCCGACCGTCAACGCACGGCGGCCACGCTGCTGCGGATCCTCAACGGGGCCTTGTTCGAGCTGGCCAACCTGGGGCGCGAGCAGGCGGGCCTGCCGCCGTTGAAGCCGGAGTCGCCGGCCGCCCAGGCCTTCATGACGCAGGCCGTGCTGTCGCTGACCGATGCGGTGTTCTACCCGGCACCGGTGATTTTCACGCTCGACGGCTTCGATCAGAAGCAGGCCAGCGTGTTCCAGGTCACGCGCACACCGGGTCGCAATGTGGTCTATCTGGGCTGTGTGTTGCTGATCGTCGGGGTCTTTGCCATGCTCTACATCCGCGAGCGCCGCCTGTGGGTGTGGCTGCAGGACGACGGGCAAGGTGGCAGTGCCGTGCGCATGGCGCTGTCCTCGACGCGCCAGACCCTGGACACCGACCGCGAGTTTGACCGTCTGCGCGAGGCCCTGCTGGGGGCATCGCCGGCCCCGCAGCCGGGTGTACCCGAAGCGCGGGCCTGATCCGAGGAGTACGAGAGATGAACACGACAACCTCCACCACCGCCCTGCCCGCGGCCACGGCCGCGCGCCGGCCCCTGGGTGACTGGCTGTTTGCGGCCCTGGTGCTTGCGGTGGCCGGTTGGGCCTGGCAGGCCCATGGCGCAGCGATGGACGGCTACGAGAAAGCGATCCTGGCGGGCGCGGTGCCCAGCCTGATCGCGCTGGCGTGGTTCTGGCGCCCCTTGCGTCTGCTGCTGGCTGGCTGCGGCCTGGCCACCTGGGCTGCCATGGCGCTGTACCTGCGTACGACCGACAACCATGGTGCCGACCTGGCGCAGGCCGACCACGTCTTCCTGCTCAAGTACTTCCTGTCCAGCCAGAGTGCCATCCTGTGGATGAGCGTGCTGTTTTTCCTCAGCACGGTGTTCTACTGGATCGGGGTGGTCAGCAAGGGCGACACGGCCACGCGGCTGGGCTCGCGCTTCGCGTGGGCGGGGGTGTTCATGGCCATCACCGGCACGCTGGTGCGCTGGTTCGAAAGCCACCAGATCGCCCCAGACATCGGCCACATCCCGGTGAGCAACCTCTACGAGGTGTTCGTGCTGTTCGCCTGGCTGACGACGGCGTACTGGCTGTACTACGAGGACCGTTTTGCCAGGATGGGCCAGTCGCTGGGCTCGCTCGGCGCCTTCGTGATGCTGGTGGTCAGTGCCTCGGTGGGCTTTCTGCTGTGGTACGCCGTGGTGCGCGGCGCCCACGAGATCCAGCCGCTGGTACCGGCCCTGCAGAGCTGGTGGATGAAGCTGCACGTGCCCGCGAACTTCGTGGGATACGGCACCTTCGCGCTGGCGGCCATGGTGGCCTTTGCCTACCTGGTGAAGCACCACGCGGGCGAGACCCGCTGGTGGAAGCTGGCCCCGTTGTGGCTGATGGGCGTGGTGCTGTGCTTCGAGCCGGTCGTGTTCCGGGCCAAGCCGGGCAGCGACGGGGGGCTGAGCGCCTACTGGGCGATCTACTTCGGCGTGGCAGCGCTGATCGTGGCGGGCATCGTCGCCTCGCGCCGGTCGATTGCGGCCCGATTGCCCGCCTTCGACGTGCTCGACGACGTCATGTACAAGGCGATCGCGGTGGGCTTTGCCTTCTTCACCATCGCCACCATCCTGGGCGCTTTCTGGGCCGCCGAGGCTTGGGGCGGCTACTGGAGCTGGGACCCGAAGGAAACGTGGGCCCTGATCGTGTGGCTGAACTACGCCGCCTGGCTGCACATGCGGCTGATGAAGGGCCTGCGCGGGTCGTTTGCCGCGTGGTGGGCGCTGGCCGGCCTGCTGGTGACCTCGTTCGCCTTCCTGGGCGTCAACATGTTCCTGTCGGGCCTGCACTCCTACGGGGAGCTCTGACCCGCGCTGGTGCGCGCCCGGGCCGCCCGACCTGGCCCGCCGCTTGCGTGCACCCAGCGCGCGATGGTCCGTTCTCCTTTGGCGTGTTCCACGTCCCTGCCGCCGGCTCGACCGGCGGCTTTTTTTTGGTGCGGGCGGTTCAAGTCGATCGGTGGCCGGTCGATAAAAATGCCATTCCATCATGCCGCTGCGCCCCGTTCCCATGCTCCATGTCCTGCGCGACGCCGAGGGCCGCCTCGTCAGCCTGCACCGTGAACCGGTGTCCGGTGGGGAGGCGCTGCCTCCCGATCACCCGGAGGTGGTGGCCTTTCTGGGGCAGGACCGGGGTCAGCAGCGCTTCGCCGCACTCGACGCCGATCTGGTGCGGGTGTTGGAAGACCTGATCGATGCGCTGATCCGACGCCACGTGATCAACATCACCGACCTGCCGGTGGAGGCGCAGGCCAAGCTGTTCGATCGCAAGCACTTTCGTGAAGGCATGCAGGCGCATGCGCTGTCGCTGTTCGGTGCGCTGGGGGCGGCTGAGGGGGGCGACCCCGCTCAGGCTCCGCCCGCATGGGGTGATCCAGGCTCGCCTTTGCCGGGAGCGCCGCGGACCTGATTCGCCCGCAGGGGGCGGCGCCCGCTCAGCCCTGCATGACGCGGTGCGTCAGTGCGGGCAGTTGGCGGCGCACGTCCTGCGTCCGTTGCCGATCCAGCCGGGCCATCACCACACCGGGCCCTTCGGGCTGTACGGCGAGCACCTCGCCCCACGGACCGATGGCCAGCGAGTGGCCGAAGGTGCGGCGGCCGTTTTCGTGCAGCCCGCCCTGTGCCGGCGCGAGCACGTGGCAGAGGTTTTCGACCGCGCGGGCGCGCAGCAGCAGTTCCCAGTGCGCGCGGCCGGTGGTGTCGGTGAAGGCCGCGGGCAGCACGATGAGGTCAAGGGCGTCCGGCTGGCCGAGGCGCCGGAACAGCTCGGGAAAGCGCAGGTCGTAGCAGACGCCCAGCCCGACGCGCCAGCGTTCGCCGGCCCGGTCGGTAAGCCAGAAGGCCGTGGGCGCCTGGCCCGGCGTCAGCGTGGCGGCTTCGTTGTAGCGGCGTTCGCCATCGTCGAAGCAGAACAGGTGGATCTTGTCGTAGCGGGCGACTCGCTGGCCCTCGGGGTCGTAGACCAGCGTGGTGTTGAAGACGTGACCGGGCTCGGGGCTCAGCAGAGGCAGGGTGCCCGCCACCAGCCACACGCGGTGCTGGCGGGCCGCCTGGGCGAGGGCCGCCTGCAGCGGCGCCGTGGCGGCGTCGGGTGCGGCCGCATCGGCCAGGGGTTCGGCGATGGCGAGCTTGTCGGCATCGCGTTGGCCCATCAGGCAGAAGTACTCCGGCAGGGCGACGAGTTCGGCGCCGGCCTGGGCTGCCTCGGCAATCAGGACCAGGGCCTGGGCAAGGTTGTCGGCCACGCGGGGCGTGGACACCATCTGGAGGGCTGCGACGTGCATGATGCGGGCGGTTGACGTGACCCTGCATCATCGGCGATGGCGGTGCTGCCCGGCAAGGTGGCGCCGTGGGGGCGCCGCTGCATCGGGCGATCCGTCCTGCAGAGGGTCAGTGTGTGCTCGCCACCCGGACGCCGCGGGACTCTGCGCCGTCGGCCGGCAGGGTCTCGAAAATCACCTCGACCACGATGCGGCTGCGCACGGCATGCGGGCCGAGTTGACCCGGGCTGAACCGGGCCTGCAGGAAGGCATCGTTGGCGGCGAGCTCGAACGCGGCTTCCAGCCGGTCGCCCACCGGGGCGGTGCGGCGGACATGGCCGCGCTCGTCGATGTAGAGGGCGAGCTTCATCCGCACCACCGGGCTGTCGGGGTGCACGCCCTCGGGGTAGTCGATCACGACCGGGCGCAGGGCTCGTGGGGCCTGGGTGAGCGCTTCACGCGGCAGCCAGCCGGCCGTCTGCTCGGCGGCTGGCGCACCGGGGGAGGCCTCCCCCGGCGGGAGCGAGGCCATCCGGGGCGCGGCGGAGGCATCTTCTCGGGGGGACGGCCGCGGTGCGTCGACGGGCACGGGCGCGTTGGCGTTCACCGGGGCATCTCTGGGGGCTGCAGCGTCTGCCACATCGGCAACAGGAGCGGTGCTCGACGCATCGGGCGGGCTGGACAGGGCGATGCCGGCAGCAGGCCGTGCGAGCCAGCGGACCTGCATGGCCCGCTGTGGGGCGTCGGCCGCCGCATGCGGCGCGGGAGCCGCCCCGTGTGCCGGCGCCGCCGCCATCCGGCCGTCCGGCTGCCCCGCGCCCGGGCCGCCCGCGCCTGTCAGCAGCAGGGCATGCATCGCCACGGCTGCGGTCAGCGGCCACAGCATGCGGGGCGGGGGCAGGGTGCCGGCCATGCTCAGGGCACCAGTTCGCGCCACGAGGTGCGCCGCGGCGTGTCACCCGGGGTGCCGGCGCGGGTGGCGGGCTTCTCGATGCGCAGCTCGGCGTTGCTCGACGGGATCAGCAGGCGCGAGGTGCCGTCGCTCAGCTGCACCCACGTCAGGCCCATGCCGAGGTTCTTGCCCAGCTTCTGGCCCGCGTTGCTGCTGCTGAGCACGGCCGAGCCGTTGTCGACGTTGAAGTAGTACAGCCAGGATTCGCCGGAGGCCGAGCAGGTGTCGCTCGTCGGGATGGCCGACACTGCAGCCAGCGTGTTGTATTGCAAGGCCATGTCGATGGCGATGCGCTCGTTGGCGTTGGGCAGGTCCACATACCAGCCGGCCTGGGTGCTCCAGTTGACCGAGCGGTCGGTGGCGGTGGCGGTGTTGCCCGACACGGTCAGTGTCTGGGCGACGACGTTGCTGCGACCGCGCAGCACGCCCCAGCCGGTGCTGGTCAGCGGGTCCTTGAAGGCGTAGATGGACTGGCCCAGGCCTTCCGTGGCGTCGTTGAGGTCGCTCTTGCCGAGGTAGCGCCCCGTGCCTGCCAGCACCACGGGGTAGGTCGCGCTGCCATAGCTTACTTCGGCGAGTTCGAGTCGGGCCGTCACGGGCTGGGCGTTGCCGTGCGCGTCCTGCAACTGGGCCAGCAGCGTGGCCTTGGGCGTGAAGGGGACACTGGTGCCGTCGGTGGCGGTCGTGGCCGGGCCGTCCACCTCGAAGCGCCAGACGTTGCCCTGCAGATCCGCCCCATAGAAGCGCAGGGCCGTGTTGTTGGCCACCTCGGGCACCCAGGCATTGATCTTCATCAGGCCACTGGGCGTGGTGGTGTTGCCGGCAGCAGTGGTGCCGGTCAGGTAGGTGGGCACCGCGTGCTGCAGCGCGCCGGTGGCGGCATTGAGCACGAAGAGGTGGCCATTGCCATTGCCCGGGCTGACGTTGTTGAGGCCCGAGGTCAGCACCACGACCCAGGTGCCATCCGCGCGCTTGGTCACCACGGGGGGGCCGTAGCTCAGGCCCAGGTTGTCATGGGTGAACTCCCACATCGCCCGGGGATTGAGCGGGTCGGTGATGTCCAGCGCGTAGTAGCCGCGGCCACCGGCGCCCAGGCCGCCCACCAGGATGGTCTTCCAGCTGGTACCGACCTTGATGTCGGCGACCACGGGGGGCGCGTCGACGTAGAAGCGGTGGCGGGTCGTGTACTCGGTGTCGGCCAGTCGGTAGAGATGGGGGATGACCATCGAGGGCACGAAGGCCCACATCTCGGCGCCGTTGTCGTCGCGGGCGGCCGAGAAGGCGTGCAGCATGCCGTCGTTGGCGGCCACGTAAAGCATGGGCTTGCGGCTGGCCTTCGACTGCTTGAACTCGCCATAGCCGGTGTCGCCGTAGCTGAACACGGGCGGTCCGACGTAGACCGGAGAGCCCCCGACGATGTCCCCGAGCTTGTGCTCACGGGCGCGGAACAGGCCGTAGTCCGGCAAGGCGCCGACTTCGTGCGTCGGGTCGCCGCGGAGGTAGGCCAGCAGGGCGGTGCCGTTGTTGGCCATGTCCAGAGGGCTTTGGGTGAAGCCGGCGGAGTTGGTGGTCTTGAGGCCTGCGCACTGGCCCGGGACGGGGGTCTTGCTGCACAGCCCGGTGAAGGCGGTGGAATGGCCATCTCCGGACAGGCTGCTCCAGGTGAAGTCGCGCAGCGTGTGGGTGGTGACGCCCTCGGTTGTCGAGCGGGCCATGTAATAGATGCTGCGGGTGCGGGCGGCGCTGGCATCGAGCTGGTTCAGCGAATCGAGCACGCTCCACGCCACGGTCTTGGTGATCTCGCCTGTGTCCTTGTCGACGGCAAAGTCATAGGCCTTCACATCGCCCGTCCACGCCACGGTGGCGTACGACGCCAGGTAGATCTGGTCGGCGCCCTGCACCGGCTCGAGCGAGCTGGTGGCGGCCGAGGTGCCGGCGCCGTTGGCCTTCTCGACGTCCTTGAAGACATTGTTGAGCGCGTCGGACAGGGTCTGGGGGTCGTTGGCGCTGAAGTAGCGGCCACGTCCGTTGACGGCCGCGTGCCACAGGTCGTCGACGTTGTTGGCCGAGCCGCCCGAGGTGGTCTCGCTCGGCACCGGCCATACCGCCGGTCCGTTCTTGAGGTTGACGTAGTCGCCGCTGGTCTGGGTGAGGTAGTTCGGGTCGTAAGCCAGCGTGCCCTTGACGCCCAGCCCGATGGTGAACGTCGTCATGTGCTGGTGGGTGGCGTTGTCCCGGTCGGAGACGGTCACGTCGTTGCTGCACACGTCCAGGCCCAGGCTGCCGGTGCAGTTGTTCAGGGCCGAGGTCCGCAGGTCGGTGCGGTAGTAGTACTGCGCCACATCAGACAGGCTGTTGCTCGAGCCACCGGAGGTCGTGGTCACGGCCTCGGGTTCGCTCTCGGTCTGGGTGGGCGTGACCAGATCGGCCTCGGCCGTGCTGTAGAGGTTGGGGCCGTTGGTGCTGAACAGCGATGACGATGAATAGCTCGGCGTGCTGGTGTAGCTGGTGGACGCCACGCAGGAGGTCTTGGTCGAGCCGGACACGGTGCCCCAGCTGCCCATGCTGCTGCTGACGGGCTGGTTCTCCACGCGGCTGCTTTCGGTGCTGCTGGCCACGGACCAGTCTCCGTAGACGTCGCGGGTGACGCGGCCGTTGGTGGTCTCGACCGTGTGCGTGCGGGTCTTGGTGACGTCGGCCACGACGGTGGTGCGGGTGTAGACCGTCTCGGTCTGCTGCTCCGTCCACTGGGTCACCTTCATGGGCTTGCTGGTGCCGCAGGTCCAGGTGTCCCGGACGCCGGTGTAGGCCGTGCGCCGGTAGTTCTTGAGCGTCTGGTAGGTCGACGCAGTCTGCTGCTGCGGCGACTGGCGGGTGATCGTGCTGGTCGAGGTGACGATGATGGCCGCCCCGTCGTACATCGGGCGGACTTCCAGGCCGTCCTGCTGGCCGACCCGTGTGGTGCCGTCCAGTTGCAGCGGGCCGTAGGTCGAGGTTTCGCTGCCGGTGTTCCAGTAGCCGTCGGTGGACAGCACCGCGTAGTTGCGCTGGCAGCTGTACTGGACCGGGTCGTTGCTGCTGGTCTGGCCAGGCGCCTTGCCGGCGTAGTAACGTCCGGCCTTGGCCAGGGCGCCGCGCAGGGGCGTGGTGCCGCCCGTCGGGGCCGTGAACAGCTGGCTGTAGAAACGCACCTTCTGCGCGTCGTCGAAATCGGCAATCGGCAGGAAGCTCGTACCCGTGACGGAGCTGTCACTGATGCGGGTGTAGCCGATGCGCTTCTTGTCGTCGAGGTCGTTGAAGGCCCGGCTGACACCGGTCTTCATTGTCAGCATGCGGGTGCGGTAGTAGCTGTACCAGTTGGCGTAGTTGCCGGCCTCGGCCGAGCTGGCGGGCACCGAAACGCTGGTGAAAACGCCCGATCCGGGGGCGTTGCCGACGCGGCTGCGGCATTCCTTGTAGAAGGTGCTGGAGGTGTCGACGCCGCTGCTGGTGTAGGTCCAGTTCAGTGCGCGCTGGCCCCCGCTGTAGGTGTAGTAGGTGCCACCTGCCGCGTTGACCGTGCTGACCGGGCCGACCGTCCAGCTGCGGTAGGTGCCGGTGGCCGAGGCGAAGTCCAGCGTGAACGTGACATTCGAGCCGCTGACCGCCGTGACGATGCCTGTGACCCAGTGAGCGGGGTTCTCGGTGGCGATGGCCGCGATGCGGTTGCCGACCTTGATGTTGGTGGCGCTGGCGACCGTCAGCAAAGCGGAGGCCGCAGCCACGGTCACGCCGGTGCGGGTGTTGGTGCCCACGGCCGGCATGGTCAGGCTGGTGCTGCTGGTGGTGCCCAGGTCCGTGCCGATCGTCGGCTGAAAGCCGTTCGACCAGGCCGAGCCGATCGCCATGGCGGGAAACACCCGGCCATCGGCCGTTTGCGGGCGCTCGTACGTGATGGCGGGGTTGTAGGCCACGCCGTTGCATTGTGCAGCCTTGTAGCCGTAGGTGTCCGAGGCGCTCATCTCATCGGGCATGAATTCCCACGACATCGAGCCCGAGTCATCGAGGATGAACAGAATGTTGGGCTTGGCGGCCGTCTGCGAGGTGATCAGGGGTTCGCTGGCGATGTCGGTCAGCCCGCCGTGGGCCAGGGGGGCGTGCAGCAGGGCCATCACGGCCGACAGGACGGCGGCGGAGCGCAGGGCGAAGGGGCGGTTCAGCATCGGTCTGCTCCTGAGTCGGGTCAGAAATGCACCAGGGTCTCGGTGTAGCTGACGGTGTTGCGATCGCCCTGGATCCGCACGATCACGCGGTAGTAGGGGCTGGCGGTGCTGCCGAAGCGGGCGTAGTCGGCGTAATCCAGCTTGCCGCGCTTGGTCGAGCCGCCCCCCGTGCCCGTGGTGGGCATGGCGCAGGTCTCCGGGTTGATGGCCCCCTCGCTCTGGCACATGCGGAAGATCACGTACTGAGCCGACCAGTTGGCAGGCAGGCTGGTGGTGGCGGCCTTGGGGGCGTACTTGCAGCCCACGCGGTTCTGGCTGACGTGGGTGCACAGCGGCTCCCAGATGATCAGCTCGCGCGCGGTGTCGTTGGGCAGTTGCTGGCCCGTGATGTCGAGCTTGCCGTTGTCGACCATGGCGTAGTAGCCAGCGGTGCTGGCGCTGACCGTCTTGTCCGAGATGGACACGCGCAGGGCATTGATGGCCTCTTGCGCGACCGTGTCGGCCGTCAGCGTGGCCGATTGCTTGAAGCCGAGGTTGCCCAGCACCAGCGTGCCGGTGCCGACCGAGCGCACCAGCGCCACGCCGGCGAGCGACAGCGCCACCAGGGCCAGCAGCGAGAAGATGAGCGAGACGCCCCGAAGGGCGGGGCGAGGCGTGGGGACGCAGCGCATGGTCGGGGCCTTCCTCAGCTGTTCCACAGCACGTTGCGCAGCGGCACGACCGTGTCGAACACGCGGTAGCGGTAGTGCTGCCACTCGGTGTCCGTGCTGGGCGTGGCGAAGTTCACCTTCAGCGTGTAGCAGCGGTCGCCCGTGACGCCGGCGGTGCAGGTGGCGGTGGGGTTGGCTGCGCTGATCGACAGCGTGTCCGTGCCGCCCAGATTCCATTGCGGCTCGGCCGTGGTCACCGCATCCTTTTCGCGGTTGCTGCTGCGCGCCACCAGGGCCACCCGCACATTGAGCACCCGCGACCATGTCATGAAGTCGGACGGGGTGGTGTCGGTGTACTGGTCGACCACGCCGTTGCCGTCGTTGTCCAGCCCGTACAGGGCCTGCAGGTTGACGATCTGGGCGAACACGACGCGGGGTGGCGAGGTGCCGTTGGCTTCGGCCCCGGCCTCGGCGCCGCTGGTGGCCGACAGCTCGGTGTAGACCAGGTTGTTGCCGATGACGCCATAGACGCGGTTGACCATGCGGCCGAGGTTCACGAGCGTGGCACCCGAGGCATAGCCGCCGCTGGGGAACACGGCGGACTCGGTGTTCCAGCCGGTGCTGCCGGCGGCGTGGGGCACGTTGGTGGCGGTCAGGCTGAAGGTGCTGTCGGGCATCACCTGAAAGAGCGTGCACGGTGCGGAACTGCTCCACGTGGCGGGCACGGCGACGGCCAGATCGCCTTGTGTCAGGCTGAAGGCCGAGCGGACGGTGAACACGCCGGCGGTCTGAGCGTGGGCGGCCGTGAGGACCGAGGGCACGGCCGCACCGGCGCTGTCGCTGCGCAGCACGCGCAGCACGTCCGGTGCCCCCGAGGTGCCTTGGGCGATGACGATGGGGGCCAGGGTGAAGCTGCCGGCTGTGGCGGCAGCGGCGCCCGAGCTGCCCTTGTAGCGGTAGTTCACCGGGCAACCGAGTGCGCCCGGGTTCACGGCCAGGCCATAGCCGGCGTTCTGCAGTTCACGCTGCAGGGTGAACAGGGCCAGCGTGCCGTTGACCTGGGCGTCCGAACCCGAGGTGGCCGAGCGCTTCTGGCCTTCGGCGCGCAACAGCACCTGCGAGACGATGACGGTCGTGAGCATGGCGAGCACCATGCCGACCATGACCTCGACCAGCGTGAAGCCGGCGGTGGCGCGTGGGGATGAGAGTGGGGCGCGCATGCTCACTGGGCCGCGACGATGGTCGTCTGCGTGCTGTAGTTGCGGGTTTCGCCGTTGGCGGTCTTCCAGCGCAGCACGATGGAAACGAGGTTGCCGGACACCGTCACGCTCTGGGTCTGGCCGGCGCTGCCGGGCAGCACTGCGGCCAGCTTGTTGCGCCATTCCTGGCAGGTCGCGTAGGTCGTGGGGCAGCCGTTGTATTCGGCCAGGTTGCGCAAGTCGCCCCACATGCGGGCCTGCAGTTCCGACGCCAGGTAGGCGGCATCGGCGCGGTCGCGCGCTTCGGCCTGGGCCTTGTTCATGCGGCCCTGCAGCCCGATCAGGGCCAGCACGCCGATGGCGAAGATCACGGCGCTGACCAGCACCTCGATCAGCAGGATGCCGCGCTGCATGCGGCGAGTCAGACGGGGAACGGCGGGGCGCGTCATGGCGAGGGCGATCCGGAAGAGCCGCCGGCGGTGGGGACGGTGTAGTCGCAGCGCCGAGCGTCGGTGCCGCTCACGGCAGGGTCACACAGACGGATCTGTCCGCCGGGCGTGACCTCGATGCGCAGGCCACGGTCGTCGGTGCGGCGGCTGCCTGTGGGGTAGGCGATGGCGATCGCGTGCAGGTCTGTCCCGACGCTGGCGGTGGCGATGCGCCCGAAGCCATCGAACGTGACCTGACTGGCACTGGTGCTCAGGTCGGTGCGGGTGCCCGCGACCGTCACCGGGCTGCCGCCGCCCGCGTTGTGCGCCACGACCAGTCGGGGGTCATCGGTGGCCGATGGGGCGCTGCCGCACTTGCCAGCGGGGTCGTCCAGGCTGACCACCCAGGAGGTGCCCGTGGCAGACACGGTGCAGTCGTTGTTCAGGGTCTGCGCGTCGGTCAGGTTGACCAGCCAGAAGGTGACAGGCACGTTGCGGCGCACGGCCTCGGCCCGGGCGCGTTGCAGGCCGCTCTGCATGGACTCGGCCATGTTGCGGATGCGCTGGTTGCGCAGCCAGGCGCTGACGTCCGGCATGACGGCCGCCAACGCGAGACCGAGGATGGTGATGGCCACCACCAACTCGATCAACGTGAAGCCGTGGACAGGGCGCCGCATGGTTTTGTTCACTCAGTCGCAGGACGAGGCCGAGCGGCTCGCCCAGCACGTCAGCGCGACGGTGGTGCCCGCAAAGCGCGTGGTGGCCCTCACGTCGTTGCTGTTGAGCGTGTAGACGAAGGTGGCGCTGCCGCCCGAAGGGGCGACGGCACCGGCCTTGCCCGTGGCCGTGAGGGTGTAGGCCTGGCCTGAGCTCGCCGTGACACACGTCAGGTCGAAGAAGCGCGTGGCGGTGGTCGCGGGCATGGCGACCCCGCACGTGGTGCCGGTGGTTGCGCCGTAGTTCTTGTTGTCCTGGTAGTACTGCTCCATCCGCACGCCAAAGTCGGCGAGCAGGGTGAAGGCCTCCTGCAGCTGACCGCGCCGCACGTAGTCGGTGTAGGCGGGCAGGGCCACGCTGGCCAGGATGGCCACGATGGCCACGGTGATCATGACCTCGATCAGCGTGAAGCCGGAGGTCGTCGATCGACGGATGAAATGAGTGGTGTGCGCCATGCCTGCGTCCCGGGGTTGGGGAAATCATGTCCGGTGGAGGCCGATTGTTGGCGGCCCGGACGGCAGGGCATGGGCGGAAAACCGTGCGAAAGTGCGCGCAATCCCGCGGGCTTACGGTTTGTCACAGGCGGGGTGCGTCGTGGCGCTGGCCGGCGGATGCCGTTCGTCGTGGCAGATCGACCGGCCTTCCGTGTCAGGCCATCGGGCGCATGCGGCGCTGTGGGTCAATCGCCACGGGCCACCGGGCGGGCCGGGTCGGCGCACCACGCGCTCCAGGAGCCGCCGTACAGGCGCATGGCAGGCAGCCCGGCGTGGGCCATGGCCAGTGCGTTGTGGCAGGCGGTCACGCCCGAGCCGCATTGGTGGACGAGGGTGTCCAGCGGCCGTCCGTCCAGCACCGTGTCGAAGGCCGCACGCAGGGCGTCGGGGGGCAGAAAGTGGCCGTCCGGACCCAGGTTGAGCTGGAAGAACCGGTTGAGCGCACCGGGGATGTGGCCGCCGACGGGATCCAGCGTCTCGTTCTCGCCGCGGAAGCGGTCCGGTGCGCGGGCATCGAGCAACTGCAGGCGCGCGGCGTCCCCCAGGGCTGCGGCCACGTCTTCCGTGGTGACCAGCCACGCCGCACGCGGGGCCGCGGTGAAGTCGCCCGGGGGCGGTGGGGGCGGTGCGTCGGCGGTGATGGGCGCGCCGGGCAGCGCCTGCCAGGCGGGCCAGCCCCCGTCGAGCACCTGCACCGCGTCGTGCCCCAGCCAGCGCAGCATCCACCACAGGCGCGCGGCAAACATGCCGCCCTGGGCGTCGTAGGCCACGACCCGGGTGCCCGGCCCCATGCCCCATTGCCGCAGCGTGCGGACCAGGGTGTCGACGGGGGGCAGGGGATGGCGGCCGTTCTGCCCGGTCTTCGTGCCGGACAGGTCGCGGTCCAGGTCGGCGTGCCGGGCGCCGGGAATGTGTCCCTGCGACCAGGCAAGGCGGCCGGCGGCCGGGTCGGCCAGGTTGAAGCGGCAGTCCAGCACGCACAGGGTGGGCGGGCGCTGTCCGACGAGGTCGGCCAGTTCGGCGGCGCTGATCAGCGGGGGCAGGAGGGCGGTCATGGCTGGGCGGTGATCGGTCAACCACCGCATCGTGCCACGGCCGCGCCGGCTTCAGTTCACCAGTTCGCGCCAGGAGACGCGGCGCAGCCCGCCGGTGCTCGCGGGCGGCGAGGTCGGGTGCTGATTCTGGCGCACCGTCTTGCCGTCCGAGGTGCTGGTGATGACGATGGCGCGGCCGCTGGCGTCGTAGACGATGCTGACACCGCTGACCATGGCGTTGCCCTGGAACATGGGGGCGACCTCGGTGTAGCCATCGGCCAGCGTGAAGTAGTAGAGCCAGGACGAGCCTCCTGCCGCGCGGCACGACTCGGCGGCGCTCGGGATGTTGCCGGCCACGACCAGCGTGCTGTAGGCCACCTGCATGCGCGTGTTCACGCGCTCGCCCTCGGGGGTGGCGGTGCTGCTGGGGCGCAGGTCGAACACCCAGCCGGCCTTGGTCGACCAGTCGACCTTGGTGTTGCTGGTGGCCGTGCGCGTGAGGCTCGTGCCGCTGCCGCTGGTCGTCACCGACTTGGCCACCAGGTTGGTGCTGCTGCGCACGTCGCCCCATCCGGTGCTGTCGAGCTTGTCTCGGATGGCGTAGACGCTCTGCAGTGCGGTGTCGCTCACGTCGTTGGCGTGCAGGTAACGGCCGGTGCCCACCATCACCACGGGGTAGGCCGTGCCGTTGTAGGTCACTGAGCCGAGCTCCGGGCGCACCGTGATCGGCTGCGGGGTCGTCGACGAGGTCTGCAGGCGGACCACCGGGGCCACCGTGCCCGCATTGATGTCGAAGCGCCAGACGTTGCCCAGCAGATCGCCCGCGTAGATGCGGCGGGCGGTGTTGTCCCGGTTGGAATCCAGCCAGGCGTTGATCGGCGCGAGCCCTGACGGCGTGGTGGCCGAGCCGGCCGTGGTGGCAATGGGCGAGCCGGTCTTGGCGGCACCGGTGTAGGCGTCGAGCACGTACAGGTAGCCCAGGCCTGTGTTGTTGTAGCCCGAGCCGAAGGCCACGACCCATTCGCCCGCGCTGTTCTTCGTCACCACCGGATTGCCATAGGTGAAGCCCAGGTTGGCGTGCGTGTACTCCCACAGCGGGATGGGGGCGGCGGGGTCGGTCACGTCGAGCGCGTAGTAGGCCTTGCCGCCCTTGTTGAGCCCGCCGATGAGGATGGTCTTCCAGCTGCCGCTGACCTTGATGTCGGCGATCACGGGACTGCCGTCCACGAAGTACTGATGGGTGTAGTTCTTGTCGGCCAGCTTGTAGAGGTTGGCCATCACGGCGTTGGGCACGAAGGCCCACAGCTCCTGCCCAGTGAGCGCATTGAAGGCGTGCAGCATGCCGTCGTTGGCCGGCACGTAGACCACCTTGGTGCGGCTGGCCTGGGCGGTGACGTAGTCGCTGTAGCCGCTGTCGGCGTATTGGAACGGTGGTTTGCCGGCATAGGCCGGCGAGCCGTTGGCGATGTCGCCCAGGGCCGCGTAGCGCAGACGGAACAGCGGGTTGGCGCCGTTGCTGGCTTCGTAGGTGGCATCGCCCCGGATGAAGTTGACCAGATTCTTGCCGTCGTTCGCCAGGGCGCGCTGCGCCGCGCTCAGGCTGGTGCACTGCGACAGCTTGCTGGCGCTGCACGAGGTGCTGAACTTGCCATCGGCGTCCAGGCCGGCGGCCTGCAGCGCGGCATAGGTGAAGGCGGTGCGGGCACGCGTCGTGGGGTGCATGAAGTACACCACCCGCTCGTCGTTGCAGTTCGAGTACAGCGCCCCGCACTGTGGCGAGGTCACCCCCGCAGCCGGCGCCGTGCGCCCGTTGCGGTTGGCCAGCATGTCCAGCTGCGCCTGGGCCGTCCACACCGGCGTGGTGTCGACGATGCCGTCACTGGCGATGCTGAAGGCCTTGAGCTCGCCCGTCCAGCGCCCGCTGATGTAGCTGCCCGCGTAGACGTAGTTGGAGTCGGTGCTGTTGAGCTGGAAGGCGCTGGTGGCGACGGCCGAGCCCGAGCCGGGCGTCTGGATCAGCTCGCCGATCGCGCTTTCCAGTGAGCTGCTGAGTTCGGTGGCGTTCTGCGCGCTGAAGTAGCGGCCCCGGCCGTTCACGGCGGCGTGCCAGAGGTCGTCCACGCGGGTGGCGTTTTCGGCCGGCATGGGGTTGGGCCAGTTCTTGGTGCCGGCGCGGATGGCTGCGAAGTCGCCGGTGGTCAGCGAGGCGTAGTTGGGGTCGTAACGCAGGGTGCCGCCCACGCCCAATCCCAGCGTGTAGGTCACCATGTTCTGCCGGCCCGGCGTGCCGCGGTCGGTGGTGGCCGTGCTGTCGTTGGTGCACAGGCTGGTGCCGCTGCCGCAGTTGCCGAGTTCGGGCGTCCGCAGGTCGGTCAGGTAGAAGTACTGGGCAATGTCGGCCAGCGTGCCAGCCGCGTTCAGGGTGTCCAGCATGGGCCGCCCCTCGGGGCTGCCATCCAGGTTGCCGATGGCCACGCCGCTCAGGTCGGTGGGCACGTCTGCGCCGTTCCAGTAGCCGTCGGTGGCCAGCACCGTGTAGTTGCGCTGGCAGGCCGCGGTCATCGGGTCGGTCTGGCCGCTGACCTTGTTCGCGTAGTACTTGCCCACCTGGGTCAGGCTGGCCCGCAGCGGCGTGCCGCCCGAGTTGTAGTGCTGCTCGTTGTACAGGTGGCGGAACACATTGAACTTCTGCCCCGGCGAGGTCGAGACGATGTCCTCCGTGAACGGGGCGACCTGCAGGAAGAACTGCGGCGTCAGGCTGCCGTACTGGCTGTGACTGATCTTCGTCACCCCCACGCG
This sequence comes from uncultured Aquabacterium sp., assembly GCF_913773725.1. Classification (GTDB taxonomy): domain Bacteria; phylum Pseudomonadota; class Gammaproteobacteria; order Burkholderiales; family Burkholderiaceae_C; genus Aquabacterium. Next base: position 141,886 of record NZ_CAJYGK010000034.1, on the reverse strand, counting down.
GTAACTCGACGGGATGTTCAGCAGCGCCCGCCCCGTGGCCGTCTTCATCAGCAGCTTGCGGTTGCGGTAGTACTGGTACCAGTTGGCGTAGTTCTGCTGGGTGGTCGCCGACGACATTGTGTTGATGTCGACCCTCGAGAAGCGGCCATACCAGGGAAAGAGGATGCGGTCCGTGCGGCACTCCTGGGCAAAGTTGGAGCTGGTGTCCAGGGCGCCGGTGGTCGGGTCATACCGCCAGGACAGCTTGGGTTCGGTGCCGTTGTACTGGTAGTAGCTCTGCGTGCCGAGGCTGCCCGCCTGCGGTCTGAAAGCCTGCCAGTTGTTGTGGCTGGCGCCGTCCTTGCCGGTGAAGAAGCTGACGTTGATCGTGTACGTCCACGTGTCCGTGCAGAAGATGAGCAGCACGCACGAGGTCGTCTTGCTGGAGCCGGTGACCGTGCCCAGCATCCAGCGCGTCGTGTCGCTGCTGTCGCGCAGCACGACGGCCTTGGTGCTGTCCAGGGAGAGCGCGTCACCCGGGCTCAACGTCACGGTCTTGGAGCCGGTGGAGAACGTCAGCGAGGTGCTGGGCAGCGTGACCGTGCTGAACGAGGCCGGCTGGGGGGTGTAGCCGTCTTCCCAGGCCGAGGTGTAGATGGCCTGCGGGTAGGGGGTGCCGTTCCATTTGACTGGCGGCGTGTAGGTCTGTGTCGGGTCATAGGCCACGCCGTTGCATTGCGGCGAGGTGTAGCCATACCAGTTTTCGTACCAGATGGCATCCGGCATGTAGAACCAGTCCATGCTGCCTGAATCGTCCAGCACGAACAACAGATTGGGGGCGGCGGAGGCCAGGCCGGCCTGCGTGGCCAGCGGCTCGTCCGCCAGGCTGGTCAAGGCAGCATGGGCGGCCGGCGACACCAGCGCGAGCAGGGTCAGCGCGGCGGTGCACAGCCACCGGCGGGTCAGAGAAAGCAGTGACAACACGGGTGGTCTCCTCAGCGTTGCACGATGGTTTCGACAAAAGACTGTGCCTGGCGCGCGCCCTGTACCCGCACCACGATGCGGTAGTACACGGCGTTGTTCACCTCGGGCCCGCCGGGGCTGCTGTAGTCCAGCGCACCCTTGCTGCCGTCGGTGCTCGAGGCCGCATCCAGCGGGCGGCTGCATTGGGTGCCGGCGGTGTCCGAGCACAGGCGAAGGATCACGTAATGCGCCGTCACGTCGCTCACGGTGGCGACCTTGGGGCGTTGTCCGCAACCGGCGTAGCTGCCGCTGTCGGCATAGCCGCAGTTGTCGCTGTCCCAGTCGATCAGCGTGCGGGTCGTGGCGGACGACTGAAAGCCCGTGGCGTCCAGCGTGGTCGCAGCGCTGGCGTAATAGCCCTGCGCGCTGTTGTCGGCGCTCACGTCGGCAGTGCTCAGCCAGGCGATGGCCTGGCGCGTGGCTTCTTCGGCCGTTGCGGTGGCATCCTGCTTGAAGCCGATGTTGCCGAGGATGACCGTGCCGGTGTCGATCGAGCGCACCAGCGCGAGCGCGGCCAGGCTCATCGACACCAGGGCGATCAACGCGAAGATCAGTGCGCTGCCGCGATCGGCCGACCGCACCGGCGTGCACGGGGAGGTGGTGCGGGCGGTCATCGTGTCCACAGCATGTTCCGCAAGGGGATGACGGTGTCGAACACCTTGTAGCGGTACTGCTGCCAGTCTGTGCCAACCCCGCTCACGTCGATGCGGATGCACTGGCGGCTGGCGTCGGTGCTGCAGGCCACGCTGCCACTGGTGCGCCCATCCACAGGCCATTCGACACCGATGGACGGCGTCACCAGGTCCGACGGGCTGGCCGATCGCTCGAACTGTGCGCTGCGGGCCACCACGGCCACACGCAGGGCCATCACGGTCAGCCAGCCGGCGTTGTCGGTGGGCGTGGCCGCATCGAACTGGTCGATGGTGCCGTTGCCATCGGTGTCCTTGCCGTACAGCGCCTTGAGTTGAACGATCTGAGGGGCCACGGTCTGGGCGGCACTCAGCCCGTTGGCCACTTGCACGTCCGTGGCGACCAGGGCCTTGGTGGCGTCGATGCTGTATGTTCGCGGCAGGCCTGTGCCCAGGTTGATCAGGTGGCTGCCGGCCGGATAGCCCGCGGTGGGGACCAGACCCGACCCGGCGGCGTTCCAGCCATTGGCCGTGGCCAGATGCGGGACCTGGGTGTTGGTCAGCGTGGTGCTGCTGTCGCCGGCGATGGCCATCAGCGTGCACCAGTTGGTGGCCGATGGAGAGGGCGGCACTGCCACCACCAGGTCGCCCGCGGACGAGCCGAACGAGCCGGCCACCACAAAGCGGGCGTCGGCCTGCGCGTGGTTCTCGGTCACCCGCACGGGCACGGCGTGGGTGTTCTTGCTGCTCATCCACAGGGTGAGCTGATCGGGGTTGGCGCCAGAGCCCGGAGTGATGCGCACCGGCACCAGCGGCCAGCTCTGCGCGCCCGGGCTGGCGCCGGTGCCGTACTGCGCCTTCACGGTGCAGCCCATGGCCGCCGGCCGCGCCGTGAGGCCGTAGCCCGCCATTTGCACGTCGCGCTGGAGCGCATACAGAGCCAGTGTGCCGTTGAGTTGGGCATCGCTGCCATCGGCGGTGGTGCGCTTGCGGCCCTCGGTGCTCATCAGCACCTGCGTGATCGCCAGCACCGTCAGCATGCCGATCAGCACCCCGACCATCAGCTCGATCAGGCTGAGCCCGCGCTGCGTCCGCCGCATCATGCCGCCCCCTGGATGACGGTCGCCGTCTCGTACCGGTGGCTGCTGCCGTTGGGCAACTGCCAGGTGATGCTGATGCGAACCCATCCGGGGCGCGTGGTGTCCCGTGTGACCGTGGCCGAGCCGCTGGGCAGGGTCGACTGGAGCTTGGCCAGCCAGTTCGCGCAGGGCGCGTGGGCTGCGCACGCGCTCGTTTCGTACTGCGCCAGGTTGGCGATGTCCACCCACATCAGGCCGCGAAGCTCGCCGGCCAGGTTGACGGCGTCCGCACGGGCCTTGGCCTCGGTCTGCGCCTTCGTCATGCGGGCCTGCAGGCCGACCAGCCCCAGGATGCCGACCGCGAAGATCAGGATGGCGATCAGCACCTCGATCAGCAGAAAGCCGCCCTGGGGTCGGTGTGCGCGGGGCCCGGTCATGAGCAACTCCGCGGATCGCCGGTGGTGGTCACATTCGGTTCACACAGCTTGGCCTGCCCGCCGGAAGACACCACCACGCGCCAGGCCTTGAGCCCACTGGAGCCTGTCACGTCGATCTGGCGGATCGGGGTGGCGTTGACGACCTGGCCGAATCCGTTGAACGTCACCACCGCCGAAGCCGAGCCGGACGGGTCCACCGCCGACACCGTGACGGCGGTGTCGCTGCCGCCGCCCGAAGCCGCCAGGGCGGCCTTGATCTGGTTGGACGAGGCTCCGGGCGCGCACTTCCCCGCTGGCGAGGCGCTGCCGAGGGCGATCACCCAGGTTCGCCCGCTGGCGTTCACCGCGCAGCTGTTGTCCACCGCCCCGGCATTGCTGCCCTGCACCAGCCAGAACGACACCGGCCGGTTGCGCCGCACGGCTTCGGCCCGCGCCTGCTGCAGGCCGGCCACCAGCGAACTGGCGGTGTTGCGCACCCGCTGACTGCCGATCCACGTGCCCAGCGAGGGGGCGACCGAAGCCAGCAACAGGGCAAGGACCGCCACCGTCACCATCAGCTCGATCAACGTGAGGCCGCGCGCCCGCTCGTGGGCCTCTGTCACCGTGTGGACGGTGCAGCGGGCGGGTGCAGCAGAGGTGGCGGGACGGGCAAGCAGGGTCATGGATGAAGCGTCACGGCGTCGCCGCAAAGGGGCGACGGGCCGTTATCCAACTTCAAAGCTGATGAATCATCGGCCGAGAGCTGGATTCTTCATGTGCCATGCAAGGGGCAAAGCCCGGATAACCGTGCAAAACTGCGCGCAGTCTGCGACATCGGGTGCTGCCAGGGACCAGGGTGATCCTGGTGCGGGGACTCAGAACAGGGCCATGCTGAGCTTGCGGCGGTAGGCGTCGATGACCGGATCGGCCGCCTGCACCTCGACCTTGCCCGCGATCTCGAGCTTGGGCTTGCCGTCGGCGCCGGGTGCCCCGGGGGGCGTGGCACGGGCCGGCGTGGGCTTCGGTGCCGGCTTGCTCATCACTTCCAGGATGGCCACATAGGTCTTGCGCGCCAGCTCCTCGTTCCAGGCCTTGTCGCGCATGATGATTTCCAGCAGCTCGTCCATGGCCTGGGTGGGCTGGCCGGCGGCCCAGAAGATCTGGGCGAGCTCGAAGCGCGCGGCAAAGTCGCGCTTGTTGGCCGCAATCGCGGCATCCAGCTCGGACGGCGAGCGCCCGCCACGGGCCGCCTGGGCTGCGGCGATGAAGCGGCTGAACGCCAGCACACGCGGCTCCGGCACCGGTCCGGTGGCCCGTCCACCGATCGGCAGGAAGGCCTCCTTGGCCTCGTCGACCCGGCCTTCGGCCAGCAGCAGCTTGATCAGGTCGAAGCGGGCCTCGTCATTGGACGGGTCCTTGTCCACAGCGTCACGCAGCAGGGCTTCGGCCGAGTCTTCGGCGCCATCGGCCAGCAGGTGCTCGGCCTCGGCGGTCTCTTCCGCCGACTCGACCGCGCCTTCGGACGGCACGTGCTTGTCCAGGAAGCTGCGGATCTGCTCGGGCGGCAGGGCGCCCACGAAGCCATCCACCGGCTGGCCGCCCGCAAACATCACGCAGAACGGGATGGAGCGCACGCCGAACATCTGCGAGAGCTGCCCGGCGATCTCGGGCTGCTCGTCGGCGTTGACCTTGGCCAGCACGAAGCGGCCGGCGTATTCCTGCTCCAGCTTTTCGAGCACCGGGCCCAGCGCCTTGCACGGCCCGCACCATTCGGCCCAGATGTCGAGCAGGACCGGCACCTGCATCGAGGTGGCAATCAGGTCGGATTCGAAGTTTTCGATGGTGATGTCGATCATGGTGTGCAGCAGGCCGCGTGGGGCGCGTCGGATTCAGGTGGGCAGCGCCTAAAATTCGCGCTTTGACGTTTGAGGAGCCAACCGTGTCGGAAACGAAGGGCGCAAGCCAGGTGAAAGTCGGTGTCGTGATGGGGTCCAGCAGCGACTGGGATGTCATGCGCCACGCCGCCGACATTCTGACTGAGTTCGGCATCCCGTTCGAGGCCAAGGTCGTTTCGGCGCATCGCATGCCGGATGACATGTTCCGTTACGCCGAGGCCGCAGCCGACCGCGGCCTGGTCGCCATCATCGCCGGCGCCGGCGGCGCGGCCCACCTCCCGGGCATGCTGGCCGCCAAGACCACCGTGCCGGTGCTGGGCGTGCCCGTGCCGTCGCGCCACCTCCAAGGCGTCGATTCGCTCCATTCCATCGTGCAGATGCCCAAGGGCATCCCCGTGGCCACCTTCGCCATCGGCACCGCCGGCGCGGGCAACGCCGCGCTGTTTGCCGTCGCGATGCTGGCCGGCACCGACCCGGCGCTGCGCGCCAAGCTCGACGCCTTCCGCACCCGCCAGACCGAAGTGGCCCGCGCCATGACGGCCGACCTGACCATGGAACCCAAGGCATGAGCAAGGCCGCTTCCGACGTGATCCTGCCCGGCGCCACCCTGGGCGTGATGGGGGGCGGCCAACTGGGCCGCATGTTCGTGCATGCCGCCCAGGCCATGGGCTACCGCACCGCCGTGCTCGATGCCGATCCGACCAGCCCGGCCGGCCTGGTGTCGCACGCCCACATCCAGACGCCGTATCTGGACGAGAGCGGCCTGGCCGCCCTGGCCCGCGAGGCTGCGGCCATCACCACCGAGTTCGAGAACGTGCCCGCCGCCGCGCTCGACAAGCTGGCCGAGACCCGCCCCGTCGCGCCCGCTGGTGCCGCCGTGGCCGTCTGCCAGGACCGTGCCCGCGAGAAGGCCCACTTCGTCGGCTGCGGGGTCGACTGCGCGCCGCACGCCATCATCGCCACGGCGGAACAGCTCGCCGCCGTGTCGGACGACCTGCTGCCCGGCATCCTGAAAACCGCCCGCCTGGGCTACGACGGCAAGGGCCAGGTGCGCGTCAAGACCCGCGCCGAGCTCGAAGCCGCCTGGGCCGAGCTCCAGCAGGTCGAGTGCGTGCTCGAGAAGATGCTGCCGCTGGCCTACGAGGTCAGCGTCATCGTGGCGCGTGGCCGCGACGGCCAGGTCGTGCACTTCCCGCTGCAGCAGAACCTGCACCGCGATGGCATCCTGGCCGTGACCACGGTGTCCGCGCCGAACGTGACCGAGGCCGTGTCGCAGCAGGCCTACGACGCCGCCCACAAGATCGCCGCCTCGTTGAACTACGTGGGCGTGCTGTGCATCGAATTTTTCGTGCTGCAGGACGGCCGCATCGTCGCCAACGAGATGGCCCCGCGCCCGCACAACTCGGGTCACCACACCATCGACGCGTGCGACGTGTCGCAGTTCGAGCTGCAGGTGCGCGCCATGACCGGCCTGCCGCTGGTGGCGCCGGTGCTGCACAGCCCCTGCCTGATGCTGAACCTGCTGGGCGACCTGTGGTTCCCGGCCGGCGCCACCGCGCAGGTCGAGCCCGACTGGGCGGCCGTCCTGGCGCTGTCCGGCACGCACCTGCACCTGTACGGCAAGACCGAGGCGCGCAAGGGCCGCAAGATGGGCCACCTGACCGTCACCGCCGACACGCCAGACGCCGCCCGTGAGACGGCGCTGAAGGCTGCGGCCATCCTGGGCATCGCGCCCTTCTGATCCCCTCTGACCGACATCACCATGCGCCTGCTGGATCCCGCGACCCAACCCGACGCCATCGAGCAGGCGGCCCGCCGCATCGTGGCCGGTGGCCTGGTGGCCCTGCCCACCGAAACCGTCTATGGCCTGGGGGCCCGCGCCGACGACGCCGAGGCCGTGGCCCGCATCTTCGCTGCCAAGGGCCGGCCCAGCGATCACCCGTTGATCGTCCACGTGCCCAACGGGGCGGCCGCACTTCATTTCGTCTCGGCGTTTCCGCCGGTGGCGCAGCGCCTGTGCGCGGCCTTCTGGCCCGGGCCGCTGACGGTCATCGTGCCGCGCGACCCGGATGTCGCCACCGCTGCGGCCGGCGGGCAAGACACCATCGGCCTGCGCTGCCCGTCGCACCCCGTGGCGCGTCAGCTGCTGGAAGCCTGCGCCAACCTCGATGTGCTGGGGGTGGCCGCACCCAGCGCCAACCGTTTCGGCCGCATCAGCCCGACGCAGGCGGCCCACGTGGTCGACGAGTTCCAGGACGCGGGCGAGGGCCTGGACGAGGTCTGGGTGCTCGACGGCGGGCCGTGCGAGGTGGGCATCGAGTCCACCATCGTCGACTGCTCGCGTGAGCAACCCGTGCTGCTCCGCCCAGGGCGCCTGACCCTGGCCGAAATCGAAGCGGCCGCCGGCCAGCCCGTGCTGTGGTCCCACCCCGAGGCGCCGGACCCGGCCGCGCCCCGGGCGCCGGGCACCCTGGCCTCGCACTATGCGCCACGTGCCCGCCTGCGCCTGATGGACGACACCCAGCTGGATGCCGCCCTCGACGTGCTGGAGCCCGAGTTGCTGGCTGCGGCCCTGCGTGAGCCCGGTCATCCGCCGAAGGTGGCGGTGTACTCCCGCAGCCTGTGGGCGCGCCGCGCGCCGAGCAAGGGCGTGGTGCACCGCTCCATGCCGGGCGACGCGGCCACCGCGGCCCACGACCTTTTTGCCGATCTGCGCGAGCTCGATGCGCTGGGCGTCGACCTCATCTGGGTGGAGGCGCCCCCGGCCGATCCCGCCTGGGATGGCGTGCGCGACCGCCTGACCCGGGCGGCGGCCTGACGGCCGTTGCGGCTCTTTACCTCCTGATGTGCGCCGCCTTTCGGAAGGCGGTTATTCTTGCGCTCTTGTGTCCTGTGCGATCCGAATCTGGAGTCTCCATGTCCCGCCTGCCCGTTTCCCTGACGTCTTTTTCGCTGCGCCGGCCCTTCAAGGCATTGGGCGTGGTGGCTGCTGCATGTGCGGTGGCCGCGGCGGTCTCGGCGTGCGGCGGCGGCTCGCAGGCGTCCAAGTTCCGCCCGACGCGGGTCGTGAGCTTCGGGGATGACAGCAGCTTCCTGACCTCGGCGGGCAAGAAGTACACCGTCAATGCGGTGACCATCGACAGCAACGGCAACGCCCTGGACAGCAGCAACAACGTCACCACCTCCGAGTCGAGCTTCGTCTACGTCTGCGGCAACAACCCGATCTGGGTGCAGAGCGTGGCCGCCGCCTACGGCTTCGACGGCGAACAATGCCCTGTCACGGGTGCAGCCCGTTCGGCCTACTTCCTGGCCAATGACCCGACGACCACGGTGACCGACGCCACCGGCGCCTTCAGTGCGGCCAATGCCGCCATCGCGAAGACGAATGCCGGCATCGCCTCCGTCATCGCCAAGATCAGCCAGAACACCGCCTTGCTCAACAATGGCACGCTGGTGCTGATTCTGGCGGGGCAGGCCGACATCTTCGAAGCCTACGCCCGCTACAAGTTCAACGGCGTCGCGCTCGCCTCGCTAGAAACCGAGCTCAAGAACCTGGGCGCAAGCCTGGCGGACGCCCTGACCACGTACGTCAAACCGAGCGGGGCCCGCATCGCCCTGGTTCGGGTGCCCCGGCTCTCGCTGAGCCCGCTGGTGCAGGGATTCTCGGCCGACGACAAGGCTGCCATTGCCGCCTTGACGGTGGCCCTCAATGATGGCCTGACCAACCGGGCCGAGGTCGACTTCGATGGCCGCCAGCTGACCCTGGTTCGCAGCGATGACCTGACCCAATTGATGTTCGATTCCGGCACCCGGGCCAGTTATGGCATCAGCAACTCCACGGCCCAGGGCTGTGCGGTGCCGGCCGACAGCGTCCGCGCCACGGCAGCCCCGCTGTGCAACACCAGCCATGTGGCGGGCGGCGTCAACACCCGCGGCTCGGTCGACAGCACGGTCTCGTCGGTCTACCTGTGGTCCGACGCGACCCACTTCGCGCCCCAGGCCCACGCCCGGCTGGCGTCGCTGGTGGTCAGCAACGTCAACCGCAACCCGTTCTGATTCGGCGTCGCCGGCCCTGCAGCCCAGCGGCCAGTGAGGTTCAGCGCGAAGGCGGCGTCGGGGCGGCCGGCGCCGGCGCGTGCCGGTAGATCAGCTTCATCCCCAGGATGCTGATGGCGAGACTCAGGGTGATGGCGTTGGCGATGACGATGGGCGTCGAGCCGAGCGCAAGCCCGTACACCAGCCACAAGGCCACGCCGCTCGTGAACGCCGTGTACATGCCCAGCGAAATGCCGCTGACATCCCGGGTCCGGAAGGTCAGCCAGGCCTGAGGCAGGAAGGCGCTGGTGGTCAACACGGCAGCGGCCGAGCCCACCCAGTCGATCAGATGCGGGTCAAGGGCGGCAGAGAAGGCGACGTCTGGCACGGCGGTGGCTTTCGGGATGGCGGGCAGATTCTCCCAGGTTTGCCTTGCTCTGTGCACGATTTTCCCGTGCCCGCCCGCTCAGTTCGCGCTGGCCTGCGCCCAAGTCAGCAGGGCGTCGAAGGCCGGCCGTGCACCGTCGGCCCGAGGGTGGTTCACGATGGCGACCAGAACCAGACGTTCACCGTGCGCGCCGTGCACCAGGCCCGCAATGCCGGCCACGCCGTCGAGCGATCCGGTCTTGAGGTGAGCTGCCCCCTGCGCGCCTTTCAGTCGGCGTGTGGTGCCGTCCACGCCCGCCACGGGCAGCGAGGCCACGAACTCCGGCATCACTGGAGACATCCACACGGACTGCAGCCACCGCCCCAGACAGGCAGCACTGCTGCGCTCCTGGCGCGACAGACCCGAGCCGTTGTCCAGCGTCAGGGCGTCCCCGTCGCACGGGCCGGTGGGCTCGCCGGGGTCGCGCGTGGCCTGGCGCACCCAGTCCCCCACGGCGGCCCGCGCCGTGCTCAGGCGGGCACGCCCGTCGGTGTCGCTGCCCAGAGCCAGGAACAGCTGCCGGGCCATCACGTTGTTGCTGAACTTGTTGATGTCGCGCACCACCTCGCCCAGCGGGGGCGAGGTCCAGGCCTGCCACACAGGCAGGCCCGCGGGCCAGACACCGTCCTTCACGCGCCCCGTGAGAACGCCTCCTGCCTGGCGCCAGCGGCTTGCCAGCAGCCGTGCGCTGTGGTCATCGTTCGCGGGCCACAGCAGCGGCCACTCGCGTTCGCCGCAGGCCGCGGGGTAGGTCCCCTGCAGGCCCACCGACCACGTGGACGGGGCGGTCCCGCCGATGGGGGGCGGCAGGTCGACCGGCCCCCGGGACGGCGCCATGGTCAGGGCCAGCGACTGACGCCAGTCGCCGCAGGGCCCGTCGCGCAGGGGCAGGTTCGCAGCCAGGCTCACGCCCTCCAGCGGCGGGAACAGGTCGGCCTGAGCCCATCCCGGCCGCGCCGCGTCCGGGCGCACGCGTACCGTGACGGCGCGGTGGGCCAGCAACAGGGCATCCGGCCCGGCGTTGTAGGGTTTGAGCACCTGCCCGTCGAACGCGGCTGGGTCGTGGGCGGGCACGTCGAAGGCCTGGCGGTCCATCAGGATGTCGCCCTCGATGGCCGTCAGGCCGGCTGCCCGCCACCGGGTCAGCAGGCCATCCAACCGTTCCACCACCAGCGTCGGGTCACCCTGGCCCCGCAGATACACCGAGCCCCGCAGCCGGCCATCGGGCAGCAAGGTGCCGTCCAGCCCCGTTTCGGTCCGCCATGCCCATGCGGGCCCCAGCTTCTGCAGCGCCGTGCCGGTGGTGAACAGCTTCATCAGCGAGGCGGCCTGGCGCACCGTACGCAACTGGTGGGCCACCCGGGCTGGGCCGCCGCTGGCCGGCCACACCCCGATCGAGACAGCGTCGAGCGGGACGCCCGCCTGAGCCAGCGCCAGCCGAACGGGGTCCGGCAGCGGCGCATCGGGCGAGGCCAGCAGGACGGGCGGCAAGGGCTGCGGCGCGGATTGCGCCCACCCGCAAGCCGGCAGCAGGGCAACAAGGACCACCGCGCCGGTGAGGTGCGGTCGGAATGCTGACAGGAAACGCAGGCGCGAAGCAGGCATGGGGCGATCATAGGCGCGCGCAGTGGCTACACTCCCGGCCATGTCCGTTTCCTCGCCGGTCCTGCTCGCCCTGGACACCGCCACCGATCAGATCCACGCAGCCCTTGTCACCCCTGAGGCCACGAGGGTGCGTCAATTGCCGGGCGGCGCCCAGGCATCGACCGCCTTGCTGCCAGCCCTCCAGGCCCTGCTGGCCGAGGCGCGGCGGCCTTGGCGGGACGTTCAGGCGATCGCCTTCGGGGCTGGTCCCGGCGCCTTCACGGGCCTGCGCACAGCATGCTCGGTGACGCAGGGGCTGGCGCTGGGCCTGGGCTGCCCGGTCATCGTGCTGGACACCCTGAAAGCGGTGGCCGAGGACGCGCGGTTGCGTGATCCGGCGGCTTTTCCGGAGGGGGCGCACCTCTGGGTGCTTCAGGATGCACGCATGGGCGAGTTGTATGTGGCGGCGCTGACGTGGGCTGGCGGCGAGTGGCAGACCGTCACCGCCCCTGCACTGTGGCCCGTCCAGGAGCCGGCACGGCGCTGGGCCGACGGGGGGCCGGAGTCCGGTGTGGCATTGCGCCTGGCCGGCAACGCACTGCGTGCTTGCGCCGAGGCCCTGAGCCCGGTGCTGAACCGCGCTGCAGGCTGTCTGCTGGCCGACGCCGAAGCCTGCCCGTCAGGGGCGGCGCTGGCCGCGCTGGCCACCCGGGCCTGGGTGCGCGGCGATGTCGGCGATGTGGCCCACGCCCTGCCGACCTACGTGCGTGACAAGGTGGCCCAGACCACGGCGGAGCGCACCGCGGTGGCGCGGGGGGAGAGGTGACCGTGACTGCGTCATCGCGTGACGTACCGGCGCCCCGGGCGGGTGGCCGCCATGTCGATCGTCCCCTCACCGATGCCGACATCGGCGCGGTGGTCGCCATGGAGTCTGCCGCCTGTCTTCACCCTCTGCACGCCTGGACGGCGGACAACTACCGGTCCTCGCTGCGTGCGGGCTACTGGGCCCGGGTGCGCTGTGAGGCGGACACGGGACGCGTGATCGCGGTGGTGGTGGCCATGGACGGACACCAGGAGGTCCATCTGCTCAACATCGCGGTGGCGCCCGATCAGCAGGGGCTGGGCATGGCCCGCGAACTGCTGGACACCCTGGCGGCCCGCTGCGTGCAACAGCAGGCCGAGGCCCTCTGGCTGGAAGTGCGACCCAGCAACACCCGCGCTCGGGCCCTGTACGAACGCCTCGGTTTCGAGGCCGTCGGGTTGCGCAAGCACTACTACCCGGCGCCCGAGGGGCGCGAGGACGCCATCGTCATGCGTCTGACCTTGCCCGCCTTGCATGCAGGAGGCGCCGATGCGCTGGAGTGAACGACAGCGCGCCATGCTGCGCGAGATCGGGATCCCGCCGTTCTGGCCCGAAGGGCCAACCACGGAGACGGACCGGCCAGCCCCGCCGGCCACGGAAGGGGCGGCGCCCACGCCCGCGTCGGCTCAGGCCCCGGTGGTGACGCCCGTGCCGGTTCGGCCGGCCGTACCTCCGCCTGCTTCGTCCCCTGCCCAGGGGCGCCCGGCCTCCGCCCGTGCAGCCGGCGGCCTCTCGCGCGCCACCCCGCCGGAAGTGGGGCTGGGCGCGCGCCCAGCCGGCATCGACACCATGGACTGGGCGACGCTGCGCGAAGCCGTGGCGGGCTGTCGGGCCTGCTCATTATGCGAGAGCCGCCGCCAGACCGTATTCGGCGTCGGCAACCCGGCCGCCGACTGGATGATCGTCGGTGAAGCACCGGGCGAACAGGAAGACCGCGAAGGCGAGCCGTTCGTCGGTCGTGCGGGCCAGTTGCTCGACCGCATGCTGCACGCACTCGACCTGACCCGTGCGGAGGCAGCGCCGGCCCGGCAGGTCTTCATTGCCAACGTGCTCAAGTGCCGCCCCCCGGCCAACCGCAATCCACAGCCTCAGGAAGTGAGCCAGTGCGAGCCCTATCTGCTGCGACAGATGGCGCTGGTGCAGCCCAAGGTCATCCTGGCCATGGGCCGCTTTGCCGTGCAGTCGTTGCTCAAGACGAGCGAGCCGATCGGCAAGCTTCGCGGCCGCGTGCACATGGTGCAGGGTGTGCCGGTGGTCGTGACCTACCACCCCGCCTATCTGCTGCGCAACCCGGCCGACAAGGCGCTGGCGTGGGCCGACCTGTGCCTGGCTCGTGAGGTGCGCGCCGCGGCGGGCTGACCCGCTCGGTCTGCCTCTGGCTCAGCTGTCGAGGTAGCGCTGACGGCGGAACAGCCACACCAGAAAGACGGCCACGGCGCCCATCAGGCCCATGGCGATCCAGAAGCCTGCGGCCTCGTGGATCAGGGGCAGCACCTCGAAGTTCATGCCGAAGATGCCCGTGATCAGGTTCAGCGGCAGGAAGATGGCCGTCAGCACGGTGAGCGTGCGCATGATGTCGTTGGTGCGGCTGCCCTGCAGCGAGAAGTGCATCTGCACCGCGCTTTCGGAGGAGCTTTCCAGCCGGCGTACATGGCTGAGCACGCGCTCGATGTGCTCCTGCACGTCTCGCGAGCGCACCCGCAGCACCTCGCGCTCGCGCGCGGCCTGCGGGTCTTGGGGCATCGGCCAGTCCTCCAGTGCGTCCAGCCATTCCTGGATCGCACTGCGCTGGTCCTCGCAAGTGTCTTCCAGCATGTGCAGCGTGTTGCGGGACTCGAGCAGCGCCTGCCAGTTCCGGAACCGGTTGCGGTTGTGCAGCATCTCCTGCTGCAGGTAGCCCAGTTGACGTGTCAGCAGGCGCCGCAGATCCAGGTAGCTGTCGACCATGTGGTTGACGATGCGCAGCATCAGGTCGGCGGGGCTGGGCGGCAGCCGCGACGGTCCCCGGCCTTCGGTGCGGGGCATCCGGACCTCCTGCCCCTCCTCGTTGAGGTCGGGCATGACCGCGTCGGCGCTGAGGTGGGCGTCCTCGTCAGTCAGCGCCAGTCGGGGCTCGGCATGGCCGGCGGCTGGCACCCCCTGGCCGCTGCCCAGGGCCGCTCCACCATCCAGCGGGCCGTTGCTGCCGAGCTGGCTGAGCCGTGTCTCGAAGAAGTCGCGCACCGAGCAGTCGGCCGGATGCACGGTCAGCAACACGCGGTCGAACACCGCAAAGCCCACCGGGCTGGTGTCGATGGCGGCCAGCGCCTTGCGTGCACTCGAGGCCGTGCCGCGCTCGTCGTCCAGGAACAGGTGGGCTGTCCCCTGACCGGCGGCCAGGCGCCGGAACACCAGCAGGTCGTACCACGAGGTGTAGTCGTACTGCGATGGCAGCTGAGGATTCAGCAGGTCCGAGACGTGCAGGTCGACCAGGCTGCCGCCGGCCAGGCGCTGCAACTGCTGCTGGACCTCGGGCAGCTTCACTTCGAACACCCGTCGGGCCGAGGTGACCCACAGGAAGCCGTGGGCCGGCAGCGTGGCTGGCCAGTCAGGCAACTCGGTGAAATGCTCGTTGATCAGGAAAAAGCGCACAGGCCCCCCTTCGGTCCGGATCAACCGCGCAGCTTGGCGGCCGCCTCCAGCGCGAAGTAGGTCAGCACACCGTCTGCACCGGCCCGCTTGAAGGCCAGCAGGCTTTCCATCATCACGGCATCGTGGTCGAGCCAGCCGTTCTGCGCCGCGGCCTTGAGCATGGCGTACTCGCCGCTCACCTGGTAGGCGAAGGTGGGCACCTTGAACGCGTCCTTCACGCGGCGCACGATGTCGAGATACGGCATGCCGGGCTTGACCATGACCATGTCGGCGCCCTCGGCGATGTCCATGGCCACTTCGTGCAGCGCCTCGTCGCTGTTGGCCGGGTCCATCTGGTAGACCTTCTTGTCGGCCTTGCCCAGGTTGGCGGCCGAGCCCACGGCATCGCGGAAGGGGCCATAGAAGGCGCTGGCGTACTTGGCGCTGTAGGCCATGATGCGCGTGTAGATCAGGTTCTGCGCTTCCAGGGCCTGGCGGATCGCGCCGATGCGGCCGTCCATCATGTCGCTGGGCGCGACGATGTCGACGCCGGCTTCGGCCTGGGCCAGGGCCTGCTTGGTCAGCACGGCCACGGTCTCGTCGTTGAGGATGTAGCCCGTCTCGTCCAGCAGGCCGTCCTGACCATGGCTGGTGTACGGGTCCAGCGCCACGTCGGTCATGATGCCCAGTTCGGGGAAGCGCCGCTTCAGTTCGCGCACGGTGCGCGGCACCAGGCCCTCGGGGTTGAAGGCTTCCGCGCCGTCCGAGCTCTTGTGCGACTGGTCGATCACCGGGAACAGGGCCAGCACCGGCACACCCAGCTCGACGCAGCGCTCGGCCGTCGCCCACAGTGCGCTGCGGCCCAGCCGCGCGACACCGGGCATGGACGCCACCGGTTGCGTGCCCTCATCCTGATCCAGCACGAACACGGGATAGATCAGGTCATCGACCGACAACGCGTGTTCGCGCACCAGGCGGCGGCTGAACGCGTCCTTGCGCAGGCGACGAGGGCGGTGCAGGGGGAAGGCGGGGGTGATGGACATCGGTACGTCAGTCAAAAGACCGTGAAAGATTGCAAAGCCGGCAAAAAATCAGCTCGCCTCAGGGGTTTTTCGGACATGCGCAGAAGACATGGCGCTGTGGTCCCCCTATAATGGACCCCGAATGATACGCCGCAAGGTTGTCATTCCCTGCTTTTCCTCCCTGAGCAGGTGCCTTACCGTGATGACAGCGTTAAGGCTTGAAAGCCCCGGCATGCGCCGGGGCTCTTTTTTTTCTGGCGAGCCGTTTCGCTGTGCCTCGCTGACCACACTGCGCCTTCACCCTGATGCTGCACTGTGTGCCTGAGGGCTGTTCATAATCGAAGGCATGAGCAACCCCTACCTCTGGGTCAAGGCCCTGCACATCATCTTCGTGGCCAGCTGGTTTGCCGGCCTGTTCTACCTGCCCAGGCTGTTCGTGAACCTGGCCATGGTGCCGTCCGACAGCCACGCCGAGCGCGAGCGCCTGCTCGTGATGGCCCGCAAGCTCTACCGCTTCGCCACCATCCTGATGATCCCAGCCGTCGTGCTGGGCCTGCTGCTGTGGCTGTACTTCGGTGTGGGCAAGGGGCCGGGTCAGATCTGGTTGCACATCAAGCTCACGCTGGTCGTGCTCACGATCGGCTACCACCACTACTGCAAGCGCCTGCTGCGTGATTTCGAGGCCCTGCACAACCGGCGCAGCCACCGCTGGTTCCGCGTCTTCAACGAGGTGTCGGTGCTGCTGTTTGCCGCCATCGTGATCCTGGTCGTGCTCAAGCCCACGGTGGGCTGACTCCGCACCGGGGCGAATGAGGGGTCGGGATGAGCTCCCACCGCAGCGCGGCCTGGCCTCTGAGCTGGCTCGCCATGGCGTTGATCGTCTATGCCACGCTCTATCCGCTCAGCGGCTGGCAGTGGCCCGAGCGGCAGGCCTTCAGCTGGATGCTGCCCAAGCTGCATCGTGAGTTTTCCGGTGACCTGGCCAGCAACCTGGTGGGCTACCTTCCGCTGGGCGCCATCTTGTGCGTGGCCCATCTGCGCTCGGGCCGCTCGGTGCCCGTGGCGGCGCTGGCGACGGTGCTGACCGGCACCGGGCTGTCCTACACGCTCGAGCTGATCCAGTACACGCTGCCCGGACGTGTACCCTCCGTCACCGACTGGGTGCTCAACACCCTGGGCGTCGCCTGGGGTGCCCTGGCCGCCGTGACGATGCACGCACTCGGCCTCATCGACCTGTGGCACACCGTGCGCGAGCGGTGGTTCATCCCGCAGGCAGGACACGGGCTGGCCCTGCTCTGGGTCTGGCCACTGGGGCTGCTGTTTCCGCCACCGCTGCCTTTGGGCCAGGGCCAGCTGTGGCCGCATCTGCGTGTGCTGCTGGTCGAGTGGACGGCGCACACGCCCCTGCAGCGCTGGCTGCTGCCCGATGACCCGCTCAGCCTGTGGGCGGGAACGGGGGCGCTGCTCGCCGGAAGCTGGCCGGCCCTGCTCGAGTCGCTGACGGTGGCGGCTGGCCTGCTCATGCCGATGTGCGTGGCCTGTGCGATGGCGCGGCCGCGTCGTTTGCGGCTGGTGCTGCTCAGCGGTGCGGTGCTGGTGGGAGTCGGGGTCACGACCCTGGCGTCGGCGCTGAACTTCGCGCCGGTGCACGCGCTGACCTGGCTGACGACGCCGACGGTGGTCGGCCTGATGCTGGGCGCCCTCGGGGCAGTGGCCCTGATGGGGTTGAGCCGGTCGCTGTGCGCCTGGCTGGGCCTGGGGGCCACGCTGGCGCTGGTGGTGATGATCCACCTCGCACCGACCGACCCCTACTACGCCGCCACGCTGGCCGCGTGGGAGCAGGGGCGCTTCATCCGTTTCCACGGCCTGTCGCGGTGGATCGGGCTGCTGTGGCCGTATGCTGCCCTGGTGTGGCTGGTGGCGCGCATCGTGCACCGCGAACCGAGAGCCCACGCGTCGGCCCAGGCCGGCTCCAATGCCTAGAATGCCGGGCATGAGCTATTACCAGCGCCACATCTTTTTCTGCCTGAACCAGCGCATCAACGGGGAGGACTGCTGTGCCGACCACAATGCGAAGGAAGGGTTCGACCACTGCAAGGCCCGCGTCAAGGACGCCGGGCTGGCCGGTCCGGGCCAGGTTCGCGTGAACAAGGCTGGCTGCCTTGATCGTTGCGCCGGCGGTCCCGTGGCCGTGGTCTACCCCGAAGGCACCTGGTACACCTTTGTCGACAAGAGCGACATCGACGAGATCGTCGACCGGCACCTGGCCAAGGGCGAGGTCGTCGAGCGCCTGGTCCTGCCGCCGTCCGTCGGTCGCTGAGGAGGCGCGCCGATGATCGGACGTCCCGCATCGCAGACGATCGAGGGCCCGGCGGGCTTGCTCGAGGTGGTGGTCGAAGAGCCGACCCACGCACCCGTCGGGCTCGTCGTCGTGGCCCACCCGCATCCGCTGATGGGCGGCACCATGGACAACAAGGTTGTGCACACCCTGGTGCGCGCCTTCGTGCTGGAGGGCTGGCGCGCCGTGCGGTTCAACTTCCGTGGCGTCGGACACTCCGAGGGCGCCTGGGATGAAGGACGAGGTGAAAGCGACGACATGCAGGCCGTGATCGCCCACCACCTCGCCGACCCGGCCGTGCAAGGGCGGCCGCTGGCGCTGGCCGGCTTCTCGTTCGGCGGCTTCGTGGCGGCCCGCACCCACGCGCGCCTGGCCGAGGCTGCCGACGCCGATCCCCAGGCCGTGCGACCGGCTGGGCTGGTGCTCGTCAGCCCGGCCACCTCGCGCTTCGATGTGCCAGCCGTGCCGGCCCACACCCTGGTGGTCGAGGGCGAGCAGGACGACGTCGTGCCGCTGACCAGCATCCTGGACTGGGCCCGCCCGCAGGGCCTGCCGGTCACCGTGGTACCGGGTACCGGCCACTTCTTCCACGGGCAGTTGCCGCGTCTGCGCGAGCTGGTGCGCCGGCACCTGCGTGCCGGGGTCACGGGCTGACGTGATGCCTTCCCCGTTCTGTTCTCGCCCGATGCCGCACGCGTCCGTGATGCCGGCCCCTGACGCCAGGAGGTCCACGCACCCGACCCGGCGACAGGTGCTGACGGCCGCAGCCTGCCTGACGCTGCTGGGGTGCGTCGTTCCCGCGCACGCCGCGCCGGCGGGCAACGAGGCCGGGCCGTTCTTCATCGAGCCGCTGGCCGCCATGCCGCAGCCGCCCGAGGTGGCCGCCCGCGCCTTCATCCTGCAGGACCTCGCCAGCCGCCAGACCCTGGCCGCCCGGCAGGCCGACCTCTCGGTGGAGCCAGCCTCGCTGACCAAGCTGATGAGCGCCTGGCTGGTGTTCGAGGCGCTGCGCGACGGCAAGCTCCGGCCGGAACAGACGCTGCCCGTGTCCGAGCTGGCCTGGAAGGCGGGCATGGCCGGGTCCGCGCGCTCGTTCCTGAAAGCCGGCAGCAGCGTGCGGGTCGATGAACTGCTGCGCGGCATGGTGGTGCACAACGCCAACGACGCCACGGTGGCCCTGGCCGAGGGACTGGCCGGATCGGTCGAGGCCTTCGTCGAGCGCATGAACCGGCAGGCCGAGGTCTTCGGGCTGCAGGCCACCCGCTTCCGCAACCCGGAGGGGCTGTCGGCCAGCGGCCACCGCAGCACGGCGCGCGACCTGTCGCTGATCGCCGCCCGCCTGGTGACCGACTTCCCCGACGCCCTCAAGCTGTATGCGCTGCAGCAGGCCACTGTGGCCGGCGTGGCGCAACCCAGCCGCAACCTGCTGCTGTTCCGGGATCCCACGGTGGACGGCCTGCAGACCGGCTACACCGAGGCCGCCGGCTATGGCATGGTGGCCACGGCCCGCCGCACCAGCGGGGGCGTCGAGCGGCGGCTGATTGCCGTGACGCTGGGGGCAGCCTCGCCCGAGGCCCGCGCCAACGAGACCCAGAAGCTTCTCAACTGGGGGTACAGTGCCTTCGATCTGGTGCGGCTGTTCGAGGCCAACCAGGCCGTGGCCACGGCCCAGGTCTGGAAGGGCCGTGACCGCACCGTGCGCCTGGGCCGTCCGGTGCCCATCGCGGTCGTGGTGCCGCGCGGGCAGGGGGCACGGCTGCAGACCAGCGTCGTGCGCCAGGAGCCGCTGATGGCGCCGCTGCGGCGCGGTCAGACGGTCGCCCGCCTGCGCGTCAGCCTCGGGGCGCAGCACTGGCAGGATCTGCCCTTGCTGGCGCTGGACGAGGTGCCGTCCGCCGGCTGGCTCGGTCGGCTCTGGGACGCCATCCGCCTCGGCATCCAGTGAGCCTGACGCCGTCCGGCGCCGCTCGTTTTCTCCGTTTTCCTGCTGAAAGGACGCTGACATGGCCTCCGCCACCCCACCCGATCACACCCCCGTGAACCCGCGCATTCCGCCGGAAGACTCGCTGATCCAGTACCCGTGCCCCTTCCCCATCAAGGTGATGGGTGTGTACGAGGAGGCCTTTGTCGAGGCGATCGTCGCCATCGCCACCGAGCACGACCCCTCCTTCCAGGCGCACACGCTGGAGCGCCGGCCCAGCAGCTCCGGCAAGTACCTCGGCCTGACCGTGATCGTCACGGCCACCAGCCGCACCCAGCTGGACAACCTGTACCGCGCACTGACCGGCCATCCCCTGGTCAAGTACGTGCTCTGAAAGCGGTCGCAAGCCGCCGCATACAATGCCCCGTTCAACGGCCGGTGCGTCAGCCCTCGGGGTGGCGCCTCGGCCCTTTGTCTGAAGGAACCTGACCGTGTTGATTTCCGAAGCCTACGCCCAAGCCGCGGCCCCTGTCGCTGGCGCCACCGGTGGCCTGATGAGCATGCTGCCGCTCGTCCTCATGTTCGTCGTCCTGTACTTCGTCATGATCCGCCCGCAGATGAAGCGCCAGAAGGAGATGAAGGCCATGCTGGAAGCGCTCTCCAAGGGCGACGAGGTCGTCACGCAAGGCGGCGTGATCGGCAAGATCAGCAAGCTGGGCGACACCTTCGTGCACCTGGACGTGGCCAACGGCGTCGAGCTGCAGGTGCAGCGCGTGGCCATCGTGCAAGTGCTGCCCAAGGGCACGATCAAGTAAACGCATCCGCTGCGGCCGGCCGGCCGCAGCTGCTGTCCTGCCGTCGAGGACCTCATGAACCGCTATCCCCTGTGGAAGTACCTGATCATCGCCGCAGCGCTGCTGATCGGCCTGATCTACACCTTGCCGAACTTCTTCGGTGAAGCACCCGCCGTGCAGCTGTCCAGCGGCAAGGCCACCCTCAAGCTCGACAGCAGCGCCGTGGCGCGCGTCGAAGCCGCGCTGCAGCAAGCGGGCCTCAAGGCCGATTTCGTGGAGTTCGACGGCAACTCCGTGCGCGCCCGCTTCGACAGCACCGACACCCAGATCAAGGCGCGCGACGTCATCGCGCGGGCCGTCAACCCCGATCCCGCCGACCCGAGCTACATCGTGGCGCTCAACCTGGTGTCGCGCTCGCCCCAGTGGCTGCGCAGCCTGCACGCCAACCCGATGTTCCTGGGGCTGGACCTGCGCGGCGGTGTCCACTTCCTGATGCAGGTCGACATGAAGGCCGCCATCACGCAGAAGCTCGATGGGCTGACGGTCGACATCCGCACGCTGCTGCGTGACAAGGACGTGCGCCACAGCGGCATCCGGCGCGAGGGCGACAGCCTGATCGTGCGCTTCCGAGACGAGGCCGCCCGCAATGCCGCCCGCCCGGTGCTGACCGACCGCCTGGCCGACCTGGTGTGGCGCGACGCCACCGACACCGGCGGCTCCGGTGACCTCACGCTGGTCGGCACCCTGAACCCGGCGAGCGCCCGCGCCATCCAGGACCAGGCGCTCAAGCAGAACATCACCACGCTGCACAACCGGATCAACGAACTCGGCGTGGCCGAGCCCGTCATCCAGCAGCAGGGCATCGACCGCGTGGTCGTGCAGCTGCCGGGCGTGCAGGACACCGCCAAGGCCAAGGACATCATCGGCCGCACCGCCACGCTGGAAGTGCGCATGGTCGACGACAGCACCGAGGCTCAGGCGGCGCTGGCCGGCGGCCCCGTGCCCTTCGGCACCGAGCGCTATCTGGAGCGCGGCGGCGTGCCGCTGATCGTCAAGCGCCAGGTGGTGCTGACGGGTGACAACCTGACCGACGCCCAGCCCGGCTTCGACGAGAACCACGAGGCCGCCGTGCACCTGACGCTGGACGCCCGTGGCGCGCGCATCTTCAAGGATGTGACCCGTGAGAACGTCGGCAAGCGCATGGCCATCCTGCTGTTCGAAAAGGGCAAGGGCGAGGTCGTGACCGCACCGGTGATCCGCGGCGAGATCGGCGGTGGCCGCGTGCAGATTTCGGGGCGCATGACCTCGGAAGAAGCCGCCGACACCGCGCTGCTGCTGCGCGCCGGCTCGCTGGCCGCACCGATGGAAATCATCGAAGAGCGCACCGTCGGTCCCAGCCTGGGCGCCGAGAACATCGAGATGGGCTTCAAGAGCCTGGTCTACGGCTTTGGCGCCATCGCGGTGTTCATGATGCTGTACTACCAGCTGTTCGGCGTGTTCTCGACGCTGGCGCTGGCCGTCAACCTGCTGCTGCTGGTGGCCGTGCTGTCGATGCTGCAGGCCACGCTGACGCTGCCCGGCATCGCCGCGATCGCCCTGACGCTGGGCATGGCCATCGACTCGAACGTGCTCATCAACGAGCGTGTGCGCGAAGAGTTGCGCAACGGTTCGGCCCCGCAGACGGCCATCCACGCCGGCTACGAGCACGCCTGGGCGACCATCCTCGACTCGAACGTGACCACGCTGATCGCCGGGCTGGCCCTGCTGGCCTTCGGCTCGGGCCCGGTCAAGGGCTTTGCCGTGGTGCACTGCCTGGGCATCCTGACCTCGATGTTCTCGGCCGTCTTCTTCTCGCGAGGCCTGGTCAACCTCTGGTACGGCCGTCAGAAGAAGCTCAAGAGCGTCTCGATTGGCCAGGTGTGGAAGCCGCAGGCCTGATCCACGGAAGACAAGGAACACAACGTCATGGAATTCTTCCGCATCCGGCGCGACATTCCCTTCATGCGCCACGCGTTGATCTTCAACGCGATCTCTTTCCTCACCTTTGCCGCTGCGGTGTTCTTCCTGGTGACCCGGGGCCTGCACTTCTCGATCGAGTTCACGGGTGGTTCGCTCATCGAGGTGCAGTACGCACAGAGCGCCAATCTGGTGAAAGCGCGCGAAGCCGTCGAGTCGCTGGGTTTTGGTGAGGTGCAGGTGCAGAACTTCGGCACGTCGCGTGATGTGCTGATCCGCCTGCCTCTGCGCGGCAGCATGAAGCAGGGCGAGGTCGTGGCCAAGGTGTTCGACGCGCTGTGCCAGGCTGAGGGCGGACAGGTCGCGACGCAGGACGCCGAAAAGGGTCCCGCCCAGGTCTGCCAGGCCGGCAGCGCCCGGCCGGTCACGCTGCAGCGCAGCGAGTTTGTCGGCCCTCAGGTCGGTGACGAACTGGCCCGTGACGGGGCCCTGGCGCTCGCCGTCACGGTGATCGGCATCATGATCTACCTGGCGATCCGCTTCGAGTGGAAGTTCGCCGTGGCCGGCATCATCGCCAACCTGCACGACGTCATCATCATCCTGGGCTTCTTTGCCTTCTTCCAGTGGGAGTTCTCGCTGTCGGTGCTGGCCGCGGTGCTGGCGGTCCTGGGCTACTCGGTCAACGAGTCGGTCGTGATCTTCGACCGGATCCGCGAGGCCTTCCGCAAGCACCGGCGGATGACGACGCGCGAGGTCATCGACCACGCCATCACGTCGACGATGAGCCGCACCATCATCACCCACGGCTCGACCGAGGCCATGGTGCTGGCCATGCTGATCTTCGGCGGCCCGACGCTGCACTATTTCGCACTGGCCCTGACCATCGGCATCCTGTTCGGCATCTACTCGTCTGTCTTCGTGGCGGCGGCCATCGCAATGTGGCTGGGCGTCAAGCGTGAAGACCTCGTGAAGAACACCAAAAAAGACATCGATCCCAACGATCCCAACGCGGGTGCTGTGGTGTAGAGTCCTTTCAAAGGAACCCTCCCCGCCGGGGTCGTCGCGTGATGATCCCGGCGTTGTCACTTCTGCATGTCCGCTGGACCCCCCCGAGCGCTGGCGCTGAGCGCCCGCGTCACCTACATCGACAGCCTCGTCAGGGGCAGTGCCGGCCTTGTGCAGGCCTGCGTGGATGGGGCGAAGCTGCTGGCCACGCTGGCAGCCGAACCGGCGCTGTACCAGCGGCGGCGCGATCTGGTGCTCGATTTTCCGCGGGCGCAGTCGGCGTGGCAGCAGGCACTGGAAGCCCGGTTGCGTGAGGCCGCTCAGGCTCTGCGGCTGGGCCGTCCGGTGGACCAGAAGCCCGCGGTTGCGGGGGGGCTGCCGGCTGTGCTGAGCCTCGTGGACGACAGCCACATCGAGCGCGACATCGTGGGCGTGCGGCTGGGGCAGGCCGTGGCCGACCTGACCGGATCCGAGTACACCGACCTCAGTGCGCGATTGCAGGTCGTGCAGGGCGCAATCGACAATGCGCCCGGCGCGGTCGATGTGCTCAACCCGTCCTGGCTGGGCAAGGTCGTGCTGGAGACCTGGCTGCAATCCGGCCTGGGGCTGGGGCACTGGGCCACGTTGCAGACGGTGCTCAACAACGAGACCGCCCAATGGGTGCAAGAGGCCTATCACCACGCCAATCGGCTGCTGCTCGACCACGGCGTGCGCCCCGAGATCGACCTGCGTCCTTTCATCCGGCGTGCGCCTGACACGGGCGTGCCCGGCCGGGCTCTGCTGAGCCCCTGGGGGGGCGTTGCAGGGGCAGGCGGCCCGGGTGGGGCGGCAGCAGGAGGCGCCGTGGGTTCCGCCGCGGCCGGCACGGGGGGCAGCGCAGGCGGTCTGGGTGGCAACTCGGGGGGCGGTTGGGGTGGTGCACCGTCCAGCGCCACCGGCCGACCGGGTGGAACAGGCGCTTCGGGTGGCACCCCGGGCGGGGGTATGGGCGGCGTCTCGCCGTCTGCCGTCGGCACGCGGGGCAACAGCGGTCTGCAGCCACTGGGGCAGCCCTATGAGGAAACCCAGTTGCTGACGCAGACGCCTGGTCTGCGCACGCCCGGTCAGTCACAGGCGGTCCTGGGCAAGCTCAATCAGGTGGTGGCCCGACAGGTTCCCGGTTTCGCGCCCACGGCCAATCAGGTCACGGCGGCGCAGCCGGTGTTCGTCAGCCCCGGTCTGGGCGAGGCCATGCATGAAGCCGGCCAGATCCTGCGCCGCCAGACCGACGTGGGCGGCTTCGGCAGCGACAACCCCGCGCTGGCGCTGCGGGACCTGGAAGACAGCAAGCGCGCCCTCAAGCAGGCGGCGGCCACGCCGGTCGAGCGCGCCACCATCGAGATCGTCGCCCTGCTGTTCCAGCACATCCTGACGGAGGAGCGCCTGCCGGCCAGCATCCGCGTCTGGTTCGCGCGCCTGCAGATGCCGGTGCTGCGCGTGGCCGTCAGCGAACCCGACTTCTTCGCCACCACCAACCACCCTGCCCGCATGCTGATCGACCGCATGGGCAGTTGCGTCATGGGGTTTGCAGGCGGCGGAGCCAGTCACGACGAGGACGCGCTGCACAAGGAGATCAAGCGCGTCGTGCAGGTGGTCGAGGCCTACCCGGACACGGGGCGGCGGGTGTTCCAGACCGTGCTGGTCGAGTTCCAGAAGTTTCTCGAGACTTACTTCCGTGACGCCAACGAGGCGTCCCGCAAGGGCGTGTCGCTGGCGCAGCAGGTCGAACAGCGCGAGACCTGCGCCATCCAGTACACCATCGAGCTGCGCAAGATGCTCGAGGGCGTGCCGGTGCACGACGGCGTGCGGGATTTTCTGTTCCGGGTCTGGGCCGACGTGCTGGCCCACAGTGCCGTGCAGACCAGCCCGGGCAGCGACGAAACCCGCACGCTCAAGCGTGCGGCGGCCGATCTGATCTGGTCGGCGAGCGCCAAGACCTCGCGCGAAGAGCGGGCCGACGTGCTGCGCCGCTTGCCGCCTCTGCTCAAGATCGTGCGTGACGGCATGGCGCGAGCCGGTCTGCCTGTGGCCAAGCAGGACGAACACGTGCAGCAGCTCAATGCCGCACTGGCCGCTGCGTTCTCGGCGCGATCGGCGTCGATCTCACCGGCGCACCTCAAGGCCGTGACCGACCGGCTGGACGCGCTGGACGAGGTGCTGCCCGATCTGGCCGAGGTCGATCTGGACGAGCAGACACTGCGCGACCTGTCTGGCCACGAGACGGACGAACTGCAGGTGGTGGCCGAGGGCGGCACCATGCCCACGCCGGCCATGCTGGCCTGGGCCCGCGAGCTGCAGATCGGCGCCTGGTTCGAGCTCGATTACCGCCAGCGCCGCGAGCCGGTGCAGCTGGCGTGGCAGGGGTTGCAGAAGCAGCTCGCGCTGTTCGTCACGCCCTCCGGGCGCGGCGTGCTGTTCCAGCTGCGCCGCCTGGCGGCCTTCCTGCAGGCCGGGCTGCTCGTGCCAGTCGAAGAAGAATCCCTCACCACCCGCGCCACCCGCGAGGCGCTCGCCAAGCTCGACGCCGATCCCGAACGGCTGCTCAGCTGACCGTTCCCTCCGCGTTACAATCCAGCCCGTCCCTTGGGGAGTAGCCTCCCGCGGCGATGTGCCGCGGTCCGTGCGTCAACACACTTGGCCAGCAGGCCATGGCGCCCGGGGCATCGCCTGGCAAGACCATGGGCATGGCGTACGCCGGGTGGCCGGGCGGGTGCGTCCATGTCCGTAGGCTCCACGCCGCCCGGCCCCACTCATCCCCGATCCCACATGTTTGATGCTTTCTTCGTGTCGTCCACGGCCGTGGCCCTGGGCGAAATGGGCGACAAGACCCAGCTTCTGGCGCTGATGCTGGCCGCGCGCTACCGCCGCCCGCTGCCGATTGTGGCCGGCATCCTCATTGCCACGGTGCTGAACCACGCGCTGGCTGCGGCGCTCGGTGCCTGGCTCACGCAGTGGCTGGGGCCGCAGGCCCTGCGATGGCTGGTCGGGGGCTCGTTCCTGCTCGTGGCCATCTGGATGCTGATTCCCGACAAGGTCGACGACGACGAGGTGCGGTTGCCGACGGGGCTGGGCGTGCTGGCCGCCACGACGGTGGCGTTCTTCATTGCCGAGATGGGCGACAAGACCCAGGTGGCGACCGTCGTGCTGGCGGCGCGGTATCCCGACGTGTTCATCCAGGTCGTGGCCGGCACGACGGCGGGCATGCTGCTGGCCAATGTGCCGGCCGTCTACCTGGGCGACCGGCTCACGCAGCGCCTGCCCATGGACTGGATCCACCGCGGCTCGGCGCTGCTGTTCCTGGTGCTGGGGGTGCTGACGATCTGGCTGGCCTGAGCGACCCCGCCTGGTTCAGATCGCCAGGCTGGCGTCGGGCGGTGCCAGGGCGGTGTCGCGCTGGGCCGCGGCATGGCGGTGCAAGAGGGCCGCGAACGCGTCCTCGTCCACCGGCCGGCCCAGATGATAGCCCTGCGCCTCGTCGCAGTGGTGGGCGGCCAGGAAGGCCGCCTGTTCCGCCGTTTCCACACCTTCGGCCACGATGCCGACTTCCAGTCGGTGTGCCATGGCGATCAGCGCGGCGGCCAGGCGGCTGTCGCCCGGCGAGGCGGGCACGGCCGACAGGAAGCTGCGGTCGAGCTTGAAGCGGTCGACGGGGAGTTCGCGCAGGTAGGCAAAGCTGGAGTAGCCCACCCCGAAATCGTCGATGGCGATGCCCACGCCAAGCGCCCGCAGCTGGCTGAGCACGGCCGCCGCCCGCAGGGATTCGCGCACCACCACACTTTCGGTGATCTCCAGTTCGAGCGCCGTGGGCGGCAGGCCGGTGCCGGCGAGCGCCGCGCGGACCTCGTCGACGATCTCGGCCCGGTCCAGCTGGACGGCCGACAGGTTGACGGCCACCCGCAAGGGCCAGCCGGTTTCGGTACGCCACTGCTGGGCCAGGGCGCAGGCCCGCTGCAGCACCCAGCGGCCCATCGGGACGATGAGCCCCGTCTCTTCGGCCAGGGGGATGAATTCCGCCGGGGAGACCAGCTTGCCCTGATGGGCCCAGCGTAGCAGCGCCTCGGCCCCGGTGATGGCCCCGGTCCTGCAGCTGAACTGGGGCTGGAAGTGCAGGCGCAGTTCGTTGCGGTCCAGCGCCTTGTAGAGCTCGTTTTCCAACACCAGCGATTCTGCGGAAGGCGACTCCATCTGGTCGCTGTAGACCTGGATGCGGTTGCGGCCGGCGTGCTTGGCCTGGTACATGGCCAGATCGGCGTGACGCATCAGGGTGATGGCATCGCGGCCGTGCTCCGGGTACAGCGCCAGCCCGATGCTGGGGGTGACGCGCAGCTCATGCGGGCCGACCCGGAGCGGTTCGTCGAAGGCAGCCATCAGCTTTTCCGCCACCCGCAGGCCATCGCTGGCCTCGGCAATCTGCGGCAGCAGCACGACGAACTCGTCCCCACCGAGCCGCGCCACGATGTCCGAGGTCCGCATCACGGCCATCAAGCGGCGTGCGGCCTCGATCAGCACGTGGTCGCCGATGTGATGGCCCAGGCCGTCATTGATCTTCTTGAAGCGGTCGAGGTCGAGGAACATCATGGCCATCAGGCCGCCCTCGCGCTCGGCCGTGCTCAACGAGACCTTGAGCTGCTCCTGCAGCATGTTCCGGTTGGGCAATCCTGTCAGGGCATCGTGCAGGGCCATGTGCTGAACCTGCTGCTCGGCCTCGCGGCGTGAGGTCACGTCCTGCGCCATCGCCAGGTAGCCGGTCAGTTGCTCGTGCTCGTTGCGCAACTCGGTCACGGACAGTTCGGCCACCAGCGGGGTGCCGTCGCTGCGGCGCAGGATCCACTCCATCGGCAGACCGGGGCTTTGCCGCGCCAGGTGGCTGAACAGCTCGCCGGACGTCACTGGGCGGTCCATGCGCATGGCCAGCATCCGGGTGCGTTCGGCCACCTGTTCCGGGTCGAAGAAGCGTTCGGCGGTGCTGCGGCCGACCAGCTCCATCGCACTGTGGCCCAGAAGCCGCTCGCCTGCCGGGTTGATGGCCTGGATCACGCCCTGTGTGTTGAGCACGCAGATGGCGTAGGGCGCATGGTGCACGATGACGCGCCGCATCTCATCGATCTCGTTGAGCTGGCGCTGGGCCTCGAGCACGGCGCGCTCGGCCGTCTCCTGCAGACTCAGGTCGCGCACGATGACGATGTAGTGCTTCTGCTGCTTGTAGACCATCGAGCTGACCGACAGCTCGACCGGAAACAGCCCGCCGTCGTCACCGCGCAAGGCCTCGGTGCGGCGCCCCAGCCCGTCGAAGCCGGTGCATTGCTGCTGCAGGAACTGCTCGACCCGGCGACCTCGCTCCTGTTGCCCCGCTTCGGGCAGCAGCAGGCTCAGATGCTGCCCGAGCACGCTGGCGGCGTCGCGCCGGAAGATGCGGCTGGCCGCTTCATTGAGGCTGAGCACGCGGCCGGACGGCGCGACGGTGATGATGCCGTCAACCGTGTGGTCCATGATCGCGCGCAGGCGCTGCTCATTGTCGGTGGCGCGTGCGCTGAGCTCATCGGCGAGCTGCGCAGCCTGCCAGGCGCGCAGCCCCCGGTTGCGCCACGCCCACCACAGCCCCACCGAGCCGGCCACGCCGCCCAGCAGCAAGGCCATCGGATAAGGCTGAACCAGCGGGCGTACGGGGGGGCGGGTGAAGCTGAGCTGCCAGCGGCGGCCGGCCATGTCGGTGTGGTGCTCGATGCGGTCTGCGCGGTCGGCAGGTCGGGCGGGGTCCGGGCCGGTCCAGGCGGTGCCCCCGAAGGTCGCCGTGTCGAACAGCACCGGGGTCACATCGGCCGAGTCATGATCGGGCGTGCCGTCCAGCGGGCCCAGGTCGTCGGCGCGCCAGTGCAGGCGGCGCCAGTCCCGGTTGCCGCCCAGTTGCGTCATCAGCATCCGGGTCAGCAGCACCCCCGTCACCACGCCCTGAAAGTGGGTTCGCCGGCCCTCCAGGGTGTCGGGTTGTCGCCCGCCGCTGTAGAGCGGCAGCCGCACCGCCAAGCCGCTGGTGCCGGCGGGCAGGCCGCGGATCTGCAACGGCGGCGTGGACTGGATCTGGCCGGCGTCGCGGGCGCGCATCACGGCCTGGCGGCGTGCGGCTTCGTCGAGCAGGTCCTGGCCCAGCATGCTGTCGATGCGCCCGGCGGGTTCGACGTAGGTCACCGGGACATACTGGATGCGGGCCGGCTCGGCCGGTCGGATGTGAAAGCCCGTGTAGCTCTGTTCATGCAAGGATCGATCGGCCTGGACCTGGGCTTCGAAGGCATCTCGCTCGCCCTCGGACACCAGCGGGGCGTAATGCACGGCCCACAGCGCTGGATAGGTCTGCTCGGCGTTCAGTGCTTGATAGTGACGGTGGAAAGCATCGCGGCCAGCTTCCCCGTGGGACGCGAACAGCGCCTGAAAGCCCTGCAGCATGGCCAGGTGGTGGGCCATCTGCTCCTCGAAGCGCCGCGTGAGGTCGGTGGCGTCACGCTGAAGGGCGGCGTCGGCCTCGGCCTGAATCCGCTGGGCGGCCCCCCACCACGCGCCCACGCTGAGGGTCACCCCCAGGATCAGGGCCAGCCATGCAGGGCGGGTGTGGCGCGCAGGGGTGTCGTTCACAGGGGCAGGCTTCGGGTCGTCGATGGGCATCCAGCGTCCTTCCGGTGTGGTGACACCCCGGTCACCACATGGCAGAACAGGTTATCGGCAACTGGAAGCCGGACTTGACCTAGTACGACAGTCGGGCGTCATGCCCGGGGTGCAAAGGCGTCAGCGCCCCTCGCGTGCCATGGCCATCAGACGCGCGATGCGCTCTTCGGTGGCCGGGTGGGTCGAGAACAGGCCGCGCAAGCCACCGCCGGACAGCGGGTTCATGATCATCATCTGGGCCGTCTCCGGGTGGGCTTCGGCGGCTTGCAGCGGAATGCCCTGGGCATAACGGTGGATCTTGTCGAGTGCGCTGGCCAGGGCTGCGGGATCGCCGCTGATCTCTGCGCCGCCGCGGTCGGCTTCGAACTCGCGCGCCCGACTGATGGCCATCTGGATCAGGCTGGCGGCCAGCGGCGCGAGGATGGCCACGGCGATGCCGGCAATCGGGTTGGTGGGCCGGCCCTCGGAGTCGCGGCCGCCGAAGAACACGGCGAAGTTGGCCAGCATCGAGATCGCACCGGCCATGGTGGCGCTGATCGTGCTGATGAGGATGTCGCGGTGCTTGACGTGGGCCAGTTCATGCGCCATCACGCCACGCAGCTCGCGCTCGGTCAGCACGTTGATGATGCCCGTGGTGGCGGCCACGGCGGCGTTGTCCGGGTTGCGGCCGGTCGCGAACGCATTGGGGGCCCGCTCGTCGATCAGGTAGACCTTGGGCATCGGCATCTGGGCCCGCTGCGCCAGTTCGCGCACCATGCCGTAGAAGCGCGGTGCCGAGGTCTCGTCGACCTCCCGCGCGTTGTACATCTTCAGCACCATCTTGTCGGAGAACCAGTAGCTGAAGAAGTTCATGCCCAGCGCCACGACCAGGGCCATCATCATGCCGGCGCGGCCCCCGATCATGGCGCCGATGGCCATGAACAGGGCGGTGATGGCCGCCATCAGGATGGCGGTTTTCATCATGTTGAACATCGTGAGGACCCTCCTTGGTCCAGGAAAACCAGCGGGCGACGGGCGCCCCGAAACACCGATTAGATGCGGACGCCCGTGGCCCGTTCAAGTCAATGCGGCCGGCAAAACCGTGCTTTGCAGAAATTCACGCGCGCCAAGCTGTTTGCCGCCCGGTTTCTGCAGGGTGTGCAAGGCCAGGGCCTGCTCGCCGCAGGCCACCACCAGGGTGTCGCCCTGCGCGTGCAGCACCTCGCCGGGCTGGCCGCTGGCGGGCACCACACTGGCCGCCCACACCTTGATGGTGTCGGCCCCCTTCGCCGCGCCGGGCAAGGTGAAGGTGCAGCCCGGGAACGGGTCGAAGGCGCGCACCCGGCGTGCCAGGGCGGCCGCGGGCTGGCGCCAGTCGATGGCGGCCTCGGCCTTGTCGATCTTGTGTGCGTAGGTCACCCCTTCTTCAGGCTGAGGGGTGCGTGGCATCCCGCCGGCTTGTGCCTGGTGCAGCGCGTCGACGATCAGCCGGCCGCCGAGCGCCGCCAGGCGGTCGTGCAGGGCGGCGGTGGTGTCGTCCGGGCGGATCGCCTCGCGCTCGATCAGCAGCATGTCGCCGGTGTCCAGTCCCGCGTCCATCTGCATGATGGTGATGCCGGTGTCGGCATCGCCCGCTTCGATGGCGCGGTGAATGGGGGCAGCACCCCGCCACCGTGGCAGCAACGAGCCGTGGATGTTCAGGCAGCCGAGCCGCGGCAGGTCGAGCACCCATTGCGGCAGGATCAGGCCATAGGCGGCCACCACCATCACGTCCGGTGCGGCGGCCTGCAGGGCCTCCCGCGCGGCGGCGGCTTCGTCCGGGTACTTGCCGTCGAGCTTCAGGCTGTGCGGCTGCGCCACCGGAATGCCATGGGCCATGGCCAGCTGCTTGACGGCCGAGGCCTGCAGCTTCATGCCGCGACCCGCCGGTCGGTCAGGCTGGGTCAGCACCAGCGGCACCTCGTATCCGGCGGCCAGGATGGCGGCCAGGGCTTCGCGGGCGAACTCCGGCGTGCCCGCGAACGCGACCTTCAGCGCGCTCATGCGGACTGCTGCTCGTCGCGGGCGCGCTTGACCAGTTTGGTCTTGATGCGGTTGCGCTTGAGGGGCGACAGGTATTCGACGAACACCTTGCCCATCAGGTGGTCGAGCTCGTGCTGCACGCACACGGCCAGCAGCTCGTCGGCATCGAACTCGTACACCTCGCCATCGCGGTTGGTGGCGCGCACCCGAACGCGGGCATGGCGGTCGACCTTGTCGTAGATCGTCGGCACCGAAAGGCAGCCTTCTTCCCACACGATCATCTCGTCGCTGGCCTGGATGATCTCCGGGTTGATCAGCACCATCGGCTGGTTGCGCTCCTCGCTGGTGTCGATCACCACCACGCGCTCGTGCACATCCACCTGGGTGGCCGCCAGGCCCACGCCCTTGGCGTCGTACATGGTTTCCAGCATGTCGTCCACCAGCTGGCGAACGCGGTCATCGACCTGTGCCACGGGTTTGGCCACCGTGTGCAGACGGGGGTCGGGAAACTTCAGGATGGGCAACAGGGCCATGGCAGCTCGGGGGATTTCAGCGGGGTGGAATGTGGATGGGGCGCAACGACGCGTTCGCCCAAGGGCGGGTATCGGGCCGTAACACCGGGCAATTTTCGTTGCGACTGCCCGGTTTTTGCGGGCAGAATCGTTCGATCACTGACCAGATTTTGCCGAATCCGGGGAGTCCTTGCTGGATGAAATCCCTTCGGCGGTTTTCGGAGACCGATTTCATGAGCGAGCGATCACTGCCCCCGGGGCTGGCAGGCGTTCTGGGTTGCGGCCCCGCCCGCCGGCGGTATGCCCCGGTGGCCCGGGCGGCTGTCCTGGCCCTGTTCGCCCTGGGCGCCGCCCAGGCTGGCGCCGAACCCAACTTTCCCGTCACCCCGCAGCAGAAGGCCACGGCTCAGAAGGTCGCCGAGGCCGGCGTGCCGCTCTCCGAGCTTTCTCCCAACGCGCCGGACAGCTACACCGTCAAGCGGGGCGACACGCTCTGGGACATCGCCACGCTGTTCCTGAAGTCGCCCTGGCGGTGGCCGGAGCTGTGGGGCATGAACCTGCAGCAGATCCGCAACCCCCACCTGATCTTTCCGGGTCAGGTGCTGTTCCTCGACAAGCGCAATGGCCGCGCCGTGTTGCGTGTCGGGCAGCCGCTGGGTGCCTCGGGCGATGTCAAGCTCACCCCCCGTGTGCGCGAGGGCAGCCTCTACGACGCCATCGCCGCGGTGCCCATGCACCTGCTCGAGTCCTTCTTCAACGAGGCCGTCATCCTCGAAGACAGCCAGCAGCTGCTGACCGCCCCCCGCGTCGTGGCCACCCAGGAAGGGCGCGTGATGCTCTCTCGCGGGGAAACCGCCTACGTGCGCGGCGAGCTGGGCAATGTGCGTGACTGGCGGCTGTTCCGCGAGCCTCGCCCGCTGCGCGACCCGGCCACCAAGGAGGTGCTGGGCTACGAGGCGCAGTACGTCGGCACCCTGTCGCTGCAGCGCGAAGGCGCCGAGGGCACCGGGGCCGATGGCAAGCCGCTCATCATCCCGTCGACCTTCACCGTCAACAGCATTCGTCAGGAAGCCTCGGTGGGTGACCGCCTGGCCCCCGTGCCGGTGCGCGAGTTCGACAGCCTGGTGCCCCACCCGCCGGCCCAGCCCATCAGCGGGGCGATCGCCTCCATTTACGGCGACGCGCTGGCGGCAGGGCAGCACCAGATCGTGGCGCTGAACCGGGGCACGCGCGATGGCCTGGCCCGTGGCAACGTGCTGGCACTGTGGCGCGATGGCCGCGTGGTGCGCGACATGACCCAGCCCGATCGTCCGCAGATGAAGTTGCCGGACGAGCGCCAGGGGCTGTTGTTCGTGTTCCGCGTGTTCGACCGCATGTCGTACGCGCTGATCATGAACACGCAGGATGCCGTCAAGGTGGGCGATCGCTTCACGCAGCCCTGATTGCCGGCACCTTTCCGTTGCGCCCACCCGATCGCCCGACAGAGGTGAGGGCGGTGCGCTTCGCTGACCGGGCCGAGGGCCCTTCAAGGGATGGATCACGATGAACTGGGCGCCTGGCTGCGCCTGTTGATGACGCCGCGCATCGGGCCCTTGCAGGCCCGGCGCCTGCTGGCGGCGTTCGGCTCGCCTCAGGCTGTGCTGGCAGCCACGCCGTCGGCCCTGGGCACCTTGCTGTCCGAACGGGATGTGGCGGCGCTGTGCCAGGTCCCGCCCGAGTTGCCGGCCGTCGTCGCCCGCACCGAAGCCTGGCTGGCTGCCAGCCCGCACCACCAGGTGCTGAGCCTGGCCGACGGCCGCTACCCGGCTGCGCTGCTGGACCTGGCCGATCCACCGCCCCTGCTGTTCGCGCAGGGTGACCTGGCCCTGCTGCAGCGGCCGGCTGTGGCGGTGGTGGGCAGCCGCCACCCGACACCGCAGGGCGCGGACAACGCGCGGGCCTTTGCCGCCGCGCTCAGCGAGGCCGGCGTGGTCATCGTGTCCGGGCTGGCGCGTGGGGTGGACGGTGCCGCCCATGAAGGCGCGCTCGAAGCGCAGTCGCGTTCGCTGGCTGCCGGCGGCACGGTGGCCGTGGTGGGCACGGGGCTGGACATCGTCTATCCCAAGGCCCATTCGGCGCTGGCCGCCCGCATCCGCGAACACGGGCTGCTGCTCAGCGAGTTCGTGCCGGGCACGCCGCCGCTGGCGGGGCACTTTCCCAAGCGCAACCGGCTGGTGGCCGCGCTGTCCCGCGGCACGCTCGTGGTCGAGGCCGCGGTCCAGTCCGGC
The DNA here is from genome assembly GCF_913773725.1 of uncultured Aquabacterium sp. Lineage (GTDB taxonomy): Bacteria > Pseudomonadota > Gammaproteobacteria > Burkholderiales > Burkholderiaceae_C > Aquabacterium. Next base: position 106,835 of record NZ_CAJYGK010000034.1, on the reverse strand, counting down.
TCGCTGATCACCGCCCGTCTGGCGGCCGAGCTGGGGCGCGAGGTGCTCGCCATCCCGGGCTCGATTCACGCACCACAGTCGCGGGGCTGCCATGCCTTGATCAAGCAGGGCGCGCGGCTGGTGGAAACCGCGCAGGACGTGCTGGACGAGCTGCATCTGCAGCGACCGGTATTGCAGGTGGGCGACCTGCTGCCCGACGAGAGCCCGCAGTCTTCCGCAGCGGGCCACGACGAGCCGACGGCCGACCCCGTGCTGGCCGCCATGGGCTACGACCCGGTCAGCCAGGAGGCGCTGTGCGCGCGAACCGGGCTGGGGCCAGCCGCGCTGTCGGCGCGCCTGTTCGAGCTCGAGCTGCTCGGCGAGGTGGCGCGCCTGCCCGGGCAGTTGTTTCAGCGCGTCGGGCGTGCCTGAGGGCGTGGGCGGCCCGGATGCCGGGCGGTGCTTCGCCCGCGTGCATCGGTGATACAAACAGGCCCGTGAGCACGACCGACATCCTGGTGCGCGACCTCGGCCTGGCCGACTACGCGCCCACCTACGCCGCCATGCAGGCCTTCACCGAGGCCCGCACCCCCGACACGCCCGACGAGCTGTGGCTGTGCCAACATCCCCCGGTGTTCACCCAGGGGCTGGCCGGCAAGCCCGAGCACGTGCTGCTCAACCCGCCGGGCGCCGGCCACATCCCGGTGGTGCAGACCAACCGGGGCGGGCAGGTCACGTTCCACGGCCCCGGGCAGGTGGTGGCCTATCCGCTGCTCGATCTGCGCCGGCGCGGCTACTTCGTCAAGGAATACGTCTACCGCATCGAAGAGGCCGTGATCCGCACGCTGATGCACTTTGGCGTGACCGGCCACCGCGTGGGCGGCGCCCCCGGCATCTATGTGCGCCTGAACGACCCGTTCTCGCACGCGGCGCTGACCACGCCGGCCGACCCGCGCGACCCGTTCAAGGGCCTGGGCAAGGTGGCCGCGCTGGGCATCAAGGTGTCCAAGCACTGCACCTACCACGGGGTGTCGCTCAACGTGGCCATGGACCTGTCACCGTTCCAGCGCATCAACCCGTGCGGGTATGCGGGCCTGGCCACGGTGGACCTGGCGGCACTGGGCGTGCAGGCCGACCCGGCCGAGGCCGCGGCGGTGCTGGCGCAGCAACTGGTGCAGCGGCTGGCGCCGTGACGGTATGCGCGGTGCGTTGGGGCCCGCTGCGCTGTGCCCCGGCAGGACGTCCCTTTTCCCCCGCCGGCGGGCAGATCGGCTAAAGTGGCGGATTGGCCGCGCCACCCGTGCGGCCTGTGTGGGCCACAGCCAGCCTATCCGGCTTTGCGTGTGCCCCTTCCGGCAGCCACGCCACCTGACCCCGCGCCATGACCACTGAACGCACCCCGTCCGCACCGGCCCCCGATACCCCCACGGCCGCCGGTTCCGCCAGCTACGACCCCAGCGCCAAGCAGAAGGCCCAGGCCAAGACCGCGCGCATCCCGATCAAGATCGTGCCGGCAGGCGAAGTGCTGAAGAAGCCGGACTGGATCCGGGTCAAGGCCGGATCGCCCACCACGCGCTTCTACGAGATCAAGGAGATCCTGCGCGAGCACAAGCTGCACACGGTGTGCGAGGAGGCCTCGTGCCCCAACATCGGTGAATGCTTCGGGCACGGCACGGCCACGTTCATGATCATGGGCGACAAGTGCACGCGCCGCTGCCCGTTCTGCGACGTGGGCCACGGCCGCCCTGACCCGCTGGATGTGAATGAGCCGGCCAACCTGGCCAAGACCATTGCGGCCCTCAAGCTCAAGTACGTGGTGATCACCTCGGTCGACCGCGATGACCTGCGTGACGGCGGCGCCGGGCACTTCGTCGAGTGCATCAAGCAGGTCCGCGAGCAGTCGCCGGCCACGCGCATCGAGATCCTCGTGCCCGACTTCCGCGGCCGTGACGACCGCGCGCTCGAGATCCTCAAGGCCGCGCCGCCCGACGTGATGAACCACAACCTCGAGACGGCGCCGCGCCTGTACAAGGAAGCGCGCCCGGGCTCGGACTACCAGTTCAGCCTGAACCTGCTCAAGAAGTTCAAGGCACTGCACCCCGATGTGCCGACCAAGAGCGGCATCATGGTCGGCCTGGGCGAGACCGACGACGAGGTCTACCAGGTGATGCGCGACATGCGGGCGCACGACATCGACATGATCACCATCGGCCAGTACCTGGCACCCTCGGGCCACCACCTGCCGGTGCGCCGCTACGTGCACCCCGACACCTTCAAGGCCTACGAGCAGGCTGCGATCGAGATGGGCTTCACCCACGCGGCCGTGGGCGCCATGGTGCGCTCGAGCTACCACGCCGATCAGCAGGCCATGCAGGCCGGCGTGGCGGTCCCCGGCGGCTGAGCCGGTTCGCTCAGAAGGTGCCCACGAGCGACCCCAGCGCGATCACCACGGCCAGCGCCAGGATGGGGCCGGCCACGGCCACAACCGCGATGTCCGCATACGACTGACGGTGCGTCATGCCGCTGATGGTCAGCAGCGTGATCACCGCGCCGTTGTGGGGCAGCGCATCCAGGCCGCCGGTGGCGATGGCCGTGACGCGGTGCAGCAGCGCGGGCGAGATGCCGGCTGCTTGACCGAGCTGCAGGTAGGTGTCGCCCAGCGTCTGCAGCGCGATGCTCATGCCCCCGGAGGCCGAGCCCGTGATGCCGGCCAGCACGTTGACGGCCACCGACAGCGAGATCAGCGGGTTGCCCGGCGCGATGCCGAGGACCGCATCGCGCACGAGCACGAAGCCGCTCAGTGAGGCGATGACCGCCCCGAAGCCCACCAGCGAGGCGGTGTTGAAGATGGGCATCACGGACGCCGCGGCGCCGGCGTCGAGCAGGGCCGTCAGCTTGCCGAGACGGTGGTACTGGGTGGCCGCGATCAGCACGATGGCCGTGCCCAGGGCCACGATGATGGCCCACACGCCCCGCACCGCGCTGATGTCGGTCGGTCCATACAGCGCCTCGGCCAGGTAGGCCGTGTCCCAGCGCGGCAGCAGCACCTCGGCCAGCAGGTAGTTCAGCGCCACCACCAGCACGATGGGCGCGAGCGCCATGCCCGGCGAGGGCAGGGACGCGACCACGGGCGGTGCCGCCTCGGGGGCATCGACGCCTGCGCCTTGCGCGTGCGCACGCAGCGGGGCCTCGTCCACCGGCGGCGCGATGGCGTCCCCGGCCACGCCGAACCCTTCGCCGGCCGCTGCCGCCTGGCGCGCCCGGTACCCCAGCCACAGCAGGCCCACGCCCAGCATCACGGCACTGGCGATCAGGCCCAGGCCGGGCGCGGCGAACGGCGTCGTGCCGAAGTAGGGCATGGGGATGGCGTTCTGGATGGCCGGCGTGCCCGGCATGGCGGTCATCGTGAAGGTGAAGGCACCGAGCGCGATGGCCGCCGGGATCAGGCGTGCCGGCACCTCGGCCGCACGGAACAGCGCCACCGCGATCGGGTAGACGGCGAAGGCGACGACGAACAGCGACACGCCGCCATAGGTCAGCAAGGCACAGGCGCCGACGACGGCCAGGATGGCACGCCCGGCGCCCAGCAGGCGGACCATGCCCTGCGCGAGCGCCTGGGCCGCCCCGCTGGCCTCCATCAGCTTGCCGAACACGGCCCCCAGCAGGAACAGCGGGAAATACAGCGTGATGAAGCGGCCCAGCGCCGGCATGAAGACCTGCGTGTAGCTGGCGAGCAGGGGCGCGCCGCTGAAGGCCACGGCCAGCAAGGCGGCCACCGGCGCCAGCAGCAGCACGCTGATGCCGCGGTAGGCCAGGGCAATCAGCAGGGCCAGGGCAAGCAGCATTCCGATCAGGCTTTCCATTCGTCCTCCGTTCAGGCGTACTGGGACAGCGCCACGGTGCCGCGGCGCCCCAGGTGGGTGAAGTGGGTCTGCAGCCACTGGTCGGCCGCATCCCGGCCGATGCGGTGCAGGCGTTGCAACTGGGGCCAGCCCGCGTCCAGCTTGCTGCCTGCGCCGAGTCCGAGCAGCGCCTTTTCGGCATCGATGCGGTGCAGGCGCAAGGCTTCGACGTGGCGAAACAGCGTGGCCCGGCGAGGCGGCACATGCCCGGGCTCGTGTTCTTCGCGCAGCGCGGCCTGCACCAGAGCCAGGGTGCGCAGGTCTTTCAGCAGGGCGCCATTGAAGGTGATCTCGTTGGTGCGGTCCAGGATCTGCCGCGGCGTGACCGGCACGGCCTGCCGGAACGACGGGTTGATCTGGACCAGCACCAGGTCGTCGGTGCTCCCTTCGGTCATCAGCGGCAGCAGCGGGGGGTTGCCGACGAAGCCGCCGTCCCAGTAGGCCTCGCCCTCCACCGTCACGCTGCCGAACAGCAGCGGCAGGCAGGCCGAAGCCATCAAGGCGTCTGCGCTGAGTTCATGCTGGCGGAACAGCTTCAGTGCGCCGGTCTGCACGTGCGTGGCCGAGATGCAGACCTTGACCCGGTTGCAGCGGCGCACCCGGTCGAAATCGATGGTGTTCCGCACGATGTCGGCCAGGGCGTGGGTGCCCGGCAGAAAGCTGCGCGGCGACCACAGCGCCATCCAGCCGGCCATCCACTGCATGGGCAGGGGTGCCGGTGTGCCGTCTGTGCCTGAAAAGGTGTGCATCCAGCCACCCGGTGCCGCGCGGCCCACTGCTGTCCAGAAGCGCCGCAGGGCGTCCCGGGCACCGGCTCGGCCTCCCGCCTGCAAGCCATCCGCCAACACGGCCGCATTCATGGCGCCGGCGCTGGCGCCGCTGACCGCCTCGATTTCAAGCCGCTCGTCCTCCAGCAGCCGATCCAGCACGCCCCACGTGAACGCACCGTGAGACCCACCCCCCTGCAGGGCCAGCTTGACCTGCTTGCGCCGACGCGTTCCGCTCATGAGTGACGTGCCTCCTTGACCGTGTCGTTCCATTGTGCCGGCTGGGGGAGGGAAGGCCCGGATAGACGGTGATCACCAGGGGCGATGGCCCCTCCTTGGAAGGAAAGGCGTCCGTTTTTCTATGTTGTCGGCCTGCCGACAGTTATCATCACGTGGGACGCCGGTGTTTCAGGGTGTCGCAAAGACAACGAAATCGTGACCAGGGGTGGGACGATGTCCGCCAGTTCAAAGCAACAAGATTCCCAGGGATCGGGCCGTGTGGCCCTGACGCCGCGCCAGTTCGCTGTCGGCGCCCTGGTGGCCCGGGGGCTGACCAATGCCGAAGTGGCCGAACGCCTCGGGCTCAGTGTCGCCACCGTCAAGGTGTATCGCCGGGAAGCCATGCAGCGGCTCGGTGCGTCTTCCCCGGTGCAACTCGTCCGGCACTTTCTGGGTGTGCCGGCGTCGGCGGCCGTCGGCAACGTGGCTCGGCTGGTGCAGCCGCTTCAGGTGCATGTGGTGGATGCCGACGACGCCACGCGGCGGGCGCTGGTTCAGGCGCTCCGCCAGCGTGGCATTCCGACCCAGCCGCACCCCGACGTGGAAGCCCTGCTCGATGCCTGCACCCCGTGCGACACCGATGTCGTGCTGCTGGCCCTGACGCCACGCCAGGGGCCCATGGTCGACCCGCTGGATTTCGCTCCGCTCGCGGCTGTGCGGCACATCAGCCCATGCGGCCTGCTGGCATTGCTGCCGTGCTACCGCGCCCCGCACTGGACTGAAGCGCGGGAGCAGGGGGCCGACGGTGTCTTCTCAAGACCTGCAGAGCTGCGTGAACTGCACGCCGCCATCATGAACCTCTATGCCCGACTGGGCCATGGCGCGGCGGCCGACGTAGACTCGCCGGCATGGCCCGCAAATCTGCCCACGTCAGCGAAACCCCTGCAACCCAATGGCTCAAAGCTCACAGCGTGAGCTACACCGAGCACGCGTACGATTACGTTGATCACGGCGGCACGGCCGAGTCTTCGCGCCAGTTGGGGTGGCCCGAGCACCAGGTGATCAAGACGCTGGTGATGGAGGATGAGCGCGGCGCGCCCCTGATCATCCTCATGCATGGTGACCGGCAGGTCAGCACCAAGAACCTGGCGCGCGCCATCGGTGTGAAGTCGGTGCAGCCGTGCAAGCCCGAGGTGGCCCAACGCCACAGCGGCTACCTGGTAGGAGGCACGTCGCCATTCGGCACGCGCAAGGCCATGCCGGTGTACGTAGAGTCCAGCGTGCTGGCGCTGGACCGCATCCTGATCAACGGAGGCCGACGGGGGTTCCTCGTCGGCCTTGCATCCGAGGTGCTGACCGGGCCGCTGGGCGCGCGCCCGGTTCAGTGCGCGCTGTAGGGCGCAGCCCGGCCGTCAGCGCGAAAGTGCCTTGTCGGCCTGACCTGTGGGCGGCAGGCGCGCCTCGACATCTCGCGCGAACATGATGGCCGCCTGAAACAGCGAGTAGGTGTTGCGCAGCACGTCCTCCAGGGGCATGCGGCAGCGGTCGGCGACCCACTTGGTCGCGATGCGGGTGTTGGAGCCCACCAGGCCTTGTGCCAGGGTGTTGTGGTTGAGGCCGGCTTCGGGCAGGCGCGGGAACATCTGCGTCATGAAGCCCTGGATCAGCAGCGCAAAGTCTTCCTGCGCCTTGTCGAAGGCAGTCTGCATTTCGCCGCCCACGTTCAGGGCATCGATCAGCGCGACGCGCGCGCGCCGCGGGTCATCGCGGATGAACTCGAAGAAGGCTCGCAGGGCCGACTCGGCCAGCTTGTCGGGCTCGGGCTCGCTGCGGGCCAGCGCCATCACAGTGGCCTGCATCAGATCCCGGCTGACGTCGGCATACACGGCGCGGAACAGGTCTTCCATGCCATCGAAGGACTCGTAGAAGTAGCGCGAGGTGAGCTGCGCCTGCTTGCACACGTCGCGCACGGTGGACTGGTGGTAGCCCTGCTCCCCGAACACCGCCAGCGCCGCTTCGATCAGGCGGGCGCGGCGCTGGCGCTGGCGTTCTTCCGAGTCGATGCCGCCATACCGCCGGCCGGTCGTCCCCGCACTGGAGGGGGTCTCAGGGTTAACCCGATTTCTGGAAACGGACATTGTCAAATAGTATTTTCTGAAATTGATCGTTGTCAAATCCGGCGCGCCGCGTGGCGTGTGCGCCCGGGCGTGGGGCCGACAGGACGATCTCCCACGCAGGACTGCAGCGCAGTGCACAAAAGTATGGCATGCCAGGGCCTTTTTGCCGCCCCCGTGTGCACACGGATGTGATCTGACTGCAAACCGAACCGGGTGGGCTGACAGCGCGCGACCCCTCCGTCTCTGCTCCCCGCACATTCACACCAGGCACCACTCATGAAGGACTTCCGCAACAAGGTTGCCGCCATCACCGGCGCGGCATCGGGCATGGGCCGCACGCTGGCGCTGGAGCTGGCCCGGCGAGGCTGTCACCTGTCGCTGAGCGATGTCAATGACAAGGGGCTGGCCGAGACCGCCGACATGGTCGGTCGGTTTGGCGTGCGCGTCACGACGGCCAAGGTCAACGTGGCCGACCGGGACGCGGTGTGGGCCTGGGCCGAGCAGACCGCGCGCGACCATGGCAAGGTCAACCTGGTCTTCAACAACGCGGGCGTGGCCCTCGGTGCCTTTTGCGAGAGCGTGAGCCTCAAGGACTTCGAGTGGATCATGGGCATCAACTTCTGGGGGGTGGTGCATGGCACGCAGGCCTTCCTGCCTCACCTCAAGCAGGCCGGCGAGGGCCACATCGTCAACACCTCCAGCCTGTTCGGGCTGCTGGCCACGCCCACGCAGGGCACGTACAACGCCAGCAAGTTTGCGGTGCGCGGCTTCACCGAGGCGCTGCGCCAGGAGCTGGACATGGCCCGCTGCGGTGTCAGCGCGACCTGCGTGCACCCGGGCGGCATCCGCACCAACATCGCCCGGGATGCCAAGATGGACGCCAGCATCGACAAGGCGACCGGCGGCAAGGCCGACGTGGCCCGCGCCAAGTTCGACAAGCTGCTGAACACCACCAGTGCCGAGAGCGCCGCGCTGCAGATCCTGCGGGCGGTCGAGCGCAATGACCGTCGCGTGCTGGTCGGGATGGACGCCCGCTTCCTCGACAAGCTGGTGCGCCTGCTGGGCAGCGCCTACCAGCCGCTGACCACCTTCTTCGCCAAGAAGAGCATGCTGGGCTGATGCCGGCCCGCGCCGCATTCCCCCCCTCACCCGAAGCCCCACCCGCCGCCATGTCTGCCGTCCTGCACGCCGCCCCAGCCCCTTCCGGCCGATCGTCGCCCGTCCAGCGCACCTACGAGCCCGTGCCCGGCCTGCGGGAACGCGTGATGTCGGCCCTGATGCGCACCAGCCTGCGCCTCATGTTCAAGCCCGTGATCAAGCCGCCGATGCCGGTCGGCCTGCAGCGGGCCGTGCTGCACACGCTGTCGGTGTCGATGCCGCCGGGCGGCGGGGTGAAGGTCGAACACATCCGCATCGGGAACATGGCCGCCGAGCGCATCACGCCCAAGGCCACGCCGAAGCCGAAGCACGCCATGCTGTACCTGCACGGGGGCGCGTTCTGCGCCGGCAGCCCGCGCAGCCACCGCAGCATCACCACGCGCCTGAGCCGCATGGCCGACTGCGAGGTGCTGGCGATCCACTACCGCCGCGTGCCGGAGCATCCCTTTCCTGCGCAGATCGAAGACTCGGTGGCGGGCTACAAGGCCTTGCTCGAGCGCGGCTACCGGCCCGAACACATCGCCGTGGGCGGGGATTCGGCTGGTGGCACGCTGACCCTGCTGGTGTTCAAGGCGCTGGAACTGGCGGGCCTGCCCACGCCGAAGTGCCTGGTGATGATGTCGCCGGCGTTCGACGCCAAGCTCAACAGCGACAGCGTGAAGAAGTACAAAAAGCTCGATCCGATGATCAACATCGAGTGGGGCATGCAGGGCTTTGCCTGGTACCGCCCGCAGCATGACCACCCGCTGGCGTTTCCCAAACGCCAGGACCTCAGCACGCTGCCGCCCACGCTGGTGCAGGTCGGCGAGATCGAGGTGCTGCACGACGATTCCGTGTGGCTGCTGCACGCCGCCAAGCGCTTCGACCGCCCGGTGGAGCTCGAGGTCTACAAGGGCCGCTGGCACGTGTTCCAGATCCACGCCGGGCTGATGCCGAGCGCGACACAGGCGCTGGCACGTCAGGCCGCATTCATGAAGCTGCACTGGGGCGCCTGACGCGGCCGCCCGCGACGTTTCGCGTCACGGCACAAGACAAAGCCACCCCGCGGGGTGGCTTTGTCGTTCAAGGCGGGGCTCAGGCGAAGACGGGGCGTGGGCCGCCCCCCGGCTCACGCCGCTTTTTTCCGCCGCGCCATCTCGGCAAGGGCTTCGTCGCGCAGGTCCTTGCGCAGGATCTTGCCGACGTTGCTCATGGGCAGGTCTTCGCGGAACTCGATGTACTTCGGCCGCTTGTAGCCAGTCAGCTGTTCCTTGCAGAAGGCGGCCACATCGTCTTCGGTCAGGCTGTAGTCCTTGCGCACCACGAAGAGCTTGACCGCCTCGCCCGAGCGCTCGTCCGGCACGCCGATGGCGCAGCACTCGGTCACGCCAGGGTGCAGGTTCACCACCTGCTCGATCTCGTTCGGATAGACGTTGAAGCCGGACACCAGGATCATGTCCTTCTTGCGGTCGACGATCTTGATCAGGCCGTCTTCGGCCATCACGCCGATGTCACCGGTGCGGAAGAAGCCATCGGCCGTCATGACCTTGGCGGTTTCCTCGGGGCGCTTCCAGTAGCCGGCCATGACCTGCGGGCCGCGCACGGCGATTTCACCGGCTTCGCCCAGCGCCACGGGCTGGCCTTGCTCGTCGAGCAGCGCCACCTCGGTCGAGGGCAGGGGGTAGCCGATGGCGCCGTTGTAGCTGCGGTTGTCCAGGCGGTTGACCGTGACCACGGGCGAGGTCTCGGACAGGCCGTAGCCTTCCACGATGGGCACGCCTGTGATGCGCTGCCAGGCCTCGGCCGTGGCCTGCTGCACGGCCATGCCGCCGCCGTTGCAGACCTTCAGGCGCGAGAAGTCGAGCTGCTCGAAATCGGGCTCGTCCACCAGCGCGTTGTAGAGCGTGTTGACGGCGGGGAACTGCGTGATCTTGAACTTCTTGAGCGTCTCGATGAGCTTGCCGATGTTGCGGGCGTTGTCGATCATGACGTTGAGCGTGCCCATGCGCGCGCTCAGAAAGTAGCACACCGTCAGTGCGAACACGTGGTACAGCGGCAGGGCCACCACGTTGACCAGCTGGCCCTCGACCTTGTCGAGCTCGGGCTTGAACCAGGCCTCGCACTGCAGGATGTTGGCCACCAGGTTGCGGTGGGTCAGCGTGGCGCCTTTGGAGACGCCGGTCGTGCCGCCGGTGTACTGCAGGAAGGCGACGTCGCTGCCGCGCAGCGAAGGGGCCGTGAACGGCAGGCCCTTGCCCGCGGTCAACGCCTGCTTGAAGGGCGTGACCTTGAGCCGGCCGCCAGCGGGCAGCTTGAAATCGATCACATGCTTGTCCACATTGCGGGACTTGTAGGTGACCCACGGGCCCTTGAGCGGGCCGAAGACGTCACCCAGCGACGCCAGCAGCAGATGGCGCACGGGGGTGCGGCCGATGACCTCCTGAACGGTTGGCCCGAAGTACTCGAGCACGATCAGGACATCGACCTCGGCGTCGTTGAGCTGGTGCTCCAGCTCGCGCGGGGTGTACATCGGGTTGACGTTGACCACGGCATGGCCGGCCCGCAGGATGCCGGCGATCGCCACCGCGTAGTGCGGGATGTTGGGCATCATCACGGCCACGCGCGCGCCCTTGGCCAGCTTCAGCGCCTGCAGCCAGGCCGCCAGATGCCGCGACAGGGCATCGACCTCGGCAAAGGTCCAGCGTGAGCCCAGGTAGGCCATCATGTCCTTGCGCGCGTGGGTGCTGAATGCCGACTCGAGCAAGGACACCAGCGAAGGGTGGCTGTCGGGATCGATCGTGGCCGGCACGCCGGGCCCGTATTGTTTCAACCAGGGTTTTTCCATGAGCTGCTGCCCCATCCAGAAGTGATGAACGACGTCATCTGAAAACGATGGATGTCATTTTGTATGACGTCGCGCAAGGTGTCATCCCTGGTTTGTGGGCAAGCACGGCCCCGCCCCTGCTGAGCGCGGGTTATCCCGGGTGTGCTGCATGAAAAAGCCCGGCGGGCACGTGGCACGCCGGGCTGGCGGGGGCAAGGCGGCCGTCCTTGCCGCCTTGAATCAGACAAAGCTGAAATGCTCGTTGTCCATTTGCATGACCGACCGGGTGGGCGACAGCATGGTCTTCTTGTGGCCGTCGGCACGGGGGGCCAGGCGCTCGAAGAAGAACTCGGCGGTCTGGATCTTGGCGGTGTAGAACTCCTTGGACTCCTTGCCGCCGCGGGCCAGCCGCTGCTTGGCCACGATGGCCTGCTTCAGCCAGAAGTGGCCCATCATCGCGAAGCCGGCGTACATCAGGAAGTCGTAGCAGGCCGCGCTGACGATGTCGCGGTCCTTGTTGGCGCGCAGCATGATCTTCAGCGTGATCCACTTCCACTCCATGGCCCGCTTGAACGAGGCCCGGGCCATCTTGCCGATGGCGTCGCCATCGAGCAGGTGCGGCCTGGCCAGCGCGACCATCTCGTTGGTGAAGTTGAAGACGCACTTGCCACGCGACTGCAGCAGGGTCTTGCGGCCCAGCAGGTCGAGCGCCTGGATGCCGGTCGTGCCTTCGTACAGCGTGGAGATGCGCGCGTCGCGGGCGATCTGCTCCATGCCGTGTTCCTTGATGTAGCCGTGCCCGCCGAAGACCTGCATGCCGAGGTTGGCGCACTCCAGTCCCATTTCGGTGATGAAGCCCTTGAGGATGGGCGTGTAGAAGCCCAGCTTGTCGTCGTACTCCTCGTACTTGGCCTTGTCGCCGGTGGCCACCCCGGCCACCATGTGGTCGGCCAGCTTGGCGGCGTGGTAGATCATCGCGCGAGCCCCTTCGGCCACGGCGCGCTGGGTGAGCAGCATGCGGCGCACGTCGGCGTGCCAGATCAGGGCGTCGTTCGGGTGGTCGGCGTCCTTCTTGCCCGACAGGGCACGCATCGAGCGGCGCTCCTTGGCGTAGGGCAGGGCGCCCTGGTAGGACAGTTCGGCGTGGGCCAAACCCTGCACGGCGGTGCCGATTCGGGCGGTGTTCATGAAGGTGAACATCGCTTCCAGGCCCTTGTTGGGCTCGGCAATCATGTAGGCGGTGGCGCCATCGAAGTTCATCACGCAGGTGGCCGAAGCGCGGATGCCCATCTTGTGCTCGAGCGCACCGGCGCGCACGTTGTTGCGCTCGCCCAGGCTGCCATCCTTGTTGACCAGAAACTTCGGCACGATGAACAGCGAGATGCCGCGCGTGCCCTTGGGCGCGTCGGGCAGGCGAGCCAGCACGATGTGGATGATGTTCTCGGCCAGGTCGTGTTCACCCGAGGAGATGAAGATCTTGGTGCCGGTGAGCTTGTAGGTGCCGTCACCGGCTGGCTCGGCCTTGGTCTTGACCTGCCCCAGGTCGGTGCCGCACTGGGGTTCGGTCAGGCACATCGTGCCCGTCCACTCGCCGCTGACCAGCGGCGGCATGTAAGTGGCCTTCTGCTCGGTGTTGCCAAACTGGAAGATGGTGTTCATGCAGCCCAGCGACAGGCCGGGGTACATGGTGAACGACCAGTTGGCCGTGCCCATCATTTCCGCCTTCAGCAGGTTGAGCGACATCGGCATTTCCTGCCCGCCGTACTCCTTGGGGTGCGACAGGCCCTGCCAGCCACCGGCCACGTACTCGGCATAGGCTTCCTTGAAGCCCTTGGGCGTGGTGACTTCGCCGTCCTTGAGCGTGCAACCTTCCAGGTCGCCCGGCAGGTTCAGCGGAGCCAGCACCTCTTCGCAAAAGGTGGCGCAGCCTTCGAGAATGGCGTCCACCATGTCGGGGGTGGCTTCTTCCCCGTTCGGCAGGCTCTTGTAGTGCCCTTCGTAGTCGAAGACTTCGTTGAGCAGGAAGCGCATGTCGCGCAAGGGCGTCTTGTACTGCGGCATTGGTCGTCACCTCGTCGTGTCAGGGGGCTGTCGAACGGTCTTTTGAAACGGTCGTTCGAATCTGGCGCATTTATAGCGCATTGCAGCCGCCCTGTGTCAAGGCACGCCCATTGCCAAAGGGGCCTTCCCCCGGAGCGAGGGGCCGGCTTTTCCCTTGCCGGCCCCGTGAGGTCACAGGCCCAGCAGGCCGTAGATCGGCTGCAGCAACCAGTCAAGCACGCCCGGCGTCAGCGTGTTCTGGGGGTTTTTCTGGGTCTCCACCGCGCGGATGGGGGTGCCCTTGCCATCGATCAGATCGTCCACCACCACTTTCAGGCTGCTGATGTTGGCTTCCTTGATGGCCGTGCCGGCAAAGGTCAGTGTGGTCAGCGTGTGCGACTTCAGCAGGTCACGCTGATAGGGCACGTAGTAGCCCACGTTCGGATAGGGCTTCATGGCGTCCACCCACTTGTTGACCTCGAGCGTCCACTTCTGGTTGAGCAGCGTGTCGCGCGGAACGCCGGACGGCGCGGCGGCAATCTCCGGGTAGAAAGAGGTGTAGGAGAACGCCGAGTAGATGCCGTCACGCTGCAGCGTGCTGAAGTTCAGCCGGTCCTGCGGAAAGATCTTGGCCAGGCCGGTGCTGAGCGAGCCCAGGTTCTCGGCCGTGCCCGCGTTCGGGTACAGCGTCAGCAGCTTGGTGACCAGGCCCTGCTCGCCATCCAGTCCCCACACGTCGCGGATCTTGTTGTGCAGCCGGACCGAGGGCGAGACCTCGGGGCTGTCCGTGCGGTTCACCTGGAACAGCGGACCCGAGTCGGCCAGCAGCGCCGACTTCTTCGGGTTCATGGCCAGGCGCACCCAGCCATAGTTGGCCGTGGCGCCCGCGCCGCCCGCCGAGAAGCCCGTCACCAGCAGCCGCTCGGGCTGCTTGAAATTCTTGCCCAGCCACTGGGCCATGGCGTAGCCGTTGACACTGCCGCGGTGGTACTGGGTGCGCGGCGTGCTGGTATCGGCGTCGTTGTAGACGGTGACCTTGTTGCCCGTGTGCACGTCACCCGTGCAATAAGGGGCATAGACGATGTTCCAGCTCTGCGTCTGCACCGATTGCAGCGGGTGCAGGCGCGCCGAGAACGGGGTGATCAGCCCCCCCAGCGCCACACCGGAGAGCCCGCCGTTCAGGATGCTGAAGATGTTGGTCATGTAGTCGGCAGGCACCCCGTTGGGGTTGGAGGCCGACAGGATGGACAGACCCAGCGGGCCCTCGCCCTTGCCTGCGCACGCGTTCTGATCCCAGCAGGCGCCGCCGCCTTCGAAGATCACGACGGTCTTGGTCGTGAACGGCGTGCGGTTGACGAAGAAGCGGTAGGGCGAGCCGTTGCCGCACGAGGCGCCGGTGCTGGCGGGCAGTTCGACGGCTTCCCATTGGAAGTAACCGGCGGACGCTGCCAGGGGCAGCACACATGCCGACAGCGCGGCAAGACGGATCATGGGGCGCATGGTGGACTCCTGTGTGTGTCGTTGGGGTGCTGCAGTCTAGGAAGCGGTGCCTGCGCACGCGATTGGGGAATCACCTTCGGGTGATTCCGCGCCGAACGTCGGCGTCGGGACAGTCCACGGGCCCCTGGCGGTGTAGCGCCTGGGCTGGCAGGTCGCGTTCGCCCCAACTCGGGGTGGCATGAACGCTGCTTGTATACAAGTCGGTGCATCACCTGAAGTGATCAGATTCAGGCGATGGCCTTGCGTGGTGCAGGCCGTCGGATCAGGTGGTGGTCTTCAACGTGTTGGTGCAAGGAGATGTGCATGTCACTGGATCAATGGAGCCGGCGTTCGTGGATCAAAGGCGTGGGTGCCTCGGGGGCGGGTCTCGCCCTGGGCGGGCTGTCCGGGCTCGCGCTGGCGCAGAAGCCGCTGGTGATCGGCATGATCTACGTCGGCCCCAAGGACGACTTCGGCTACAACCAGTCGCACTACGAAGCGGCCATGGCGATCAAGGCCATGCCTGGCATCAAGATGGTCGGTGAAGAGAACGTGCCCGAGACCCAGTCGGTGCAGAAGACCATGCAGGGCATGATCTCGCAGGACGGTGCCACGCTGCTGTTCCCGACCTCCTTCGGCTACTTCAACCCGCACATCCTCGAGGTGGCCAAGAAGAACCCCGACGTGCGCTTCGCGCATTGCGGGGGCCTGTGGGATGCGGCCAAGCACCCCAAGACCGTGGGCAGCTTCTTTGGCTACATCGACGAATGCCAGTACCTGAACGGCGTGATCGCCGGCCACATGACAAAGTCGAAGAAGATCGGCTTCATCGCGGCCAAGCCCATCCCGCAGGTGCTGCGCAACATCAACGCCTTCACGCTGGGCGCGCGTTCGGTCAACCCGGCCATCACCTGCTCGGTCATCTTCACGGGTGACTGGTCCATGCCCGTCAAGGAGGCCGAAGCCACCAACAGCCTGGCCGATCAGGGGGTGGATGTGTTCACCATGCACGTCGACGGCCCCAAGGTCATCGTCGAGACCGCTGCCAAGCGCGGCAAGTTCGTGTGCGGCTACCACGCCAGCCAGGCCAAGCTGGCGCCCAATGCCTATCTGACCGGCGCCGAGTGGAACTGGATCACGCCTTACAAGCAGATCGTCGAAGCCGCGCGCACCGGCAAGCCCCATCCGAACTTCCTGCGGGGAGGCCTGAAGGAAGGCTTCGTGAAGACCTCACCCTATGGCGCGATGGTGCCGGAAGGCGCGCGCAAGCAGGCCGACGCCATCAAGGCCGCGATGCTGAAGGACGAGTTCGAGATCTTCACCGGCGAGATCAAGGACAACACCGGCAAGGTGGTCGTGCCCAAGGGCTCGGTGATGAAGCAGACCGACGTGGCGCTGGAAGGCATGAACTACCTCGTCGAGGGGGTGATCGGCAAGATCTGATCGACCCGCTCTGTCCGGTCAGGCTCGCCGATTGAGCCTGATCGGCAGACAACCAGCCACTCCGTTACCGGGATCAAGGGCCACGACGATGCGAGACCGCTTGCTCAACCTCTTCGACAGTGTGGTGCTGCCGCTGCTGGCGCTGGCTGGCGCCGTGCTGCTGTTCGGCGGCTTCGTCTGGCTGGGTGGCACCAGCCCCACCGAGACCTGGGTGCTGCTGTTCAAGGGCGCCTTCGGTGACGCGTTCTCGTGGCAGAACACCTTGCAGCGCGCCGCGCCGTTGATGCTGACGGCACTGTGCGTGGCCATTCCGCAGCGCGCCGGGCTGATGGTGATCGGCGGGGAGGGCGCGCTCGTGCTCGGTGGTCTGGCTTGCGCGGGGCTGCCTTACTGGTTTGCGCCACCTGCGGGCGTGACGGGCACGGTGCTGGTGTTGCTCGCCAGCGCCGTGGCGGGCGCGGCGTGGATCGCGCTGGTGGGGATTCTGCGCCAGTTTCGCGGTGTGAATGAAACCATTGCCTCTCTGCTGATGGCCTACCTTGCCATCGGCGTCTTCAAGCATGTCGTGGAAGGGCCGATGCGGGATCCGGCCAGCCTCAACAAGCCGTCCACGCTGCCGCTGGATCCGGTCCTGCTGTTGGGCCCGTTGCCCGGGCAGGATGTGCATTGGGGTCTGGTGTGGGGGGCGGTGGCCTGCGTGGTCGCGGGCCTGTGGCTGTTTGGCAGCACGCACGGCTTTGCCACCCGGGTGGTGGGCGGCAATGCACGGGCGGCCCGCCTGGTAGGGCTGCCGAGCCACACCATCGTCATCACCGCCTGTGCGCTGGGCGGTGCCTGTGCCGGCCTGGCGGGCGGCATCGAGGTGGCCGCCGTGCACACCTCGGCCAATGCCTCCCTGATTGTCGGGCTGGGCTACACCGGCATCCTGGTGTCCTTCGTGGCCCGGCACAACCCGTTTGCCGTCATCCCGGTGGCCATCCTGTTCGGCGGCTTCGGGGCGGCGGGCAGCCTGCTGCAGCGCCGGCTCGATCTGCCCGATGCCTCGGTGCTGGTGCTGCAGGGCTTTGCCTTCGTGCTGATCCTGGCCTGCGAGGCGCTGCGCGGAAGGCTGGCTCAATGGGTGAGCGAGCGGGACGCGGTGCGGGACCGACAGACGCCCCATGAAACCAGCCGGGCACGGCTCGCCCGGGAACAGGCGGCCCTGCGGGCCGCGCGCAAGGAGGCCGCATGAGCGACGCTGCAATGTGGGGCGATGTGGCCCTGGCCGTGCTGGGCGGGGCCATCCGCGTCGGCACGCCCTTTCTGTTCGTCAGCCTGGGGGAGTGCCTGACCGAGAAGTCCGGGCGCATCAACCTCGGCCTCGAAGGCGTGCTGGTGCTGTCGGCCATGGCCGCCTTCGGGGGCAGCTACCTCACGGGCTCGGCCTGGGCCGGTGTGCTGCTGGCCGGGGTGGTGGGGGCGCTGCTGGCCATGCTGCACGGGCTGTTGTGCTCGCTGCCGCGCGTCAACGACATCGCCACGGGCATCGCGCTGATGCTGCTGGGCGCAGGGCTGGCGTTCTACCTGGGCAAGCCGCTGATCCAGCCGCAGGCCGCGCAGATCCCGGCGCTGTCGCTCGGCGACTGGATCGACGCGCCGGCGGTCCAGGCGGCCTTGCGCATCAATGCGCTGTTCCCCATCGGGGTGGTGCTGGCCGTGCTGATGGCCTGGGCGCTGGCCAACACGCGCTGGGGCCTGATCGTGCGCATGGCCGGCGACAGCAGCGACGCGGCGCGGGCCCTGGGCTACTCGGTGAACACCGTGCGCGTGCTGGCCACGATGGCGGGCGGCTTCGTGGCCGGCCTGGGTGGCGCGTCGCTGTCGCTGTACTACCCGGGCAGCTGGAACGAGGGGCTGTCGAGCGGCCAGGGTCTGATCGCCGTGGCCCTGGTGATCTTTGCCCGGTGGCGCCCCGTGGCTTGCCTGGGAGCCGCATTGCTGTTCGGCGGGGCAGGCGCGCTCGGCCCGGCCTTGCAGTCGGTCGGCGTCAGCTGGGGCTATCACCTTTTCAACGCGGTGCCTTACGCGCTGACCCTGGCCATTCTGGTGTGGACCTGCAGCCCGAAGCGGGCCGTGCAGGGCGCCCCGGCCGAACTGGGGGTGTCGCGCTGAACGCCCGCGCATGACCGCTGCACACAGAGAAAGGACGAACCCATGAGTGGACTCAGTGGCCTGAACAAGTCGCCCAACGGCATGGTGATCGGGCTGGTTCAGCTGCAGTTGCCGGTGGTCGACACGCCTGCGCAGCTGGCCGCGCAGACCGATCGCATCGTCGAGATGGTGGGCAAGGCGCGCCGCAGCTATGCCGGCATGGACCTCGTTGTGTTCCCGGAGTACGCCTTGCACGGCCTGTCCATGAACACCGCCGAGGATCTGATGGTGACGCTCGACGGGCCCGAGGTCGCCGCGTTCAAGGCGGCCTGCCTGCAGCACCGCATCTGGGGCTGCTTCTCGATCATGGAGAAGAACCCCGGCGGCAACCCGTACAACACGGGGCTCGTCATCGACGACCAGGGCGAGCTGAAGCTCTACTATCGCAAGTACCACCCGTGGGTACCGGTCGAGCCCTGGGAGCCGGGCAACATGGGCATCCCGGTGATCACCGGCCCGAGGGGCGTGAAGCTGGCGCTCATCATCTGCCACGACGGCATGTTTCCCGAGATGGCGCGCGAATGTGCCTACCAGGGCGCGGAAGTGATGATCCGTACCGCAGGCTACACCGCGCCCATTCGCCATGCCTGGCAGATCACCAACCAGGCCAATGCCTTCCAGAACCTGATGGTCACGGCCAGCGTGTGCCTGTGCGGCAGCGATGGCACCTTCGATTCGATGGGCGAGGCCATGGTGTGCAACTTCGACGGCACGGTGATGGCCCAGGGGGGCGGTCGCCCCGATGAAATCGTGTGTGCCGAGGTGCGGGCCGATCTGGTGCGCGAGGCGCGGCGGCACTGGGGCGTCGAGAACAACCCCTACCAGTTCTTCCACCGCGGCTATGTGGCCGTGCGCGGCGGCGCGCAGGACTGCCCCTACACCTTCATGCAGGACATGGTGGCCGGGCGGGCGCGCCTGCCGTGGGAGGACGAGGTGGTCCACACCGACGGCACGTCCTGTGGCTTCGCCCCCCCTGAGCGCACCCACCGCGGGGCCGAACCGAACCTGCTGACCTCGTCCACGCCGGCCGTGGCCCAGTCTGACCTGAAGGATGCCGCATGAGCACGCCCCTCACCCCCCTGTACGTCGAAGCCCAGCCTTATGCCTGGCCCTACAACGGCGACCTGCGCCCGGCAAACACCGCGCTCGTCATCATCGACATGCAGACTGACTTCTGCGGCGTGGGCGGCTACGTCGACAAGATGGGCTACGACATCAGTGCCACGCGCGCTCCGATCGAGCCGATCAAGGCGCTGCTGGCCGAAGCCCGCCGCGTGGGCATGCACGTGATCCACACCCGCGAAGGCCACAGGCCCGATCTGAGTGACCTGCCGGCCAACAAGCGCTGGCGCTCGCGCCAGATCGGCACCAACGGCGTGGGCATCGGTGACATGGGCCCGTGCGGGCGCATCCTGGTCCGGGGCGAGCCGGGCTGGGACATCATTCCCGAGCTGTATCCGATCGACGGCGAGCCTATCATCGACAAGCCGGGCAAGGGCAGCTTCTGCGCGACCGACCTCGAGCTGATCCTGCGCACGCGCGGCATCGAGAACCTGATCCTGACGGGCATCACGACCGACGTGTGCGTGCACACGACGATGCGCGAGGCCAATGATCGTGGCTTCGAATGCGTGATGCTGACCGACTGCACCGGCGCGACCGACCCGGGCAACCACGCCGCGGCCTTCTCGATGATCCGGATGCAAGGCGGTGTGTTCGGCGCCTACACCGATTCGAAGGCGGTGATCCGGGCGCTGCAGGGCCTGCCCCTGGTGGCCGCTTCGGTGCCCACGCCGGCCAAGGTCGCCTGAGCCATGACCGCCCCGCTCGACCCCATCCCGCCGCGCTCCGGTGCGCTGGCCCTCTCCACCTACCAGCTCACCAAGCGTTTCGGCGCATTCACGGCGCTCGACCACGTCGACATCGAGGTGCGGCCGGGCACCGTGCACGCCCTGTTGGGCGAAAACGGCGCGGGCAAGAGCACGCTGGTCAAGGCCATTGTGGGCTACCACCAGCCCGACGACGGTGCCGTGCTGATCGACGGCCGCGAGCGCGCCATCACCTCGCCCGTGGTGGCGCGGGAACTGGGCATCGGCATGGTCTACCAGCACTTCACCGTGGTGCCCGGCATGACGGTGGCCGAGAACCTGCTGCTGGCCCGGGGCGCCTTGCCGGCAGTCGTGCCGTGGAAGCGCGTGCGTGCCGAGCTCGAGGCCTTCATGGCCACCACGCCGTTCCGACTTGACCTGGATGCCCGCCCCATGGACCTCTCGGCTGGCGAGAAGCAGAAGCTCGAGATCCTCAAGCAGCTCTTCCTCAAACCGCGCCTGCTCATCCTGGACGAACCCACGTCGGTGCTGACGCCGCAGGAGGCGGACGAGGTGCTGGGCGCGCTGCGCGACCGCGCCCATGCCGGCGAGGTCAGCGTCATCATGATCTCGCACAAGTTCCGCGAGGTGATGGAGGTGGCCGACGACGTGAGCGTGCTGCGCAGGGGCAAGCTCATGGGCAGCCACCGCGTGGCGCAGACGACGCCGGCCTTGCTGGGCGCCGAGATGATGGGCCTGACCGCTGCCGCTGGCGCGCCTGCCGGGGCCGTGGCCCAGGCCGAGGCGCTGACACGCGAAGCGCTGCCCCAAGGCCCGGTGCGCCTGGAGGTCGAGGGCCTGTGCGTGGCCGGTGACCGTGGCGAGCGCGCGGTGCACGGGCTGTCACTGACCGTGCGCGCGGGCGAGATCGTCGGCATCGCCGGCGTGTCGGGCAACGGCCAGCGCGAGCTGATGGAGGCGCTGGTGGGGCAGCGGGACCGCGAATCGGGCACGGTGCGGCTGGCCGGCGAGCGCTACGACGCGCGGCGTGAACAGAACCAGCGCCTGCACGTGCGCAGCCTGCCGGAGGAGCCGCTGCGCAATGCCTGCGTGGGCGACCTGAGCGTGGCCCTCAACATGGGTCTGCGCCGCTTCGATCAGGCGCCCGCAGCCCGATTCGGCTGGCTGCACGGCGGGGTGCTGCGTGAGCAGGCGCGGGCGTTGATCCAGGCCTACAAGGTCAAGACGCAGGGCGAGAACGCCCCGATCCGATCGCTGTCCGGCGGCAACGTCCAGCGCGCGGTGCTGGCCCGCGAGCTCGACGGCCAGGTCGACGTGCTGCTGGTCTCCAACCCGGTGTTCGGCCTGGACTTCGCCGCGGTGCACGAGATCCACGCCCGCATCATGGCCGTGCGCAACCGCGGCGGGGCGGTGCTGCTGGTCAGCGAAGACCTGGACGAGTTGCTCAAGCTGGCCGACCGCATCGTGGTGATGAGCGAAGGACGACTGGTGCACGCCTGCTCTGCCGCCGAAGCCGATCGCCACGTGCTGGGCAGCTTCATGGGCGGCCACCACCACGCCGAACACGCCACCGAACAGGAGGCCGCATGACCTCGCCCCTCGACGCCCAGCCCTTTGCGTTCGCCCTCGACCTGCCGCGGGCCGCGCTCGTCATCATCGACATGCAGCGCGACTTCGTCGAGCCGGGCGGCTTCGGCGCCAGCCTGGGCAACGACGTGACCCGCCTGCAGGCCATCGTGCCCACCGTCCAGCGGGTGCTGCGCGCGTGGCGGGCGGCTGGCGGGCTGGTCGTGCACACCCGCGAAGGCCACGCGCCCGATCTGTCCGACTGCCCACCGGCCAAGCGCCTGCGCGGTCAGCCCAGCCTGCGCATCGGCGACACCGGCCCCATGGGCCGCGTCCTGATCCACGGTGAGCCCGGGCACGCGATCATCCCGGAGCTGACCCCCCTCGATGGCGAGGTCGTCATCGACAAGCCGGGCAAGGGCGCGTTCTACGCGACGCCGCTGGGCGAGGTGCTGGCTGAGCGGGGCATCACGCAGCTCGTCATCATGGGCGTCACCACCGAGGTGTGCGTGCAGACCACGATGCGCGAGGCCAATGACCGCGGCTTCGATTGCCTGCTGATCGAGGACGGCACCGAAAGCTATTTCCCCGAGTTCAAGGCCGCCACGCTCGAGATGGTGCGCGCACAGGGCGCCATCGTCGGTTGGACGGCGCCCAGTGCGGCGCTGCTCGGTGCACTCGGCGCCGACCGGCTCATACCCTGAGCCAGATCACCTTGTCCCCCTCATCGCGAACGACTTTTCCGGCAATCTGCCTTCATCCATGAGTTCGAAGCCCTCTCTTGTCTCCACCGAGATCCCGCCCACGGTGGCGGGCCTGCTGGCCGCCTACCGCGATGGCAGCCTGACACCGGCGCGTGTCGTGGCCGCCATCCAGGCCCGCTGGGCCGCCGTGCCCGCGTCGTCCGATCCGGCGTGGATCACCCGGGCCGATGACGCCTTTCTTCAGGCCGAGCTGGCGCGTCTGGAAGGCGCCTCGCCCGACACCCTGCCGCTGTACGGCGTGCCGTTTGCCGTGAAGGACAACATCGACGTGGCCGGTCTGCCCACCACGGCGGCCTGCCCGGCCTTCGCCTTCCACCCCGAGCGCAGCGCCGAGATCGTGCAGCGTCTTCAGGCAGCCGGGGCCATCGTCATCGGCAAGACCAACCTGGACCAGTTCGCCACAGGCCTGGTGGGCACGCGCACACCCTACGGCATCCCGAGCAGCACCTTCAGTGCCGACCACGTGTCAGGCGGATCGAGCTCGGGCTCGGCCGTGGTGGTGGCGCGGGGCGAGGCCGCCTTTTCTCTGGGAACCGACACGGCGGGCTCGGGCCGCGTGCCCGCCGGCTTCAACAACCTCGTCGGCCTCAAGCCCACGCCGGGGTGGGTGCCCATGCGGGGCGTGCTGCCGGCCTGCCGTACGCTGGATGTGGTGTCCGTGTTCACGCACACGGCGCCGGATGCGGCGCGCGTGCTGGCGGTCGTGGAAGGGCGCTCACCCGATGAGCCAGTCTTTCAGAGCGTCACGCTCCAGCCTCCCCAGCTGCCGCGCGCCCTGCGTGTCGGCATCCCGGCCCGTCCGGAGTTCTTCGGCGATGTCGAGTACGCCGCCTGCTTCGATGCTGCGTGCGCACACTGGTCAGCCCTGCAGGAGGCCGACGGACAGCCCTGGCCCGTGACCCGGGTCGAGGTCGACCTCCAGCCCTTCTTCGATGTGGCCCGCATGCTGTACGAGGGCCCGTGGGTGGCCGAGCGCCATGCGGCGATCGCGGCCTTCATGGCGGGCCACGCCGACGAGATGAACCCGGTGGTGCGCGGCATCATCGAGCAGTCGAGCCGCCACGATGCCGTGGCCACCTTCCAGGCGTTGTACCGCCTGCGTGAACTGGCCGTGCACACGCGCGCCACCTGGGAGGCCATCGACGTGCTGATGGTGCCGACCGCACCCACCCACCCGACGCTGGACAGCGTGGCCGCCGACCCCGTGGGGCGCAACAGCCAGCTGGGCACTTACACGAACTTCGTCAACCTGCTGGGGCTGGCCGCACTGGCCCTGCCTGCGGGCTTCACCCCCGCGGGCATGCCGTTCGGCATCACCCTGATTGCGCCGGGCGGCAGCGACGCGGCCTTGCTCGACCTGGGCGTGCAGTGGCAGCGCACCCTGCAACGCCAGGGGGCGGTCACCCAGCTGGGCTGCACGCGCACGCAGCCCGGCCCCGCCGAGTGGGCCTGGCCCTTGCCGACCCTGCCCGCCGGCGAGCCGGTGATGGCCCTGGCCGTGGTGGGCGCCCACCTCCGTGGCATGCCGCTGCACGGCCAGCTCACCGAGCGCCGCGCACGCCTGATCGAAGCCACCCGGACGGCGCCCCGCTACCGTCTGCATGCGCTGCCAGGCACGGTGCCCCCCAAGCCGGGCCTGGCCCGCGTGCCCGATGACGCCGGCCCGGACACCGGACACGCCATCGACGTCGAGGTGTATGCCGTGCCCCTGTCGGCGGTGGGCTCCTTCCTCGCCCTCATCCCGCCGCCGCTGGGTCTGGGTTCGGTCGAGCTGGCCGATGGCCGGTGGGTCAAGGGCTTCATCTGCGAGCCCTGCGGCCTGAACGGGGCCGAGGACATCAGCCACTTCGGCGGCTGGCGGGCCTACATGGCGCACCGTGCAGCGCTGCCGAAGGACGGGGAGGGCGCATGACGCTGCCTCCCCGCCAGATCGACGCACCCGATGTGGTGCAGGAAGTCACGCAGCTGTTTCTGGCCTATGAAGCGGCGTTGATGGGCAACGACGTGGCGGCGCTCAATGCCTTCTTCTGGCACGATCCGCGCGTCACGCGGTATGGCATTGCCGACCGCCAGTGGGGCCACGACGCCCTGGTGGCCTACCGCGCGAGTGTGCCGGCGCCGGATTTCACCCGCAGGCTGGAGAATGTGCGCATCACGGCCTTCGGCCCGGACATGGCAGTGGCCCTGTGCGAATTCGTGCGCAGCGACACCCCCTTGCGCGGTTTTCAGTCGCAGACCTGGGTGCGCCTTTCCGAGGGATGGCGCATTGTCTCCGCCCATGTCAGCATGATCCCCTGGACGTCCCCTGACGCATTGCCCGCACCTCGTTCATGAAGCTGGTCGCCTCTTCCTCGCCGGTTCTGCCGCCCACCGCCTTGCCTGCCACGACGCTGGCCGAGCGCGTGTACGCTCAGATCAAGCAGCTCATCTTCGATTTCGTGCTGCTGCCCGGCGACCGCTTCTCAGAAAGCGATCTGGCCAACCAGGTGCAGGTCAGCCGGACGCCGTTGCGGCAGGCCCTCCAGCGGCTTCAGCGCGAGGGCTTTCTGCTGGTGTTTCCCAAAAGCGGCTGGCAAGTGGCCCCGCTGGATTTCGATGCATTCGACCAGCTCTACGACCTGCGCATCCTGCTGGAAACGCATGCGGTGGCGCGCCTGTGCGAGGCCGAAGTGCGGCCCGTGCTCGATGAGCTGGCGGCGGTGTGGTTGATCCCGCCAGGCGAGCGCGCGCAGGCCTTCCTGACGGTCGATCGGCTGGACGAGGCCTTTCACGCAGCCCTCGTGCGCGCCACCGGCAACGACGAGATGACCCGGGTGCATGCCGACATCACCGAGCGCATCCGGATCATCCGCCGGCTGGACTTCACCAAGCCGCAGCGCGTCGAGGCCACCTACAACGAACATGCGACCATCCTGAGGGCCATCACCCGCCGCCGCGCCGACGAGGCGCAGCGCCTGCTGCGCGCCCACATCGAGCACAGCAAGCTCGAGGTGCGGCGCATCACGATCGAAACGCTTTACCACGCGCGCCAGCGCCTGGCCGAGGTGCGTGAGCAGCCGGGCTGAGCGCCCGGTGCGGCGTCAGCCGACGTGCAGGTCCGGCATCCGGCGCAGCATCATGACGTCGCGGGTGTCGACGGCCTGGGTGTCACCGTGGCCAGAAAAGCGGTAGTGGCGTCCCGACACGCTGGACCGCACGCTGAGCCGCCCCTGCCCCGTGAAGCGGGCGGTCACGGTTGCGCCGTCGTGCATGCTGGGTTCAGGCGCCTGCGGCACTTGCACCGGCGAGCGCCGCGGCAGGCCGCTGGCGGCGGGCGCCATGCGGGTGGTGAGCGACGGGGTGCTCACGGCGCGGTCCGGGGTGGCAAAGGGAATGGGCGCGCGAGGCGCCAGAGGGCGTGCGATCATGGACGGCTCCTGGGCGGGACCATGCGCGAACAGGCCATGGCAGGCGACAACGACCCAAGGAGTGTCCTGCACCTTTGGTCAGGTGGGTATCCCCCTAGGGTGGGGCCTCAGCCGCCGAACACCGTGAGCACGCCGGTGTAGCCGTACAGGTGCCGGCGGGCGATTTCGCCGCCGGCAAAGAAGCCGACGAGCGGGATGTCGCCCAGCGCGTGCCGGACGATCTCCATCTCGGCATGAGGCCCGCCGAAGTGCGGCCCGCCGCGGCCCGAGCAGCTGATGTAGACCGCGCCCAGCATCCGGCGTCCGGGGTGTTCCAGCGGGTCGAATTCCTCCCGCACCTCTGCGCATGCGCGCACCAGATCCTGGCGCGCCGCCTGCACGTGCCGCTGGCAGAAGGCGAGCTGCATGCCGGGCTCCACCCAGTCGCTCACCGCCACGCCATGGCGGGCCGGGTCGAGGCCAACCAGATGGCGCACCCGGGTGTCAGCCCCGAAGTGTTGCCCGTGCTGCATCAGGTCGGAGTCGGCATCCGTCAACCCGACCAGGGTCGCGCGCATGCGAGGCAGGGCTTCGCGCTGCCAGTCCGGCCCGCCCACCGGCGCCGTGACGCCCAGGTCCCGGAGCAGGCAGGTCAGGGCGGGCTCGCCGTCCAGGGTGTAGACCAGGTTGCGGTCCGACGAGGTCACTTCGCGCCGCGGGCCGATGGGCTCACAGCCTTGGGTGACCCGCGAGACGAGGTCGATGCGGGCGTCGAACGCGACGCCGGAGACGCCCCCTTCCCACACGCCGAGTTCGCCCCCTTCACGGGGGTCGAAGGCCAGGTGCAGGGCGTGCTGTCTGCCGGTGCTCAGTCCGCCGAACAGGTAACCGGTGTCCGTGCGCTCGGCCAGCTCGCTCAGCAGGTCGCACAGGTCGGCCGTGCGGGCATCGGCGTGCACCTGCGCCGTGTGGGCGCGCCAGCCGGTGGCGTCAGGCAGCAGGCGCTCGGTCGGGCCCGGCAGCGGCTGTCGTCCATGGAAGATGCGGAAGCTGTCTGCAGGCAGGTTCGACACCATCGCCACCAGCGCAGGCTCGTCGATGTATTCGACCCCGCTGGCCAGGACGCCCACGCCGACGCCCCCCACCCACGCGACGCCGGGCAGACGGGCGCGCAGGCTGTCGAGCACGGCTTCGGCGTGGTCAGAGTAGGCCTCCGTCAGGTAGCACCACCCGATGCTGGCTTCCATGGTGGTGGCGCCCTGCGAGGCAAGCTGGGCCCACGCGATCTCGAGCGCGAGCTCGGGATGCGGGTGCGTGGCATGCGCGTGCAGAAAGCGCAAGGGAACGGAAGACATGGCGTGCTCAGTCGGCCTGGGGGTCGGTGCGGCGCCGGCTGGCCGGGCGGGCGGTGCCCGACGCCGCGCCCGAGGTCCGTTTGCGGGCCGGTGCTGCGCCCTTGTCACTGCCCGTGGGGGCGGCGGCCGCCCGCCGCGTGGTGCCGGCGCGTCCGGCGGGGCCGGTAGCCGCTGCCGGGCTCTGGTGATGGGTCGCCGCCTTGCCTTTGGCTGGCGAACCTGCGGCGGGCATCTGCGCCGCCGCAGTGGCTGCCGTGGCGGCAGCCTGGTTGGCCAGGTGCGTGAACTGCTGCGTGAGCGTGTCCCACCAGCGCATCGGATTGATCAGGTCGGCCGGGGGGGCTTCGCCGGGCTGGCCGGCCTCGGCTGCGGGCGGCGCCGCAGCCGGTTCCGGCGGCGCCTCCGGGCGGGGCGCCGCTTCGGCTCGGGCGGTGCCGAGGTCGGCCGACGCCCTGGCCCGCGCCATCCAGTCGGGGGTGGGGGCCGGGCCTTCCGGCGTGCGGTCGGCAGCGTCCGGTGTGCCGCCGAACCCGGCCGCAGTGGTGCGGGCCTTCAGCGCGTCGCGCACCGCGTCCATCGACACGTTCATGCCCTTGAGCGTGGTCAGCGTCATGCGCTGGACCTCGAGCCCCTGGATCGTCATGCCGATCATCCTGGCGTTCTGCTCCAGCCAGAACTGCACGGTCTTGAGGTCCTGGATGCGCTTGTCCAGTTCCTCCGGGTCCAGCGTGGGGAGCGTCCAGGCCGACATGCCGGGCGCGGCCGCACCTGCAGCGTTCTGGAGATGAGGCAAGGCACTGCCCGCCGCCTTCATCCAGTCCTGGAGGAAGTCGAGGCCGGCGCCCAGGCCAGCAAAGGGGTGCAGTCGGTCGGTGGCGCCAGGCGAGCTGCCATCGGAGGCATCGGCGGGGCGAGTCGGCATGCGTTCTCCTTCGAGTCTGTGTCCCATTGTGCCCGCCTCGCATCCCGGGCGCGAGTCTTCGGGAAAACCCCGCCGCATAATCGGCGGCTTCATGCAACGCCGACAACTGTTACTCCTTGCCAGCCGCATGGCCGCGGCCCTTGCCTGGCAGCAGCTCTTTGCGCCACCCGTCCGGGCGCAGTCCCCCGATGCCCCCGACTGGCTGGCGTCGGGAGAGGTGTTCACACTGGGGGTGGCCAGCGGGGAGGTGCAGCCGTCCTCCGTGGTCATCTGGACCCGTCTGGCCCCGCGACCGCTGCGGGCCGATGGCGGCATGCCGGCGGCAGCCGTGCCGGTGCGCTGGACGGTGGCACGCGATGCCCGTTTCGAGCGCATCGTGGCCTCCGGCGAGGTGCGCGCGACCCCAGAGGCGGCCCACAGCGTGCATGTCGATGTCACGGGCCTGTTGCCCGGCCAGACCTACCATTACCGGTTCGAGGCCGGTGGCCAGACCAGCCCGGTGGGGCGCACGCGCACGGCGCCGGCGGCCGAGTCTCAACCGACGCGCATGCGTGTGGCGCTGGCATCCTGTCAGCACTACGAGGCAGGGTACTTCACGGTGCACCGCGAGATCGCGGCGGCCGATGTCGATCTCGTCGTCTTCGTGGGCGACTACATCTACACGACCGAGGTGCCGTCTTACAACCGCGTGCGCCGGCATCCGCACCGGTTTCCGGATCGGCATGAACGCCACACGCTGGCCGACTACCGTATTCACCACGCCAGCTACAAGCTGGATGCCGACCTGCGTGCCTGCCATGCCGCCCACCCCTGGCTGCTGACCTGGGATGACAACGAAGTGGTCAACGACTACACCGGCGACCACGACGCGGACATGGACGACGACGACGTGCAGGCCTTCCTGGCCGTGCGGGCAGCGGCCTACCGTGCCTACTTCGAACACCTGCCGATCTCGCCGTCTCGCGCGCCGAACGGGCCTCGCATGCTGATGCAGGCCCGTTACGACTGGGGCCGGCTGGCCACGTTCTGGACCGTGGACACGCGCCAGCACCGCGACCCCTCTCCATGCCGGCGCCTGACCCAGCAGCTCTTCAACGGCAAGCTGCTGCGCGATTGCCCTGAGCTGGCCGAGCCGGCCCGGCAGATGCTGGGTGCGGCCCAGGAAAGCTGGCTGGGCTGGGAACTGGCTTCCAGCATGGCGGCCTGGAAGTTCGTCGTGCAGTCCACCCAGGTCAGCCCCGGCACCCTGCGTGCGCCCTTCGGCCGTGTCGTCTACGGCGACGGCTGGGACGCCTTTCCCGGTGCCCGCGAGCGGCTGATGCAGGCCATTGCGCAGCCCCGCGTGCCCGATGTGGTCTGCCTGGGCGGGGACGTGCACCGACATGTGGCCGCGCAGTTGCGCCTGCATCCCGAAGACCTGACTTCGCCCGTGCTGGCCAGCGAGATCGTGGCCACCTCGGTGTCGAGCAAGGGGCTCAGCGAGGTGGTCACCTCGTGGATCAAGTCCGGCAACCCTGACATGCTGCACGCCCGTGCCGACCAGCGCGGGTATGTGGTGCTCGACGTCACGCCCTCGCACATCGATGTCGAGTTCCGTGGCACCCCGCACCCGGTTCGCCCGGATGCGCGCTTGCGCACCCAGGCGCGCTACCGAATCGACCGAGGCATCCCGGGGCCCCGGCGAGCCTGAGCGGCTCTCCCTACAATCGCGTCATGGCCAGACTTCCTTTCAGTCAGCAGGTGCGGCAGGCGCGCGAAGACGCGATCGTCGATGCAGTGAACCGCCTCCTGGCGGGCAAGGGCTTCGATCTGATGACCATGGACGAAGTGGCCGGCGAGGTCGGCATCGCCAAGGCCAGCCTCTACAAGCACTTCGACTCCAAGGAAGCGCTGGCTGCCGCGGCCATGAAGCGCCTGCTGGGGCGCGCCGAGGTGGAGTTGGATCGCATCGCAGCGAGGGATGGGCTGGATGCGCTGGGCCGGCTCAAGGCCGTGGTGCACTGGACGATGACGGTGCAGCTGGCTGGCGAGATGCCGTCGCTGCCTTCTCAGAACTCCAGCCTGCGCGCAGCCCTGATGGCCGACATGGATTACATGACGCTGTTGATGGGCGTCAGCGAACGCCTCAGCAGCTGGATCCTGGCCGCCCAGGCCGACGGGGCCCTGAGCCCCAAAGTGCCGCCCGAGGTGGTGCTGTACACCTTGTTCGCACGGGCGTGTGACCCGGTCTTGGCGGTGCTGAAGGCCGGCGGGCACCCGGACGACCAGGTGATCGACTGGGTCATGGCCACGACATTCGACGGCCTCTCAGCCCGTTGAGCCGAAGCCCGGCTGGCCGGGGTGTTGCGTGCACGCACAGTGACGCGCAATTGACTCAGTTCTGTCGCAGCCGGCTGTGGGCCGGCACACTGGCCAGCAGGAACTCCATCTGGTCGGCCAGGATGCGTCGTCCCCGCAGGATCATGTCCTCGTGCAGGCTGGGCACGTAAGGCAGGTAATACAGGGACCAGCCCAGCTCGTGGAGGGTGCGGTTGCCCTTGCGGCCGTTGCACCCGCGACAGGCCGTGATGCAGTTCATCCAGGTGTCGCTGCCGCCACGTGAGGTGGGCACGATGTGCTCGCGCGTCAGGTGGTCCAGTGCGAAGTGGCCACCGCAATAGGCGCACACCTGCCGGTCTCGCGCGAAGAGCTTGGGGTTGCTGAGCGCCGGCTGCTGCCGCCACGCGCGGCTGGGCACGGCGCCGTGCACCGCGATGATCGGGTGCAGGGCCAGTTTCGATTGCAGGCCCGAATGGCGCTGGATGCCGCCGCGCAGCACCATGAAGGGCTCGCCCAGCGTCCACGCGACACCATCGCTCGCATACACGACCGCCGCTTCCTTGGCTGACAGCCAAGCCTGCGGACGGCCTGACACGTCAAGTTGCAGCACGTCCATGCAGCCTCCGGTAAGGCATTGATGCACAACAGCATAGAGAGCTTGCGTGACATTCTCAAGCACGCAGGCAGATGCCCGACGGGCGCGCGGGCGCGTTCACGGCGGCCGTGCGGTCCTGCTTCTTGCTGGCCGTCAAGTACGGGGTAACCCGCGGCACTGCCAGAAGGGGTGTTCAGGGGAGGGCTCGACGCTTTGCGACAAATCCCCAAAAATTTTTAGGGATCGGTCACACAAGCGCCATCGTTTTCTGCAAAATAGCACGGTCGTTCGATTTAGCACGACCGTTCGTATTTTTTTGAGGAGCCCCGCTGTGTCCGATGCCCCGTCCCCCGACACCAAAGTCGCTGCCGCCGAAGCCGGGCGCGAGCGTGGGCGTGGTGCGGCCAAGGGGCAGCAAACGCGTGCGGCGATTCTGGATGCGGCCTTGAACCTGGCATCCCAGATGGGGATCGAAGGGCTGTCCATCGGCGCGCTGGCCGAGGTCACCGGCATGAGCAAGTCCGGCGTGTTCGCCCACTTCGGCTCGCGCGAAGAACTGCAGATCTCGGTGATCCGCGAGTACCACGCCCGCTTCGAAGAGGAAGTCTTCAAGACCGCGATTCAGCAGCCCCGTGGCCTGCCGCGTCTGCGCGCGCTGTTCGAGAACTGGGTGGCCAAGGTCGCCACCGAAATCGATTCGGGTTGCATCTACATCAGTGGCGCGGTGGAGTTCGACGACCGCCCCGGCCCTGTGCGCGATGCGCTGGCCGGCATGGTCGTCACCTGGCACACGTCGCTGGTGCGCGCGATCCGCATGGCCGTCGAAATGGGCCACCTGCGCGCCGACACCGATCCGATGCAGATGCAGTTCGAGATCCACGGCCTCATTCTTTCCCTGCACCACGACGCCCGCTTCCTGCGGTCGACGGGTGCCATCGACCGTGCCCGCGTCGCATTCGACCGCGTGGTGCAGTACTACGCGCAAGGGGCAACGAACCCCTTGCCGTCCCAGGCCGCGGCGGCTCCGGCTGCCACGGCATCCCGCTGAACCCATCGCCTGGCCAGATCAGGTTTTTTCAAGTGTCTTTCTGACCGAGGAGCTTCACGATGCCTTCCTACACCCCTCCGCTGCGCGACATGCAATTCGTGATGCACGAGCTGCTGGGCGCTGTTGACGAACTCAAGCAGATCCCGAAGTACGCCGATCTGGACGCTGACACCGTCAACGCGGTGCTGGAAGAAGGCGGCAAGTTTGCCTCCAAGGTGCTGGCTCCGCTGAACCTGGTGGGCGACGTGCAGGGCTGCGTCCTGAACAAGGAAACCCACGAGGTCAAGACCCCGGACGGCTTCAAGGACGCCTACAAGCAGTACACCGAAAACGGCTGGTCGGCCCTGTCGGCGGATCCGGAGTGGGGCGGTCAGGGCATGCCCCAGCTGGTGAACCAGGCCATCTACGAGATGCTGAACTCGGCCAACCAGGCCTGGACGATGTACCCCGGCCTGAGCCACGGTGCCCACGCCTGCCTGGAAGCCCACGGCTCCGAAGAGCAGAAGAAGATGTACCTGCCCAAGCTGACCTCGGGCGAGTGGACCGGCACGATGTGCCTGACCGAGCCGCACTGCGGCACCGACCTGGGCCTGCTGCGCACCAAGGCCGAGCCGCAGGGCGACGGCACCTACAAGATCACCGGCGCCAAGATCTTCATCTCGGCCGGTGAACACGACATGGCCGAGAACATCGTCCACCTGGTGCTGGCCCGCCTGCCGGACGCGCCTGCGGGCTCGAAGGGCATCTCGCTGTTCGTGGTGCCGAAGTTCAAGGTGAACGCCGACGGTTCGCTGGGCGAGCGCAACGGCATCTACTGTGGCGGCCTCGAGCACAAGATGGGCATCCACGGCAACGCCACCGCCCAGATGGTGCTGGAAGACGCCGTCGGCACCCTGGTGGGCCAGCCCCACCGCGGCCTGCCTGCCATGTTCGTGATGATGAACGGCGCCCGCCTGGGCGTGGGCAACCAGTCGCTGGGCCTGACGCAAGTCGCTTACGAGAACGCCGTCAACTACGCCAAGGACCGCGTGCAGATGCGCGCCCTGTCGGGCCCGAAGCGCCCCGACCTGGCGGCCGACCCCATCATCGTGCACCCCGACGTGCGCAAGATGCTGCTGATCGCCCGTGCCTACGCCGAAGGCGCCCGCGCCCTGGTGTACTACACCGCCATCGAGCTGGACAAGGAGCACAACCACCCCGACGAGGCCGTCCGCAAGGAAGCCTCCGACACCGTGGCGCTGCTGACCCCGATCGTCAAGGCCTTCATCACCGACAACGCCTGGGAAGCCACCCGTCACTGCCAGCAGGTCTTCGGTGGCCACGGCTTCATCCACGAGTGGGGCATGGAGCAGTTCGTGCGCGACGCCCGCATCAACATGATCTACGAAGGCACGAACACCGTGCAGTCGCTGGACCTGCTGGGCCGCAAGGTGCTGGGTGACGGCGGCGCCAAGCTGACCGCCTTCGGCAAGAAGATCGGTCGCTTCGTGAAGGAAAACGCCGACAACGAAGCCATGCAGGAGTTCACCAAGCCGCTGGCCGACCTGGGCCAGAAGGTGCAGGGCTTCACGATGGAAATCGGCATGAAGGGCATGCAGAACCCCGACGAAGTGGGCGCCGCCGCTGTTGACTATCTGCGCGTGGTCGGCCATATGGTCTATGCCTATTTCTTCGCCCGCATGGCCAAGATCGCGCTCGAGAAGCAGGCGTCCGGTGACGCCTTCTACAAGGCCAAGCTGGCCACCGCCCGCTTCTATTTCGCCAAGCTGCTGCCTGAGGTCGAAACGCTGATGATCACCGCCAAGGCCGGTCTGAAGCCGCTGACCGAAATGGAAGAAGCCCTGTTCTGACCGACAGGCACCCGATGAAGGGCGCGCCCCGTGCAGGCGGGGCCGCCCTTCGGTCTCTCTCCTCTTTCCAAAATCTCTGCCAGGAGAAAACATGAGTCGATTCAATGTCCGCAAGGTGGCCGTGCTCGGCGCCGGCGTGATGGGTGCCCAGATCGCGGCCCATCTGGTCAACTGCAAGGTGCCGGTCGTGCTGTTCGATCTGCCTGCCAAGGAAGGGCCGAAGAACGGCATCGTCACCAAGGCCGTTGAAAACCTCAAGAAGCTCAAGCCGGCTCCGCTGGGCGTGGCCGAAGACGCCGCGCTGATCCAGCAGGCCAACTACGAAGAGCACCTGGAAGTCCTGCGCGGCTGCGACCTCATCATCGAGGCCATCGCCGAGCGTCTGGACTGGAAGGAAGACCTCTACAAGAAGATCGCCCCGTTCGTGAACGACAACGCGATCCTCGCCACCAATACGTCCGGCCTGTCGATCACCGCCATGGCCAACGTGCTGCCCGAGCAGCTGCGTTCGCGCTTCCTGGGCATCCACTTCTTCAACCCGCCGCGCTACATGGCGCTGCTGGAACTGATCCCCACCGAATACACCAAGCCGGAAGTTGTCGACCAGCTCGAAGCCTTCTCGACCTCGGCCGTGGGCAAGAGCGTCATCCGCGCCTACGACACCCCGAACTTCATCGCCAACCGCGTGGGCGTGGCCGGCATGCTGCTGACCTTCCGCGAAGTCGAGCGCTCGGGCCTGGGCTATGACGTCGTCGACGACCTGACCGGCAAGAAGCTGGGCCGCGCCTCGTCGGCCACCTTCCGCACCGCCGACGTGGTGGGCCTGGACACGATGGCCCATGTCATCAAGACGCTGCAGAACGGCGCCAAGGACGACCCGTTCAACGGCGCGTTCGAAACCCCCGCTGCCCTGACCACCCTGATCGAGAAGGGCTTCCTGGGTCAGAAGACCAAGCAGGGCTTCTTCAAGAAGGAAGGCAAGACCATCCTGCAGTTCAACGCTGCCACGGGTGAGTACGGTGCCGCCGGCGGCAAGGCCGACGAAGAAGTCAGCAAGATCCTGAAGAAGCCGGCCGCCGAGCGTCTGAAGGCGCTGCGCGAGTCGAGCCACCCGCACGCCCAGTTCGTGTGGGCCATCCTGCGCAACGCCTTCCACTACGCTGCCGTCACGCTGGAATCGATCGCCGAGACCGCCCGCGACGTGGACTTCGCCATGCGCTGGGGCTTCGGTGCCAAGCAGGGCCCGTTCGAGCTGTGGCAGGAAGCCGGCTGGAAGCAGGTCGCTGAATGGGTGAAGGCCGACATCGACGAGGGCAAGGCCCTGTCGAAGGCGCCGCTGCCCGCCTGGGTGTTCGACGGCCGCGACGGTGTGCACACCGCCGAAGGTTCGTGGGCCCCGAAGCTGGGCAAGTACGTGCCGGTGCGCAACCTGCCCGTCTACGAGCGTCAGTACTTCCGTGAGAACGTGCTGGGCTCGAACGCCCCGTCGGCCGCCACCGCTGGCAAGACGCTGTTCGAAGACGCTGCGATCCGCCTGTGGACCCTGGACGACGAAGTCGTCATCGCCTCGATCAAGTCGAAGATGCACACCATCTCGGCCGAGGTGACCTCGGGCCTGACCAAGGGCCTGGAGCTGGCCGAAGCCGGCTACAAGGGCCTGGTGATCTGGTCGCAGGACGGTCCGTTCTCGGCCGGTGCCGACCTGCAGTCCATGATGCCTGCCTTCATGCAGGGCGGCGGCAAGGCCATCGCTCCGTTCGAGAAGCAGCTGCAGGACTTCATGCTGTCGCTGCGCTACTCCAACGTCCCGACCGTGGCTGCGATGCACGGTCTGGCCCTGGGTGGTGGCTGTGAGCTGGCCGTGCACGCTGCCAAGCGTGTGGCCGCGATGGAAACCTACGTCGGCCTGGTCGAAGTGGGCGTGGGCCTGATCCCTGGCGGTGGTGGCCTGGCCTACCTGGCCCGCCGCGCAGCCGAGCTGCTCGAGCCGTCGAAGGGCGTGTCGGGTCAGGTCGGTGGCGAACTGATGGGCTTCCTGAAGGAAGGCTTCCAAGCTGCGGCCATGGCCAAGGTCGGCACCTCGGCGATCGAGTCGCGCAAGTTCGGTTACCTGATCGACGGCGACATCATCGTGCCGCACAAGGACGAGGTCCTGCACGTGGCCATCGCCCAGGCCAAGGCCATGTACGAGTCGGGCTACCGCGCCCCGGCCAAGAAGCTGATCCCCGTGGCGGGCCGCAGCGTCAAGGCCACGCTGCAGTCCTCGCTGATCAACATGCGTGATGGCGGCTTCATCAGCCAGCACGACTACTACATCAGCTCGTGCATCGCCGATGTGCTGACCGGCGGCGACGTCGATGCCGGCACCCTGGTGAGCGAGGAATACCTGCACGCTCTGGAGCGCAAGCACTTCTGCACGCTGCTGGACAACCCCAAGACGCAAGAACGCATCATGGGCATGCTGTCGACCGGCAAGCCTGTCCGCAACTGATCGATCGGAGACACACACATGTCCAAGCAACTCCGCGACGTCTACGTCGTTGCCGCCACCCGCACCCCGATCGGCAAGTCGGGCCGTGGCGTGTTCAAGAACACCCGTCCTGACGACCTGCTGGTCGCCACCATCAAGAACGCCCTGAAGCAGGTTCCCTCGCTGGATCCGGCCGCCATCGAAGACGCCATCATCGGCTGCGCGATGCCCGAAGGCGAACAGGGCATGAACGTGGCGAAGATCGCCGCGCTGCTGTCGGGGCTGCCCAAGACCGTGGCCGGTGCCACCGTGAACCGCTTCTGCGCGGCCGGCATCACCGCCGTGTCGATGGCCGCCGACCGCATCCGCGTCGGTGAAGCCGAAGTCATGATCGCCGGTGGCGTGGAATCGATGTCCATGGTGCCCATGGGCGGCTCCAAGCCCTCGTTCAACCCGGCCGTGGTCAACGTCGACGAGAACGTCGGCATCGCCTACGGCATGGGCATGACCGCCGAGAAGGTGGCCGAGAAGTGGCAAGTCACCCGTGAAGAGCAGGACGCCTTCTCGGTGGAATCGCACCGCCGCGCCATCGCCGCCCAGCAGGCTGGCTGGTTCGACGCCGAGACCACCCCGATCGAAGTGGAAGTGCGCACGCCCAACCTCGAGACCGGCGAAGTGACCGTCACCAAGAAGGTCATCACCCGTGACGAAGGCGCGCGCCCCGACACCTCGATGGAAGGCCTGGCCAAGCTGCGCCCGGTGTTCGCTGCCAAGGGTTCGGTCACGGCCGGCAACTCGTCGCAGACCTCGGACGGCGCTGGCTGCCTGATCCTGGCTTCGAAGGAAGCCTGCGAGAAGTACGGTCTGCAGCCGCTGGCCAAGTTCGTGGCCTTCGCGGTCAAGGGCGTGCCGCCCGAGATCATGGGCATCGGCCCGATCGAAGCCATCCCCAAGGCCCTGGAATACGCCGGCCTGAAGGCCTCGGACCTGGACTGGGTCGAGCTGAACGAAGCCTTTGCCGCCCAGTCGCTGGCCGTGCTGAAGGACCTCGACAGCAAGGGCCACGTGCTGGACCGCGCCAAGGTGAACCCGATGGGCGGCGCCATCGCCCTGGGTCACCCGCTGGGTGCCACCGGTGCCATCCGTGCCGCCACCGTGGTGCACGGCCTGCGTCGCACCGGCGGCAAGTACGGCATGGTGACGATGTGCATCGGCACCGGCCAGGGCGCTGCCGGCATCTTCGAGCGCGTGGACAGCCTGTAATCGGCCCCATCGCGCTGCACGCCTGAGAAAGCCCGCCGCCGTGCGGGCTTTTTCTTGAACGCCTTGCCACCATGGAACACCTCGAACACCTCCACCTGCACACCGACGATGGCCACACGCTGGCGGCCCGGGCCTACCGGCCGCTGGAGGGGGCGACGGTGCCGCGCGCCGTCATCGTGGCGCCGGCGCTGGGTGTGCCGCAGTCGTTCTATGACCGCTATGCACGCTGGCTGGCCGGCCATGGTTGCGTGGTCTACACGCTCGACTGGCGCGGCATGGGCGAGTCGGCCCCGGCCGACCTGAAGCGTTACCGCGCCCGCCTGACCGACTGGGCGCGGCACGATGCGCCGGCCATCATGGCGCTGGTGAGCGAACGCCACCCGGGTCTGCCCATCAGCTGGTTCGGCCACAGCATGGGCGGCATCCTGTTCGGGATGATGCCGCAGCACCCGCAGATCGACCACGTCGTGACGCTGGGCAGCGGCAGCGGCTTCACGCGCCATCTGGCGCCGCGGCTGCGGCCGTGGATGGGGCTGTTCTGGCATGTGGTGGTGCCGCTCAGCGTGGCGCGTCATGGCTATTTCGCCGGGCGGCGGATCAACGCGGTGGGTGACCTGCCGCGGGGCATCGTCGCGCAGTGGAAGCGCTGGTGTGCCAGCCCCGACTTCCTGTTCAGCGAAGGGCCCGAGGTCGTGGCCGCGTACGCCGCGGTGCGCAAGCCGATCACGGCCGTGCTCTTCACCGACGACACGATGGCCAGCGCGCGCGGGATCCGCGCCGTGCACGCGGGCTACACCGGCACCACCGTGCGCGACCTCCACCTGCGTCCGCAGGACATCGGGGCGGCGCGCGTGGGCCACTTCGATTTCTTTCACGCTCGCACGGGCCCGCGCGGCTGGGCACACAGCCTGGCCTGGCTGGGCGTGACACCGCAGGCCGACACGGCTGAATCCTCCCGGCAGGCCGCCTGACGCCCTAACATGGCGCCTTGATTCCGGCCCCTGCCTCTCGAACCGCATCCTTCAGGAGACCTCTCATGTCCGATCCCATCCTCGCCCACGTCGAAGGCGCGGTGCTGACCCTCACCTTCAACCGCATCGAGAAGAAGAACGCGATCACGACCGCGATGTACTCGGCGCTGGCCGACGCCCTGACCGAGGCCGCCCAGGACGACGCCGTGCGCGTGGTGGTGTTCCAGGGGGCGGTCGAGGTCTTCACCGCGGGCAACGACCTGGCCGACTTCCTGAGCAAGCCGGCCGACCTGTCTCCGGGCGCCGAGCCGGCCCCGGTGGTGCGCTTCCTGGAAGCGCTGCGCACCTTCCCCAAGCCCGTGGTGGCGGCCGTGTGCGGCCCGGCCGTGGGCATCGGCACGACGCTGCTGCTGCACTGCGACCTGGTCTACGCGGGTGACAACGCGGCCTTCAGCCTGCCGTTCGTCAACCTGGGCGTGTGCGCCGAGGGCGGCTCGAGCCTGCTGCTGCCGCAGCTGCTGGGCTACCAGCGTGCCGCCGAAAAGCTGCTGCTGGGCGAGGCCTTCTACGCCGACGAGGCGCTGGAGATGGGCCTGGTCAACCGCATCCTGCCGCCCAACGAAGTGAACGGCTACGCCCAGGCGCAGGCTGCCAAGCTGGCCGCCAAGCCGGCCACCTCGCTGCGCGCCACGAAGGCGCTGATGAAGAAGCCGATGACCGGTCTGGCCCAGGCCATGATCGACGAGTTCCAGTCCTTCGGTGAGCTGTTGCGCGGCCCGGCCGCCCGGGAGGCCATCAGCGCGGTGATGGAAAAGCGCAAGCCCGACTTCTCGAAGTGCTGAGCGCCGCGGGGCTGAGGACGCTCAGCCCCTTTCGTGGTGGACCTCGGCCGTGATGTGCACGATCTCTTCGTGGAGGGACAGCCGGCGGCGCACCTCGTCCGGCGTCAGCGTGGTGTCGCGCGTGGTCAGCGTCAGCGCGCAGGCATAGACCTGCTGACCGACACGCCAGACGTGCAGGTCGGTCAGCCGGGTGCCGTGCGGGTCGCCAGGCACGTCGAGCACGTCCCGGATCTCGTCCACGACCGGGTGATCCATCTCGCGGTCGATGAGGATCAGCCCCGTTTCACGGATCAGGCCCAGCGCCCAGCGGGCCACCAGCGCCGCCCCGACCAGACCCATGAGCGGGTCGAGCCAGTTCCAGCCCCAGGCCCAGCCGGCGGCCAGCGCCACGATGGCCAGCACCGAGGTGAGGGCGTCGGCCAGGACGTGCACATAGGCGGCATGCAGGTTCAGGTCTCGCGCCGGCGCGCCGTGGTTGGCGTGCGCATGGGCGTGCCCGTGTTCGTGCCCGTGAGCGGCATCGTGCGCGCAGGCTGGGCCGTGGTGATCCGCGTGATGGTGGCCATGATGATGCCCGTGATGGTGATGGCCGCCCCCGGCCCGCATCAGGATCAGGGCACACGCCGCATTGACCAGCAGACCCAGCGCCGCGATCGCCATCGCTTCGCGGTGGGCGATGGGCACGGGTTGCAGCAGGCGCTCGACCGAGCCCCACACCATCAGACCGGCCACGGCCATCAGCAGCACCGCGCTGGCGAACCCGCCCAGGATCTCGACCTTCCAGGTGCCGAACGCAAAGCGGGGGTCGCGCGCATAGCGGCGCGCGGTGGCGTAGGCCACCACCCCCAGGCCGATGGCCACGGCGTGTGAGCTCATGTGCCAGCCGTCGGCCAGCAGGGCCATGGACCCGCTGAGCCAGCCGGCCACGATCTCCACAACCATGGTGACCAGGGTGATGACCAGCACGATGCGGGTGCCTCGCTCGGCCCCGTCTGCCGGGGCATGGAACAGGTGGTCGTGCCCGAGATGGGTGGATTCGATGTGGGGATGCGGGGCGGACATGGGGCGGCGCGTCGGAAAGGGGGCGGCAGAGACGGGTGGCCATCCTGTCCAGGCAGTGTCTCGCAACTGTCCTCTTCTGGATGCGGGAAATTGCCGATACCGCTGTGACAGGGTGGCGTCATAGCCAACGGCGGGCGCATAATGTAACGATACGGTCGTCTTGTCGGCCGATCCACCATCCGTCGCCAGCCTGCCCGGGGCCGCTTTGTTCGACATCCGTCTGCCCTCCGCACTTGTCCAGTCCGTGCTGGATGCCTTGCCGACGCCGGTCTTCTTCAAGGACCGGAGCGGCCGGTATCAGGGTTGCAACCGGGCCTTCACCGAGTTGATGGGCAAGCAGCCGGGCGAGCTGATCGGCCTGACGGTGTACGACCTCTCTCCGCCGGACCTGGCCCGCATCTACGAAGAAGCCGACGAGGCCCTGATGCGCAGCGGCGGCGAGCAGCGTTACGAGACCCAGGTGCAGCGCCCGGACGGGCAGCGCCGCCACGTGCTGTTCTACAAGGCCGCGGTGCGCGACGAGCACGGCGAGGTCTGCGGCCTGGTCGGCACCATCCTCGACATCACCGAGCGCAAGGACCTGGAGCGGCGGCTGTCCGACCTGGCCGACCTCGATGCCCTGACCGGCCTGTTCAACCGCCGCGCCATCCTGAGCCATCTCGAAGGCCTGCATGCCGACCGCCGGCAGCAACGCCTGCCGCTGTGCCTGCTGATGGTCGATGTCGACCATTTCAAATCGATCAACGACCGCTTCGGCCACGCCATCGGCGACGAGGCCCTGGTCCGCGTCGCTTCCTGCCTGCGGCAGAACCTGCGCGACGGCGATCGCGTGGGCCGCATCGGCGGCGAAGAGTTCCTGGTGGTGCTGGGCAGTACCGAGCTCGAAGATGCGCAGGGCGTGGCCGAGCGCCTGCGCCTGGTGGTCGCGCAGACCTGCGTCGACACGCTGGACGGTCCGCTGCGGCTGACGGTCAGCATCGGTCTGGCGCGCAGCCTGCCCGACGAGGACTGGGCCCAGGTGCTGGGCCGGGCCGATGAAGGCCTGTACGCGGCTAAGCGCACGGGCCGCGACCGGGTGGTCGTGGCCCCGAATGAGGGCCGCCACCTGCTGCACAAGGACTGGCGCCGAGCGTGACGCCGGCGGGCCTCAGGGCCCCTGGAAGCCGCCCTGGCGGAAGGTCAGCACGAGCGTGTCGCGCCAACCGTGGTCGCCCAGCGGCTGGATGGGCGTGGACTCGTGGATCACCCGTTCGTCGTCGATCAGCATGAGGCTCCACGGCTCATTGAGCGTGAAGCGCACACCGTGCGGGCCATCGGCTTCGAACACGCGGGTTTCGCCCCCTTTGATGTCATGCCGCTCGAGCATGAAGACGGCCACGAAGTCGACGCCGTCGCGGTGCGCGCCTTCCGGCGTGGGGCGGCCGATACCGCCGGTGGTGTCCACGCGGAACTGGTGGGCCTCGATGTACCAGCGATCGACCGGCTTGACCTGGGCCAGCAGCTGGCCGGTCTGCTTCAGCAGCGCCTGCCACAGCGGGTGCGTGCTCACGGCGGGCGTCACCGGTTCGAACCAGCGCTCAAAACCCCCATGCAGGGCGTTGTACGTCACGGGCTGCCAGTGGGCCCGGTGCGGCACCTGGACGAGATCACCGGCGGCGGTGTCCAGCGTGTAGCAGCTGTGGCGGCGGAAGCGGTAGCGCCCGCCATCCTTCAGATGCTGGTCGGGCGGCAGGTCGTTCCAGCTGGTGTGCACCGCGTCGGCCGCGGCCGCGTCGGTGTGCAGCCAGTCCAGCAGCACGGCAGGGCGGATCAGGGCCCAGCCCTGTTGACGCAGGGCATCCGGAACCAGGTCGAAAGAGGTCGAGGTCAGCGCTTCCATAAGACCGCGATGGTCTCACAGTCCACCGCGCCCCCGTGGCGTCAGGGCGGCGTCACGGGCCTGCCGCTGCACAAGGCTTGCGCTGCAGCAAGCCGGCCCGCGCAGGTGTCGGGTGCCGGCTGCCGTGCCCGCCTCACTCGGCCTGGACCGGCCGCGATTTGCCTTCCCGGTCGATCGCGACGTAGGTGACGTGGGCTTCGGTGACCTTCACCAGGATCGGGTCGGTGGGCTGGCGTTCGGCCCAGACCTCGACGTGCACCTTCATCGAGGTGCGGCCGACCGATTCGATGCGGGCGTAGAACGACAGCAGGTCGCCCACCGACACCGCATTGCGGAAAACAAACTCGTTGACGGCGATGGTCGCGACACGGCCGCGCGAGATGCGACCGGGCAGCACGCACCCGGCCAGATCGACCTGGGCCATGATCCAGCCGCCGAAGATGTCGCCGTTGCCGTTGGCGTCCTTGGGCATGGGCATGACCCGCATCACCAGCTCCATGTCGGGGTGCAGTTCGGGCGGGGTCAGAAGGGTGTTGGGGCGAGGGACAACGGTCATGGGCAATCGGGCAGACAATCTGCTTCTTCGGTCTGATCCGTGATTGTTCCAGAATGCGCCGTTACGCACACGTTCCCGCCGCCGACGCCCCTGCCGGCGCTGCTCCCGTCGCCCAGCATGGCGAGCGCCAGACGCTGGCCCGTCTGTGGCCCTATCTGTGGGCCTACAAGGGGCGGGTGCTGCTGGCGCTGGCCTTCATGGTGGGCGCCAAGCTGGCCAACGTGGGCGTGCCGGTGGTGCTCAAGAACCTGGTCGATCGTCTGGCGCCGGACGCGAGCAGCCCGCAAGCCCTGCTGGCCGTGCCGGCGGGCCTGTTGCTGGGCTACGGGCTGCTGAGGCTGTCGACCTCGGTGTTCACCGAGCTGCGGGAGCTGGTGTTTGCGAAGGCCACCGAGGGCGCCGCGCGTCGCATCTCGCTCGAGGTGTTCTCGCACCTGCATGCCCTGAGCCTGCGCTTCCACCTCGAGCGCCAGACCGGCGGCATGACGCGTGACATCGAGCGCGGCACCCGGGCCGTGCACTCGCTGATCTCCTACTCGCTCTACAGCATCGTTCCCACGCTGATCGAGGTGGCGCTGGTGCTGACGCTGCTGGGCACGAAGTTCGACATGGCCTTTGTGTGGATCACCGTGGTGGCGCTGGTGGGGTATGTGGCGTTCACGGTGGGGGTGACGAGCTGGCGCACGCGCTTTCGCCGCGAAATGAACGAGCTGGACTCGAAGGCCCACACGCGCGCGGTCGATTCGCTGCTGAACTACGAGACCGTCAAGTATTTCAACAACGAGGCCTTCGAAGGCCGGCGTTACGACGAGGCACTCGAGCGCCTGCGCAAGGTCGCGGTGCGCACGCAGCAGACGCTGTCGCTGCTGAATGCCGGGCAGCAGACCATCATCGCGACAGCCCTGATCGTGATGCTGTGGCGCGCCACGCAGGGGGTGGTCGATGGCCGCATGACGGTGGGCGACCTGGTCATGGTCAATGCCTTCATGATCCAGCTGTACATCCCGCTGAACTTCCTGGGCGTGATCTACCGCGAGATCAAGCAGTCGCTGACCGACCTCGACAAGATGTTCACGCTGATGGCGCGCGAGCGCGAGGTGGCCGATGCCGCCGACGCCCGCCCGCTGCTGCTCAAGGACCAGCAGGCCCCGGCCGTGCGCTTCGACCACGTGCAGTTTGCCTACGATCCGGCGCGGCCCATCCTGCACGACGTGAGCTTCGAGATCCCCGGTGGGCAGACGGTGGCCGTGGTGGGGCCGTCGGGCTCGGGGAAGTCGACACTGGCGCGCCTGCTGTACCGCTTCTACGACGTGCAGAGCGGGCGCATCACCGTCAATGGCCATGACGTGCGCAGCCTGACGCAGGACAGCCTGCGCCGCCACATCGGCATCGTGCCGCAGGACACCGTGCTGTTCAATGACACCGTGGCCTACAACATCGCCTATGGCCGGCCCGACGCGTCGCGCGACGAGGTCGAGCAGGCGGCGAAGGCCGCGCACATCCACGATTTCATCACCGCCACGCCCGGGGGCTACGACACCATGGTGGGCGAGCGGGGCCTGAAACTGTCGGGCGGTGAAAAGCAGCGCGTGGCCATTGCCCGCACGCTGCTGAAGAACCCGCCCATCCTCGTGTTCGACGAGGCGACCTCGGCGCTCGATTCCGCGAACGAGCGCGCCATCCAGGCCGAGCTGGC
This sequence comes from uncultured Aquabacterium sp., assembly GCF_913773725.1. GTDB lineage: Bacteria > Pseudomonadota > Gammaproteobacteria > Burkholderiales > Burkholderiaceae_C > Aquabacterium. The sequence goes on along the minus strand of NZ_CAJYGK010000034.1, from coordinate 62,365 downwards.
GGCCGTCGGCCAGGGCAAGACGGTGCTCGTGATCGCGCACCGGCTGTCGACCATCGTGCACGCGCACGAGATCCTGGTGATGGAGCAGGGCCGCATCATCGAACGCGGCACCCACCCGCAGCTGCTGGCCGCCAACGGCCGCTATGCGCAGATGTGGCGGCTGCAGCAGGCCGGCGGCGAAGGCTGACGCGGTCGGGGCTGTCAGTCGGGCTTGACCTGGATGAAGGGCACGGTGCCCCCGGTCACGTTGGGCAGCTTGCCGTCCCACTTGCGGATGGCCTCGCGTTCGTTCTCGACCTTGCGCAACTCCAGCAGCTCGCGTGTGACCTGCTGACGCTGCAGGGCCAGCGCATCGGCTTCGGCCTTGGCCGAGGCCACCTTCTGCTTGGCTTCCACCTCGATGCGCTGCAGGTCGCGTTCGGCCTTGAGCTTTTCCTGCTCGGCCTTGACCTTGGCCTCGATGGCCTCGGCAAACGAGCGCGAAAACGCGAAGTTCACGATGGCGAATTCGTCGAGGACGAGGCCGTGGCGTTCCATCTTCTGCTTGAGCAGGCCGCCGATGGCATCGCGCACCTCGGTGCGGCGTGTGACCAGCTCCTCGGCCGTGAAGCGCGCGGTGACGGCCTTCACGGCCTCCTGCGCGGCCGGGATGATGATGCGGTCGGCCGCGATGTCGGTGCTCGGCCCGATCGAGCGGAACACGTCCACCACCCGGCGCGGGTCGAGGTGGTAGTTGATGGCGATGCGCGTGTGCACCGACTGCAGGTCGCGCGAGGCCGCGTCGCCTTCACCTTCGCCCTTCTGGATGCGCACGTCCATCAGATGCATGGACTGCGCCAGCGGCACCTTGAAGTGGATGCCGGGCTCGTAGACGGCGTCGTCGGGCTTGCCGAAGGTGGTCTTGACACCGCGCTCGCCGGCGGTGATGACGACCACAGGGTTGAGGAGAGACAGCGCGAAGAGCGCGCCGCCGATGTACAGCGCGCCCTTGAGCACCGGGCCCACGCGGGATGGAGAAGAAAGCGAGGTCATGGTCCTTCCTGATGCAGCCGCTCGGATGGCGGCCTGGCCAGCATCGTAATGGCTGCGCGGGCCGGCGGCGGTGCGAAAATAGCGGCCGATTCCACACCCGTACCCGCTCTGCCATGACCGACACCGCGCCCGCCACGCTGACCCTGACCCGCCCCGACGACTGGCACCTGCACGTGCGCGATGGCGCGGCCATGGCTTCGGTCGTGCCGGCCACGGCGGCGCAGTTCGCCCGCGCCATCATCATGCCCAACCTGCGTCCGCCGATCACGACGGCCGAGCAGGCCGTGGCCTACCGCGACCGCATCCGCGCGGCGGTGCCGGCCGGTGTGGCCTTCGAGCCGCTGATGGTGCTCTACCTGACGGACAACACCCCGGCCGACGAGGCGGCCCGCGCCAAGGCCATGGGCGCCGTGGCCTTCAAGCTCTACCCGGCCGGCGCCACCACCAACAGCGATGCCGGCGTGACCGACCTGCGCACGACCTACAAGGTGCTGGAAGCCATGCAGCGCGAGGGCCTGGTGCTGTGCGTGCACGGCGAGGTGACCGACAGCGAGGTCGACGTGTTCGACCGCGAGAAGGCCTTCATCGACGACAAGCTGATCCCGCTGCGCCGTGACTTCCCCGAGCTGAAGATCGTGTTCGAGCACATCACGACCAAGGAGGCCGCGCAGTACGTGACCGAGGCCGACCGCTTCGTGGGCGCCACCATCACCCCGCAGCACCTGCTGTACAACCGCAACGCCATCTTCATGGGCGGCGTGCGCCCGCACTACTACTGCCTGCCCATCCTGAAGCGCGAAGAGCACCGCCTGGCTCTGGTGCAGGCCGCGACGAGCGGCAGCCCCAAGTTCTTCCTGGGCACCGACAGCGCGCCGCACGCCTCGCACCTGAAGGAGCACAGCTCCGGCTGCGCCGGCTGCTACACCGCGCCGTGTGCCATCGAGCTGTATGCGGAAGCCTTCGAAGCCGCCGGTGCGCTCGACAAGCTGGAGGGCTTTGCCAGCTTCTTCGGCCCGGATTACTACGGGCTGCCGCGCAACACCGACCGCATCACGCTGGCGCGAGAAGACTGGGTGGTGCCGGAAAGCCTGCCCTTCGGCGAGGCGGTCATCAAGCCGCTGCGTGGCGGCGAGACGCTGCGCTGGCGTCTGCGCTGACGTTCCGTTCGTGTCTGACAGCGTACCCCGGGGGCTCAGGGGCCCTCGTTCGGGCCGGGTGGGGTGCGGGCGGCCCGCTCTGCCCGCAGGGCATGGACTTCGTTGCGCAGGCCGCTGATTTCTTCGCGCAGTGAGCGGATCTGCGTGTGCATGTCGCGCAGGATGTCGCGCTCGACCTTGCGTTCTTGCGTGCCCACGAACATCGCGGCGATGCTGGCCGTGACCAGCGACAGCAGGCCGTAGCCCAGCAGCACCACGAACACCGAAAACACACGCGAGGCCGTGCTGGTCGGCACGACGTCGCCATAGCCCACCGTGGCGGCGGTCGAGAAGGCCAGCCACAGCCCTTCGTGCAAGGAGCTGACGCCCGGATCGAGCCAGTAGAAGCCGATGCCGCACAGGCCGATGACGGTGGCGCCCATGGCGAGCAGCCGCGCCAGCCCCGTCTCGGTGAACAGCGGCTTGCTGATCTTCAGCAGCCGATAGAGCATCAGCACCGCGATGGCCAGACGCCAGATCAGCGCCGGCTCGGACTCGTTGCTCTGCGGCAGCACGGCGTTGAGCAACAGGGCCCCGCCCAGAAACCAGTCGAGCCGCAACTCCATGGGGTGGTGACCCCACACACTGCTGTGCTCGTCCGGCGCAGTCCCCCGCAAGCGGACCGCCCGCCGCACCCGCCACGCCGACACCAGCACCACCGTGCCACTGAGCAGGTACATCCACGTCGCCCAGGTGGCCGGCGTCGGCATCATCGAGTCGTAGAAGGCCGGCACGCTGGCGATCAGGGCGATCAGCATCGGCCACGGAGAATGGGCCGCGTCGAAGCGGCCGAAGCGTCTGGGCATGGCGTAGCCGGGCGCGGGGGCCCGGAAAGGCTGCAGAGGCGGATGTCAGGCGGGCAGGAAGCCCTCGACCGACAGGTAGCGTTCGCCCGTGTCGTAGCAGAAGCCGAGCACGCGGGCGCCTTCCGGCAACTCGGGCAGCTTCTGCGCGATCGCCGCCAGCGTGGCCCCCGACGAGATGCCGACCAGCATGCCCTCTTCGCGCGCCGCACGGCGGCCGTACTCACGGGCGTCTTCGGCATCGACCTGGATCACGCCGTCGAGCAGGTCGGTGTGCAGGTTGACCGGGACGAAACCGGCGCCGATGCCCTGGATGGGGTGCGGTGCCGGGCTGCCGCCCGAGATCACGGGCGAGGCCTTGGGCTCGACCGCGAACACCTTGAGCTTCGGCCAGGCGGCCTTGAGGATCTTGGCGCAGCCCGTCAGGTGGCCACCGGTGCCCACGCCGGTGATCAGCGCGTCCAGGCCCTCGGGGAAGTCGGCCAGGATCTCCTGGGCGGTGGTGCGTTCGTGCACGGCGATGTTGGCCGGGTTCTCGAACTGCTGCGGCATCCAGGCGCCGGGTGTGGAGGCGACCAGTTCCTTGGCGCGCTCGATCGCGCCCTTCATGCCTTTTTCGCGCGGGGTCAGGTCGAACTGCGCGCCATAGGCCAGCATCAGGCGGCGACGTTCGATGGACATGCTGTCCGGCATGACCAGGATCAGGCGGTAGCCCTTGACCGCGGCCACCATGGCCAGGCCGATGCCCGTGTTGCCGGAGGTCGGCTCGACGATGGTGCCGCCGGGCTGCAGTGCGCCGCTGCGCTCGGCGTCTTCCACCATGGCCAGGGCAATGCGGTCCTTGATCGAGCCGCCCGGGTTGGCGCGCTCGGCCTTGATCCACACCTCGGGCGCCGTGCCGAACAGGCGGTTCATGCGGATATGGGGCGTGCGGCCGATGGTGTCGAGGATGGATGAGGCTTTCATGGTGGTTCTCTCCGCGGTCACAAAGACCTTATGCACAAAGCGACCAAGAGCATACGACGCCGGGCGGGCAGAATGCGGGCCATGTTGCAATCACTGATGTGGTCGCTGGGTGGTCGGCCCGGCGCGCGAACGGGGGGGCTCTGGCTGCCGTGCCTGCTCCTGATCATGGTCGCCCTGTGGCCCTGGCGGGCGCAGGCCGAGGATTTCCTGCCTGCCGACCAGGCTTTCCGGGTGAGCGTGGGCGTGGCGGGCCCCCAGGCCGTGCGCGTCGACGTGGGCCAGGCGCCGGGCGTCTACCTGTACAAGGAACGCTTCGAAGCCCGCCTGCAGGGCGGTGAACGCGCGGCGCCGGCTGTGCTGAGCTGGCGGCTGCCCCAAGGGCAGGCCAAGCACGACCCGACCTTCGACAAGGTGATGGAGGTCTACCACGGCAATGTTTCGGGCGAGGTGGTGCTGCCCCAGGGGCTGCGCGGTGAGCCGCTGCTGACCATCGTCTACCAGGGCTGTGCGGATGCCGGCCTCTGCTACCCGCCGCAGACGCGGCGTTACGAACTGCAGGTGGACGAGCGGGGCGAACTGCGGGGTGTGCGCCCCGCCGGCGGGACGGTGGCCCTGGCCCCCCCCGGCGCGCGCCTGCTGGGCTCAGCCAGCGTCGAGCGGCCCCCGCTGCCCGCGACGCCGACCGTGCCCGCGGCCGCGGCCGAGGGCGGCGACCAGGTCAGCCGCGCGCTGGCTTCGGGCAGCCTGCTGACCATCGTGCCGGTGTTCCTGCTGGCGGGGGTGCTGCTGTCGCTCACCCCCTGCGTGTTGCCCATGGTGCCCATCCTGTCGTCCATCATCGTCGGGCAGAAGGGGCAGGTCAGCCGCGGTCGGGGCTTTGCCCTGGCGCTCAGCTATTCGCAAGGCATGGCGCTGGTCTACACGGCGCTGGGGGTGGCCGCCGGGCTGCTGGGCCAGGGCCTCGCGGCCTATCTTCAGCATCCTTGGGTGGTGCTGGGCTTCGGCGCGCTGATGGTGCTGCTGGCGCTGTCGATGTTCGGCCTGTACGAGCTGCGCCTGCCCGCGGCGGTGCAGAGCTGGCTCGGCGAGGGATCGAGCCGGCTGCCCGGCGGGCGCTTCATCAGCGTGTTCGCCATGGGTGTGGTCTCGGCGTTGATCGTGAGCCCCTGCGTGTCGGCGCCGCTGGCCGGGGCGCTGCTCTACATCAGCCAGACGCGCGACGTGTGGCTGGGCGGCGGCGCACTGTACGCCATGGCCTGGGGCATGAGCGTGCCGCTGCTGCTGGTCGGGTTGTCGGCGGGTACGCTGCTGCCGCGCACGGGGCCCTGGATGAAGGCGGTCAAGGCGCTGTTCGGTGTGCTGATGCTGGTGATGGCGGCGTGGATCACGCGCCCGGCCTGGCCGGTGCTGGTGGCGCAGGTCATGGGCCAGCAGGCCGCTGCCGGGGCGCACCGCAGCGTGCTGCCCTTCGAGCGGGTGCGCACCGTGGCCGAGCTGGATGCCGCTCTGGCCCGCGCCGCCGCCGAGGGGCGGCCGGTGATGCTGGACTTCTACGCCGACTGGTGCGTGTCGTGCATCGAAATGGAGCAGCTGACCTTCCGCGATCCCGGCGTGCGACCGCGCCTGGAGCGTGCCGTGTTGCTGCAGGCCGATGTGACGGCCAACAACGACGATGACCGCGCCCTGCTGGCCCGCTTCCAGCTGTTCGGGCCGCCGGGCATCCTGTTCTGGAACGCGCAGGGGCAGCCGGTGCCGGCCGCACGGGTCGTCGGCTTCCAGAAGCCGGACGTGTTCGCCGTGGCCCTGCAGCAGGCCGGATTGTGAGCATGCACCCCGATGCCCGGGCCCTGTGGCGGGCCCCGATGTGGCTGCTGTCGGTGCTGCTGGCTGCGCTCGGCATGCTGGGCCCGTTCGCGGTCGACACCTACCTGCCGGCGTTTTCCGGCATCGCGGCCGACCTGCAGGCCACGCCGGTGCAGATCCAGCAGACGCTGTCCGCCTACCTGTTCGCCTTCGCCTTCATGAGCCTGTTCCACGGCTCGCTGTCCGACAGCCTGGGCCGCCGGCCGGTCGTGCTGACCGGCATTGCGGTGTTCACGCTCGCTTCGGCCGGGTGCGCGCTGTCGACGAGCATCGGGCAGCTGGTGTTCTTCCGCGCCCTGCAGGGGCTGTCCACTGGCGCGGGCATCGTGGTGTCGCGTGCCGTCATCCGCGATCTGTTTCCGCCGGCCGACGCGCAGCGGGTGATGTCGCAGGTGACGCTGTTCTTCGGCATCGCGCCGGCCATCGCCCCGGTGATCGGCGGCTTTCTGTTCGCCCACCTGGGCTGGCACGCGGTGTTCTGGTTCCTGACGGGCGTGGGCGTCGTGCTGTGGGTGGCCAACTGGCGGCTGTTGCCCGAGTCGCTCCACTCCGCGCACCGGCAGCCTTTCGTGCTGGGCAACCTGATGCGGGGCTATGTGGCCATCGGCACGAGCCCGCGTTTCCTGTTGCTGGCGCTGGCCAGCGGGGTGCCGTTCAACGGCATGTTCCTCTATGTGCTGGCTGCGCCGGCGTTTCTGGGCGAGCACCTGAAGCTGGCGCCCACCGAGTTCTTCTGGTTCTTTCTGTGCACCATCAGCGGCATCATGGGCGGCGCGTGGATCAGCGGGCGGCTGGCCGGGCGCATCGAGCGCGACCGCCAGATTCGCATCGGCCTGGGCGTGATGCTGACGGTGTCGGTGCTCAACCTGGTGGCCAATGTGCTGTGGGCGGCGCACGTGAGCTGGTCGCTGATCCCGATCGGGCTATATGCGCTCGGTTGGGCGATGATGACGCCGGTTGTCACGCTGATGGTGCTGGATCTCTACCCGGATCGCCGGGGCATGGCGGCCTCGATGCAGGCCTTTGTGGGGGCGTTGTCCAACGGCGTGGTGGCCGGTGTGGTGGTGCCGCTGGTCATGCACGACACGGTGGCCCTCGCCGTGGCCTCGTTGCTGCTGATGCTGGTGGGCCTCTTTGCCTGGGGCGCCTTGCAGCGCCACGGACTGCGGCGATAATGCGCGGGTGAAGTCGGCCAGACCGCCGCTGGTGCAAGGCCCGAAAGGGCGCACTGGAGGAAGGTCCGGACTGCACAGGGCAGCGTAGGAGGTAACACCTCTCCACCGCGAGGTGAGGATCAGAGCAACAGAGACGAGCCGATTCAGTTCGGGTGAAACGGGCAATCTCTACGCGCAGCAACACCAAATAGGCACACGACGACCTGGCCCGGGGAGTGTGCGGGTAGGTGGCACCGAGCCGCTCTGGCGACAGGCGGCCCAGAGGAATGGCGGTCACGGTCCAGCGTCGCGAGACACGGGACTGCACAGAATCCGGCCTATCGGCCGACTTCACACTTATTTCACGATGCGGGGCGCCAGGGGCGCCTTGTCGCACTGCGGGATTCAAGTTGCCGGCGGGCTGTCCGACAACCTGGGGAGACCCTTCTTGCGTCCCCGCCATGCCCGCATCCGATGCCCGCCCTGCGCTCCAGCGCGTCAAACACTACGTCAGCCTGCTGACCTTGTCTGTCGGCCTCTCCTATGCGGCCGACGCCCATGCGGCCGGCAGCGCCCATGGAGAAGCCAAGGCCGACGCCGCGTCCCGACCCGAGGCCGCGGCCAGCAGCAATGTCTCGATGACTGAATTGCGGGACATGATCGACCAGAAAATCTCGGAGGTGCGGGCACGCCGCGAGGCGCCCGCGGTGGTCCGCGTGCAGAGCCGCGGCCCCCGCGCGAGCAAGCCCGCCGCTGGCGCCACCGCCGCCGTGCCCGCCGGCCATGCCGCGTCCGGTGGGGCGGCGCTGGACCCGCACGGACACGAGGTGCATTGGGCCTACAGCGGGGCCACCGGCCCCGAAAACTGGGGGCAGCTCAAGCCCGAGTTCCGCCAGTGCATGCTGGGCAAGCGCCAGAGCCCGATCGACATCCGGGACGGCATCCCCGTCGAGCTGGACCCGATTGCCTTCGACTACCGGCCGACGGCCTTCCGCGTGATCGACAACGGCCACACGGTGCAGGTGAACGTCGATGCCGGCAACGGCATCACCGTGAGTGGCCGGCGCTACGAGCTGGTGCAGTTTCACTTTCATCGGCCCAGCGAAGAGCGCATCAACGGCCGGCAGTTCGACATGAGCGCTCACCTCGTCCACAAGGACCCGGAGGGCCGGTTGGCCGTGGTGGCCGTGCTGTTGAATGCGGGCCCGGCCAATCCGGTGGTGCAGCAGGTGTGGAACAACCTGCCGCTGGAGAAAAGCCTGGAGCAGGCCGCCATGCAGCCCATCGATCTGAACCGCCTGCTGCCCGAGGCCCGGCAGTACTACACGTACATGGGGTCGCTCACCACGCCGCCCTGCTCGGAAGGGGTGTTGTGGCTGGTGATGAAGCAGCCCGCCGGGGTGTCGCGCGAGCAGGTGCAGGTCTTCAGCCGGCTCTACCCGATGAACGCCCGGCCGGTGCAGGCGGCCTCCGGTCGGCTGATCAAGGACGGTCAGTGAGCGTCAATACACGCGTCCGCCCTTGATCTGAGCGTGCGTCCGGCGGCTGAGGTCCGTCATCCGGGCCATCTGAGCCATGGCGTGGCCCGCATGGGCATGGCAGATGGCCAGCCCGAGCGCGTCGGCGGCGTCGTTGTGGGGCTCGCGTGGCAGATCCAGCAGCCGCATCACCATGTGCCGGATCTGCGCCTTGGCCGCGTGACCGTGGCCGACCACGGCCTTTTTCATCTGCAGCGCCGTGTACTCGGACACCTTGGGTGAGGTGTCGGACGACAGCAGGCCGGCGATGGCGGCCCCCCGCGCCTGCCCCAGCAACAGCGTGGACTGCGGGTTCACGTTCACGAAGACGATTTCCACCGAGGCGTCTGTCGGCTGATAGCGGGCCACCACCTCGCGGACCCCTTCGAAGATCAGCCGCAAACGGTTCGGGAGGTCGCCCTGGGCCGCTTCTTTCGTTCGTATCGTGCCGCTGGCCACGTAATGGAGCTTCGGCCCGTCCGTTTCCACGACCCCGAACCCGGTGGTCTGCAGGCCCGGGTCGATGCCCAGAATGCGCATGCTCATGGTGTTTCCGATTTTCCGGGGGTTGGATGTTGTGCTGTCGCATCACCCCCGCGTGAGATGGCGCTTACGGGGGGAGGAAGGTGCAGAAATCCGGTCTTTTGCACTTCTTGTGGCGGGAAAGAGCTCCATACACTTTCATCACGTGAGAGCGTCATAGGGGATTTTCAGATGCGGGCAGACAAGGGGCTGGGCCGGTGCCGGCAGGCCTGTGTCGGCCCGGGTGCTGGCGGGTTCACGGTGATCGAACTGATGGTCGTGCTGGCCGTGACCGTCATTCTGATGGCTGTGGCGGCTCCTGCCTTTCAGCCGATCGTGCAGCAGAACCGGACCCTGACCGAAATGAATGCATTGACCGCCAGCATGCGGGTGGCGCGGGCCGAGGCCATGCGCCAGGGCCTGCCTGTGACGGTGTGTGCGTCGTCGAACGGCACCAGCTGTTCGGGGCGTTCGGCCTGGGAGTCGGGCTGGATCGCCTTCGTCGACCGCGATGCGAATCAGGCGGTGGACACGGTCGACCTGGTGCTTCGCGTTCAAAGCGGGTTTTCGGGGGGCGACAGCATGGCGGCCAGCAACAGCGTGGCGGCCGTCACCTTCAGCCGGGATGGCTTCGCATTCAATCTCGGGGCGGCCGTGACGTGGACGATCCGCACCAGCCCCGTGAGCCAGAATGCCACCCGGTGCCTGGTGTTGAGTCGGGGCGGCCGGCTGCAGGAGCTGGCCTATGACGGGCAGCAGTGCACATGATGACGTCCGCCCGCCCCCCTCGCCCCGGGCAGGCCGGTTACGCCCTGCTGGAGGTCGCCGTGGCGCTGCTCGTGCTCAGCCTCGGTTTGCTGGGCGTGGCCAAGACGCAGGCCCTGATCCTCAAGAGCACGTACTCATCCGGTCAGCGGGCGCTGGTGTCGCTCGCTGCGGGCAGCCTGGCGGCCGCCCTGGAGGGCAACCCGTCCTACTGGCGGGGCGTGAGCCAGGGGCGCACGACGCCGCTGACCCTCACCGTCACACCAGGCAGCACGGGGCCCATGCTGTCGTCGTCGGATCTGACGGCGGCCACGCGCGACTGCGCGTCCAGCAGCTGCACGGCGACCGAACTCGCGGCCTACGACCTGCGTGCGTGGGCCACCAACCTGCAGTCTCAGCTCGGCGACTTCTTTCAGGGGGCCACGCTGGTTGTGCAGCCGCCTGATGCAGGGACCTCGGTGAACGTGCAGATCACGGTGCGCTGGCAGGAGAGCCTGCCGGCCATCCAGGGCAACGGTGCCGGGGTGGTGGACCAGACGCTGACCCACTATGTCCAGCCCTGATCGCCCGACCCTGCCGCCGACCCGCCTGACGCGCAGGCGGCCCGCGTCCGGCTTCACACTGGTGGAGCTGATGGTGGCCGTCGCGATCGGGCTGCTGGTGGTGTCGGCGGGCATCGGCGTCTTCGTCAACCTGAAGGCCACCTACCGTTCGCAGGACAGTCAGGCCCAACTGCAGGAGGCGCAGCGCATGGCGGTACAGATGGTCCGCACGGTGGTGCAGGCGGCAGGGTATTACATCGACCCGGCTCGCAACGCGCGTGTGGATGCCTTGCCCGCGGTGGCCGCCACCGGCGCGGTGCCGCGTTTTTCGGCGGGGCAGGCGGTGGCTGGCAAGGCCGGTTCAGGGGCCACGGGCGACACGCTGTACGTGCGTTTCCAGACGCTGTCGGGCGACGGCCTGTTCAACTGCAAGGGCGACACGAACACCGGCCCGGCGGGCACTGCCCGGCTGTACCTCAACACCTTGAGCGTCAATGCCAGCAACGAGCTGGTGTGCGAGGTGGACGACGGTGCGGCCGCCCAGCCCATTCTGGGCAATGTCCGGAGCATGGCGGTGCTGTACGGCGTGCATGAGGGCGCCGCCACCTTCGATGTGGCACGCAACGTCAGCCGCTACAAGACCGCCGCCCAGATGAGCGACGACGAGTGGCTGCGTGTCCTCACCGTGCGCATCGAGCTGACCTTCGTCGATGGACAGCGAACCTGGGTGCAGGTGATCAACCTGGCCAATTTCGTATGAAGAAGGACCTGCCTCTTGTCCGGCATGCCCGGCCGCGGTCACAGCGGGGCACGTCCCTGATCGTGTCACTGTTGCTGCTGCTGGTGGTGACGGTGCTCAGTGTTGCGATGTTCAGCAAGGTCGTGGGCGAAGAGCGCATGGCCGGCAATGTGCGGGAGCATCAGCGTGCGCTGGCCGCGGCGCAGACGGCGCTGCAGTATGCCGAGAACTGGCTCAGCGGTGTGTATACCGGCAACCTCGCCACCTGTGACGCCGGCACCGTGGCCGTGACCAGCCCCGGCCTGGTGCAGGTCTGCGACAAGCCGGTGTACGGCAGCGCGAGCACGGCCAGCGCCCAGCGGGCCATCGTCACCGAGCCGAGCAACTGGGCCACGCGTTTCACCTACCAGCCCAGCGGCATGGCCGTGGGCACGTCGGACAGCACGACCCAGCGCCATGCCCAGTTGCCCGGCTTCTACATCTCGGCCCTGGGCCTGGGACCGGACGGCCGCACGCCGCTCTACCAGGTCAGCAGCTACGGCATTGGCGGCAACGGTTCGACCATTTCGGTGGTGCAAAGCACCTATGCCCTGACCGCACAGGTCACGCCCCTGGACAACCCGTGAGATGACAACGCACATGACCCGCATCCGCACTGTTCTGCGCCCGGCGATGGTGTGCCTCGCCGTGGGGTGGCCGTTGGCGCCGCATGGCCAGCTGGTCATCAGCGACCGGTTGACCGGCGCCACCTCGTCGTACGACTGGGTGAGCCTCAATGGCGCGTGTCTGACGGCCGGCACGTACTCCGCGACCGGCACGAGTTCCATTCCCGGGTGCTCTGGCCTGCCGTACTACAGCGGCAAGACCCAGGTGGGCGGGGTCTCGGGGCGTCTTCCTGACCCGGTCGGGCAGGGGGCCTTGCGGCTGTCCAACGGTGACACCGTCAAGGATGGCAGCAACGGCAACAACCAGACCGGCGCGGTGGTGTCGAACTTCACGTTTCCTTCGGGGCAGGGCCTGCAGGTGACGTTCACCAGCGTGACCTACGGTGGCAACGCCTACAACACCACCGGTGCCGACGGCATGGTGTTCTTCCTGATGGACGGCGCCCGGTCGCCCAACGTCGGAGCCTACGGCGGCTCGCTGGGTTACAGCTGCTCGAACAACAAGGACGCTGCGGACGGGGTGCTGGGTGGCTACATCGGCCTGGGCATCGACGAGTTCGGCAACTTCTCCAATCCCGAAGACACGACCGCTTCCGGACCCGGCTTCACGCCCCGGTCCATCGTGCTGCGCGGGGGCGGCAACATCACCTGGGCCTGGCTCAATGCCAATTACCCGTCGCTTTATCCATCTGGCCTGAGCGCCAGTTCCCGGTCGGCCGCGGTCCGCAACACCTGTCGCACGGGTTATCTGTGGAACTACAACACCTGGTTTCCTGCCCAGACGTCGACACCGGTGCGCAGCTATCCGCTGATTCGCGCGCAGACTTTGCCAGCCAGCCAGCCGATTGCCAACCAGCAGGCCATCGCCTCGCCCGTGCGTGGCAACGCCATTCCGATTACCTACTCGCTCCGGTTGACGCAGTCCGGCCTGCTCAGCCTGTCCTACAGCTACAACGGGGGCGCGGCCACACCGGTCCTGACGGACCAGGCCATCACGGCGTCGAATGGCGCCTTGCCGTCCAACTTCCGATTCGGCTTCAGCGCCGGCACCGGGGGCGGCAGCAACGTCCATGAAATCACCTGCTTCAAGGCCGAGCAGATCGCCACCTCCAGCAGTTCCGGCAGCGTGAACGCCCAGCAGGCCTCACGGGTGCAGGCGGGTACGCAGGTCTACCTGGCCTACTACCACCCCACCAACAACTGGGGGCAGCTGACGGCCAACAGCCTGCTGTACGACACTTCGACCGACAGCGTCAGCCTGGCCAGCACGGCCAACTGGGACGCGCACTGCGTGCTGACGGGTGGCACCTGCCTGTCCACCGGCGGCACCACGGTGTCAGCCCAGGGCCCGACAAGCCGGGCCCTGCTGACCTGGAACGGCGCGCAAGGCATTCCTTTCCAATGGGCCAGCCTGACCAGTGCGCAGCGCAGCGCGCTCACCGCGGGCGACGCCACGGCCACGTCCGACCGGCTGAGCTACCTCCGCGGAGACCGCAGCAAGGAGATCACCTCATCGGGCACCGGCACCTTCCGCGCCCGCACCGGGGTACTGGGCGACATCCAGAACTCGAGTCCGGCCTGGGTCGGCCCGCCCACCACGAACTACCCGGACACCTGGCGTGATCGCCTGACCGGTACGCAAGGCGCCGAGACGGGCTACAGCGCCTTTCAGTCCACCTATGCCACGCGCCCCCATGTGGTGTATGTCGGCTCGAACGACGGCTGGCTGCACGGCTTCCGGGCGGGGGCTACCGATGCCAGCGGCAATTTCTCGACCACCACCACGCCGAACGACGGGCGCGAGGTGCTGGGCTACATGCCCTCGCAGGTGCTCGGCACCATCCATTCCACGACGGCATCGCTCAGCTACGCCTCGGCCAGCTACATCGACAACGCCTATGTCGACGCCACGCCGGCCACAGGCGAGATCTTCTATCGGGGCGCCTGGCGTACCTGGCTGGTCGGTGGTCTGGGGGCCGGGGGCAATGCCGGTGGGGTCATCAACAACCGCACCGCCACCGGGACCGGCACGATCTACGCGCTCGACGTGACCAACCCGTCCAGCTTCTCGGAAGCCAATGCCGCCAGCCTCGTCATCGGAGAGTGGTCCTCGGCCAGCCTCAGTTGCGTCAACGTCACCGGTTGTGGCGCACACCTGGGCAACACCTATGGCACGCCGCTGATCCGGCGCTTGCACAACGGCGAGTGGGCGCTGATCTTCGGCAACGGGCGCAACAGCGCCAACGGCGTCGCCGGCATCTTCGTCGTGACTTTCAACGCGACGTCCGGTGTGCCTTCGGTGCGCTTCCTGAGCACCGGGTACGGCCCATCCCGAGACCCGCAGGGCGCCAGCGGCAAGAACGGCATCGCCTTCGTGTCGTCGGCCGATCTCGACGGCGACCGGGTCACCGACTACCTCTATGCCGGTGATGTGTTCGGCTACGTCTGGCGCTTCGATCTGACGAGCAGCAACCCGTCGGACTGGGCGGTGCGCAGCACACCGGTGTTCTCGACCGGCGGTCTGCCGATCACCACGCGGGTGCTGGTGTCGTCGGCCCTGTCGGCCACCGGTGTACCGCGCGTCATCCTCAACGTCGGCACCGGCCAGGTTCTGCCACAGACGGCCACGGCAGGAGCTGCTTATGCCAGCGGCACGCAGTACCTGTTCGGGGTCTGGGATGCCGACATGGCGCGGTGGAACGAACTTGGCGGCGCGACCGCCCAGTACACCGGCGTCGCATCCACCGCCACCAACTATCCGACCGTGGCCACCAGCGAGCTGGTCACGCAGACCATCTCGTCCGTCACGGGCAGCAGTGGCGAGGTCAACGGGTATCGGACGGTGAGCCAGTCGGCCGTCTGCTGGCGTGGCAGCACGACCTGCACGGGCGGGACGTCCGCCAACAACCACATGGGCTGGCGCCTCGCTTTGCCGGGAACGTCCGAGCAGATCGTCTTCAACCCGGTGTTGTTCAACAGCCTGTTGGTGGCCAACACGCTGATCCCGGCCAATGACCAGCCGCTGAGTTGCACCACCACCGCCTCGGCCGGCTTCACGATGGCCATCCGGGCCGACACAGGTGCGGCCCCAGCCGCGTCGTTCTTCAGCAGCCTGACGCCCAGCAGCCTCTCCGTGCCCACCGGCGCCGTGATCGCCGGCGTGGGCCTCAACGGCACAGGCTCTCCAAGCTTCGTCACCACGCGCGGCCGCACCGTGCTGGTTCAGCAGAACAACCGGGGCACAGGCACGGCGGTGCAGGTGAACCCGAGCGCCACCGGCAAGGGGCAGCGGGTCAACTGGATCCGCGTGCGCTGAGGGCCGGGATACGAGAAAGGCATCACCATGCAGCCCCACCATCCCCTCGCGCGAGGCTTCACGCTGATCGAACTGATGATCGCGGTGGCCATCGTGGCCATCCTCGCGGCCGTGGCCTACCCGAGCTACACGGACTACGTGCGCAAGTCGCGCCGGGCCGAGGCCCGCAACGCCCTGCTCGACATCGCTGCCCGTCAGGAGCGCCGCTTCAGCCAGCTCAACAGCTACAGCAGCACGCTGTCCGACTTCGGCTACAGCGCCTCGTCGGTCAATGGCTACACGCTGGCGCTGTCGGGCGTCACCTCGTCGGCTTTCACCGTCACCGCCACGCCCACCGGCGTGCAGACGGGCGACAGCTGCGGCACCTTCGAGCTCAACGAGACCGGCCGCACGCGCAACCTGAACGGCACCACCGTCCTGACCGTGGCCGGCTGCTGGTGAAGCCTGCGCCGCCGCCATGAAAAAAGGGCCTCCGTGGAGGCCCTTGTCGCACGTGCCGATGGTGCTCAGTGGCGGAAGTGGCGCGTGCCGGTGAACACCATGGCGATGCCGCGTTCGTCGGCCGCGGCGATGACCTCGTCGTCGCGCACCGAGCCACCCGGATGGATCACGCAGGTCGCGCCCGCATCGACCACCACATCCAGGCCGTCACGGAACGGGAAGAAGGCGTCCGATGCCACGGCGGTGCCCTGCAGGGTCAGGCCGGCGTGCTGGGCCTTGATCGACGCGATGCGGGCCGAGTCCAGTCGGCTCATCTGGCCGGCGCCCACGCCCATGGTCATGCCGTCCTTGCAGAACACGATGGCGTTGCTCTTGACGAAGCGGGCCACCGTCCAGGCGAACAGCATGTCCTTCATCTGCTGCTCGGTGGGCTGCAGCTTGGTCACCACCTTGACATCGCCCACGATGTCGATCGCATCGGCCGACTGCAGCAGCATGCCGCCGCCCACACGCTTGAAGTCCAGGGCGTTGCCCAGCTTGCGGGTCGCGTCATCCAGCGGCACTTCCAGCAGACGCACGTTCTGCTTGGACGCATAAGCGGCGCGCGCGGCGTCCGTGAACTTCGGTGCAATCACCACTTCCACGAACTGCTTGTTGGCGTTGATGGCCTCGATGACGTCGGCATCGACCACGCGGTTGAAGGCCATGATGCCGCCAAACGCGCTGGTCGGGTCGGTCTTGAGGGCCTTGGTGTAGGCCTCCAGCGGACCGGCGC
Organism: uncultured Aquabacterium sp.; assembly: GCF_913773725.1. Classification (GTDB taxonomy): domain Bacteria; phylum Pseudomonadota; class Gammaproteobacteria; order Burkholderiales; family Burkholderiaceae_C; genus Aquabacterium. The sequence continues at coordinate 46,069 of NZ_CAJYGK010000034.1, read as the reverse complement.
CCACGGCCACGCCGCAGGGGTTGGCGTGCTTGATGATGACGCAGGCCGGCGCTTCGAAGGCCTTCACGCATTCCCACGCGGCATCGGCGTCGGCGATGTTGTTGAAGGACAGTTCCTTGCCCTGGATCTGCGTCCAATTGGCCAGGGTGCTGACCACCGGCGAAGCCTCACGGTAGAAGGCCGCCGACTGGTGCGGGTTCTCGCCGTAGCGCATGCCCTGCACCTTGTGCAGCTGCAGGTTGTAGACGGCGGGGTACTCGGCCTTGGCGGGCACGGCTTCGGTTTCCAGCTCGACGCCGGCCTCCAGCGAGGTCAGGTAGTTGGTGATCATGCCGTCGTAGGCCGCGGTGTGGGCAAACACCTTCTTGGCCAGCATGAACTTGGTGGTGCGGGTGATCTGGCCGGCCTTCATCTCGGTCAGCACCTGCTCGTAGTCGACCGGGTCAATGATCACGGTCACGTCCTGCCAGTTCTTGGCGGCCGAGCGCAGCATGGTGGGGCCGCCGATGTCGATGTTCTCGATGGCGTTGGCCAGGGTGCAGTCGGCCTTGGCCGTGGCTTGCGCGAAGGGATAGAGGTTGACCACCAGCAGGTCGATCGTGTCGATGCCATGTTCCTTCAGCGCGGCCATGTGCTCGGGCAGGTCGCGGCGGGCCAGGATGCCGCCGTGCACACGGGGGTGCAGGGTCTTGACGCGACCATCCAGCATTTCGGGGAAGCCGGTGATCTCGGCCACTTCGGTGACCGGCAGGCCCTTGTCGGCCAGCAGCTTGGCGGTGCCGCCGGTGGACAGCAGGCGCACACCCTGGGCATGCAGTGCTTGCGCGAATTCAACGATGCCGGTCTTGTCGGACACGGACAGCAGGGCGGTCAGGGCCATGGTTCTTCCTTTGGGCAAAGAGCAGTGGAGGCTGGGAAATGAAAAATGGGACTGCGACGACGCTCACTTGATGAGCTTGTGTTCCACGAGCTTGCGGCGCAGGGTGTTGCGATTGATGCCGAGCCATTCGGCTGCCTTGGACTGATTGCCTTCGGCGCGCTGCATCACGACTTCGAGCATTGGGCGCTCGACCGCGTTGACGACCATGTCGTACACCGCGTGCGGTTCGGCGCCGCGCAGGTCTTGGAAGTAACTTTCAAGGTTGTCCTTGATGCAGTCCTGGATGGTCTTCTTGCTCATGTTCTTGTCGGTCAGTTCGCCATGCAGGCCGCCTGGTGGGGCGCCTGCAGGCTGTCGTCCCCGGTCGCCTCCCCGGCTGCAGCGGGCAGTCGGTCGTGGGTCAGGCTGAGGACGTCGAAAAAATCGGTGACCGCCCGCACCTGTGCATCACAGCTGTCGAGCGTGTTCATCTGGGCGCGAAAGGCTTCACCGCCAGGCAGGGCGCGCACGGCCCACCCGATGTGCTTGCGCGCGGTCCGCACACCGGCGAACTCGCCATACAGGCCATAGTGGTCTTCCAGGTGGCTCAGCAGCCAGTGCTTGACCTGTTGCGTCGTGGGCGGCGTGCGGTGTGTGCCGGTCGCCAGGTAGTGGGCGATGTCCCCGAAGATCCACGGACGCCCCTGGGCGGCGCGGCCCACCATGAGCGCGTCGGCTCCGGTGTGGCGCAGCACGGCCAGGGCCTTTTCGGGCGAGGTGATGTCGCCATTGGCCACGACCGGCACGCGGACGGCGTCCTTCACCGCCGCAATCGTGTCGTACTCGGCCTGGCCGGTGTAACCCTGCTCGCGCGTGCGGCCATGCACCGTCAGCATGGCCACGCCGGCCTGTTCGGCCGCCCGGGCCAGCCGCACGGCATTGCGATGCTGCTGGTTCCACCCTGTGCGCATCTTCAGGGTCACGGGCACCTTGTGCGGCAGGCAGGCGGCGACCACGGCCTCGACGATCTGCAACGCCAACGGCTCGTCCTGCATCAGCGCGGAGCCCGCCCATTTGTTGCAGACCTTCTTGGCCGGGCAGCCCATGTTGATGTCGATGACCTGCGCACCGCGGTCGATGTTGTAGGCCGCCGCTTCGGCCATCATGGTGGCATCGGTGCCCGCGATCTGCACGGCGATCGGTGCAGTCTCGCCGTCATGGTTGGCTCGTCGTGAGGTCTTGAGGCTGTGCCACAGATCCTTGCGCGAGGTCACCATCTCGCTGACCGCGTACCCCGCGCCGAGCTGCTTGCACAGCTGCCGGAAGGGGCGGTCGGTCACCCCGGCCATCGGCGCCACGAACAGGCGGTTCGGCAACTCGAGGGAGCCGAGTCGCAGTGCGCTGGTGGTCAAGGTGATGGAAGACATGGGCGACGAAAGGCGAGGCGGCACCAGGACCGGCACGGCAGGGGGGCCACCGAGGGCACCCGTGAAAGACAGCGCAGCCCCGTCCGCGCAGGCGAACAGGGCTGCTTAAAAAGAAGGCAGAGTATACCGGCCCTCGTCCTCCATGCGGGCGATGCCCATGGCACGAACCGCCGCCCGTGCCGCCACAGGCCGCGGGCGTTCAGGGAAATCCCGGATGAATATTGCAGTACAAATGCAATCGTTGCGGTCACAATGCCATGCGCGCGGTACCGTCGCGTTCCAATCCCTCTGACCGGTCCACCATGAAGCAGTCTTTATTCGCCTTGTCCGCCGGCGCCGTTCTGTGCGCGCTGTCCGCCTCGTCCGCACTTGCCGAGGGCTACACCATCAAGCTCGGTGGCATCTACATCGACCCGCGCGCCACCAGCAGCTCGCTCAAGGGCACCTTGCCGGTGTACCAGGGCGCCTACCTGGGCAACATCAACGTGAACGGCGGCACCCGCCTTGAAGTGCAGCCCAAGAGCACGGTCATGTTCAGCATCGAGCGCCCGCTGAGCGACCGCTGGAGCGCCGAGCTGGTGTTAGGCGTGCCGCCCGAGCACGATGTCAAGCTGCGCGCGCCGAACCCGGAGCTGAGCGCCCTCTCGGCAGAAGCTGGCACGCCGCTGGGCAACGCGAAGGTGGCGGGTACCACGCAGAAGCTGCAGCGCAACAATGGCGAGGTGGTGGCCACGGTGAAGCAGGCCGCACCGACGCTGTTCTTCAACTACCAGTTGGCCGAGCCGGGGGCCGCCCTGCGCCCGTTCATCGGTGTCGGCATCAACTACACGCGCTTCAAGGCCACCTCCAACGACGTAGGCAACAAGCTGTACAGCGACGGCAAGGTCCGCATCGATCTCACTGACTCCTACGGCCTGGCCTTCCAGACCGGCGTGAGCTACCGCATCGACCGCAACTGGTCGATCAACGCGGGCTGGGCCACGGCAGCTGTGAAGAACAAGCTCACCATCCGCACCGATCACAGCGAGCAGAAGGCCATCTACCGCTTCCACCCCTCAGCCTTCTCCATGTCGGTGGGCTACACGTTCTGATCAGAACGGCGTGACGTGCCGGCGACCGCCTTTAAGCGGTCCTGCGACAAGGGCCCCGACAGGGGCCTTTTTTTGTGGGTGTCTGGCTACCCTCCCATCCCACCGCACAATCCCCGCATGGAAGCGAGCTTGATGTCGTGGGTCCAGGTGATCCTGCAGTGGTTTGCACTCCCGGAAGTCGGTCTGGGTGCGGTGTTTCTGGTGGCCACGGTGTCGGCCACCTTGCTGCCCATGGGTTCCGAGCCCGCGGTGTACGCCCTGGTGAAGCTGCGGCCCGACCTGTTCTGGCCTGCGGTGCTGGTGGCCACGGCCGGCAACACGCTGGGCGGTGCGATCACCTGGTGGATGGGGCGGGGCGCCCATCGTGCGGCGGACGCGCTGCGCCACCGAGACGATGACCCCGCGCTGCCGCCTTCCGCGGGGCGTGCCGAGGGCCGGGCGGCGCGCTGGTTGGTGCGGTTCGGGCCGGCGGCCTGTTTGCTGTCGTGGCTGCCGGTCGTCGGCGATCCGCTGTGCGCCGTGGCCGGGTGGCTGAGGCTGCCGTTCTGGCCCTGCCTTTTCTACATGGCGATCGGCAAGGGCTTGCGGTACATCACGATGACCGCGGCGCTGTTGTGGATGATCTGAGCATCTCCCATCGGTCAAATGGGTGGGCGTGTGCGGCCGATTTCCCTCTTTCGGGGGTTTCCCATGAACATGGGAAGCATCTTGTAACGATTCCCTCGGGCCAGTCTGGCGGTTTGATCCGGCGCGCCACTAAACTGCTTTTCGTCCACCCGCATCGGTCACGCCGCAGAGCGACGACACAGTCAGCCGGCGGGGCGGCAAACAAGCAAAAACGCTGTCATCGAAGAGCCAGGTCCAGGGAGGGCATGTCTCGGGGGAAGGGCTCCGGTCTCAGGCCGGGGCCCTTTGTCCATTTCAGGGCTTGGGCGACATCGACGTGATGGTGAACTGTCCGCCCACCTTGTCCGCGGTAAAGGTCACCTTGTCGCCCACCTGAAAGCGCTTCAGCCACGCCGGGTCGGCCACACGGAAGCTCATCTGCATCGCGGGGATGTCCAGGTTGCGGATCTCGCCGTGCTTGAGCGTGATCTTGCCGGCATCCGGGTCGACCTTGCGGACTTCGCCGTCGACCGGTTGCGCCAGCGCGGACAGGGCGATCCCCAGGCCGGACAGCAGGCCCACGATCGTGCGCATGACAGAAACTTTCACAAGACACTCCGGTTGGTCAGCGGGAAACACAGCTTGTCAGACCCGCCAGGCCCAGGATGGTTCCCCGGGGCTGCGGACACATGATGCCCTGATGCCCGAACGTCCGCGCGAGGCCCCCGGTTGACCCTGTTGCCTTGCAGGAGCTTCTAAAATACCGGTTTCGCTTACCGCTCAGCCGTGCCTGCCATGCCCCACTCCTCTGCTCCGGCTTCGGCCGATCCTGTCGCCCACATCGCTCCTCGGGACAAGGCCGAGATCCTGGCGCAGGCGCTGCCCTACATCCGCAAGTTTCACGGCAAGACCATCGTCATCAAGTACGGCGGCAACGCCATGACGGACCCGGAACTGCAGGCCGACTTCGCCGAGGATGTGGTGCTGCTCAAGCTGGTCGGCCTGAACCCGGTGGTTGTGCACGGTGGCGGTCCGCAGATCGATGCCGCGCTCAACAAGATCGGCAAGAAGGGCCAGTTCATCCAGGGCATGCGCGTCACCGACGACGAGACCATGGAAGTGGTCGAGTGGGTGCTGGCCGGCGAGGTGCAGCAGGACATTGTCGGCCTGATCAACGCCGCCGGCGGCAAGGCCGTTGGCCTCACGGGCCGCGACGGGGGGCTGATCCGCGCCCGCAAGCTCAAGCTGCAGGACATCCAGGACCCGAGCAAGGAGCACGACGTCGGCCAGGTCGGCGAGATCGAATCGATCGACCCCAGCGTCGTCAAGGCCCTGCAGGACGACCAGTTCATCCCCGTCATCAGCCCGATCGGCTTCGGCTCGAAGAACGAAAGCTACAACATCAATGCTGACCTGGTGGCTTCCAAGCTGGCCGAGGTGCTCAAGGCCGAGAAGCTGATGCTGCTGACCAACATCAAGGGCGTGCTCGACAAGGACGGCAAGCTGCTGACCGACCTGACGGCCCGCCAGATCGACGAGCTGATCGCCGATGGCACCATCAGCGGCGGCATGATTCCGAAGATCGCCGGCGCCCTGGATGCAGCCAAGAGCGGCGTCAACGCCGTGCACATCGTGGACGGCCGTGTGCCGCACGCCATGCTGCTGGAGATCCTGTCGGATCAGGCCTACGGCACGATGATCCGCTCGCATTGAGATGACATTCCGCGTGCCGGGTGACGCCCTGAGGCCGTCCCCGGGGCAGGCCGTTCCCGCAGCGTGGGTGCTCCTGCTGCTGGCCTACTTGAGCTTGGTGGCCGGGCTGCAGGCGGCCGTCTCGCCCACGCTCGAGCTCGACCAGGCCGAGCAGCTCATCCTGGCCCAGAAGCTGGCCTGGGGCTACACCAACCAGCCGCCGCTCTACACCTGGCTGGTGTGGGGCTTGACGGCCCTGACGGGCTCGGTGGTGTTCTCGTTGTGGGCGCTGAAAGTGGCCTTGCTGACCGGCTTCGTGCTGGCTTGCGACGGCGCAGCCCGTTGCCTGGGCCTCGGCACAGCGCAGCGGGCCGCGGCGGTGGCAGGGCTGGCGCTGGTGCCGGCCGTCATCTGGGAAGCGCAGCGTGACCTGACGCATTCGCTGCTGGCTGCCAGCATCGGGGCGGGTGTGCTGTGGTCCGCACTCGACAGCCTGAACCGGCCTGCCTGGTGGCGTGACGCCCGCACCGGCCTGCTGGCGGCGGCCGCGCTGCTGTCCAAGCACAACGCACTCATTTTCCTGGTGGCCTTGCCGCTCACGCTGGCCTGCTCGCCGGTCACCCGCGCCCGCTGGCGTTGGGGCGGCCTGCTGACAGTGGCCGGGGTGGGCGCCCTCGCGTGGGCGCCCCATGGCGCCTGGCTGGCCGCTCACCCTGAGTCACTCAACCGAACCCTGCAGAAGATCCATGGCGACGCGGGCGCAGCCCAGCTGATGGCCGAGGCCTTTCAGGCACTGCTCGGTTTCTTCACCCCCTGGTGGCTGCTGGCTCTGCCCATGGCCTGGCAGGCCCGGCGACTCAGCGAGGCCGGGCGCTTCCTGGCGCACCTGGCTGGCGCCGTGGTCTGCTGCCTGCTGGTGTTTGCCGTGGCGCTGGGGGTCGATCGCTTCAGCCCGCGCTGGTATTTCCCGCAGCTCTTCTTCCTGCCGCTGTGGCTGGCTGCCGCGACCGATCCGGCCGTGCGCCACTGGGGGCGTCGCCTGTGCGTGGTGGGCGCGCTGCTGGCGCTGGTGGTGGCCGTCGCGCTGCCCGGCCGGGTCTGGTGGGGCGGCGCACGGCCCACGCGCCAGAACCTGCCCTATGCCGAACTCGCCGCGCAACTGCGGCAGCAGTGGGGCGGCACGGTGCCCCGTGTCGTGCTGGCCTCGCACCACCTTCCCGGGGCGAACCTGAAGGCCGCCTGGGGGGCGGACGTGCTGGTGCTGACGCCCGTCGTGCCCTGGGCCGCGCCCCTTCCCTCCGAAGTCATGCTGGTGGCGCGCGCAGAAGACCTGACCGAGCCCCGTTTTCAGACCTGGCTGGCCGCGCGCACGGGGCTGACGCCCGACGCCATCCGCTGGTCTGGCGAGGTGGCTGCGCCGCCCTATCACCGCCCGCAGGGCGCGCCGGTCACGCTGCGCTGGGCCCGCGTGGTGGCCGAGCCCGGAAAGTGAGCCATGCCACGTCCGCCGTCTTCCGCGCCGATCTGGCTCTTTGATCTCGACAACACCCTGCACGATGCGAGCCGGGCGGTCTTCGGGCGACTGAACCAGTCGATGACGGAGTACATCGTCACCCACCTTGGCCTGCCGCCCCCAGAGGCCGATGCCCTGCGCCTGCACTACTGGCGCCGCTACGGCGCCACCCTGCTCGGGCTGGAGCGCCACCATGGCATCCGCGCTGCTCACTTCCTGGCCCAGACGCACACCCTGCCTGGGCTGGAGGGGGCGCTGTCCATGCCGCATGTGGACCGGCTGGCGCTGCTGCGGCTGCCGGGGCGCAAGATCCTGCTGACCAACGCCCCGGCCGAGTATGCGCAGCGGGTGCTGACCACCCTGGATCTGGCCGGCGTGTTCGAGACCGTGGTGTCCATCGAGGCCATGCGTGTGTTCGGCGACCTGCGGCCCAAGCCCGACACGCGCATGTTGCGCGTGGTGCTGGCGCGGCTGAAGTTGCCGGCCCACCGCTGCATCCTGGTCGAGGACACCCTGGCCAACCTGCGCAGCGCCCAGAAACTGGGTCTGGGCACCGTGTGGATGCGGCACTACCTGAAGGACAACCCCCATGGCCCCGAGACGGCCACGGGTCGGGGGCGTCCGCGCTGGTTGCATGCCAGGATCCGGCGGCTCCGGGCCCTGCACCACTGGCGGCCGCATCGTCCTCGCTGACGTGGCCATGCACGCTCAATCCGTGAGCCTGGCTGGCGTGACGGTGTGGCTGCGATCCGACCGCACCGCCTGGTTGCCCCCGGACCAAGCGGGTGGCGCCGCCGATGGCGCCGCGGGCCACGCCCCGGCCGGAACCGAATGGCCTGCAGGCGGCACCCTGCTGGTGGCCGATGCGCACCTGGGCAAGGCCCATCAGTTCAGCGCCCTGGGCGTGCCCCTGCCGGCGTCGGCCCGCAGCGGGGCCGATGGCGACACGCTGGCGCGCCTGGCTGCAGCCCTGCACGCGACGGCGGCGCGCCGGCTGGTCGTGCTGGGCGACCTGTTCCATGGGCCCCAGGGGGGAGACAGCCCGGCGCGCTTTGCCCGGGCCATGGCCGCGTGGGCTGCGGGCCGCCCTGGTGGTCTCCCGGCGGAATTGGTGCTGATCGGTGGCAACCACGACACCCGGGCCCGAGCGGACCTGTCGGCCCTGCAAGGCCTGCTTGGCGAGCGGCTGATCTGCCTGCCCGAAGAAGGGCACTGGCGACATGGGCTGTTGGCGTGTGCCCACCATCCCGAGCCGGTGGCCGGCGCGGGCTACACGCTGAGCGGCCACCTGCACCCGTGCGTGCACGTTCAGGCGCCGGGGCGCGACCGCCTGCGCCTGCCGTGCTTCTGGCTGGGCGATGCCGGTGTGCGCCCCGTCGGCGTCCTGCCGGCCTTCGGGGCCTTCACCGGCATGCATCCCATCCGTCCAGCCGGAGCGGACCAGGTGTGGGCCGTCACACCGCAGGGGCTCCATCGGCTGCCGGCCTGAGCGGGGTGCGTGCGTTCTACACTCGCGGGCATGAGCTCCCCTGACGTCGTGTCCCTGATCGCGCGCGCGGAATCCCTGCTGCAGCGCCTCGAATCCCTCGTTCCCTCGCCGCATCACAGTCCCGTGATTGCGCCCGACTGGCAGGCCTCCGTGGCCTTTCGCTATCGCAAACGCAGCACGGCCGCGTGGGCGTCGGGCTGGCTCGAGCCGGTGCGCCACGTGGCCCGCATCGGCTACGACGACCTGCAGGAGGTCGATACCCAGAAGGCACGCTTTGCGCGCAACCTGGCGCAGTTCGTGGCGGGACGGCCTGCCAACAACGTGCTGCTCAGCGGCGCCCGCGGCACCGGCAAATCGTCTCTGGTGAAGGCAGCCCTGCAGGCTCACGCGGCCGACGGTCTGCGCCTGATCGAGGTCGACAAGGCCGACATGATCGACCTGCCGGACCTGATCGACCTGGTGAGCCACCGGCCTGAGCGCTTCATCGTGTTCTGCGACGACCTCAGCTTCGACGAAGGCGAGCCCGGCTACAAGGCCCTGAAGTCCATCCTCGACGGCACGGTGTCGGCCAGCGGGGACAACGTGCTGATCGTCGCCACGTCGAACCGGCGGCACCTGCTGCCCGAATACCACTCCGACAACAAGAGCTACACCCGCTCGGACGATGGTGAACTCCATCCCGGCGAGGTTGTGGAGGAGAAGATCTCGCTGTCCGAGCGCTTCGGCCTGTGGATCAGCTTCTACCCGTTCAGCCAGGACGAGTACCTGGCCATCGTGGCGCAGTGGCTGAGCCATTTCGGCCTGGATGCCGACGCCATCGAGGCCGCCCGGCCCGAGGCCCTCGTGTGGGCAATCGAGCGCGGGTCGCGTTCCGGTCGTGTGGCGTACCAGTTTGCGCGCGACCACGCTGGCCGACTCCAGGGGGATGCGTCATGAGCACGGCATCGTCCGAACGCAAGTCGTACCACGTGATGGACGCGACCGACCGTGTGCCGGTCGAGGTGGCCGTGGGCGTGCTGATCGAGCGCGATGCGCACGGGCGCGAAGGGCGCTTTCTGCTGACCTCGCGCCCGGAAGGCAAGGTCTACGCGGGCTACTGGGAGTTTCCGGGCGGCAAGCTGGAAGCCGGGGAAACGGTCGAGCAGGCCTTGCGCCGGGAGCTCACCGAGGAGCTCGGCATCACCATCGGCGAGGCCCATCCCTGGCAGGTGGAGGTGATGGACTACCCCCACGCCCGCGTGCGCCTGCATTTCTGCAAGGTCTACACCTGGGATGGAGTGTTCGAGATGCGGGAGGGGCAGCACATGGCGTGGCAGTCCTTGCCTGTCGAGGTGATGCCGGTGTTGCCGGGCACCATTCCTGTGCTGCAGTGGCTGGCCGCCGAACGCGGCCATGCTGGGCTCACCCACCAGGACAGCCCGGCGGGCGACTGATTCACGGCGCCGAGGCGCCGCGGACTCAGTTCGACGCGGCGCTGGCGGCCGGTGCGGCTTCGCTGGCCGGGGCGCTGGCAGCCGAGGCGGGCTCTTCGGTGTGGGTTGCGTCGATCCCGTGCTTCTCACCGCCCATGTCGATGTTGGCGTCGGTCTTGCTGAGCACCAACACCACGATCGCGGCGAACACCACGAAACCCACGAGCATCTTCCACATCATTTGTCTCCAGTTGGGGGCGCAGGGTTGCGCCCTGTCAGTTTCAGGCGCCTTCTGGGCGCCACCGTGTTCAAGCGCATGTTGCGCGGGCGCATTGTGTGCCCGGCCGACATGTCTTGTTCCTCCGTAGCATCCCGGGGGTGGGCTGCTCCGTCAAGGGGCATACCCCTGCGCTATTCTGGGACACCTGCGCATTGAAGCAGTCGATGTTGATCAACAACGACACACAGAAAGCGAGACAAGCGATGAGCCCTTACCAGACCCTCGACTGGAACGTGGATCCCGATGGGGTGCTGCTGCTGAGACTGAACCGGCCCGAGCAACTCAACGCCTTCACGGTGGAGATGGCGAACGAACTGGTCGATGCCTTTCAGCGTGCCAGCCAGGACGATGCGATGAGGGCCGTTGTCGTGACGGGCGCGGGCAAGGCCTTCTGTGCGGGCATGGACCTCTCGGTGGGCGGCAACGTCTTCGGCCTGGACGAGCAGCAGCGACCGACCCTGGAAGACCTTCGCGAGCGGCTCGACGACCCTGCCATCCTGAACGGGGTGCGCGACACCGGGGGGCGGGTGGTGCTCTCCATCTTCGATTGCAAGAAGCCGGTCATTGGCGCCATCAACGGGGCCGCGGTGGGCATCGGCGCCACGATGACGCTGCCGATGGACATCCGCCTGGCGTCGGACAAGGCGCGCATCGGCTTCGTGTTCGGCCGCATCGGGATCGTGCCCGAAGCCTGCTCCAGCTGGTTCCTGCCGCGCATCGTGGGCATCTCTCAGGCGCTGGAATGGACCTACATGGCCGATGTGTTCGATGGCCAGGAGGCACTGCGTGGCGGCCTGGTCAAGGCCGTCGTGCCGGCCGAGCAACTGCTGAACGAGGCCCTGAAGATCGCGCGCCGCATTGCGACCGAGCGCTCGGCGGTGGGCATCGCGCTGACGCGCCAGATGATGTACCGCAATGCGGCCCAGCCGCACCCGCTGGCGGCCCACCAGGTGGATTCGCTGGCAATGTTCTACACCAGCATCGGCGATGGCAAGGAGGGCGTGCAGGCCTTTCTCGAGAAGCGCCCGGCCCGGTTTGCCAGCCAGGCGTCCGACATGCCGCCGTTCTATCCGTGGTGGTGACGCAGGCCGTGCGTCCACGCGCAGGCGCTGCACCATGAAAAAGCCCGGCGCAAGGCCGGGCTCGGGATGCGATGCAGGGCGCGCATCGGGCAACGCGTGCGCCGCCCAGGCTCGCGAACCGATCAGCTCAGCTGGTTGCTGATGAGCTTGGTCAGTTCGAACATCGTGACCTGATCCTTGCCGAAGATGGGCTTCAGCTTGGCGTCGGCATTGATGTTGCGCTTGTTGGCTTCATCTTGCAGCTTGTGTGCCTTGATGTAATCCCACACCTTCTTGGTGACCTCGGTACGCGGCAGCGGGTCCTTGCCGATGACGGCGGCCAGCAGCGGGCTCGGGGTCAGGGGCTTGGAGAAGGCGGCGTTCGGGGCGCGCTTCGGAGCAGCTGCCTTGTCGGCAGTCTTGGTGGCGGCCTTCTTGGCCGGGGCTTTCTTCGCAGTTGCCATGTGAATTCACTCCAGAGAGAAGTCGGAATCTGTGGGCCCCGGGCGCTGGCTGCGTGCGCAAGCGTTCCTCTGAGGCGATGCATCGGACATGGTAATGCTTCTTCCCAGGCAAAACCATGCTTTCCTGGCCAATGTGGCCGGGGCACGTCACGATTTTGCCCCGTGAAGCGCCGGCCCGGCCCGCGAGCCCGGGAGAGCAAGCGGTATGCCGGCACCCTGGAATGGCGGTGCATGGAACATACCGTGACAGCCGGCTTGGCATGAACGCGCTTTGGTGTTCAATCCAGGGGGTCCCCCTCGACCCAGGAGCAAGTTGATGACCCCTCAAGCCGTGCTGGCCCAGCCCTTCACCCTGCCCAATGGCTCGGTGGTTCGCAACCGCCTGTTCAAATCGGCCATGAGCGAAGCCCTGGGCACGCGGGCCGGCGCGCCGACGCCGGAACTGGTCCGGCTGTACGGGGCCTGGGCCGATGGCGGCATCGGCCTGTGCGTGACGGGCAATGTGATGATTGACCGGGGGGCGCTCGGCGAGCCGGGCAACGTCGTCATCGAGAGCGACGAGCACCTGGCGGCCCTGACGGCCTGGGCCCATGCCGCCACCCGAGGGGGCGCGCAATGCTGGGTTCAGCTCAACCATCCCGGCAAGCAGGCGCCCAAGGGGCTCAACCGCGAAAACGTCGCGCCGTCGGCCGTGCCGTTCCGACCGGACATGCAGGCCTTTTTTCCCACCCCGCGTGAGTTGACGGACGCCGAGGTGCGCGCCCTGGTGGCCCGGTTCGGTGTGGCGGCGGGCGTGGTCAAGCGCGCCGGGTTCACGGGGGTGCAGATCCATGGCGCCCATGGCTACCTGGTCAGCCAGTTCCTGTCACCCCATCACAACCGCCGCGAAGACGAGTGGGGCGGCACGCCCGAGAAGCGGCGGCGTTTCGTGCTGGCCGTGTACCGGGCCATGCGCGAGGCGGTCGGCCCGGATTTCCCGATCGGCATCAAGCTCAACTCGGCCGATTTCCAGCGAGGCGGCTTCACGGAAGAGGAGTCGCTGGACACCATCCGTGCGCTGGCCGAGGCCGGCATCGACCTGATCGAGGTGTCGGGCGGCACGTACGAGGCCCCGGCCATGACGGGGGTGAAGGACAAGGCGCAGCCGGTCAAGGAGAGCACACGGCAGCGTGAGGCCTACTTTCTCGCGTTTGCCGAGAAGGCGCGCCAGGCCGTGCGTGTGCCGCTGGTCGTGACGGGTGGCTTTCGCTCGCTGGAGGGCATGGCCGAGGCCGTGACCTCCGGGGCGGTCGACTTCGTCGGTCTGGCGCGCGCACTGGCGATCGAGCCTGATCTGCCGCGGCGCCTGCTGGCTGGGCAACAGCCGCAGCAGACCGTGCGCCCGATCCGCACAGGCATTGGCATGGTCGATCGCATGGGGCTGATGGAGGTGACGTGGTACACGGGGCAGCTCAAGCGCATCGGCCGGGGAGAGCCGCCCAAGCCGAAGGAATCGGCGCTGTGGGTGCTGCTGGGCTTTCTGATCAAGCAGGCGGGCCTGGGGCGCAAGAAGAAGCCGACGCGCTTGCGGGCGAGTTGACGGGGCTGTCCCCTGGCTGGCGCGTCAGTCTGTACGGCAGAGGACCTGGGGGCCGATGTCGGCCACCGTGGCGCAGCCGGTGAGCGCCATGGCGATTTCGAACTCGTCGCGCAACAGCCGAATGCAATGCGCCACGCCACGCGCGCCGGCGGTGGCCAGTGCGTGCACATAGGGGCGGCCCACCATCACGGCCTGTGCGCCCAGGGCCAGGGCCTTGAGCACATCGGTGCCGCGACGGATGCCCCCGTCTACGATGACCGGAATCTGCCCCTGTGTGGCTTCGACCACGCGAGGCAGTGCATGCGCCGTGGCCGGTACGGTGTCGAGGGTGCGCCCGCCATGGTTGGACACGACAAGCCCGTGTGCGCCCTGTTCACAGGCCAGCCGGGCGTCGTCCGGGTGCAGGACGCCCTTCAGCAGAATGGGCAGATGCGTGATGCTGCGCAGCCAGGCGACATCGTCCCATGTGGGTGCGTGGTGCAGCAGGTCGTCGAACAAGGCGCTCTGGCCCGGGCGCAGCGAGACCTTCAGGGACGGGCGCACGCCGCGGAGGTTCACGGCAGAGATACCGTCTGGCAGCGAGAAGCCGGTGCGGCGCTCACGGTCCCGTGCGCCGCTGGTGGGGGCGTCGACGGTCAGGACGAGAGCCTCATAGCCCGAGGCGACGGCCCGTGCGACGAGGTCCCGGGTGAAGGCGCGATCCGGCTGTATGTAGAGCTGCATCCACAGGGGGCCCCGATCCGGGTCGCTGCCGATGGCCTGTGCCACGTCTTCCAGCCGGGTGCTGGCCTGCGAACTGAGGACCAGGCCTGCGCCCTGCGCTGCAGCCGCCAAGGCGACGCCGATCTCGCCGTCTGCATGGGCGAGGCGGTGGTAGGCCACCGGCGCGAGGATCACCGGATGAGCCAGCGTGCGCCCGAAGAGGGTGGTACGCGTGTGCCCCCCTGCCAGTCGCCTCAGCACACGGGGGTGCAGTGTCAGGCGGTCCCACGCATCGCGGTTGGCGCGGATGGTGAGCTCGTCGGCCGCGCCGCCTTGCAGCCAGGCCCAGGTCGGTACGTCCAGACGAGTGCCGGCGTGCCGTTCGTAGTCGGCCAGGCTGGCTGTGTCAGACGGGATGGCTTGCAGGGGAGGTGACGACATGGTGTGCCGGGGACGAAGGGGGAGCGCGGGTCAGGCCACGTCGTTGCCCGATGCGGGCGCCTTTCGGCCATCGAGCATGGCAAGCACCAGATTCTCGCCGTGGTGCCGCGACGTGACGATGACACCGAGGACATGCAGGAAGATCAGACCCAACAGGGACCAGGCCAAGCCGGTGTGCACCCATTCGAGCGTTTCGCTGCCCCAGTACCGATCGGTCGTCTGGAGCCAGCCGCTGACTGCGATGGCCGCCGTGGAGGCCAGCAGCGTCAGCACCATCCACCCACCCAGCGGGTTGTGCCCGATGTGCCGGGGGGCGCGGCCTTGCCGGACAGCCTGCGCGTAGCGTAACGTGGTGGACGGGCGACGGACGAACTGGCGAAAGCGGGCGTACCGCGTGCCGTACACGCCCCAGACGAGCCGCATGGCGATGCACCCGATGGCGACGTAGCCCGCAGGCTCATGCCAGGCGAGGGGGATGCCGACGCGCAGTGTGCTGAGCCACGTGACGGCCACTGCCATGACCAGAGACCAATGCAACGCGCGAACCAGCGGGTCCCAGACCCGCAGGCTGCGGGCCGGGGTCATTTCTGCAGCACGTCGGTCACGGTTTCCAACGTCTTCGGGTTGAAGTACGACTCGCGCTTCTTGCCCTTGGCGTCAAAGCCGTACACCTCGTAGCAGCCGTTGTCGACCTTGAGCTTGCGGATGGTCCAGCCTTCCTTCTCGAGCTTGCTGGCCAGTTCTTCCTTCGGGCGCCACTCGTTGGCGGGCACCTTGCATTCCACGCCTTCGCCGTGGGCGAGGACGAGGGCGGGCAACAGGGCCACGGCAGCTGTGGCGAGGGTGCGGGTGATGTTCATGGGCGTGCTTTCAGTGGGGATGTGAACGCGGGCGGGCTCAGGTTTCCGCCCACATGCGAAGGAGGTTGTGGTACGTGCCCGTCAGGCCGACGACCGTCGTGCTTTCGCCATGCGCTTCACGCAGGCGCACGAGGTTCATGTCGAGATCGAAGAGCAGACGCCGTTGTTCGTCGCTGCGCACCATGCTCTGGATCCAGAAGAAGCTGGCGATGCGGTGTCCACGCGTGACGTGCTCGACGCGGTGGACGCTGGTGCTGGGGTAGATCACCGCATGGCCGGCCGGCAGCTTGACGGCCTTGTGGCCGTAGGTGTCGTTGATCACCAGTTCGCCACCGTCGTACTCGTCGGGATCGGCCAGGAAGACGGTGCAGCTCACGTCGGAACGGACGCGCTGTCCGCTGGTGACCGAGTGCATCACGGCGCCATCGACGTGGTCGCCGTAGAAGTTGCTTTCGCCGCCGTAGCGGTTGAACTGCGGTGGGAAGATCCTGGCAGGCAGGGTGGCCGAGAAGAACAGCGGGTGGCGGTCCAGTGCCTGCAGGATCACCTGGCGAGCCAGCTGCGCTGGCGTGCTGTCCGGGGCCAGTTGTTCGTTCTGTTTGGCGTGCACCGCCTGGCTGCCTGCCGTGCGTCTGCCATCCCGCCAGCTGGCCTCGGCAAAGGCTGCCCGGATCTGGCCGAGCTCGTCGGCGGTCAGGACGTCGGGGATCTGCAGCAGCATGGCGGTGCCCTCAGGCTCAGAGTGTGACCTTCAGCGTGAGCTGGGCCGAGCGGGCGGCACCAGGCACGTAGAAGCCGTTGTAGACCTGATCGACATACAGACGGTTCGTCACGTTCGAAATGTTGAAGCGCAGCGAGGTCCGCCAGTTGACGATGTACTCGGCCATCACGTCGAACGTGGTGAAGTCGTCGGCACGGATGGTCCGGTTGGCCGGCGGAGTCTGCGAGCCGCGGTGGTTGATGCCCAGGCCCGCGCGAATCTGCGGCGTCAATTGGTAGGTGTTCCAGAGGCTGCCGCTGTGCTTGGGCGTCAGACCCGGGCGATCGCCCGCGCGTGGGGTGTTGCCGGTCACCCCTTTCGCTTCGTCGATCCGGGCATCGGGGATCCAGGTCCACGAGAGGTAGGACTCCCACTTGTCCGTGACCTGACCGGCGATGTCGATGTCCAGGCCGGCGGCGTGCCGCTTGCCCGACAGAATGATGGTGTTCGAGTCGGGATCGTTGTTGCGCTCGTTGTACTTCTCGGAATAGAAGAGCGATGCGCCGACCGACAGGCGCTGATCCAGCAGGGTCAGCTTGGTGCCGATCTCGGTGTTGCGGCTCTTTTCAGGGTCGACCACCGACTGCTTCGCACGGTTCGCCGAGTTGAGTTCGAACTGATAGGCGTCGGCAGAGACGTTGAACGACGTGCCGCGCGACACGTGGAACGAGGCCCAGTCGGTGGGCTGATACAACGCCCCGATGCGGCTGCTCCACAGGTAGTCAGTGCGGTCGTAGTTCTCGGTCGCGTTGCGGTAGTGGGCCGAGAATGCGTCGTAGCGCATGCCGCCGATGAGCTTCACCGTCGGGGTGATGGCGACCATGTCCTGCGCGTAGGCGCCGAGGTTGCGCGAGCTGAAGTAGTTGAACGCGGCCGGGGCACGGGTGTCCACAAAGGTGGCGCCGTCGTCCGGGTTGCCCACGGTGGTGTTGAGGCTGGTGCCAGTACGGGTCTGAGGATAGGTGTTGGCGCGTCGGCCCTTGTCCCACGACAGGTCTACCCCGGCAATCACGCTGTGCTCCATGCCGGCCAGCATGAGCTTGTTGGTGTAGTCGCTCTGCAGCAGGGTGCCGGTCGTGGCCGACACGCGTCCCTTCGACTGGTTGCGGGTCAGCACCGTGGCGTCACTGAAGTTGGCCAGCGTGGTGCCCGACGCATAGGCCGGCACGGTGGCCAGCAGGTCGCGTTCGAAGTGACCGTGACGCAGGCTGGTCTTGAGTTCGGCGCCGCCACCCAAACGCTTCAGGTGGGTCAGGGTCGCGTAGTCTGCCCCACCCTTGTTGTAGTCGCTGTCCAGGCCATAGAACGCGTTGTTGGCCATCACCGGCTTGATCTTGCCGTTGACCAGGAACCAGCGGTGCGCGTAGATCGGGTTGTTGTCGTACTCGAGGTGATAGAGGCTGGCGGTGAACTCGTCCGCTGTGCCGATGCCCCAGCGGAACGTCGGGGCGATGCCCTGCTTCGAAACGGTCGCGCCGTGGTTGTCCGCCTCGTGCTTCATCGCGTTGATGCGCAGTGCCGCGTTGTCCCCGGTCTTCACGTTGACGTCGGCCGTCACACGGTACATGTTGCCGGTGCCAGCCGTCGTCTCGATCTCCGTCTGGTTCATCAGGAACGGCTGCTTGTTGACCTGGTTCACCACGCCGCCCGTGGAGCCGCGGCCGAACAGCATCGACGCCGAGCCCCGCAGCACTTCCACGCGGTCGTAATTGAAGGTGTCGCGTTCGTACAGCGAGGGGTCACGCATGCCGTCGATGTACAGGTCGCCAGCCTGGGCCAGCGAGAAGCCGCGCAGGCGGACGTCTTCCTCACCCGTTTCGCCGGCCAGGAAGGTCACGCCGGCGGTGGTGCGCAGCACGTCCTTCAGGTCGGTCAGGTTGCGGTCGTCCATCAGCTTTTCAGTCACGACGGTGACGGACTGGGGAATGTCGCGCAGTTCCTGCTTGCCCTTGCCGATCGTCGTGGTGACCGCCTGGTAGGTCTCCTTGGCTGCGGGCTTGGCGACGTTTTTTGCCTTCACCCCGACCGTGGGTAGGGTGGCACCGGCTGCGGCACTTTCAGCAGTAGCCGCATTGTTGGCCGTCTGCGCCATCACCGGCACCGCCAGCAGGCTCAGGCCCACGCCGGCGGCCAGGGCGCCGAGCGGCAGGACGGTCGGGAGAGATCGGGTGGGGGCCTGCGCAGGGCGGGCCACACGAGTGCGACGTCGGGACATGAGAAGAACTCCAGAGGGCAGGGGGCCTGCGGTGCAGGCCTGGAATGCCGGGCTCCGGGTGGCTGGCTGGTCCGGACAGGGACGGGCTGGCGGGCGAGAGGAACCGGTAGATTTGCAAATGATAACGATTCGTAATACTGTTGGCATCCAAGCCCGACCGCTGAGACGGGGGGATGACACTTCCCCGCCACACTTGGCGGGCCAGTCGACCAAAAAAAATGCGCTGACCCACGCCGTTTCGCACACGGATCCGTCAGCCCCACTTGCCCCAGGATCCCGATGTCCCCACACCGGAGCGGCCGTCCTGTCAGACGGTTTGCGCTCCTCGCGAAACGACGCTGAGCAGGTCAGCGCATGGGGGAACTTTAATGCAAACGATTCTCATTTGCAAGCGATCGGGGCTCGCTTCGGGTGTGGCTGATCTGCATCAACCCCCGGGAGCGCCGCGGTCCCGGCAAGGGGCGCCCGGTGCATGATCACCGGGTTGTTCTGTTTCGGAGTCTCCCCTATGCATGGCTCACCTGCCGTGGTGGTCGCCCTCAACGCCCTGCTCGTCGACGAGCTGGCGGCACGCGATCAGTACTTCATCCATTCGCGCATGCTCGCCGAGTGGGGGTTCGCCAAGGTGGCCGCTCGCATCGCGCACGAAATGGAGGATGAGACGGGGCACGCCGATGCCCTGATCCGGCGCATCCTGATGCTGGGCGGCCATCCCGACATGAAGCCGTCGACGCTGACGATCGGCCACGATGTGCCGGAGATTTTCGCCAACGACCTGGCCGTGGAGATCTCGGTGACGGCCCACCTCCGTGAGGTGATGGCCTTGTGCGAACACGAGCGCGATTTCGTCACCCGCGACATCCTGCTGCCGATGCTGATCGACACCGAGGAAGACCACGCGCACTGGCTGTCTCAGCAGCTCAACCTCATCCGTCTGATAGGGCTGCCGAACTACCTGCAAAGCCAGCTCGGCTGACGTCGCTGCCGCCCGGCCCGTGCAAGACGCCGCGGGATGCGGACGCCTTGCGCCACAGGCCTCGGCAGGGCGGGTCAGGCCTGCGGGCCGTCGGTCGCGGTCTTGCTGCCACCGATGCTCGGCGCGGTCTTCACGCTCCAGATCATCGTGACGGCAAGGATGCCGATCACCACGCCGAGCGACACCAGCACCGGGATCTTGTACAGGTCGATCAGCATCATCTTCGTGCCGATGAAGACCAGCACCACGGCCAGGCCATAGCTCAGCAGGTGGAACTTGGCGGCCATCGCGGCGAGCAGGAAGTACATCGCCCGCAGGCCGAGGATGGCCAGGATGTTGGACGTCAGCACGATGAACGGGTCGGTGGTGATGGCGTAGATGGCGGGGATCGAGTCCACTGCGAAGATCACGTCCGTCAGGCCGACCAGGGCCACCACCAGCAGCAGCGGGGTGGCAATGCGCACGCCGCGTTGCACCGTCCAGAACCGTTCGCCGTCAAACCGGTCGCTGACCGGCAGCACGCGGCGCAGCAACTTGAGCGCCGGGTTGTCTTCGAGGTTGGGCTCCTTGTCGGCCGCCCACCACATCTTCACACCCGTGAGGAAGAGGAAGGCGCCGAACAGATAGAGAACCCAGTGGAACTCGCTGATCAGCCAGCCCCCCACCAGGATCATGATCGTGCGCAGCACGATGGCGCCGATGATGCCGATCATCAGCACCCGCTTCTGGTAGGCCGGCGGCACCGCGAAGTAGGTGAAGATCATCAGGAAGACAAAGATGTTGTCGACCGCGAGTGACTTCTCGATCAGGTAGCCGGTCAGGAACTCCAGCGCCTTGGTGTTGGCCACGGCCACGCCCTGGTCCTGCGCGAACGCCCACCACAACAGGCCATTGAAGGCCAGGCTGATGCCGACCCACACCAGGGACCAGCGAATGGCTTCGGGGACGGTGACGGCATGGGCCCCCTGTTTCTTCAGGACGACGAAGTCGACGAACAGGGCCACCAGCACGATGGCGGCAAAAACGAACCACAGCCACAAGGGCGCTATCGACAGCATGTTTGCTCCGGTGATCAAAGGCGTGCCACGGACGGCACGGGTTGGTCACCGGAAGGTCTTGCTGTGGTGGCCTGGCGTGCTGACGCCAGGGGGCACTGGTGAACCCGGGTGAGCCGGGCGGCCCACCGTGTTGACGGGATGACACCGCGACTTCATGCCGCGCGCTACTCCCCTTCCGGACAGCCCGCAGTCTAGCGCCGGCCGGCATGTCCCTTCAAGTGAGCGGGTTTTTGGTGCCCCCAAACATTGATAATGAGAATCGTTCGCATTAAAGTGTGGCGCGAAGCAAGGAGATTCCGATGTGCGATACGTCCCGCCGCTTGTTCGATTTTCCCGCGTCGCGCCCCATGCAGCCTGAGGCCGGCTCGGTCCGGCTTGTCCATGCGGCACCGCTCACACCGGTCCCGTCACCGCCGGCCGATGGCGCTCGGGGGTCGCGCCGGCGGCGCATCTGGGAGTTGGACGCGACCGCGCATTGCCCGGTCGTGGGGGTGTGCCTGCCGATTCCCACGCTGCATCATCTGGCCAGTCGGCTGTTGAGGGGCACCCCGTGGGCGGACGAATACGAGCTGCACTGCACGGTGGTGTCGGCGTGCCGTCAGCGCGGGCCGCTGGCCGAGGCGGTGCAGAAGGATCTGGATCGCCGGCATCAGCTGGCAGTGCGCCAGGCGGCGCGTTGCAAGGACGAGCTGGCGCTGCAGCAGTGGTGGCGGGCGGCGGCGGGCGGGCCCCGTCTGGCCGAGGCGTTGTGGGCCACACTCACGCACCCGCGGTGCACGCCGGACCTGGCCGCCAAGGTGCTGGGCCACGTCCACATGGTGCAGCATCAGGTGGGCGCGGCGACACGGGTGGAGCAGACGCGGTTCGAGGCCTTGCTCGCAGACCATGCGGAACTGCAACAGGCACACCAGGCCGTGCAGTTGCGTCTGCAGGATCAGGCCGCGCAGCAGGCGCGCCGCATCGACGCGCTGGAGCAGACGGTGCTGCAGCTGCGCGCCGAGCTCATCGGCCGGGACACGGCCCTGGCCCAGCTGCGTGATGAGCGTGACCATCTGGCGCAGGCCCATCCTGATCTGCCCGCCCGCGAGGCGCTGTTGCGCGAACGTCAGGCGCAGGCCGAGCGTCTGCAGGTCCTGCAACGCGAAGTGCACCGCCTGACCGAGCAGGCTCAACGCATGAGCGACCGGACCCGGGTGGCCGAGCCGATTCACTCGGACCCGCTACTGGACGCACCGGTGCACTGGCTGCCGCACGGTGCTTTGTCTAAGCGCGCCGTGCTGTGTGTGGGCGGGCGACCGGCCAGTGTGCCGGCCTACCGGAATCTGGTCGAGCAGACGGGCGGCCGGTTCCTGCACCACGACGGTGGTGACGAGGACAACCCCCAGCGGCTGGACGCCACGCTGGCGGCGGCCGACCTGGTGATCTGTCAGACCGGTTGTGTCAGCCACGGCGCGTACTGGCGCGTCAAGGCGCACTGCAAGCGCACCGGCAAACCGTGTCTGTTCATCGACACGCCCAGTCGGTCGGCGCTGGCCCGCGCCTTGGAGCAGGCCAGCGTGATCGACAAGGCCCCATCCGCTTGACGGGCTTGTATATGATAACAATTCTCATTTATATTCATGCGGTGGTGCCAGCCAGCCGTCGCCAGCCGGTCAACGCGTCCTGCCCGATGTCGGGCCCTGGAGTCGTTCATGTTCCGTCGATCTGACCGCCGCGTTCTGCCTGGCCGGTTGCCCGTGCGCACAGCACGGCCGGCTGCCTGGCTCGAAGCCTTGCGCTTCTGGTTGCCGTTCGCCGCGGTCGTGCTGGCGGTGTGGTTGACCGTGCCGGTCTACGCGACATCATGAAGCGCAGGGGCCGCGCCGGGGTGTCTACCTGGTCCGGCCTTCTCGAGGTCGGACGCTGCTTCCGCCGCCATGTCTCGCATTCCGCCTCGTCGCGCCGCCGCGACCCCCCGTCTTCTCTCTCTCGTGGCCTGCATGGCCGCCGTTCAACCTTCATCCTGGTCTCTTGCCGTGGCCGCTCCGGCCGACACGGCGGCGTCCGTAGAGGGGGTGTCGGTGTCTGCCCGCAGGGAGGACACCCCCACGGAGCACCGCGACAGCTACCGCGGCGGGCGCTCGCGCGCGGCCACCGGACTGGCCCTCACGGCGCAGGAAACGCCGCAGGCCATCAGCACCCTCACGCGGGCCCAGCTCGACGACCTTGGCCTGAACACCGTGAACGACGCGCTGATGTACGCACCGGGCGTGACGGTCGAGCGCGTCGAGACCGACCGCACCTACTACACGGCACGCGGCTTCGACATCGACCACTTCCAGCTGGATGGCGTCGGCCTGCCGTTCACCAATGGAGCCCAGTGGGGCGATGTCGATACGTTGATCTATGACCGCATCGAGGTCCTGCGGGGCGCGAACGGCCTGCTGACCGGCACCGGACAGCCTTCGGCGACCCTCAACTTCGTGCGCAAGCGGCCCACCACCGCGTTCCAGGCATCCGGCTCGGCCAGCATCGGCTCGTGGCAGACCCGGCGGCTGACCGGGGATGTTTCGGGCGCGCTGAACGCCGATGGCGGCGTGCGGGGGCGGCTGGTGGGGGCCGCACAGGACGGCGACAGCCACCTCGATCGCCATGGCAAACGCCTCTCCACGCTGTACGGCGCGCTGGATGTGGATCTCACCCGTGACATGACCCTGTCGCTGAGCTGGCTGGAGCGACAAAGCCACGCCCGAAGCCCGATGTGGGGCGCGCTGCCCATGGCCTATACGGACGGCACCCAGACAGACTACGACGTGTCCACGAGCACCGCCACCGACTGGGCCTGGTGGGACAACCGAGAGCGTCGCCTGAGTGCCGAGCTTTCGCATGACCTGGGCCAGGGTTGGCAGGTGCGCACGGTCTTGACCCACCGCCGCAACACCTCCGATTCAGAACTGTTCTATGTATTCGGCACCCCGCAGCGTGACGACCGCACGGGCTTGTTCGGCTACCCGTCGGCGTTTGATGGCCGCTACACGCAGAACCTGCTGAATGTGCAGGCATCCGGCCCTTTCCGCCTGGGCGGTCGTCGTCACGATCTGGTGGTCGGCGCGAACTGGGCCAAGGAAAAAGCCGCGGAGCGCTCGGGGTATGCGAGCTACGGTGGCTTGCGTTACACCGACTTGGGCGCCAGCCTGGTTGACTGGGACGGGCGCTTTGCCAAGCCGGCCTTGAATGCCGCCTACGATGGCTCGGACTTCGATGCCGAGCGCCGGGGTGTGTACGGTGCAGCCCGGTTCAGCCTGGGCGATGCTGTCAAATTGTTGTCTGGCGCTCAGTGGGTGAACATGCGCTCCAGCGGGGCCAACTATGGTGTCGCCCATGCCTACGACGCCACCCGCTTCACGCCGTACGTGGGTGCGGTGTGGCAGGTTCGGTCTGCGCTCTCGGCATACGCCAGCTATGCCCGGATCTTCAAGCCGCAGACCGAGGCCGGGGTGTCCGGCCAGCCTCTCGCGCCCGTGCGCGGCAGCAACGCGGAGGTCGGCCTGAAAGCCGACGTGCTGGATCGGACGCTGAGCCTGCAGGCCGCTGTGTTTCATACCCGGCAGGATGGGCTGGCGGGGGACGCGACCTGGCAGGACGGCCGCAACGTCTACTCACCGCAGGACACCCGCAGCCGCGGCGTCGAGCTGGAAGCCACCGGGCGGCTGGTGCAGGGGCTGGAAGTGGCGGCCAGCCTGACGCGCCTGCAAATCCACGACGATGCCGGCCACGATGCCCGTACCTTTCTGCCGCGCGAGCGGGCCACCCTCAGCCTGCGCCACGACCTGACCGACCGACTGCGAGCGACCGCGGGATGGCGCTGGCAGTCGGCGACGTCCCGTGCCGTCGGAGGCGCCCGTGTCCGGCAGGACAGCCATGCGTTGCTGGATCTGGGCGTGAGCTACCGCATCGATCGCCACTGGACGGTGGCGGCACAGGTTCGCAACGTGACGAACCAGAAGTACATCAACAGCCTGTACTGGGAGCAGGCGTACTACGGCGCGCCCCGCCATGCGCAGCTGACCGTGAACTGGTCGCACTGAGCCAGTGGTGCCCTGCTGCGGCGGGGCTGTGTCGTGGTCGGCCTTGTCTCGTCAGTTGGCGTCCTGCAGGTCGTCGCGCTGCTGACGCATCCACGCTTTCATGCGCGCGTCCATCACACTCAGTTCGATCACCCCGGCTGCATCCGGCTGACGGAAGCGGGCGCGGGCGCCCTGGATGCGTTCGATCGCGCCCGGCAGATCCCCCAGTGCGGCGACGGCCTCGGCCTCGGCTCGCACCGCGCGCAAGGGCTGATCAAGCTCGCTCCAGAGGCTCGCCAGCAGCGTCCAGCTGGTGGCATCGTCCGGTTGTCGGCTGACCTGCGCCTGCAGCCGCTCGGCCAGCCGCACGGCCTGTTCGCGTCGTGCGGGGCTGTCCGGGCTGGCCAGTGTGACCTGCGTGGCCAGCAGCAATTCGGGGCGCCCGTCCAGCGAGGCACCGCTGGCCAGGGCCCGCTGCAGGGCGGCCGACGCGGCTGCGGGTTGCCGGTTCAGCAGGTGGTTCTCTGCCTCGCCAAGATCCAGCACGCGCGCGACAACCGCCTGCTGAGCAAAGGGCAGTTCGCGGGCCGCATCGCGTGCACGCACCAGCGAGGCCGCGGCCTGCGTGGGGGCCCCGCCCCGCTGCGCGGCCAGCATCACCGTGTAGTGCCGGGCCACGCGCTGCAGGGCCGTGGCCTGGCTGGCCGGCTCCTGCTGCATCAGGGCCTGCAGGGCCACCGTCCGCGTGTCCATCAACACCCGGGACCGCGCTGCCATCATGGCGTGCAGGGCTGCCCGCTCCCCGTCAGGCCGGCTGGCCGGCGGGATCGCGTGGTCGCCGCCCAGCCCAAGCCGCGCCCGGGCATCGCCGATGCGCTCGCTGGTCAGTGGGTGGGTGCGCAGGTAGGGGTAGCGGCCATCGTCGTTCAGCCGCGAAGCCTGCTGCAGCATCTCGAACATCGACGCCATGCCGGCGGTGTCGTACCCCGCCTGCGCCAGGACGCCGAAGCCGACCCGGTCGGCTTCGCGCTCCATGTCTCGGGAAAAGTTGAGCTGCGTCTGGGTGGACACGGCCTGCCCCCCATAGATCAGGGCCTGGGCCGCCTGCGCGTTGCGGCTCGCCGCCAGGATGCCGGCAATCATCGTGGCGATGCTCACCCACGAGGTGCGTGACTGCTGCCCGATCATCCGGGCGATGTGTCGCTGCGTCACATGGGACAGCTCGTGCGCCAGCACCGAGGCCAGCTCGTCGGCCGTGTTCGTCATGGCGATCAGGCCCAGGTGGATGCCGATGTAGCCGCCGGGCAGGGCAAAGGCGTTCACGGACCGGTCGCGCACCAGGAAGGACGACCAGGCGTGTGCCGCATCCAGGTCCGGGCCAATCTCACCGCGCAGGCGCGCCGCCACGAGCAGCCCTCGCCACTGCTGCTCGATGTAGGCCTGAATCAGCGGGTCGTCGATCACGTCCGGATCGCGCTTGAGGCTGCGCATGATCCGGTCTCCCAGGCGCCGCTCGGCGGTGGGCGACAGTTCCTGCGAGACCGAGTCGCCCAGCGAGGGCAGCGGATTGCCCTCGAGCGCCTGCCCATGGGCCCGTGGGCCGCCCCAGATGCTGGCGGTCAGCAGGGTGGCCAGGGCCACCCACCGGATGGCCGGTCGGGCAGCGGCTTGGCGGCGGGGGGCGGGCGTCGGGCGCGGCAGAGGCATCAACATGGTCACCATCGAATCAGGTGGACTGCGCAGTATGCTGCGAAGCCATGACGCCCGCCGCGCGCGCACCTCATCAGGGGAGGGCCGTGGGGTCACTTTTGTGCTTCTTTACCTGCCAGACATGTCCGTTCTCACGCATTTCGATTCCGAGGGTCAGGCCCACATGGTGGACGTTTCCGCGAAGCTGCCCACGGCGCGGGTGGCGGTCGCAGCGGGGCGGATCTGCATGGCGCCCGACACGCTGGCCCTGATCCGCGAGGGGCGTGCCGGCAAGGGCGATGTGCTGGGCGTGGCCCGGATCGCCGCCATCCAGGGTGCCAAGCGCACGGCGGACCTCATTCCGCTGTGCCATCCGCTGTCGCTGTCCCGGGTGGCAGTCCATTTCGAATTCGAGGCGTCGCCTCCGGCCGTGCGCTGCGAGGTGACTGCGCAGACCGTCGGTCCCACTGGCGTCGAGATGGAAGCCCTCACTGCAGTGCAGGTGGGGTTGCTCACCATCTACGACATGTGCAAGGCCGCCGACAAGGGCATGCTCATCACCGACGTCGGCCTGATGGAGAAGCAGGGCGGCAAGAGTGGGCCCTGGCGCCGCGATCAGGGCAGCACGTCAGACCAGGCGTAAGGGCGCGACGGCGGCTGGCACTGGAAGGGCTCTTCGTCGTCGTCCTCGGGTTCGGTATCGCAGGGCGCCAGGAAGGGCTTGGCCATGCTGTTGCGGAACTCCTTGAGCCGCGCCACCACGTAGCGGGCCTCGTCGACCCGGCCGTGCTCGGCCAGCGAGCGCGCGTACGCGATCATCAGGCGGGCGTCGATCAGGTTGTGCAGGGCGCGCCGGAAGGCCTCTGGCGGCAGGCTCGGATCGTCGGCATCGGGCGCAGTCACGGCAGCGTAGTCGGCCTGGTAGCCGAACCAGGGCATGCGCTGCCCGAACGCGATGCGCTCCGCCAGCGGCCCCGCGCCGGCCCGTGGCGCATAGATGTTGGCCGCAGCCTGGTAATCCAGCGCGCACCACACGGCGCCCAGGGCCGTCAGCACACCGCCCGCTGCCATGGCGCGAACCCAGCGCCCCGTGTCGCTCAACCGGGGGGGCGCTTCCCGGGCGGGCTCGGCGCATTCACGGGCACCCAGCCCCAGGCCCCAGGCAAACGCAGCCGGCAACAGGAAGTAGCTGTACCACAGCGGGTACTCGAGCAGGCTGTGCAGCCCCGCAAGGGCCACGATGACGGCCGCTGCGGGGGCCGGGCTGATCGCAGGGGGGGGGGCGCTGCGCTGGCGGCGCCCGATCAGCCCTGCGAAGGCCCACAGGCACAGCCCGGTCAGGGCCATCGCCACCGGCACGCCGAACTCGACCGCCCATTGCAGCAGCAGGTTGTGGGTGTGGTCGAAAAAGGCCACCGGTCGGTCAGGGAAGACTGACAACGTCCAGGCGACGTTGAATTCGCCGTAGCCCACGCCGGTCCATGGGTGCTGCCGGATCAGCGACAGCACGTTGGCCCAGATCGCAAAGCGCGAACTCGAGATGTCGCTGCCGTCGTGCAGCCGCGCCTCAGCGGCAAAGGCGATGCTGCCATCGGCGTGCGACCACAGCCACATCACACCCCACCATCCTGCATACAGCACCGGTGCGGCCGTGAGGACCGCGCGCAGCTTGCGCGGCAGGCTGCGATCCAGCAGGCCCCACAGGCACAGGAAAGCCATGCCAACCATGCCGGTGCGCGAGGCCGTCCACACCACCCCCCCTATGAAGAGGGCCACCAGCGCGGCGCTCGCGCTTTCGGGCAGGCGGCGGCGCTGGCCCAGCCAGATCACGGCGCAGCAGCACCACACCAGCAGGGTGCTGAAATGGTTGGGCTGGCGCAGGTTGCCCACGGCGCGGCCGGCCACGGACGGCGTGGCGATCAGGCGCCCGTCCGCCCAGGCAGGGTGGAACACCTGGATCACGGCCAGCACCATGCCAATCACGCCCGCCACCGCGAGCGCGCCGAAGAACACGTCGGCCACCCCGTGCTGCGCCGGGCCGCGGCCGGCCCGCCAGCCTCCCAGCACCGCCAACAGGGCTGCCAGGCACAGCCCTGCGCCCATCATCCCCAGCCCCGCTGGCAGCAGGCCGCCCGCGCTGGACCATGCCGCCAGCGCCGCCTGGAGCGCCAGCACCCCGGCCAGTGCCCACGTCGCCCGGCCGGGGCGAATGCCCGCTGGCAGAGGGGTGGAAGACAGCATGGCCAGGAACAGGCCCCAGCCCAGTACCGCC
Source organism: uncultured Aquabacterium sp. (assembly GCF_913773725.1). Classification (GTDB taxonomy): domain Bacteria; phylum Pseudomonadota; class Gammaproteobacteria; order Burkholderiales; family Burkholderiaceae_C; genus Aquabacterium. Next base: position 17,577 of record NZ_CAJYGK010000034.1, on the reverse strand, counting down.
AAGGCCTGGTTGTAGAACGTCACCGAAGGAGGGTCGTGGGCCGCCAGCAGCGTCGGCGCCACGATGGCCAGCAGGGCAAGGGGCCACCAGCGGGTGGCTGGGCCGGCCACAGGCCAAGGCCGATGATCAAGGGCATCCGAGGTCATGGCCGCTATTGTCAGGCCTCGTGGACGGCCTTCTGCCACTGTGCACCGGGCCACGTCAGCCAGGGAAACCCCCGGTTCTTGCGCTGTCGCAAGGGTTTGCGGCCTTTCCACACGGGGCGTCGCGCACCCCATACAAACACTGATGTCATGCCCTTGTCACACGCCGCCGACGCGCGCACACTGGTCTTCCGGTTGGAGCAAAAGCCGACGACCGGATGTTCTCAACCTTTCTGCTCTCGAAAGGAGGCAGTATGAATTTGACGATCAGTGGCCACCATCTTGAAGTGACTCCCGCCCTGCGTGAGTACGTTCTGACCAAGCTGGACCGAGTGACCCGTCATTTCGACCAGGTCGTGGACGTGACCGTCCTGCTCAGTGTTGAAAAGCAAAAGGAAAAGGATCGCCGCCAGAAGGCTGAAGTCAACCTGCACGTGAAGGGCAAGGACATCTTTGTTGAAACCGCGCACGAGGATCTGTACGCCGCCATTGATCAATTGATGGACAAGCTGGACCGCCAGGTCTGCCGCCACAAGGACAAGGTGCAGGATCACCATCACGCCTCGCCCAAGCGCGACGGCGTCTGGGACAACGCACAGTGAGCGCCGGCATGGCGTGCCTGACCCTGGCACGCCGGTCGAGCAACGACGGCCCTTCGGGGCCGTTTTTCATGGGCGCGGCTCGCGCGAGGCTCTGCTTGTGTGATTTTTTGCTTGCTGCAGTGCAGCAGCAGATGCAGAATCCCGCACATCGATGGAATTTGACGGTACCGTGTCGGTCTGTCGATTCCCTATAATCCGCCCCTCATCCGTCCCCGGAAGCGGAGCCAAGGCCCCCCGGTCGTCGCCCCCCGCCAGCATCAAGATGAACCGTCTCGCAGCCATCCTTACCCCCGGCCAGGTGCTGGTGGACGTCGACGCCAGCAGCAAGAAGCGCGTCTTCGAACAAGCCGGACTGCTGTTCGAGAACCAGAACGCGATCGCGCGGGCCACGGTCACGGACAACCTGTTCGCGCGCGAGCGCCTGGGTTCGACGGGCCTGGGCCATGGCGTGGCCATCCCGCACGGCCGCATCAAGGGTTTGAAGAACCCGCTGGCCGCCGTCATCCGCCTGAGCCAGCCCATTCCCTTCGATGCGCCGGACGACGAACCCGTCAACCTGCTGATCTTCCTGCTCGTGCCCGAGGCTGCCACGCAGCGCCACCTCGAGATCCTCTCCGAGATCGCCGAGCTGCTCTCCGACCGAGAACTGCGCGAGCGCCTCAAGACCGAGACCAGTGCCGCCGAGGTTCATGGCCTGATCGAGCGTTGGCAGCCCCTGAAGTCCGTGGCCTGACCGCTGCGCATTCATCGGGCATCATGGCGTGACACAGAACTGAAGGCATTTGCGATCCTGTGAGCGTCAAAGACATTGCCGTCATCAGTGCGGAAACCCTGTTCGAGGCCAACCGCACCTCCCTGCGCTGGGAATGGATCGCGGGCCACGCGCACCCTGAGCGCCGCTTCGACGAAGAGGCTGTCCACGCCGCGCAGTCCGCTGCGGATCTGGTGGGCTACCTCAATTACATCCACCCCTATCGGGTGCAGATCGTGGGGCGCCGCGAAACGGCCTATTTCACGAACTCCACTCCGGAAGACCAGGAGCGGCGCATCCAGCGCATCGTGACCCTGGAGCCGCCGGTGGTCGTCGTGGCCGATGGCGAAACGCCCTCTGACAAGCTGGTCGCGATGTGCGGCCGTGCCGGCATTCCGCTGTTCGTCACCCGCGAGCCGGCCGGTCACGTGATCGACGTGCTGCGCAACTACCTGACGCAGCACTTTGCCGAACGCATCACGCGTCACGGCGTTTTCATGGACATCCTGGGCCTGGGCGTCCTGCTCACCGGCGAGTCCGGTCTGGGCAAGAGCGAACTGGGGCTCGAACTGATTTCGCGGGGTCACGGGCTGGTGGCCGACGACGCGGTCGACCTCTACCGCGTCTCGCGCACGGCCGTCGAGGGGCGCTGTCCCGAGCTGTTGCAGAACCTGCTGGAAGTGCGCGGCATCGGCCTGCTCGACATCAAGGCCATCTTTGGTGAGACGGCCGTGCGCCGCAAGATGCGGCTCAAGCTCATCGTGCACCTGGTCCGCAAGGAAACCATGGAGCGCGAGTTCGAGCGCCTGCCTTATGAGCCCCTCTATGAAGAGGTGATGGGCGTGGCCATCCGCAAGGCGGTGATCGCGGTGGACGCCGGCCGCAACCTGGCGGTGCTGGTCGAGGCCGCGGTGCGCAACACCGTGCTGCAGCTGCGTGGCATCGACACCTACAAGGAATTCATCGAGCGTCACCAGCGCGCGATGGAGCGCGGCGGCAGCTTCTGAGCCGCCCCGTCGAGAGCCGCGGCCTCAACGCGGGCCGCTGCCCTTGCCTGTGCAGTCCGGACGGTTGCACTCGATGTACAGCGACAGCGCGTGATCGTGGAGCTTGTAGCCCCGTTCCGCTGCGATTTCCTGCTGGCGTCGTTCGATCTCGGGGTCAAAGAACTCTTCCACCCGCCCGCAGTTCACGCACACCAGATGGTCGTGATGCTTGCCTTCGTTCAGTTCGAACACGGCCTTGCCGGCCTCGAAGTGATTGCGCGACAGGATACCGGCCTGCTCGAACTGCATCAGCACCCGGTAGACGGTGGCCAGGCCGATGTCCGAACCTTCGGACAGCAGCACCTTGTACACGTCTTCGGCCGTCATGTGACGGTGGGCAGTCTGCTGGAACACCTCCAGGATCTTGATGCGGGGCAGCGTGGCCTTCAGCCCGTTGCTTTTGAGTTCTTCGGCGTGGTTCATGGTGGTCTCCAGGTCGCAGGCAGGCGGTCTCCGCCCCCGCTAGAATCCCAATGATATCGACTTGCCTCCCACCCGTGCCGGCGTGAGGCCTTGTCGAGCCACCCTGACTGTGACGACCGCACCCATGACGCTGCCTCTTCCCCGTCGCGCCCTGCTGGCCCTGGTGCCGCTGGCGCTGCTTTCGGCCTGCTCGAGCACGGTCTCCCTCAGCAAGCCCGAGACCCTGTTCGGCCTGCTCGAGCCCTATCGCATCGACATCGTGCAGGGCAATGTGGTGACCCAGGAGATCATCGCGCAGGTTCAGCCCGGGCTGGGGCGCATGCAGGTTCGCGAGATCCTGGGTACGCCACTGCTGATGGACCCGTTCCACGCGGACCGCTGGGATTACGTGTTCACCATCCGCCGCCAGGGCGTGCCGGACCAGCGTCGTGCCGTGACGGTGTTCTTCAAGAACGATGTGGTGGACCACTTCGAGACCGAGCCCTTGCCGTCCGAGCGGGATTTCGTGGCGTCGATCGACAAGCCGGTGACCCGCACGGCGGCCCCCAACCTGACGCCGCAGCAGGTCGATGCGCTGCCCGCGCCGCCCAAGACCGAGACCGCACCGCGCAAACAGCCCCAGGGCGCTGTGCGTGACTACCCGCCGCTGGAAGGCGGTCGTCCCTGACGCGGCGGGCTGCGCCCGTTCCCGCGAACCTTCTTTCCGTTGACCGTGGCAGCCCGGCCGGGTGTGCCCTCTGACCGACTCCTTATCCGCATGAGCACCACCGCCACTCACCCGATCGCCATCGCCGGAGCCTCTGGCCGCATGGGCCGCATGCTGGTCGAGGCCGTCCAGGCCGCCCCGGACGCCCGCCTGGCGGGCGCGCTCGACATCGCGGCCAGCCCGGCCGTGGGCGCCGATGCCACCGCCTTCCTCGGACAGACCAGCGGTGTGGCCATCACCGCCGACCTGCATCAGGGCCTGAAGGACGCCGGCTTCCTGATCGACTTCACCCGCCCCGAGGGAACGATGGCCCACCTGCGCGTGTGCCGTGAGCTGGGCGTCAAGATGGTCATCGGCACCACCGGCTTCACCGACGAGCAGAAGGCCGAGATCGAGGATGCCGCCCGAGACATCGCCATCGTGATGGCCCCCAACATGGCCGTGGGCGTCAATGTCGTCTTCAAGCTGCTGGCCCAGGCGGCCAAGGCGCTGAAGGAAGGTTACGACATCGAGATCATCGAGGCCCATCACCGTCACAAGGTCGATGCCCCCAGCGGCACCGCCCTGAAGATGGGCGAAGTGGTGGCCGAGGCCGTGGGCCGAGACCTGAAGGAATGTGCCGTGTACGGTCGCGAAGGCGTCACCGGCGAGCGCGACCCGAGCACCATCGGCTTTGCCACCATTCGCGGGGGCGACGTTGTGGGCGACCACACCGTGCTGTTTGCCGGCATCGGTGAGCGCATCGAGATCACCCACAAGTCCTCCAGCCGCGCCACCTATGCTCAGGGCAGCCTCCGGGCCGTGCGCTTCCTGGCCCAGCAGCCGCATGGCCTGTTCGGCATGGACGACGTGCTCGGTCTGAAGTGACCGTGAACCGGGCGATCCAACAGGGGCAGGGCACATGAACGGCTGGACCCACTTCTGGGAACAGGGCGATGCGGTCGGCAAGGCTGTGGCCCTCATGCTGTTGCTGATGTCGATCAGTGCCTGGGTCGTGATCTTCTGGAAGGGCTGGCTGCTCAGCCGCGCGCGCCGGGACCTGGCCGCAGGCGCCCGGGTGTTCTGGAAGGCGTCCGACCTGCAGCAGGCCCGTACCGCCTTGCGCACGGTGGACCGTGAAGCGCTCCTGCTGACGCTGGTCGACTCGGTCAGCGAACCCGTGGATGGTGCCTCCCTCGAGGGGCGCGCCGACCGCAGCGCGCAGCTGACCCGGCGCCTGCGCGATGCCCTGCACGCCGTGCTGGCACGCCTGCAGGCCGGGCAGGTGCTGCTGGCCTCGGTCGGCGCGGTGGCGCCATTCGTGGGGCTGTTCGGCACCGTCTGGGGCATCTACCACGCGATGATGGGCATCAGCAGCGAAGGCTCGGTGAGCATCGACAAGGTGGCTGGCCCCGTGGGCGAGGCCCTCATCATGACCGCAGCGGGCCTGGCGGTGGCCATTCCGGCCGTGCTGGCCTACAACCTGTTCGGCAAGTATGTGTCGGCCTGCGAGGCCGACCTCGAGGGCTTTGCGCACGACCTGCGCGAGGCCTTGCTGGCCGGCGACGCGGACTGACCGCGCACGGAGCCCGGCCCCATGGCATTCGGTCGACTCGAGCGTCCTCAGGGCAGCCAGCCCATGAGCGACATCAACATGACGCCGTTGATCGACGTGATGCTGGTGCTGCTCATCATTTTCATGCTGACCGCGCCGCTGATGACCTCCCGGCTCAAGCTCGACCTGCCGAAGGCCCCTGCGCCCAGCGCCGAGCCAGCGCCCCTGACCTTCACGGTGGCCCTGACAGCCGATGGGCTGCTGCACCTGGATGACGCGGTGGTGTCCAAAGAGGCCCTGCGCCAGCAGGCCCGGGCCCAGGCCGAGCAGAAGCCGGACACCGAGGTGCAGTTGCGCGCAGACAAGGTTGTGCCGTATGGGCAGGTGGCCGAGCTCATCGGCCTGCTGCAGCAGGCGGGGTTGAGCCGCATCGCGTTCGTGACCGAGGCAGCAGACACCGCAGGCGACACCCCCGCCGCACCCTGAGCGGGTTCAGGGCCACGCCCGGGCACATCGACCAGTGTCACGCGGCCGGCGGCGGCGATCAAGCCTTTCCGCCCTTGTGGGGGGCGCCTGTCGACGCAGGGCGACACCGCCCACGCGGCGCGGCCCTGGTCACACATGGGGTGGGGATTGCACGCGCACAATGGGACGCATCGCGACAGTGGACCTCATCCGGTTTCCCTCATGGCCGCCCCCAAGTTCCCCACCCAGCGCTTCGACAACGCCGACGCCGCCCTGCGCCACGTCACCCAGCTCTACGACTCGCAGATCCAGTACCTGCGTGATTCGCTGCAGCGCTTCGTGGCCGGCGACACGATCCGGCACCACATCCGCGCCAAGTACCCCTTCGTGCGCGTGCACACCGACACCGTCGCCCGCGCCGACTCGCGCCTGTCTTACGGCTTCGTGGCCGGACCGGGCACGTACGAAACCACGGTGACCCGCCCTGATCTGTTCGCCAACTACTACCGCGAGCAGTTCCAGCTGTTGCTGGACAACCATGGCGTGCCCATCGAGGTGGGGTTGGGCGGCGACGCGATCCCGGTGCACTTCAGCCTGGACGAGCACCAGCACCTTGAAGGCAGCCTGAGCCCCGAACGCCGCCTGCTGCTGCGGGACCTGTTCGACCTGCCCGATCTGGCGTCGATGGATGACGGCATTGCCAATGGCACCTATGAAACGCGCGGAGGGGCGCGGCCGCTGTCGCTGTTCACGGCGCCGCGCGTCGACTACTCGCTGCATCGGCTGCGCCACTACACCGGCACCTCGCCGTCGCACTTCCAGAACTTCGTGCTGTTCACGAACTACCAGTTCTACATCGACGAATTCGTGCGCATGGGGCATGAGCTGATGCGGCGTGCCCCCGATCCCGCCAACCCGCGGGACGACGACGATTGCATCGCCTTCGTCGAGCCCGGCAACGTGGTGACGCGCCGGGTGGGGCAGGCGATCGAGCCGGGGGATGCGCTGGGGGCGGTGCCACCGCGCCTGCCGCAGATGCCCGCCTACCACCTGATCCGCAAGGACCGCAGCGGCGTCACCATGGTCAACATCGGGGTGGGGCCGGCCAATGCCAAGACCATCACCGACCACATTGCGGTGTTGCGCCCGCACGCATGGATCATGCTGGGCCACTGCGCGGGCCTGCGCAATTCACAGCAGCTGGGCGATTACGTGCTGGCCCATGGCTATGTGCGCGAGGACCACGTGCTCGACGAGGACCTGCCGTTGTGGGTGCCCATTCCGCCGCTGGCCGAGATCCAGCTGGCGCTGGAAGGCGCTGTGGCGGACGTGACGCAGCTGCACGGCTACGAGCTCAAGCGCATCATGCGCACGGGCACGGTGGCCTCGACCGACAACCGCAACTGGGAGCTGTTGCCGCAGCGCGAGCCCGAGCGGCGTTTCAGTCAGAGCCGCGCCGTGGCGCTGGACATGGAGAGCGCGACCATCGCGGCCAATGGCTTCCGGTTCCGGGTGCCCTACGGCACCTTGCTGTGCGTGAGCGACAAGCCGCTGCACGGTGAACTGAAGCTGCCGGGCATGGCCAACCAGTTTTACCGCGAGCGCGTCGACCAGCATCTGCGCATCGGCTTGCGCGCCATCGAGCGCCTGCGCGGCGACCGGGCCGGGCAGCTGCACAGCCGCAAGCTGCGGAGCTTCGCCGAGGTGGCCTTCCAGTGAGGCCTCGCCCACCCGGGGAGGGTGGGCGGTTAACCTGAAAAGGTTAGGTTCAGGCGGCGTCGGCCAGCACCCGTGCGTCCTGCACCGGGGCGACCTCGCGGCGGATCTGATCGCCGGCGGCCTGCTCGGCCACACGCAGGTCATAGGCCGTCTGCAGGTCCATCCAGTACTGCGGCGTGGTCCCGAAGAAGCGGGCCAGGCGCAGCGCAGAGTCCGGGCTGATGCCACGACGCTCCCGAACGATGTCGTTCACGCGCGGCGCCGGCACGTGCAGACGGATGGCCAGACCACTGGCCGACAGCCCGTGCGGGGCCATGAACTTGGAGCGGAGGATGGCGCCTGGGTGCACAGCTTGGGAGGGAGTCATGGTCGTGATGGGATTTAGGGGATACTTCATTCATCGTATGTGGTTTACCCCAATCAGATTGTCAATCGCTCGACAATTAGATGCGTTGCATCTAACCATTACGGGGGATTGTCGTGAGATTGTCCCCAACGTTAGCCGTTTGGCGATTTTCGTCATCGGATGTCCATGAGCCCCCGTTCCACGCCGCACCCGACCACCTTGTTGCCTGCGCTGCGAACCCACGTGTGGTTTGCCAGTTGCCCGGAGGCGTTGCAGGAGGCGCTCGTGGAGCGGGCGCGGGTGGTGACGCTGAGGGCCGGCGATCCGCTGTTCAAGCGCGGCGACCCGAACGATGGCTTGTGCTGTGTGCTGGCCGGGGCCTTGAAGGTCGGCTCCACCCACCCGCGCGACGGCACCATGCGCCTCACGCTGTATGTCGAGCCCTATCACTGGTTTGGCGAGATCGCCCTGATCGACCGGCAGCCGCGCAGCCTGCATGCCATCGCCGACATGGACAGCATGGTGCTGATGGTGCCCCGGCCGCTGATCGAGGCCTGGCTGGATGAACACCCGGCCTGCTGGCGCGACATTGCCCGGCTCGCGTGCGGCAAGGTGCGGCTGATGCTCACGGCCATGGAAGACAATGCGACCCTGCCGCTGCACCAGGTGCTGGCGCGCCGGCTCCTGTTCTTCTCGACCGGGTTCGGCCAGTCGACGCAGACCGAGCCGCGTCGCCGCCTGCGTCTGCCTCAGGAGTACCTGGCCAGCATGCTGGGGGTGTCACGCCAGACGGTCAACAAGGCGTTGCGTGCGCTGGAGCGGGAGCAGGTGGTGGCCCTGCATTACGCCGAGATCGAAATCCTGGATCTGCCTGGGCTGGTGCAGCGTGCCGGGCAGATCGACCCGGGCCTGCATCCGCGGCCCCTGCCCGCGGCCCCACCGGCCGAGCCGGCGGGCTGAGCGCCAGCAGGCGAGGGCCGTTCAGCCCGCGTCCGGCACGCGTGGGCGCACGCACGCTGCAGCCCGCAGCGCCTTGGCGCGGGCCGCTTCGATGTCGGCGTCGGTGGCCAGCGCCACGCCCAGGCGCCGCTTGACGAAGCTCTCCGGCTTGCCGAACAGACGCAGATCGGTGCCCGGCTCGCTCAATGCCTGAGCCACCCCGTCGAACACCACGTCCTGCGCGTCCACGCCGCCGTAGATCACGGCCGACGCACCCGCCTGACGCAGGCTGGTGTCCACGGGCAGGCCGAGGATGGCGCGCGCGTGAAGCTCGAACTCGCTTTGCACCTGCGTGCTCAGCGTGACGAGGCCGGTGTCGTGCGGGCGGGGGCTGACCTCGCTGAACCACACCATGTCACCCTTGACGAAGAGCTCGACCCCGAACAGGCCCTGGCCGCCAAGGTTGTCGGTCACGGCCTTGGCGATCTCGCGGGCGCGTTGCAGCGCCACGGGCGACATCGGCTGCGGCTGCCAGCTCTCGACGTAATCGCCGCTGACCTGCTTGTGGCCGATGGGCTCGCAGAAGTGGGTCAGGGCCTCGCCGAGCTGGGCTCCGCGGCCTGCGGCGCGCACGGTGAGTTGCGTGATTTCGTAGTCGAAATCGATGAAGCCTTCGACGATGACCCGGCCATGGCTGACGCGGCCGCCGGCCATGGCGTGGTCCCACGCGGCCTGCACGTCGGCCGGGCCATCGATCTTGCTCTGGCCCTTGCCGGACGAGCTCATCACCGGCTTCACGATGCAGGGGTAGCCGATGGGGGGCTCGCCATCCCGGCCGTCGATGGCGGCCTGCAGCGCTGCCAGCGAGTCGCAGAAACGATAGGGGCTGGTGGGCAGGCCGAGGGTTTCGGCGGCCAGGCGGCGGATGCCCTCCCGGTCCATCGTGAGGCGGGCCGCGCGGGCGGTGGGAATCACGCGCACCACGCCTGCCGCTTCGAGCTCTTCCAGTACCGGGGTGGCGATGGCCTCGATTTCCGGCACGACGAGGTCGGGTTGCTCCGCTTCAATCAGGGCGCGCAGCTGGTCCGGGTCGCTCATGGTGATGGTCCGGCGGTGGTGGGCCACCTGCTGGCCCGGTGCGTGGTCGTAGCGGTCGACAGCGATGGTTTCGACGCCCAGGCGCTGCAGGGCGATCAGCACCTCCTTGCCGAGCTCACCCGAGCCCAGCAGCATGACGCGCACGGCCGACGGTGACAGGGGGGTGCCAAGGGTCAGGGTCTGGACAGGCAGGTTCATGGCCGATGGGGGGCTGGTGATGAGAGGGGGAATTGTCGCTGCGAAGCAGCGGGGGGCGACAGCGGCAGCGTCACGGTGAAGCGGGTGCCCTGTGCGGGCTGGCTGTCCACGTCGATGTGGCCGCCCAGACGCTCCACCAGCCGTTGCACCACGGCCAGGCCCAGGCCCGAGCCGCCGACGCGGTCGCTGCGCGGGTCTTCCAGGCGTACATGGGGCTCGAAAATCCGGTGCCGCTGGGACGGGTCGATGCCGATGCCGGTGTCTTCCACTTCCAGCTGCAGCAGGGCGGGGCGGGGCAAGGCGGGATGCAGCGTGGCCCGGACCGTGATTTCGCCGTCGGGCGTGTACTTGATGGCGTTGCTCAGCAGGTTGAGCAGGATCTGGCGGACCCGAACGGGGTCCAGTCTCTGCATGCCCAGGGGGGGCGCCTCTGTCGTGGCGTCGGGGAGCCGGCAATACAGCGCCAGGCGCTTGTGTTCGGCCAGGGGCGCCATCTGGTCGCACACGTCCTGCACCAGTTGCGCGACGTCGGTGTCCTCTTCGTGCAGTTGCCAGTCAGGGCTTTCCAGTCGGGTGTACTCGGTGATGTCACGCAAGTGGGCTTCGAGTTGTGTCGCCGCGCGACGCAGGCGGTCGACCGCACGTTGGCCGGCGTCGTCGTGCAGGCGCATGGCCAGCAGATCGATGGAGCCGAGCATGGACTGCAGGGGCGACCGGATTTCGTGTGACAGCATGGCCAGGAAGCGCTCCTTGCCTTCATGGGCCTCGCGCTCGGCGCGCTGCAGCCGCCCTCGCAGCGCCGTGATGTACTGAAGGGCGAGGATGCAGACCGGGTTCACCAGCAGCAGCACGGTCCACACGTGCCCGCTGAGCTGCTGGTATGTGCCGCCGGCCTGCACGACGTCGCGGTAAAGCCAGCCGTACAGACCCAGCAGCGCGGCATACATGGCGGCACTGACCCACAGGGCACTGCGGCGCAAGGCGATGAACGCCGCCACATACAGAAGCGGCATGAACTGCGCGTTGGCGCCGACGGCGTAAAGTCCCTGCGCGCTGTCGAGCCGCGCGCCCTCGTACAGGCAGCCCAGGAAATAGAAGCCGGTGCAGCCGAGTGTGCCGCCCACGATCACATCGATCCGGTGCGGGCGCCACCACAGCAGGATCGACGCCAGCCCGTACAACGTGGACAGGATGGGTCCGAAGCGCGACTCCCAGGGGGTGTTGAGCCCTGCCGCCCCATCCTGCAGCAAGAGCAGCATGCTGCCCACGGCCAGCATCAGGGCCAACGGGGCCAGGCGGCGCGCGGCCAGTGTCCGGGTGTCGACCTCAGGCATGACGAGCGGTCGCGTCGCCGCCGTGTCGCAGCCGGTCGAGGTGGCGCTGGATGGCGGCCATGAGCACGGTGGGGCGCACCGGCTTTTCGAAGAAGACCACGTCCTGTGTACGCAGCAGCGTGGCCAGGGTGGCCTCCGGGGCCGGGCCCTCGCGCAGTTGGCCGGTCAGCAGCACGATGGGCACCTGGGGGCGATCGGCGCGGATGCGCTCCACCAGCGCCTGCGAGGTCTGGCCCCCGGCCAGGATGAGATCGATCACATAGGCATCGTGCTGCAAAGCGCCCGGGGCCATCAACTCGGTGGTGCGGGTGTATGCCTGGGCACGCCACCCTGCTTCACACAGCCAGTCGCTCAGGGCGTCGGCGGCGTCGGGGTCGTCGTCGACCACAGCCACACGGGGGCGCTCCGGTTCGCGGCAGGGCACCACCGTCAGGTGGTCGACCGCATAGCGCGGCAGCCCGGGCGCGAGGGCGGCCAGGGTGGCTTCCGTGCCCACGTGCCACTGGCCCTCCGCATGCACGGCCTCCAGGGGCGGCGGCACAGCGGTGGGCAGCACAGGGCCGAGTTGCACCTGGCAGGGCAGGACTCGCCCGTCGATGTGCAGCCGCGCCGGGTGGGGGGCAGGCTTGCCGACCGGCGCCGGGTTAGGGGCCAGGGGCGCGTGATCGGCCGCGCCGCGGGCCACGGCCGACGGAAACAAGTCGTCCAGGCGGGCCCCGACGTGCTGGCACACCGCCCTCACTTCATCGAAAAGCCAGACAGCGCCTTTCAGCTTGCGGCGAGCCTGGCTGACCGAGATCGCGCATATTTGCGCGACTTGGGCGGCTTGGTGCCGTGCAGGGATGCCATGCCGGCCCAACAGCGCCGCCAGCGCCGCAGCGGTTTCCGCGTGCGGCGCGTCGTCCAGGGGGGCGTCGTCGCTGTCGAAGTAGGGCGCCATGGTCAAAGGGCAGGTTCAGGGGCGTGAGGTGATTATCCCGGCGCTTCGCCCTCTTGGGGGAGGGGGCTCCCCAAATCGTAACATTGCGTCAGATATGCGCGTTTGGTCAGATATGGCACATACAATGCGGCCGGTGCGCTGACATGAAAAGACACAACGAGGCGCCGCTCGGGGAGAATCTTGAAACACGCAACGCCTTCGGGTGTTGACAACCGGCCGGGGCCTGCTCCGTGAACGGTTGGCGCCGCAAGGCTTTGCACAAACCACCCTGCGGGGTGGTTTTTTTCTGGGCGATGATGTGGCCTTTCCCCCTGCCACCGCACCATGCCTGTCGACCCTTCTGTCCCCCATGCCGTCCCGCGCCCGGATCGTTTCCTGCCGGCTGGCATGCAGGGCGAGGTTGGCCCCATCGGGTTGATGGCGGCCCTGCCGGAGGAGCTGGCTGCCGTGCTGGAGATCATGCCGGACGAAGCGCAGGTGCAGCTGGGCGGGCGCACGTTCTGGGTGGGGCACCTGCATGGCCGCGCGGTCGTGGCCGTGCTGTCGGGCATCGGCAAGGTCGCCGCGGCCACCACCACCACGCTGCTCGCCGGTCATTTCGGTGTGAGCCAGATCGTGTTCGTCGGTGTGGCGGGCGGTCTGGGCGAGGGCGTGCGGGTGGGGGATGTGGTGCTGGCCGATGCCCTGCTGCAGCACGACATGGACGCGTCGCCGCTGTTTCCGCGGTTCGAGTTGCCGGGCACGGGGCTCAGTCGGCTGCCGGCCGATCCGGCCCGGGTGACGCTGGCGCGTGAGACGCTGGCCGCCGCGCTGGCCCCCGAAGTCCTGTCCATGGCGCAGCCGCACCCGTTGCGGGCCGAGGATCTGACGGCGCTGGGCCTGACCTGGCCCCGGCTGCACACCGGGCTGATTGTCAGTGGCGACCAGTTCGTGTGCACCGATCAGGCCAGTGCGACGCTGCGTACCGCGTTGCCCGATGCCCTGGCGGTCGAAATGGAGGGGGCCGCGGTGGCCCAGGTGTGCCGCGACCTGACCGTGCCCTGCCTCGTGATCCGCACGGTGTCCGATCGGGCGGACGACGCGGCCCACATCGACTTCCCCCGTTTCCTGCAGACCGTCGCCAGCCCGTATGCGGGCGCCATGCTGGCCCACCTCGTGCCGGCGCTCTGACACGCCCCACTTTGGCACGGGCTTTGCCCCCTGCTTGACCCGCGGCGCGCCGGACGTGGCGGGTGTCCCATTCCGATGCAGACCTGGTTCACTCCGGGACGTCTGCATCGCCCGGTCTCCGCGATAACCCTCAGCCTGGCGGGTGGCGCTGTGTCAGCGTGCCCGTGGCCCGAGGCAAAGCGACAAAACATCGGAGACAAGAAGTGAAACAGAAGTCCGGCCCCGAGGCCGATGACCTGGCCGCCTCTCTGGGCCTGGTCGCCGGCGTGCGCCTGCCATGGCGCGTCAGTCAGCATGCGGTGGACAGCACCGCGCGCAGCGTGCACCTGTGGGTCACACAGGAACCCGAGCCCCCAGTGGAAGCCCGACGGGCATGGTTCGGCTTGCGGCGGGTGGTCATGGTGCCGCGACCGGCCCTGAAGGAGGGGCAGGTGTGGCGCCATCTGGATTGCATGGGCTATGCCTGTTTCATCCACACACTGGACCGGTTGTACGACGACGAGCGCAGCCTCGACTGGCTCGGTGCCGACCAGATGCCCTTCACGCACGCGTTGGGTCGCAAGGTCTACGCGCTGCTGGCCGAAGGGCTGGACATGGCGGTGGTCTGCGAGCTGATGCGCCTGCCCTTCGCCGAGGTCTGGAAGTTCCGTTATGCGCTGGACAACGGCCAGATGCCCTACGAGTACGCCACCGCGCGGCGCGTGCGCGGCCGGACGCCACCTTTCCCGGCGACGGGGGCGGACACGCCGTTGCCGGGGGCGTCCCCGGTGGGGTTGCCGGTGACGCGCGTGCCGGCGGACGAGGCCATCGTGGTGAACCGGGGCCTGCCGGCCTGGGACGATCCGGTGTGGGTCCGGCTGATTGGTGGCGAGTTGCCCATCGACATCCGCACCCTGGGCTTTCAGCTGCTGCTGGCCCGACTGCGCCAGCAGCTCAGCCAGCAACCGGGCGATGAGGTGTTGCAGGTCAAGCTGCGTGAACTGCACCGCTATGTGCAGCGCCACGAGCGCGTGCTGGGACACGAGTTGCAGCAACTGCAGACCCTGCGTGAGGGAGGTGCAGCATGAGCGCGTGGCGACAGGCCCTGGTCGATCACGACATGGCCGTGACCCTGATCGAAAGCGGCGCGTGGCTCACCATCGCAGGCGACGAGATGGCCCTGAGTCGCCTGCCACGGGGGCGCTGGATCGGGGGCACCATTCCTTACTTCATGGGGCAGGAAGGCGGCCAGACCAGCCGAACCGAGTTGTTCGTGACCGTGCTCGACCAGTTTGCCGGGCACGAGCCGCACGTGGCCCTTCACGATGTGGACAGCCTGTCCCGGATCTGCGTGGAAGCGCCGGACAATGGCTTTTCGCTCTTGATCCTCCCGGCGTTCTCGGCCGTGCACAGCGCCTATGCGCAGCATGCTCCGGCTTACGAGGACATGTACCTGAAGCCGGTGGTCGGTTGGGTCGCTGGCGTGCACCTGGACGACATGGGGCAGCGGCGTGCCAAGGTGGTCGACGGGACCACGGGCCGCCTGTACGAAGACCAGGCGGTGGTGCTGCATGTGCCCTTGCCGGACAGCCTGGTGGCCGATGTGCGCATCGTCAACCTGTTCCAGCAGGGCGCGGGACCGACGATCCGCTTCGATCAGGACGGCTTCGACGTGGCGGACTGCCTGATCGACGGCGTGCGGACGCCATTGGCGAGCTACCTGCACGAGCGCGGGCACGACACCCGGCTGCCCCTGGTGGCCGATTGCAACGGGGCTGCCGTCAATGTGAGCTTCCGCTGGGTCGATCCCCAGCGCGGTCGTGTGGCTTTTTACGGGCCGGTGTTCAGCGGCGTGGACTATCGGCTGGCCCAGCCCTTTGCGGGGCGCTATGACGAGGCCTTCGCGCAGGCAGGGGCCGATCTGCCCGAGGCCCAGTTCTCGTGCAACTGCATCCTCAACTACCTGTATGGCGAGCTGGAAGGCCGCCGAACCGGCGAGGCCATCGGACCCATGACCTTCGGTGAAGTGGCGTATCAGCTGCTCAACCAGACCATGGTGCAGCTGACGCTGAGCCTGCGCTGATCCCGTTCCTCTTCTGGCTCATGTGATGAGCCATTTGCGGCCCGCTCCTTCCGGACGGGCCGCTTTTCTTTGGTGCCCCTTCGCGTCACGGGCCGGTGCCCGCTGGAAATCCCTGCAAGCGTTTTCCCTATTTTGTTCTGCTATGCAGAAATGCGTTCTGTGTTTTCGTTGACTCTGTGCGGTTTGGGGAACAAACTGGACCGCATATCGGCACGGTGTTCACCTTTGCCGCAACGCGAACCAAGGAGCGCATCTTGGAGCTGTTCTTTCAGCAACTGCTCAATGGCCTGACGATCGGCGGCGTCTACAGCCTGGTCGCACTGGGCCTGACGCTGGTCTACGGAATCCTGCATGTGCCGAACTTCGCCCACGGCGCGTTCTACATGGCCGGGGCCTACGTGGCCTTCTACCTGATGGGGTCGCTGGGCCTGAACTACTGGCTGGCCATGGCCGGCTCGGCGGTGGCCGTGGCCGTGCTGTCGATGCTGGCAGAGCGGCTGGTGTTCAACCCGCTGCGCAATGCGCCCCCTCTGCACGACATGATTGCCGCCATCGGCATCCTGCTGTTTCTCGAGGCCGGCGCACAGGCACTGTGGGGCGCCGACTTCCACCGCATGAGCAGCCCTTATGGGCAGTTGGTGGAGGTGTTCGGGCTCACGGTGGCGTTGCAGCGTCTGCTGATCCTGGCCGGGGCGGTCTTGCTGGTCGTGCTGCTGCACCTGTTCCTCACGCGCACCACCACGGGCGCCACCATCGTCGCGATGGCGCAGAACCGCGATGGCGCCGCGCTCGTCGGCATCGACGCCACGCGGGTCACGCTGATGGTGTTTGCCATTTCCGGCGCGCTGGCGGCGGTGGCCGCGGTGCTGTATGCGCCGATCAACCTGGTCTACCCGGCCATGGGGCATCTGGTCATCACCAAGGCCTTCGTGATCATCATCCTCGGCGGCATGGGCAGCTTTCCCGGTGCCATCGTGGGCGGTCTGATCATTGGCCTGGCCGAGGCCTTCGGCGGCTTCTACTTCTCGACCGACTACAAGGACCTGATTGCCTTCGTGCTGCTGGTGCTGATCCTGTCGGTCCGCCCCCAAGGTCTGTTCTCGAAAGGTGCGCACTGACATGACGCTGCTGCAAGGCAAGGCGGGCTGGGGCCTGCTCATCGCGCTGGCCCTCGTGTTCCCCTACGTGGTGCCCAACAACTACTTCCTGTCGGTGATGACGCTGTCGTACATCTTCGCGATCGCGGCACTCGGGCTCAACCTCATCACCGGCTACACGGGCCAGTTCAATCTGGCGCACGGCGGGTTCATGGCGATCGGCGCCTATGCGGTCGGCCTGCTCACCACCGATTACCAATGGGGCTTCTGGTGGGCGTTTGCCGCTGCGGGCGCCGTGTGCGGGGTGCTGGGCTGGTTGATCGGCATGCTGTCGCTGCGCATGACGGGCCATGTGTTCTCGATCTTCACGCTGTGCGTGGGCTACATCATCTACCTGCTGATCGAGAAGTGGGAGGCCGTGACCCACGGTGCGGTCGGTGTGATGGGCATTCCCGCGCCGGCGCATCCTTTCGGTGGCGAGGTCGACACGCCCATCGGCCAGTACTACCTGATGCTGGGCTTTCTGGTGCTGGGGGCCGTGGTGATGCAGCGCATCGTTCGTTCGATTCTGGGGCGCAGCTTCATGGCGGTGCGCAACGGCGAGGCCCTGGCCGAGGCGCTGGGCATCCCGCTGATGCGGACCAAGCGGCTGGCCTTCGTGCTGTCGGTGATCTACGCCGGGTTGGCGGGCGGCCTGTATGCCGGGCACGTGCGCTTTCTCGGTCCGGAACTGGCGGCCACCCACCACACCTTCGAGCTGGTGATGTTCATGCTGGTGGGCGGCATCGGCACGCTGTTCGGGCCGATCCTGGGCTCGGTGCTGGTGCCGTGGCTGACCCAGTCGCTGCAGTTCCTGCAGGACTACCGCATGGTCGTCTTCGGCCCGCTGCTCATCGTGCTGCTCATCTTCCTGCCGCATGGCATCGTGGGCACCTGGCTGCATCGCCAGGCGCGCCGTGAGGCGGCGAAACGTGCACAGGCTGTGCCGCCGGCCCCCCCTGTGT
>NZ_CAJYGK010000033.1 GCF_913773725.1 uncultured Aquabacterium sp. | reverse complement strand
GGCGGATCTCCGCAGGCCACCTCGGCCAGACGGTGGTCTATGTCATCCTACTGCTGAGCTCGGTGGCCGCACTGTCCGAAGTCTATGGCGACATCCTGCGGGCCGCCGGCGCCACCGAGCGGCTGATGGAGCTGCTGGCCACGCGCTCGCCCATTGCCTCCCCTCCGCGGCCGCTTCCCCTGCCCGCCCTGCAGGGCGGCACCGGTGTGCGGCTGCAGAACGTCCAGTTCCACTACCCCTCACGCCCCCAGCATCCGTCGCTCGACGGGTTCACGCTCGACGTCGCACCCGGCGAGACCGTGGCCCTGGTGGGCCCCAGTGGTGCCGGCAAGAGCACCGTGTTCCAGCTGCTGCTGCGCTTCTACGACCCGCAACACGGGCACATCGCGCTCGACGGCCTGCCCATCGCCCAGCTGGCCCTGGAAGACCTGCGGCAGCGCATCGGCATCGTCCCGCAGGACAGCACCATCTTCTCGGCCTCGGCCATGGAGAACATCCGCTATGGCCGACCGGACGCCAGCGACGCCGAGGTCGTGGCCGCCGCGCGGGCTGCCCACGCGCACGATTTCATCTCGGCCCTGCCCGAGGGCTATGACACCTTTCTGGGCGAGCGCGGCGTGCGCCTGTCGGGCGGGCAGCGCCAGCGCATCAGCATTGCTCGCGCCATCCTGAAGAACGCCCCGCTGCTGCTGCTGGACGAGGCCACGAGCGCCCTCGACACCGAAAGCGAACGGGCCGTCCAGGCCGCGCTGGAAGAGGCCATGAAAGACCGCACGACCCTGGTGATCGCTCACCGCCTGAGCACGGTGGTGAACGCCGACCGCATCGTGGTGATGGACCAGGGGCGCATCGTCGACATCGGCCGGCACACGGACCTGCTGGCGCGCAACGGGCTGTATGCCCGGCTGGCCGCGATGCAGTTCGACCACGCGTCCACCGGCGCCTGAGGGCGGGCACGCCACGTGCCAAGACGCGGGGTGCGGCCGCCGTGTCGGCCTTGTCCCTGCGGTCAACGTGGGCAGTGGCAGCCGCGTTGAACCCGAGAGGCAGATACTTGCCCGCGTCGAAGAACACAAAGGAAACGCCATGACCCAGCACCGTCATTTCACCCGCATCACCCTCGTGTCCGCCCTGAGCGCCGCGTTCTTCGTGACCGGCTGTGCCAACATGGACGAACGCCAGCAGACCACCGCCAAGGGGGCCGCCATCGGCACCGTCGCGGGCGCCGTGCTGGGCGCGGCCACGGGTGGCAAGAACACCGTCCGCGGTGCCGCCATCGGCGGTGTGGCCGGCGCCATTGCTGGCAACGTCTGGTCGCGCCGCATGGAAGAGCAGCGCCAGGCCATGGAACAGGCCACCGCCGGCACCGGCGTGGACGTCGTGCGCACGCAGGACAACCAGCTCAAGCTCAACATCCCCAGCGACATCTCGTTTGCCACCGGCAGCGCGGCCCTCCAGCCCCAGCTGCGGACCGTGCTGCAGCAGTTCGCCGAGGGCCTGCGCGCCAACCCCGGCACCCTGGTGCGCGTGGTGGGCCACACCGACAACGTGGGCAGCGATGCCAGCAACAACACCCTGTCGATCGCCCGCGCCGACACCGTGCGCGATTTCCTGGAAGACCGGGGCGTGAGCCGCTCCCGCATCGAAGCCGTGGGCCGCGGTGAGCGTGAGCCGATCGCCAGCAACGACACGGCCGATGGCCGCGCGAAGAACCGCCGTGTCGAGATCTTCCTGCGCGAGCCCGAGGCCGCCGCCGGCACCGTCCGTTGACCCGCCTCACCCGCGCGCACAGCCCTCCCGTAGAATGGAGGGCTTTTTTTCACCTCTGCGAGCCACGCTGATGAGCCCGTCGTCCCACCGCCCCGTGCGCAGCCAGTACGAAGACTTCATGCGCCTCGTCCACACGACGGGCGTGCTCAAGACGGACCGCACCGGCACCGGCACCCGCAGCGTGTTCGGTCACCAGATGCGCTTCGACCTGAGCGAAGGCTTTCCGCTGGTCACGACCAAGAAGGTGCACCTGAAGTCCATCATCGTCGAGTTGCTGTGGTTCCTGCGCGGTGACGACAACGTGAAGTGGCTCCAGGAGCGCGGCGTCACGATCTGGGACGAATGGGCCCGCGAAGACGGCTCGCTCGGGCCGGTCTATGGCGTCCAATGGCGCAACTGGCCGAAGCCCGATGGCACCCACGTCGACCAGATCACCGAGGTGGTCCGGCAACTCAAGACCTCACCGGATTCACGCCGCATCATCGTCAGCGCCTGGAACGTCGGCCTGATCGAGCAGATGGCGTTGCCGCCCTGCCACGCCTTCTTCCAGTTCTACGTTGCCCCGCCGCAGGCGGAAGGCGAGCGCCCCAAGCTCAGCTGCCAGCTCTACCAGCGCAGCGCCGACATCTTCCTGGGCGTGCCCTTCAACATCGCCAGCTACGCGCTGCTGACCCACATGCTGGCCCAGCAATGCGACATGGACGTCGGCGATTTCATCTGGACCGGCGGCGACTGCCACATCTACAGCAACCACACCGAGCAGGTCGAACTGCAGCTCAGCCGCACGCCCTACCCCTACCCGGTGCTGAACATCAAGCGCAAGCCCGATTCGATCTTCGACTACGCATACGAAGACTTCGAAGTGACCGAGTACCAGCACCACCCGGCCATCAAGGCCCCGGTCGCCGTCTGAGCGGCGGCACCCGTCATGTCTGCCCCAGCCCGCAAACCCCGCACCCTCAGCCTCATTGCCGCCGTCGCGGCCAACGGCGCCATCGGCAAGGACAACGAGCTGCTGTGGCACCACCCGCTGGACCAGAAGCACTTTCGGGCCACCACAATGGGGTGCCCGGTCATCATGGGACGACGGACCTGGGACTCCCTGCCCGCGCGCTTTCGCCCCCTGCCCGGTCGGCGCAACGTGGTGGTGACGCACAACCGCGATCTGCAGGCCCCGGGTGCCGAGGTCGTGCACACGCTGGATGAAGCCCTCAGCCGGACGGCCGATGCCGACAAGGTGTTCGTGATGGGCGGCGGACAGCTGTATGCCGCCGCCCTACCGCGGGTGGACGAGCTGGTGTTGACGGAGGTCCACACCGAGTACGACGCGGACACCTTCTTCCCCGAGTGGCCCCGCGACGATTTTTCCGAGGTCTTCCGTGAAGAACACCGCGCAGAAGCCCCGGGACAGCCGTCTTTTGCCTTCGTGACCTACCGCCGGCGTCGTTGAGACGCAACGTCGGTCGCGGTGACGGCCGACATCCTTGCTGCGCCATGCCCATGACGCGCTTGCAGTCTTGCCCCGGAGCGGCGAGACTTTTACCTGTGGCGTGTCAGGACCTCTCTCGCGACCGCGTTCTCACCCGGCAAGGCACCATGGCACCATGAAAAGACGCGCACTTCTGGCCGGCAGCATGACCGTGCTGTCCTCCGGCCTGCTGGGCGGCGCCATGCTCGCGGGTTGCCATGCGCCTGCGCCACCCCTGCGCGTGGCGCTGAATGCCTGGATCGGCTACGCCCTCCTTTTTCTGGCGCGCGAACTGGGCCACCTGCGCGAATCCACAGCCCGTCTGGTCGAGTTTCCGTCCAACACCGCAAGCCTCCTGGCGCTGGCCAGTCACGGGGTGTCGGCCGCCGCGCTGACGCTCGATGAACTGCTGGTGGCGCGTGAAGGGGGTCTGGATCTGCGCGTGGCACTCGTGTTCGACGAGTCACAAGGCGCGGATGTGGTCATGGCTCACCCGTCCATTGCCCGGGTGGAGGCTCTGAAAGGCAAACGGATCGGGGTGGAGTCGACGGCCGTGGGGGCCTTGATGCTCTCGCGCCTGCTGGAGGTCGCCGGGCTGGACGCCACCGATCTTGTGAAAGTGCCCCTGACGGCGGACCAGCACGTGCAGGCCTACACCGCTGGTGAAGTCGACGCCGTGATCACGTTCGAACCCATGGCCTCCAGATTGCGGGCCGCGGGTGCACATCGGCTGCTCGACAGCAGCCGCTTTCCCGGGCTCATCGTGGACGTGCTTGCCATCGGCCCCGGGGTCGACGCGCAAGGTGAGGCCCATCTGCGCGAGCTCATCCAGGGCTACTTCCTGGCGCTGGCGCACCTGCAGAGCCAACCGGACGATGCCGCGCAACGCCTGGCCCCTTACCAGCAACTGGGTACAGCCGACGTACTGGACGCCTTCCGTGGCATCCACCTGACGACCGCCGAAGACAACCGGCGCTGGTTGGGAGGCGAAAAGGCACAGCTGCTGGAATCAGCCAGGACGGTAGGACGCCTCATGCACGATGCCCGGCTGCTGCGGACGCTTCCGTCCCTGGAGGGGGTGTGCGCCCCCGACTACCTGCCGGAGGTCGGCTGACATGCGGTCCCTGCGGCTTTTCCTGCCCGTCGCACTGGCGACCCTGCTGCTCCTGATCGGCACGGTCTCGGTGGCGTTGTCGCTCAAGCAGCGCCAGGACCAGCTGACAGAGACCGTGCAGAGGGAAGCCCTTGGCGACGTGGCGCGCCTGGTTCGCCTCAGTGACGAAGGCATGGGCACGGCCTCAGCTCTGGTGGCAGCGGAGATCGCCCAGATTGCCAGCCGCCCCCATGTGCGCATGGTGCTGCTGATCAACGAGCATGGCGAGGTGCTGCGCGCGCACCGGACGGACTGGCGAGGACGCCGGGTGAGCGACGTGGCCCCCGCCCTGGCCGCATCCAGAATCCAGCGCGCAGCCGACACCCGCCTGCCCGACTGGCACATGACCGCCGACCGCAACACACTGGACGCGCTGCAGTCTTTCGAACGGCCCTCCGGTCCGGATGAGGTGCGCAGCCTCAAGCGGGGCTTGGCCTATGTCGCATACGACCTCAAGGAAGAGAGAGCAGACGCCACCCGCCAGGAACTGCGAGCACGCCTGCCCGACCTTGTCGGCCTCATTCTGGTCTTCATCACCATGGGCTGGTGGCTGGGCCGCAACGTCACCCGTCCGCTGGCACGGCTCGACGCAGCAGCGACAGCCTTGCGTGGAGGTGAGCTGAACACCCCGGTGCCCCGGGGTGGGTTCAAGGAGATCGACCAGCTCGGCGCCGCCCTCGACGCCCTGCGTGAAGAGCTGTCCGCCACCTGGCAGGCCATCCCGGACCTGCTGTTCGAGCTGGACGCCCACGGTCGCTACCGGCGCGTGCTGGCGATGCGGCCCGAACTCGTGGTGCAGGCCCCGCTTGAACTGGTCGGCCGCACAGTTCACGAGGTCATGCCCCCCGAGGCCGCAGAGGTGGTTCAGCAAGCCCTGGACGATGCGGCCCGCACTGGCTGCGTGTGGGGCCGCGAGGTCGTGCTGACCGTCCCGGCTGGCCAGCGCTGGTTCGACATCTCCGTCGCGCGCAAGACCCGCCTGGAAGACGGCACCCTCACCTTCCTCGTCATCTCGCGGGACATCACCGAACGCAAACAAGGCGAGATCGAACTCGCACGCATCAACGAGCGACTGGAGCAACGGGTTCAGGAGCGCACGGCCGAGCTGTTGACCGCCAAGAACGAGGCCGAGCGGGCCGACCGCAGCAAGAGCGAGTTCCTGTCCCGCATGAGCCATGAGTTGCGCACCCCGCTGAACGCCATCATCGGGTTCGGGCAGCTGCTGGAAGTGACCGTGCACGATGGCAAGCAACGCCGTCAGGTGGGGCACATCATCAGCGCGGGCCATCATCTGCTCACGCTGATCAACGAGATTCTGGACCTGTCGCGTGTGGAGGCGGGCCAGATGAACGTCAGCCTTGAACGCGTCCGGCTGGGTGAACTGGTGGACGAATGCGTGGCGCTGATGCGGCCTCTGGCCGAGGGCCATGATGTGAGCGTCTCCGTCGAGGCCATCGATCCTTCGCTCGAGGTGAGGGCCGACCGCACCCGGCTGCGACAGGTTCTGCTGAACCTGCTGTCCAACGGAGTCAAGTACAACCGGCGCGGCGGGCATCTCACCGTCGCGCTGCCCGAGCCCTCGGCCACGGGCGTCGAACTGCAGGTTCGTGACACCGGCATGGGCCTCACACCCGAACAGCAGGCCCGTCTGTTCAAGCCCTTCGAGCGGCTGGATGCGGATGCCCGGCAGATCGACGGCACCGGTATCGGATTGGCGCTGAGCCGGCGCCTGATGCGCCTGATGGGCGGCGAGATCGGCGTCACCAGCGAGCCCGGTCAGGGCAGCACCTTCTGGATCCGGCTGACGCGGTGGACCGGCGCGGCGTCCGCAACCGAAGCGGGCAATGCGGCACCGAGTCCCCTTCACGCAGCGCCCTCCCCGTCCGCAAGCGCAGACCCTGGCGCCTTCACGGTCCTGTGCATCGAAGACAACGCGGTCAACCTCCAGTTCATCGAGCAGGCTTTCGCTCGCTGGCCTGACCTCACCCTGCTGACCGCTGACAACCCACGCGCCGGCCTCAAGCTCGCCGCACAGATAAGACCGGATCTGGTGCTGCTCGACATCAACCTGCCCGAGATGGACGGGTACGAGGTGTTGCGGCGAATCAAGGCCGAGCCTGATACCACGACCACGCCTGTGGTCGCACTGACGGCGAACGCCATGGTCGGCGATGCCGCCACAGCGCGCCGGGCCGGCTTCGACGGCTACATCACCAAACCGATCCACCTGGGGCTGCTGAGGTCGGAGATCGAGCGTTGGCGTGCCAACGTGCGCCCACCCGGCCCCCATTCAGCCGGCCCCGACACGGACGAAGTCCGCTGACACTGCACCCCAGGCGTCCGGGCCGGGCGGCCTGGCGTGCGCACAGCGCACTGCCTAACATGGCGTCTCTGCCGCGATCGCCCCGAACGCGGCCCCTCTTGTCCGATCCCGCTGCCACACCATGACTGCATACGACCACGATCTCCAGCGCGGCCTGCGCAACCGCCGCAGCGTCCTGGGCGACGCCTGGGTTGACCGTTCCGTGAACGGTGCCAATGCCTTCACCGCCGAATTCCAGGGCTTCATCAGCCGCTATGCCTGGCATGAGGTGTGGGGCCGCCCCGGGCTCGATCACCGCACCCGCCGCATCATCGTGTTGGCCATCACCACCGCCCTCGGCCGCTGGGAAGAATTCCGTCTTCACACCCAGGCGGCCCTGGCCGGTGGTGATCCGGCAACCCGGCTCACCGTGGAGGACGTGAGGGAGGTGCTGCTGCAAGCCGCCATCTACGCGGGCGTGCCCGCGGCCAACACCGCCTTTGCCGAGACGGTGAAGATCCTGCGCGAACTCGGCCCCGAATTCGCGCCCTGGCTGGAGCAGCTGGACGTGCAGGGTGCCGGCCATCCCGGCGTGGGGATCAGCCGCTTCACGCAGACCACGCCACGGCTCCATTACACGGTGCGCGAGCCGCGCAACGGGCTGCCCCCCCGTCGCACCATCGTGCTCAGCCACGCGCTGGGGTGCGACGTGATGATGTGGGACCACCTGGCCAACGTCCTGGCCTGGGACCACCGCGTGGTGTGCTACGACCACCGCGGCCACGGCCTGAGCGAGGTGCCCACGGGGCCGTACACCATGCAGGACCTGTGCGACGACGCTGCACGGCTGATCGACGAGGTCGGTGGCCCGGTCACCTTCATCGGCCTGTCCATGGGCGGCATGGTGGGCCAGGAACTCGCGCTGCAGCACCCTGACAAGGTGCAAGCCCTGGTGCTGGCCAACACCACCAGCGGCTACACCGCCGAGGCCCAGGCGGGCTGGGCCCAGCGCATCGCCGCGATCGAATCCGGTGGGCTGGAAGGCATCGTCGATGGCGCCATGCAGCGCTGGTTCCATGATGGCTTCCGGGCCGCACACCCGGCCACCGTGGCCCGCTGGCGCCAGCGCGTCGTCGCCTGTGATGCGCGCGGCTACATCGCCACATGCCAGGCCATCAGCCAGATCGACACGACCGCCCGGCTGGGACAGCTGACCGTGCCGGTGCTGGTCATCGCCGGGGAACTCGACATGGGCACCCCTCCCGCCATGTCCAGGACGATCGCCCTGGCCACACCGGGCGCCACGCTCGTGGTGCTGCCGGAAGCCTCGCACCTGAGCGTGCTCGAGCAGCCGGAAGCGTTCACCGCCTGCGTGCAGGACTGGCTGGCCCGCCTCGCCTGAGGTCCTGAATGGCCTGCCCTCGGCAGAGAGGTGCAGGCCCGGCGCGCACCGCGCTCAGCCGCCCATCATCGCGCTGATGCGGTCGGCCGTTGCAAGAAGACGGGGCAGGTACTCGCCCATCATGTGATCCACCGTGGTGTGCTGCGCCTGGCCGCTGACGTTGACGGCCGCCACCACGCGGCCGCTTCGATCCCGGATCGGCGCCGCCAGTGACAACAAGCCCAGCTCCAGTTCCTGGTCGATCAGGGCCCACCCTTGGCGGCGCACGCGCGCCAGCACGTCGAGCAAGGCATCCCGGTCGGTCACGGTGTGCGGCGTGCGCGCAGTCAGCGTCATGGCCCCCACACGGCGCGCCCGCTCGTCTTCAGGCAAGGCTGCCAGCAGCACCCGGCCCATCGACGTGCAATAGGCCGGCAGCCGCGTGCCCACCCCCAGGTTGATCGACATGATGCGGTGAGCCGGCACGCGCAGCACGTACACGATGTCGTCCCCATCCAGCACCGCGGCCGACGATGACTCGCGCAGGTCGCGGGTCAGCTCCTCCATCACCGGTTGGGCCAGGTGCCACCAGGGCTGCGCACTCAAGTAGGCAAAACCCAGCTCCAGCACCCTGGGCGTGAGCCGGAACTGGCGCCCGTCCTGCTCGACGTAGCCCAGGGTCTGCAGGGTCAGCAGGATCCGGCGTGCGCCGGCCCGGGTCAGGCCCACGCGCTCGGCGCATTCGGACAGGGTCTGGGACGGCGCTTCGGCGCCGAAGCTGCGCAACACCTCCAGCCCCCGCGCGAACGACTGCACGTAGCTGTCGCTCGGCCGCAGCGGCTCGTCCTGGGCGGCTGATGTCTCGTTGGTTTCCGGCATGTCTCGGCACTCCTCGAACGACCCGAAAAAGCAAAGGTCGCTGCGCGAACAACGCACGCCCTGCAGCGTAGCCGATTGACAGCGCTGCGCACGGCGCGTTACCCTCACCATGTTCTTTATTCGAATCTTTGTTCGTTATTAGAACACAGGAAGATCAAATGCTCCGGTGTTCCGACGACGACCCCCGCTTTTGCGTGGCGACGCGCCCACGCCCACACCGAGAGAGACACCATGATCAACAAGATCGTGGCCACGCCGTCCGCGGCGCTGGCCGACATCCGCGACGGCGCCACCGTCATGATTGGCGGCTTCGGCACGGCCGGCCAGCCCAATGAACTGATCGACGCCTTGATCGAGACCGGCGCCAAGGATCTGGTCATCGTCAACAACAACGCCGGCAATGGCGACACGGGCCTGGCCGCGCTGCTCGCCAACAAGCGCGTGCGCAGGATCATCTGCTCCTTCCCCCGCCAGGCCGACAGCCACCACTTCGACGCGCTGTACCGCGCCGGCGAGATCGAGCTGGAACTCGTGCCCCAGGGCAACCTGGCCGAGCGCATCCGCGCCGCGGGCGCCGGCATTGGCGGCTTCTTCACGCCCACGGGCTACGGCACCGAGCTGGCCAAAGGCAAGGAAACGCGCGAGATCAACGGAAAGATGTACGTGCTCGAGTCGCCCATCCACGCCGACTTCGCCCTCATCAAGGCCGAAAAGGGCGACCGCTGGGGCAACCTCACCTACCGCATGACGGCCCGCAACTTCGGTCCGATCATGGCCATGGCCGCGAAGACCACCATCGCCACCGTGCACGAGATCGCCGAACTCGGCTCGATCGACCCGGAAACCGTCGTCACGCCCGGCCTGTTCGTGCAGCGCGTCGTGAAGATCGACCGCGTGGCCACCTCGGCCGGCGGCTTCAAGCGCGCCTGAACGCCATCACACAAGGATCACCCCATGAGCCAGGAACAAAGCTACACCCGCTGGACCCGTGACCAGATGGCCGCCCGCGTCGCGCAGGACATCCCCGACGGCGCCGTCGTCAACCTCGGCATCGGCCTGCCCACGGCCGTGGCCAACCACCTCTCGGCCGACAAGGAAGTCGTGCTGCACTCCGAAAACGGCGTCATCGGCATGGGCCCGGCGCCGAAGGAAGGCGAAGAAGACTTCGACCTCATCAACGCCGGCAAGCAGCCCGTCACCCTGCTGCCGGGCGGCTGCTTCTTCCATCACGCCGACAGCTTCGCGATGATGCGCGGCGGCCACCTCGACGTGTGCGTGCTGGGTGCCTTCCAGGTGTCGGCCGGCGGCGACCTCGCCAACTGGCACACCGGCGCACCGGACGCCATTCCCGCCGTGGGCGGCGCGATGGACCTCGCCATCGGTGCCAAGAAGACCTACGTGATGATGGAGTACCTGACCAAGAAGGGCGAAGCCAAGCTGACCCCGACCTGCACCTACCCCATCACCGGCATCGCTTGCGTCAGCCGCCTCTACACCGACCTGGCCGTGATCGACCTGGTGAACGGCGAAGCCCGCGTGCTGGACCTGGCCCCTGGCCTGACATTCGAGGCCCTGCAGGCCATGACCCCCGGCGTCACGCTCGTGCAGGCCTGAGCACGGCCCGCACCCGCCCCCCGGATACAGGAGACACCATGACCCAACACGCCTACATCTGCGACGCCCTGCGCACCCCCTTCGGCCGCTACGGTGGCAGCCTCTCCGGCGTCCGCGCCGACGACCTGGGCGCCGTGCCGCTGAAGGCGCTGGCCGCCCGCCACCCGCAGCTCGACTGGGACGCGTTTTCCGACGTGATCTACGGCTGCGCCAACCAGGCCGGTGAAGACAACCGCAACGTGGCCCGCATGTCGCTGCTGCTGGCCGGCCTGCCGCTGACCCTGCCCGGCTCCACCGTGAACCGCCTGTGCGGTTCGGGCATGGACGCCATCGGCACCGCCGCCCGCGCCATCAAGTCCGGCGAGGCCGAGCTGATGCTGGCCGGCGGTGTGGAAAGCATGAGCCGCGCGCCCTTCGTGATGCCCAAGGCCACGTCGGCCTTCGCCCGTGAGAACGCGGTGTACGACACCACCATTGGCTGGCGCTTCGTGAACCCGCTGATGAAGCAGCTCTACGGCGTCGACTCGATGCCCGAGACGGCCGAGAACGTCGCGACCGACTTCAAGATCAGCCGCGAAGACCAGGACAAGATGGCCCTGGCCTCGCAGATGAAGACGGTGGCCGCGCAGAAGGCCGGCTTCTTCGACAGCGAGATCACGCCGGTCACGATCCCTCAGAAGAAGGGCGACCCGATCGTCATCAGCAAGGACGAACACCCGCGCGAGACCACGATGGAAGCGCTGGCGAAGCTGCGCGGTGTGGTGCGCCCCGATGGCACCGTGACCGCCGGCAACGCCTCGGGCGTGAACGATGGCGCCTGTGCGCTGATCCTGGCCAGCGAAGGCGCCGCCGCGCGTCAGGGCCTGACCCCGCGTGCCCGCATCGTCGGCATGGCCACGGCCGGTGTCGCCCCGCGCATCATGGGCATCGGCCCGGCGCCCGCCACCGTGAAGGTGCTGGCCCAAACCGGCCTGAAGCTCGAGCAGATGGACGTGATCGAGCTGAACGTAGCCTTTGCCGCACAGGGCCTGGCCGTGCTGCGCGAACTGGGCCTGCGTGACGACGACCCGCGTGTGAACCCCAACGGCGGCGCCATTGCCCTGGGCCACCCGCTGGGGGCCAGCGGCGCGCGCCTGGTCACCACGGCCATCAACCAGCTGCACCGCACCGGCGGCCGCTATGCGCTGTGCACCATGTGCATCGGCGTCGGTCAGGGCATTGCGATCATCGTCGAGCGCGTGTAAACGCACCGACCACAGACACCGTTCGGACGGAACGGCGACGCTGCGGGGCTGCTCACAAGGTGGCCCCACAGCGTCTTTCACGGGGCTGAATGGGGCCCCTTTTTTGCGTCTGCGACTTTGTCTGCAATCGAGCCTCGCAGGCAAGGCTGGGTGGAGCGCCCCCACCGTCATCGGCCCCTGGCGCCGCCCTCCTCATCCAGACCCGCTACAGTGAGCGCCTGCGCCCCACAGCGCACCGACCCGCCCTCACAGAACCCACCATGCTCAAGCTCGCCACCTGGAACGTCAACTCGCTCGCCGTCCGCCTGCCTCAGCTCCTCGACTGGCTGGCCGCCAACCCGGTCGACGCCATCGTGCTCCAGGAAACCAAGCTCACCGACGACAAGTTTCCGCACGCCGAGCTGGCCGCCGCCGGCTACCAGGCCCAGTGGTTCGGCCAGAAGACCTACAACGGCGTGGCCCTGCTCACGCGCACCGAGGCCACCGACATCGTGCGCAACATCCCCGGCTTCGCGGACGAGCAGGCCCGCGTGATCGCCGGCACGCTGGGACAAACCGAACTGGGCCCGGTGCGCGTCATCGGCTGCTACTTCCCGAACGGCCAGGCCCCGGGCAGCGACAAGTTTGCCTACAAGATGGGCTGGCTCACCGCGCTGGAAGCCTGGCTGAGCGACGAACTGGCCAGGCACCCGCAGGTCGTGCTGATGGGCGACTTCAACATCGCCCCCACCGACGCCGACGTCTACGACCCCATCGGCTGGAAGGACCAGATCCACTGCACGGTGGAAGAACGCGCTCACTTCCAGCAGCTGCTCGACCTTGGCTTTGTCGATGCCTTCCGCCAGTTCGAGCAGCCACCCAAGCCCTGGAGCTGGTGGGATTACCGCAACCTGGCCTTCCGCAAGAACCAGGGCCTGCGCATCGACCACATCCTGACCAGCACGGCCCTGACGCCGCGGCTGCAGGCCTGCGTGATCGACAAGGCGCCGCGCAAGAACGAACGCCCGAGCGACCACGCACCGGTCATCGTCACACTGGTCTGAAATCCGCTGCCACGCGGCCCGGCAGGCCCGCGTCGGCGGACACCGACGGGCTCAGCCAACGAGCCAGCGCTTCAACGGGGCCGGCAGCCCCCATCGAGCCAGCTCCGCCATCGCCACCCACCGGCCCGAGGCGTCGTGCGCGCGGAGGCGCTCGGCCAAGGCCCGCGCCGCCTCGTCATGGGGCAGCTCCACGCGCCGCACATTGAGCCACCAGTCCAGGTGCGTCAGCACATGCTTGGTCCGCGGCTGCGGCTCCCCCAGCGCCAGCAACTCGGTGCCCAGCAGCGTCTGCAGCGCGGCCTCGCTGTCCAGCAATGGCAGGGTCCACAGCCCGCCCCAGACACCCGTCTGCGGCATCTGCTGCAGCCACACCTGATCGCGCCACACCAGCCACGGCAACCAGCTCTCGCGTTCACCGCGGACCAGCTTGCGGCCCTTCACCGGGAAGCGCTCGGGATCGCCTTCCCGGCGCCCCAGGCACAGATCCGACCACGGGCAGGTCAGGCAGGCCGGCTTGCGCGGCGTGCACAGCGTGGCGCCCAGGTCCATCAGCCCCTGCGTGTAGGCCGGCATGTCTTCGGCGCGTGCCGGCAGCACGGCCTGCGCCGCCGCCCACAGCGCCCGTTCGTGCGCCTTCACGGAAAGATCCTGACCCCAAGCCAGCACACGCCCGAGCACACGCTTGACGTTGCCGTCCATGATGGAGATGCGCTCGTTGAAGCAGAAGGCGGCAATCGCCGAGGCTGTCGAGGGGCCGATGCCCGGCAAGGTCTGCAGGGCCGCGGCAGAACGAGGGAAGACACCGCCATGCTCGGCCACCACGGCCTGCGCACAGCGGTGCAGGTTGCGCGCCCGGCTGTAATAGCCCAGGCCAGCCCACAAGGCCAGCACCTCGTCCTGTGGCGCTGCCGCCAGAGCCTGCACATCGGGAAACCGCACCAGAAACCGGTCGAAATAGCCCAGCACGGTGCTCACCTGCGTCTGCTGCAGCATGATCTCCGACAGCCACACCCGATAGGGATCGCGCACCTGCTGCCATGGCAGGTGGTGCCGCCCCTCGCTGCGCTGCCACGCCACCAGGCGCTCGGCCAGGGCCGGGCTCACCTGCTGCGCATCTCGCAGCAGGTCGTCTGCACTGCGCACCCTCATGCGTTCTGGCTCGGCACCGCGTCCGGCTGAGGCGAAGCCTCCTCCGACGGGTCCAGAAGATCCAGGTTCAAGTCCAGGTCCATCATCGGCAGCGGTGGTGCCACACCGAGGCCACCGTCGCTGTGCGCCTGCTCGACCAGATCGTCCACCAGCACCGTCAGGCGCGTCTGGAGCTGCAGCACGCGTTCGTCCTGCGCCTGCACCTCCTGCAAACGCACATCCAGTTCGCCCGAAGCCGCCTGGATGCGGTCCAGCGATTCATAGCGCCGCTTGAAGTTGCGCCGACGCTCCCGCAGCTGGCTGTCCACCTGCGCCGATGCCGTCTTGTTCCACAACTCGATGTCGTTGCTGACGGTCTCGAAGACCACGCGCAGCCGCGAAATCAGCATCCGGCGGAACTGTTCCTGGAAGCCAGGCTGCGCCAGCCGGAAGGCCTGGCTGAGTCCCAGATACTGCACGTAGTTGCGCTCGATCAGCGCCAGATCTTCCGTGTACTTGCGCACATCGACCGGCTTGTCGGCCACCAGGCTGAAACCGAACTCGGCGTTCAGCCGCGCAAACGAGGCGACCAGCATCGCATGCACCTCATCATTGCGCTGCTGCGCCTGCTCGATCAGCCCCCTCAGGCGCCCACACAGGTCGATGAACGCCTTGCGTGCGCCCAGAGGCAGCCACGAGCCACCCAGCACCTGCTGCAACACCTCGACCTCAGCACGCACCCGGTCGGACGACAACTCCTTGAGGACGTCCTTCAGCATCCGGGCGTGCACGCTGCGCATGGCCTGCAACCGGGCCGTGCACTGCTCGAACTCGGTGGCCTCGGCCTGCACACGCTGCAGCATCAGCTGAACCTTGCCGGTGCTCTTGCCGCGCAGCCCGCGCAACTCGAGCAACTGATCGGCATACAACCGTCGCAGTTCGCCGAAGCGGCGCTGCAGTTGATGCTGAAAGCGCTGCGCCCCCTGCACCGCTGCATCGGCCAGCATGTCGCGTCGACGCGGCAACAGCCCTTCGGACAAGGCGTGCTCGAACGCCTCCATCCGGCTGGCAGCCAGGCCATGGCCATCGCCCGACAGACGGGACGTCAGAGCCAGCCGGGCAGAAATCGGGAACACATGGGCTGCCGGGATCGCCAGTGTCTGCGCCACGCTGTCGCGCTGCCGCTCGATCACGGCCGCCACCTCGTCGGGCGCACTGAGCGGGTCCGCCAAGGTGTCGATCTTGTTGAGCGCCACATACCGCGCCAGCGCCGGCCCCGACAGGTGATCGCGCCAGATGCTGAGATCCGAGCGGGTCACACCGGTGTCCGCCCCCAGGATGAACACCGTGGCATGGGCCTGGGGCAGCAGCCCCAGCGTCAATTCAGGCTCTGTGCCGATGGCATTGAGCCCCGGGGTGTCCAGCACCACCAGCCCCCGCTTGAGCAAGGGATGTGGCAGGTTGATGCGCGCGTGTCGCCACACCGGGATCTCGACGAGCCCGTCGGCCTGCACAGGCGGGTTGTCGTCCGGCCGCGCCGCATCCCAGAAGCCCAGCCTGGCCGCCTCGTCCTGAGACACCAGACGCGTGCGGACCACCTGGGCCAACGCCTCGGCCATGCCGTCCGGGTTGTCCAGGTCCAACCCGATCCAGGTCCAGGCCGCGCCGCGCGTACGGTACTCGGCCAGCGAAGCCGCTTCCAACCGGGTTTCGATGGGGAGCAAGGACAGCCCGACCGGGTCCTCGGCGTCGTAGCCCAGCTCCACCGGACACATGGTGGTGCGCCCGGCAGAGGCCGGCATCATGCGCCGCCCCTTGTCCGAGAAGAAGATCGCGTTGATCAACTCCGACTTGCCGCGCGAGAACTCGGCCACGAAGGCCACCATCAGCTTCTCGCCAGACAGGCGGTGGCGCATGGCCTCGAACCACTCGGCCGATGCGTCGTCCAGCAGGTCGTGCTCGCGCGCGAAACGCGCCAGCGCCGCCAGGCGGGCGTCGGTGTCGGCGCGCCACTGCCCCAGGGCGTCGAGGTGGCTGGCAAAGGTCGGCATCATGGAGGGCATCCTAGCGCAAGCGGCTCAGCCTCAGGAGCGCCAAACCAGGCAAAAACGCCGCCATCGCCGGCAAAACAGCCCGTTTGGCAACAGACCGTACGACTGTCACCTCTTCTGACAATTGCCGCAGAAAAATGTGGCGCGCTGCCCCAGCACCACGCGCTTCACCGGGCTCAGGCAGACGCGACACGCCTCCCCCTCGCGCCCATAGACGGCGGTACTCAACTGAAAGTGCCCCTGGGCACCGTGCGCATCCCGAAAGTCCTTCAGGCTCGATCCACCCAGTTCGATGGCTTCCGCCAGCACCGAGCGCACTTCGTCCACCAGGCGCTGGCAGCGCGCCAGGCTCAGCCGGCCTGCGGGCGTGCGGGGATCGATCCGCGCACGAAACAGGGCTTCGCAGGCGTAGATGTTCCCAGCCCCCACCACAATGTCCCCGGCCATCAAGGCCTGCTTGATCGGGGTGCGGCGCCCCTTGAGCCGTGCCTGCAGATACCGGCCATCCAGCCGCTCATCCGTGGGCTCACAGCCCAGCCCGGACAGCAGCTTGCCCGGCCATCCCAAGGTCGTCGAGGGCCCCCAGAGCACCGCCCCGAACCGCCGCGGATCGGTCAGGCGCAACTGACCCCGAGATGTCACCAATTCCATGTGGTCGTGCGGACCACGGGGCCCCAGATCGGCACCGAA
Source organism: uncultured Aquabacterium sp. (assembly GCF_913773725.1). Taxonomy (GTDB): domain Bacteria; phylum Pseudomonadota; class Gammaproteobacteria; order Burkholderiales; family Burkholderiaceae_C; genus Aquabacterium. Next base: position 8,765 of record NZ_CAJYGK010000033.1, on the reverse strand, counting down.
CCGCAGCGAGCCGGACATGCCCAGGTGGATCAGCAGACCGCCCTCATCGCCCCCCGACGCGCCGGAAGGGTCGGCACGGCGCAACGGCAACCACAGGTACTTGCCCCGCCTCAGCACCGCCCCCACCTCGCAACCCACCAGCTCATCGGGTGCCCGACCCAAGGGCCAGCGCAGGGGCTTGCCCAGATGCAGCGACCGCACGACCGAACCCTGAATGCGGTCGGCAAAGCTGCGACGCGTGACTTCGACTTCTGGCAATTCCGGCATGAAGGAATTATCCGGCCCGGGACCACTCAATAGAATGGTTGTACCTTTGGAGTGCACATGCCCTCAGTCATTCATCGCCCTCTGCATCCCCAGCCCCAACCGTCCACGCGCCGCGCCGCGCCCGCCCTCACGGCGATGGCCCTCGGCATCATCGGGGTGCTGACCGCCGGTCCGTCGCGCGCGCAGGCCGCCCCTGCCGCGGCGCCGGCCCCCGCCGCAGCGGCCTCGCAGGCCTCGGTGCAGAACTCGGGCATGGACGCGGCGCTCTTCTATCAGGTGCTGATTGCCGAACTCGAGGCCAACGGCGGCAACGCAGGCCCGGCCTACCAGCTCTACCTGGAGGCAGCGCGACGTCAACAGAACAGCCAGCTCTACCAGCGCGCCGTCGACATCGCGCTCGGGGCGCGAGCCGGGGAACAGGCTCTGGCTGCGGCGAAGGCCTGGCGCCAGGCCCTGCCCCAGTCCAGGGAAGCAGCCGACTACACCGCGCAGATCCTCATCGCGCTGGGCCGCACCAACGAACTGGCTCCGCCCCTGCGCGCCCTGATCCAGCTCACCCCCGCACCTCAGCAGCCCCAGGTCATCGCCGGCATCCCCCGCAGCCTGCAGCGCCTGCCGGACAAACCGGCGATCGCCCGGGTGGTCGACGAAGCGACCCAACCGTGGCGTCAGCCCCCGCTTGAACTGGCCGAAGCCTGGGCCGCCAGTGGCGAGGCCTGGCTTGGCGCGCGGCAACCGGACAAGGTCATGGCCGCGGCCCAACGGGCCCTTACCCTCAAGCCAGCCCTCCCTCTTGCCGGCCTGCTGGCCGTCGACCTCATGGGCGCCCAGGCCGGGGCGGAGGAGCTGATCCAGGCACAACTGGCCCAGCCCGATGCACCACCGATCGTGCGCCTGGCCTATGGCCGCAAACTGGCTGCGCTCAAACGCTATGAAGAGGCCGCGGCACAACTGGATGCGGTGCTTGCGACGCAGCCGGATCAGCCGGGCATCTGGCTGACGCTGGCCGCCGTGCGGATCGAGCTCCGTCAACTGGACAAGGCGGAGGTCGCGCTCCGTCAGGTGCTGGCCACCAAGCCCGCCGAGAACCCGCATCGCAGCGGCAACCTGCCCCTCATGGTGAGTGACGCGGCCGGCAGCGGCCTGACCGAACAGCAACAGGCCTGCATCCTCATGGCCCAGATTGCCGAGCAGCGCAAGCAACCGCAGGCGGCCCTGGACTGGCTGGGACGCGCCGACCCGGACAACCAGGTCCTCGGCATCCAGACGCACCGTGCCCGCATCCTGATGCGGATGGGCCGGCTCCAGGAAGCACGGTCGACCCTGCGCAAGCTGCCCGAAACCGAACCTCGGGATGCGGCGATCAAAATCCAGGCGGAGGCGCAACTGCTCAGAGAGGCGCGTCGCCTGCAGGAAGCCCATGATGTGCTGGCCGATGGCGCGCGGCGCTTCCCGGAAGATGGCGACATCCTGTACGACCAGGCCATGGTCGCAGAGCGCCTGGGGCGTCACGAGCAGATGGAAACCCTGTTGCGCAAGGTCATGACGCTCAGCCCGGACAACGCCAACGCCTTCAACGCGCTGGGCTACAGCCTGGCCGACCGTGGCATCCGTCTTGATGAAGCTCGCCAGCTGATCGATCGCGCCCTGGCTTTGCGCCCTGGCGACCCCTTCATCACCGACAGCCTCGGTTGGCTGATGTTCCGCAGCGGCCAGCTCGAAGAGGCGCTCCGCACCTTGAAAGAAGCTTACGACAAGCGCCCGGACCCAGAGATCGGAGCCCACATCGGTGAGGTGCTTTGGCAGATGGGCCAGCGCGAAGAGGCCCTGCGTTACTTCCGGGAGTCGCGTCAGAACGAACCCGAGAACGACACGCTTGTGGAAACCCTCAAGCGACTGAAGATCAAGCTGTGAGCGACCGCGTTCAGCCCATCCGATACGCTCTTTGCGTCGCAGCAACTTTGTTGGCTGCAGGCTGCGCGTCCATCCAGCCCACCGAGCCCCCCTCCCCGCCCGCCAGCCAGACCGACACGGTGCCACGCTGGTCGCTTCAAGGCCAGATGAGCATCAAGCTGGCCGCCTGGCTGGACCAGCCGGCCCAGGGCATCACCGTCGGCTACTTTCTTGAGGGCAGCGACAAAGCCGGACAAATGGCCCTGATGACGCCCCTGGGCAGCCAGATGGCACGGGTCGAGTGGCAAGCAGATGGCGTCTGGCTGGACGACGGCCGACAGCGCCAGCCCTTCCCCTCGCTGGAAGCCCTCAGCGAGCGGCTTTTCGGCGAAACCCTGCCACTTCAGGCCCTGCCATGGTGGATGCAGGGCGTCCCTGCCCCCGACCTGCCACACCAGCCCATATCCGACGGGGCCGCCTTCGAGCAAGTCGGCTGGCGCATCGGCCGACCGGATCCGGCCGCAGGCCGCATCGTGGCCGAACGCCCGGGCAGCGCCTCACAACGTCCGGTCACCATCCGCATCCATCCCGACCGCTGAGCTTTTCCATGTCTGCCCTCATCGGCCTGCCCGCCCCGGCCAAGATCAACCTGTTCCTGCACGTCACCGGGCGCCGCCCGGACGGCTACCACCTCCTGCAGTCCGCCTTCATGCTGATCGACTGGCAGGACAGCATCGACCTCACCTTGCGCACCGACGGTCGGCTGCTGCGGCATGACCTCACGGTGCCCCTGCCCGACGACGACCTCTGCCTGCGCGCAGCGCGTCTGCTGCAGACAGAAAGCGGCACGCGCCTCGGTTGCGACATCGGCATCCGCAAGCACGTCCCCTGGGGCGCCGGCCTGGGTGGCGGCAGTTCCGACGCCGCCACGGTGCTGCTCGGCCTGAATCAACTCTGGGGCCTGGGCTGGCCCCGCACGCGCCTCGAAGCGCTCGCGCTGCGACTGGGCGCCGACGTCCCGTTCTTCGTGCGCGGCCGCAACGCCTGGGTCGAAGGGGTGGGCGAAGCCATCACGCCCGTCGACCTGCCAGACAGTGTGTTGAAAACGCCACTGGCCATGCTGAAACCGCCGGTCGCGGTGCCCACCGCGGCGATTTTTGGATCGCCCGCGTTGAAACGCGACACACCGCATGCTATAGTCGCAGTCTTTCTTGCAGCGCCCAAGCGCTTCGGCAGAAATGACTTGCAAAAGCCCGCAACGGCATACAGCAGTCAAGTCAGCCAAGCGCTTGAGATCATGCAGAACCGCTTCGGCAACAGCCGGATGACGGGTTCAGGCAGCACGGTGTTTTCATGGCTCGACCATGATGCCCAGCCTGAAAACGGCTTCCGGCCTCGCGATGTGGGCCTGAATGATCCGGACTGGGTCGGTCGCGTGACGCGCGGTCTGCCTCGGCACCCTCTGCTGGACATGCTTGAGCCAATCGACGATTGATCAGCACGACAGACAGATGATGCAGAGACGCAACAGACTTGCAAACGTCGCAAAAATCGACATACAATCTGAGGCTCTCGACAAGAGAACAGCTTACTAGGTCGCAGACAAGAACGTCAGTTCAAGACTGTGTCCTGAGTAGGGGAGTCGCCAAGTTGGTTAAGGCATCGGATTTTGATTCCGACATGCGAGGGTTCGAGTCCTTCCTCCCCTGCCAGATTTCTTCTGTGCGGTCTTTGCTGATCACACAACATCACCTGCCCTGAACCTTCCGCGAAGGCCGATGCCAGCAGGCATCAACCGGACAGGCTCCGGTTTTCCTCAGGGGCAAGGTGACAGGGCAGATGGTCATTTCGTCATCATCTCCGTTCCCCCACGGCCCGCCCATGCTCTCCGACACCGTCCTCTTCACCGGCAACGCCAATCCGGCGCTCGCTCAGGAAATCGCCACCAGCCTCGGCATCTCTCTGGGCAAGGCCGCTGTCGGCCGCTTCTCGGACGGCGAGACCACGGTCGAGATCCAGCAGAACGTGCGCGGTCGTGAGGTGTTCGTCGTGCAGTCCACCTGCGCCCCGACGAACGACAACCTGATGGAACTGCTGATCATGGTCGACGCGCTCAAGCGTGCCTCGGCCCAGCGCATCACGGCTGTCATCCCCTACTTCGGCTACGCCCGCCAGGACCGCCGTCCGCGCTCCACCCGCGTGCCCATCTCGGCCCGCGTCGTGGCCAACATGCTGGAAGCCGTCGGCGTCAACCGCGTCCTGACCATGGACCTGCACGCCGACCAGATCCAGGGCTTCTTCAACATCCCGGTCGACAACATCTACGCGTCGCCCGTGCTGCTGTCCGACCTGCAGGCCAAGAAGTACGAAGATCTCGTGGTCGTATCGCCCGACGTGGGTGGCGTGGTGCGCGCCCGTGCGCTGGCCAAGCAACTCGGCTGCGACCTGGCCATCATCGACAAGCGTCGCCCGAAGGCGAACGTGTCCGAAGTGATGCACGTCATCGGCGAAATCGAAAACCGCAACTGCGTGATCATGGATGACATGATCGACACCGCCGGCACCCTGGTGAAGGCCGCCGAGGTGCTGAAGGAGCGCGGCGCCAAGAGCGTGTACGCCTACTGTACGCACGCCGTGTTCTCGGGCCCGGCCATCGAGCGCATCAAGGCTTCGCACCTGGATGAAGTCGTGATCACCAACACCATTCCGCTGGCCGAAGCCGCCAAGGGCACGCCCAAGATCCGCCAGCTGAGCACCGCCTTCCTGTTTGCCGAAACCATCCGTCGCATCACCGACGGCGATTCGGTGACCTCCCTCTTCGCAGAACAGAACAACAACTTCTGATCTGCTTTCTCTGACCGACGCCGCAAGGCCGACGTCATTTCACAGCGCCTGGTCGCGGGCGCTTTATCCACTTGGAGCATTCCATGAAATTCGTCGCTTTTGAGCGCAATCTGCAGGGGACCGGAGCGAGCCGCCGCCTGCGCAATTCCGGCAAGACCCCCGGCATCGTCTACGGCGCCGGCAAGGCACCGCTGAACATCGAGCTGGACCACAACGCCCTGTTCCACGCCATGCGCAAGGAACAGTTCCATTCGTCCATCCTGGACATGGAACTGAACGGCGAAGTGCAGAAGGTCCTGCTGCGCGACTACCAGGTTCACCCGTTCAAGCGCCTCGTGCTGCACGTGGACTTCCAGCGCGTGGACGCCACCACCCGCATCCGCAAGAAGGTGCCCCTGCACTTCGTCAACGAAGCCGAATCGCAGGCCGTCAAGATCGACAAGTGCCTGATCAACCACGTCGTGACCGAACTGGAAATCGAGTGCCTGGCTGAACAGCTGCCCGAGTTCCTGACCGTCGACCTGGCCAACGTCGTCAAGGGCCAGTCGATCCACGTGGAAGACCTGACCCTCGACAGCCACATCAAGGTCATCACCCACGGTCGCAAGAACCCGGTGGTTGCCACCGTGGTCGAGCCGGTTGCCGAAGAAATCGTGGCCGCTCCGGTGGCCGCCGAGCCCGCCAAGGGCAAGAAGGGCAAGAAGTAATTTCTTGCGCTTCGGCACAGTCAAGCCCCGCCTCGGCGGGGCTTTTCTTTTGTGAGATGGCTTCCCGATAATCGCTCTCCATCATGATTCGCCTGTTTGTCGGCCTGGGCAACCCCGGCCCTGAATACGAGGACACCCGCCACAACGCGGGCTTCTGGTACATCGACGCGCTCGCCCGCCGGTTCGGGGTTCACCTGCAGCCGGATCGGGCCTATCACGGGCTGGTGGCGCGCGCCAACCTGCCGCAAGGCCCGGTGTGGCTGCTGCAGCCTCAGACCTTCATGAACCTGTCGGGCAAGTCCGTGGCCCCGCTGGCGCGGTTTTTCAAGATCAACCCGGACGAGATCCTGGTGGCCCACGATGAACTGGACCTGCTGCCCGGCCAGGTCAAGCTCAAGAAGGGGGGCGGACACGCCGGTCACAACGGCCTGCGTGACATCCACGCCCAACTCGGCACCGGCGACTACCACCGCCTGCGCCTGGGCATCGGCCACCCCGGTGTCAAGCACGAGGTGGCGGCCTATGTGCTGCGCAAGCCGCCGCAACCCGAGCGGGAAGCCATCTACAAATGCATCGACCAGGCCCTGGACGCCACCGAGGCCCTGCTGGCTGGTGACATGGCCAAGGCCACGGCTCAGGTGCACGCAGGCCCCCAGCGTCCCAAGCCACCGCGCAAGCCTCCCACCCCGGACGAACCGCCTTCCCAGCCATGACCTTGTCCCGTCTGCTCCCCGCCCTGCTGCCGCTCGTCCTGGTGTCGGCACTGTCTTCCAGCCTGGCCGCGCCGGCCGATCCGCGCGTCACCGGCCACACCATCGTGTACAGATGCCATCAAGCAGGAGCAGTGCTGTTCAGCCAGACGCCCTGTGAGGGGGGCGAGGCTCGGTCCGTGAGCCGGGACACGCGATCGGAAGCCCAGGTGCACGAGGCATTGGTGCGGCACGCCGAGCAGCGCAAGCTCATGCAGCAAGCGAACGCGCGACGGCCAGGCGCAGAACCCGCCCAAGCCGTACAGCCGGCCTCGCTGTCAGGCAGCCATGTGGCCACCGGGATGCGCGTGGAGCGAAACGACGGAGCCCACACCAGCAAGAAGGAGCGCCGCCATCGGCCGGACAGATCTCGTCTGTTCACGGCCCGCGCGCCTCGCCAAGCCGCCGCCGGTCAGCCCTGACACACCGCTGCCCAAACGAGCGGCACGCGGCCGCACCAGACTGATTGGAGATCCGGGCCCGACGCCCCTGCCGGCATGGTCAAAGCCGACTAGGCCTTGCCTGCGGCGACCTGCAAGGCGACATACTTCGCCATCAGTTGCTCACGGGTTTCGACGTGATCCGGGTGGACCGGGATGCACTCCACCGGACAGACCTGCACACATTGCGGCTCATCGAAGTGGCCGACGCACTCCGTGCACTTGGCAGGATCGATGACGTAGATGGTCTCGCCCATGGAGATGGCCTGGTTCGGGCATTCGGGCTCGCAGACGTCGCAGTTGATGCACTCTTCGGTGATGGTCAGGGCCATGGTCGCTCCGCTTTCAGGATGGCTCAGGACCGGCGCTGTGCGACACGGGCGTGAAGCCGTGCGAGCACATTGGGCGCCACAAACTTCGACACGTCACCCCCGAGCATGGCGATCTCGCGCACAAAGGTGCCCGAGACGAACTGAAACTGGTCGGACGGAGTGAGGAAGACCGTCTCGACATCGGGCATCAACTGGCGATTCATGCCGGCCATCTGGAACTCATACTCGAAGTCACTGACCGCGCGCAGACCGCGCACGACCACCTTCCCCCCATGCGCCACCACGAAATCGCGCAGCAAGCCTTCAAAGGCGATCACTTCCACGTTGGGGTACTCGGCTGCCAGTTCCTTGCCCATTTCCAGGCGCTCTTCCAGCGAGAACATCGTCTTCTTGTGATGGCCTGCGGCCACCGCAACGATGAGCCGACCGAACAACTGGCTCGCACGCCGCATCAGGTCGGCGTGCCCCAGGGTCATCGGGTCGAATGTTCCAGGGTAGACGGCGGTGAGGGGAGCAGACGAACTCAAGCAGAACTCCGAAAGGCAACAGGCTGGGCGACCCAGAGGCAACGCGCCCGAGTGTAAGGCTCAGGCTTCTGTCGGTGGGGCGACCTGAGCGGCGTCCACGCGCATGAAAAGGTGAAAATGCACCGCGCCAGCCTGACCGTGCCGGTGCAACTTCAGTCCGGGCCGCGAAGCAAAGGGCTGGGGCGCTTCAAGGTAGACCCAACCGCCATCGGGCACGCAGCCCCGCGCGACCTCCAGGGTGCGATCGAAGTCGGCGTCATCGAAGGGCGGGTCGAGAAAGACCAGATCGAAGCGCCCCGCCTGGGCGGGCTGCGCCATCCACGACAGCGCATCGGCCTGCAGGACGCGCACCTGCCCGGCGTTCAGCCGGTTCTGGACGCCTTGCAGCGAGCGCACGAGCGCAGGCTCGCGCTCCAGCATCGCCACCTCTTCCGCTCCGCGTGAGGCTGCCTCCCAGCCCAGCGCGCCCGTGCCAGCGAAGGCGTCCAGCACCCGCCAACCCTGCAGATCCTGGCCCAGCCAATTGAACAAGGTCTCGCGCACCCGGGAGGGCGTGGGCCTCAGCCCCGCAGACACCGGCACGGGAAGAGGCGTGCGCCGCCATTGCCCCCCGATGATCCTCACCTGCTGCGCTGCGGTGCTCGCCACCTTCAGCGCCGCCTGGCCGGCCTTGCTGTCCACCGCCCGCCCGGCCGGTGCATTCCGGATGCCGGCCGATGCGGCGCGGCGGGAAGCGGCAGGCTGGCGGCGCGGGCCACCGGGCGAATCGGGAGGAGGAGATGCCATCGGTGAATTGTAAGAAGGGGCGGCCTCTACAATCACCGAATGTTCAGTTTCATCAAGAAAAAGCTGGGATGGGGGCAGTCCAGCCCAGAGGCGCCCGCGGAGCCGACGCCGGCGCCCGCACCGGCCCCCAGCCCCGCTGTCGAGCCGCCGAGTCCGGCCGCCACGGCGACGCCCGTGGACGCCCCCGCTTCTGCCGCGCCCTCGCACCGCCAGCCGGCAG
>NZ_CAJYGK010000032.1 GCF_913773725.1 uncultured Aquabacterium sp. | reverse complement strand
CCGGTGAATATGCAGGGGCCGCCGTGGCGGGATGTGGCCGTGTACCGGCACTTGGATGCAGCCGATTTTGGCGACATGCTGAAAGACCCGGTGGTGCGCAAAGCCAGCCGGCTGGATGTGGGGGCAGGGTGGCGGGTGGAACACGGGCACGAACACGCGGGGCCCGGGAAGTGAGTGTGGCTGTTTGGGTGATGGACAGGTGGGGTGGCGGTTTTTAGGATGGGGAGTTGGGGTGTGGGTTAGGTGGGCGAAGAGGGGGAGGAAAGGGGGATGAGGGTGGCTAAGTTGTTGTATTTGAGGCGTCTGGCGCGGTGGGGTGAGTTCTGCGCTTTTGGCTTAGGCCAACGCGGAACCCTCAATCACATCGCGGTGGCTGACATCCTGTGGCTCAAGCGCATGGCCCTTCGCCTCCCCGGCCTTGCGTCCCTGGCGCCCTTGCAAGACATGCCCGAGCCCACGGCGCTCGATCAACCGCTCTGCGCTGACTTTGCCGCGTTGACAGACCTGCGGGCATCCCTGGATGATGTGATCGTCAACCTGAGCAAGGCGCTCTCGCAAGAGGATCTGCAAGCGCCGTTTGAATACACCTCGACCAAGGGCATCCGGAGCAAGAAGCGCTTGGGTGAGGTGCTGTTGCACTTCTTCAATCACCAGACCCATCATCGAGGGCAGGTGACCACGCTGTTTTCGCAGCTGGGCATCGATGTGGGCGCCACCGACCTCATCGTCCTCATTCCGAACCAGCCATGAAGCCGGTTCTTCATCACCGTGCCAATGCGCCGGGGCGTGACCCGGTGCCAGATTTCATCAGGGATGACCAACCATGACCGTGGCAGCCAACATCGTGACGGCGCTTGTGGCGCTGCTCCATTTCTACTTTCTCGTGCTGGAAATGTTCTTGTGGACAAAGCCCGCAGGCCGCAAGGCTTTCGGGCTCAGTGCGGAGCAAGCGGAGGCCACCAAGGTGCTTGCAGCCAACCAGGGGCTGTACAACGGGTTTCTGGCCGCCGGGCTGGTCTGGGGCATTGCGCTGGGCAGCGCAGGCACGCCGGTGAAGCTGTTCTTCCTGGGCTGCGTTCTGATTGCAGGCCTCTACGGCGCCCTGACGGCCAGTCGCAAGATTCTCTTCATTCAGGGCATGCCTGCTGCTGTGGGCATCGCGCTGGTGGTGCTCAGCTGAAGCGGTCCGTTCAGTGCCCGTCTCGATAGTGGGGCAAACGCAGCGAATGGATGTGGCGGCGTTCGATGTGGGCGTGGGCCGCTTGCTGATGCGCAAGCCATGGCGGAAGATCTGGCCGGACTTCAGCCCCCGTTCAGGCAACCATCTGCTTTATGGCCTGGTCTGCCTCGGCTTCATTCCGCTGGCGATTTCGCTACTGCAATCACGCGTACCACCATGAAACTCTTCATCGATTCGAACCACCTGTCTCCCTACGCCATGTCGGCGTTCGTCGCCCTGCGCGAAAAGGCCATCCCGTTCGACTTGGCGCTGGTCGATCTGCAGCGCGGCGAGCATCTGGCTGCGGGCTATGCCGGCGTCTCCAGCACGCTGCGCGTGCCCACGCTCAGCCACGATGGCTTCAACCTGTCCGAGTCGTCGGCCATCTGCGAATACCTGGAGGAGGCGTTTCCGGCCACCCCCATCTACCCGGCCAACGTGCAGGATCGGGCCCGGGCGCGCGAGATCCAGGCCTGGCTGCGCAGCGACCTGATGCCCATCCGCTCCGAGCGGACCACCGAAGTGGTTTTTCTGCGCACGCCGGTGCCGCCGCTGTCTGACGCAGCGCGGGCGGCGGCCGAGCGGCTGTTCAAGGCGGCCGATGGCTGGTTGCGCCAGCACGGCAGCACGCTGTTCGGCGCATGGTGCATTGCCGATACTGACCTGGCGCTCATGCTGAACCGCCTGGTGTTGGCCGGCGACCCGGTGCCCGAGCACCTGGCCCGTTACGCCACCGAGCAGTGGCAGCGCCCCAGCGTGCAGGAGTGGGTGAACACGCCCCGGCCGGCCGCAGTCACGACCGGTTGATCGACACGCCGCCGTCCACCAGCAGCGCCGTGCCGGTGGTGAACGACGCCGCATCGGACGCGAGGTACACCACCGACCGGGCGATTTCTTCCGGCGTGGCCATGCGCTTGAGCGCGTGCAACCCTTGTACATGGGCCACGGCTTCGGGCGTGTTGGCTACGGCGCGGCCCATGGGGGTGTCGGTGCCGCCGGGCAGCAGCGCGTTCACGCGGATGCCGTGGGCGCCGAATTCGGCTGCCAGCGCCTGCGTCAGCCCGATCAACCCCGACTTGCTGGCTGCATAGGCCGCCATGCCGGGAAAGCCGACCGTGTACCCGACAAAGGTGGACGTGAAGACGATCGAGCCGCGCCCGCGCTTCACCATGGCCGGAATCTGGTGCTTGGCGGCCAGGAAGGCGCTCGTCAGGTTGGTGGCCACGCTGTCTTGCCAGCCCGCCAGCGGCACCTCCGGCGTGGGGCCCATGGAACCCAGGGTGCCGGCGTTGTTGAAGGCGACGTCCAGCCCGCCAAAGCGGGTCTCGGCCAGGCCGACCAGCGCCCGGGCGTAAGCCTCGTCCTGCACGTTGCCGGCCAGCGCCACGGCCTGGCCGCCTCGCTGTTCGATCTCGTGCACCAGCTCGTCCAGCTCAGCCTGCCGCCGTGCTGCAACGACCACGCGGGCGCCCTCGCGGGCAAACGCGATCGCCGTGGCCCGGCCGATGCCTGAGCTCGCGCCCGTCACCATGGCCACCTGTTCTGCCAACATTCCCATGTCCTGCTCCTTGCGTTGTGTGGAGCGGCCATGCTCGCGAAGGGCGGGGCGGCTGGCACCCCGTTTCTTGCGCTGTGGCTGCCGTGCCATCCAGCCTGCGGCCACGGTGCTGAAAAGCCACATCGCTGCGGCCGTTTCAACAACAAAGTCGCGCTGCGTGGGGCGCAAAGGCCCGTCCGATCGGGGCAGGGCGGCTGGCCGCGGATGCCGGGCAGCACAATCCGGTCACACCAACAACAAGAGGCGTGTGACCGTGAACTGGAAGAAGCAAAGCATGTGGGTGGGGGCAGCGCTGCTCGTGGCGGCAGCGGGCGCGCAGGCGGGCGAGTTCGCTGTGAGCTGCCAGTACAAGAACGACAACCTGCAGAAGTGCGCGTCGGTGGTGTCGGATCTGGTGACGGACAAGTTCGTGGCCAAGTTTCCGGCCAACAGGTTCCAGATCTTCATCTACTCGAACATCATGGACTTCAGCAACGGCGGCTACTCGGCCTATGCCGTGGCGGGCGTGATCCCCAAGGGTTCGGGGCAGTTCCCGATCCGGCGCTTTGCCAACACCAGCATCAATGGCAGCGACAAGCGCTTCTCGGCGGTCGATCTGGCCAACACCGAGCTGGAGGTTTACCGTGCGGCCGTGAAGGCGCTGATGGACCAGTGCGAGATTTCGCCGACGTGTGACGTGTACGTGCCGCGCGACAGCAAGTAAGCTTGCGGCCTGTTCGTACTGCTTTCGAGAACAACATGAAGACGATGTTTGCTCTGTGTGCTGCCGTGGTGGTGCTCAATGGCTGCGCGGTGTACACGCCCAACGCTGCGGTGGTGGTCGATCCGCGTGGTGTGGTGGTGCCTGCAGGGCAGGGCCAGCACTGCCCGCCGGGGCAGGCCAAGAAGGGCAATTGCTGACCGGCCTCGGTCAGGCCGCGGCCAACAAAAAGGGCTCCCGCGGGAGCCCTTTTTCATGCGGCGAAGGTGGCCTCGTCAGGCCACCCGGCCGATTTACATCACGGCCTTGATGGCGGCAGCCACGGCCTTGATGTTGCCGGTGTTCAGCGCGGCCACGCAGATGCGGCCCGAATCGACACCGTACACGCCGAATTCCGAACGCAGGCGCTGCATCTGGGCGGCGTTCAGGCCGGAATAGCTGAACATGCCCTTCTGACGGGTGATGTAGCTCAGGTCGCCCTGCACGCCAGCGGCGGTCAGTTCGTTGACCAGGGCGGTGCGCATCTGCTTGATGCGGTCGCGCATGCCGGCCAGCTCGTCTTCCCACATGGCGCGCAGCTCGGGCGTGCTCAGCACGGTGGCCACCACCTGGGCGCCGTGCGTCGGCGGGTTGGAGTAGTTGGTGCGGATCACGCGCTTGAGCTGGCTCAGCACGCGGGCCGACTCTTCGGCGGTTTCGCTCACGATGCTCAGGGCGCCCACGCGCTCGCCGTACAGCGAGAAGCTCTTCGAGAACGAGGTCGACACGAAGAAGCTCAGGCCGGCTTCCAGGAACTTCAGCACCACGGCGCCGTCTTCGGCGATGCCGTTGCCGAAGCCCTGGTAGGCCATGTCGAGGAAGGCGACCAGGCCCTGGGCCTTGACGACGTTGATGACTTCATCCCACTGGGCGTCGGTCAGGTCGTAGCCGGTCGGGTTGTGACAGCAGGCGTGCAGCACGACGACGGTGCCGGCGGGCGAAGCCTTCAGCTTGGCCAGCATGCCGTCGAAGTTGATGCCGCGGTTGGCAGCGTCGTAGTAGGGGTAGACGTCGACCGGGAAGCCGGCCGATTCGAACAGGGCGCGGTGGTTTTCCCAGCTCGGGTCCGAGATCAGGACCTGGGCGTTGGGGTTCAGGCGCTTGAGGAAGTCGGCGCCCAGCTTCAGGCCGCCCGTGCCGCCTATGGCCTGGGCCGTGGCGATGCGGCCGCCCTTGACGGCGGGGTGCTCGGCACCGAAGACCAGGCCTTGCACGGCCTTGTCGTAGGCGGCAATGCCGTCGATGGGCAGGTAGCCGCGCGGCTTCAGGGTCTCGGCCATCTGCTTTTCAGCGGCGGCCACGCACTTCAGCAGGGGCAGCTTGCCCTGGTCGTCCGTGTAGACGCCCACGCCCAGGTTCACCTTGTTGGGGTTGGGGTCGGCATTGAATTGTTCGTTGAGGCCCAGGATGGGGTCGCGGGGGGCCATTTCAACGGAAGCGAACAGCGAGGCCATGCAAGCAGTCTCCGGTCGGTTGCGGTAATCTGAAGGGTCTTGTCCCGAGGCTTGTGGCCACCTCTGCCACCAGAGGAATCGGGCAAACCCTTTATTTTATTCGCACTGTGGCCCCCATGTCAGAAACAAGTCAACGCCAAGCCCGCACGCAGGGTGCGGAATCCACGGCCCAGGGGGGCGATGGCGGGGCGGCAGGGCAGTTCGTGTCGTTTCCGGATTCGCCCTTCGAGCTGTTCCAGCCCTATCCGCCGGCGGGTGACCAGCCCACGGCCATTGCGCAGCTGGTGGAGGGTGTGGAAGACGGGCTGAGCTACCAGACCCTGCTGGGCGTGACGGGCTCGGGCAAGACCTACACCATGGCCAACGTGATCGCCCGCGTGGGGCGGCCGGCCATCGTGTTCGCGCCCAACAAGACGCTGGCCGCGCAGCTGTATGCCGAGTTCCGCGAGTTCTTTCCCAAGAACGCGGTCGAGTACTTCGTCAGCTATTACGACTACTACCAGCCCGAAGCCTACGTGCCGCAGCGCGACCTCTTCATCGAGAAGGACAGCGCCATCAACGAGGCCATCGAGCAGATGCGGCTGAGCGCCACCAAGAGCATCCTGGAGCGCCGCGATGTGGTGATCGTGGCCACCGTGTCGGCCATCTACGGCATCGGCAAGCCCGAGGACTACACGCAGATGCGGTTCATCGTGCGGGTGGGCGACAAGATGGACCAGCGCGACGTGATCGCCCAGCTGATCCGCATGCAGTACAAGCGCAACGACATGGACTTCACGCGCGGCACCTTCCGCGTGCGGGGCGACACCATCGACATCTTCCCGGCCGAACACAGCGAGCTGGCCCTGCGTGTGGAGCTGTTCGATGACGAGGTGGATGCGCTGTCGCTGCTCGACCCGCTGACGGGCAAGATCCGCCAGAAGATCCCGCGCTTCGTGGTCTACCCCTCCAGCCATTACGTGACGCCGCGCGAGCAGGTGCTCAACGCCATCGAAGGCATCAAGCACGAGCTGAACGGGCGCGTGAAGGAGTTCGTGGCCGCCGGCAAGCTGGTGGAAGCGCAACGCCTGGAGCAGCGCACGCGTTTTGACCTCGAAATGTTGCAGGAGGTGGGCCACTGCAAGGGCATCGAGAACTACACGCGGCACCTGTCGGGCGCCAAGCCGGGTGATCCGCCGCCGACGCTGGTGGACTACATGCCCAGCGATTCGCTGATGTTCCTGGACGAGAGCCACGTGATGATCGGCCAGCTGGGCGGCATGTACAACGGCGACCGGGCGCGCAAGACCACGCTGGTGGAGTACGGCTTCCGCCTGCCGTCGGCGCTCGACAACCGCCCGCTGAAGTTCGAGGAGTTCGAGCGCAAGATGCGGCAGGTGGTGTTCGTGTCGGCCACGCCGGGCGACTGGGAGAAGGCCCACACCGGCAATGTGGTGGAGCAGGTGGTGCGCCCCACCGGCCTGATCGACCCCATCGTGGAGGTGCGCCCGGCCACCCACCAGGTGGACGACGTGCTGCAGGAGATCCGCATCCGCGTCGAGAAGGACGAGCGCGTGCTGATCACGACGCTGACCAAGCGCATGGCGGAGCAGTTGACCGACTACCTGACCGAGAACGGCGTGAAGGTGCGCTACCTGCACTCCGACATCGACACGGTCGAGCGTGTCGAGATCCTGCGCGACCTGCGCCTGGGCACCTTCGATGTGCTGGTGGGCATCAACCTGCTGCGTGAAGGGCTGGACATCCCCGAGGTGTCGCTGGTGGCCATTCTGGATGCCGACAAGGAAGGCTTCCTGCGGGCCGAGCGCAGCCTGATCCAGACCATTGGCCGCGCGGCGCGCAACCAGAACGGACAGGCCATCCTGTACGCCGACAAGATCACCGAGTCCATGCGCAAGGCCATCGGCGAGACCGAGCGCCGCCGCGCCAAGCAGATCGCCCACAACGAGGCCAACGGCATCACGCCGCGCACGGTCAACAAGAAGGTCAAGGAGCTGATCGACGGGGTGATGTCGAACGCCGCCAAGGACGACCTGCGTGCGGCCGAGGCCCTGGCCAAGTCGATGGAAGGGGCGGGCGCCCTGTCGGAGAAGGACCTGGGCAAGCGCATCAAGCAGCTGGAGAAGGACATGCTGGAAGCGGCGCGCAACCTCGAGTTCGAGAAGGCCGCGCGCCTGCGCGACCAACTGGCCTTGCTGAAGGAGCAGGCCTTTGGTGCGGCTGGCGGCGACCACATCGTGCCGATTCAGGCGGCCAGGCGCGCCTGAGGCCGACTACACTGCCGCGCATGCCGTCCGCCTTTTTTCTGCCCTGGCTGCGTCGCGCCCGCTGGCTTGCCCCGCTGGTGCTGGCCTGCGTGTGCCTGGCGGTGCTGGCGCCCACGCTGACCCGCCTGCTGCAATCGGCCGCCGGCGTGCCGGTGTGGCAGGTGGTGTGCGGCAGCCGCAGCGCACAACACCAGTCCGTGCGGCTGATGCGGGTGGATGCCGGGGGCGATGCATCGCGTGCCGCCTTGCACGCGGCCCACGACGACTGCCCCTTGTGTGGCCTGCAACACCAAGGCTGGGCGCCTCCGCCCACGTTCAAGGTCGAGGTCCCTCAGGCTGAATCCGTCGCGGCCCTGCCGCCGCTGTTCCTTCATGCGCCCGGGCGTCTGCATGCCTGGGCCGCGCCGTGGTCCACCGGGCCACCGAACCGGGTGTGAGACCCGCCGCCCGAGGCCCGTCCTCGGGGTGAACGGCCTGTGCACGACCGCCGACCTGTGAAGGTCGAGCTGGTCCCCGTATCTCTCACCGGTTTCTTCATCATGATTCTGTTCGTCATGGGACGCCCGTCCGCGTTCCCCATGGGGCTGCCTGCCAGCGCGGCAGCCGTTCTGTGTGCCTGTCTCTGTCTGGGCGCCGCACCGGCCCGCTCGTCCGAGTCGGACGACCTGGCGCCCCGCGATGCGGGCGCGCTCACACTCGGCCAGATCGGCGTCACGGCCGCCCGCCCTTCCTTGCTGTCCAGCCGCCGGCTGGCCGCTTCGGTCGACATGGTCGGCGCCGAGGTGCTTCAGGCGCGCAGCGTGGCGCAATCCTGGCAATTGTTCAGCGCCGTGCCGGGCGTCATGCTCACCGAGTTCGGGCAGGGCACCACGTCTGGCAAGCCGTCGTTCCGCGGGTTCAACGGCGAGGGCAACATCAACGCGGTCAAGCTGCTGATCGACGGCATTCCCTCGAACAGCAACGACGGCAACATGCCGTACCTGGACATGGTCTCGCCGCTCGAGATCGAGCGCATCGAGGTGGTCCGGGGCACCAACGACCCGCGCTGGGGCCTGCACGCCATTGCCGGGCACGCCCAGGTGATCACGCGGCAAGGCGGCAACGACGGGGCCGCGCGCGTGTCCGTCGGGCAGTTCGGGGCGGCCGAAGTGCAGGTGGCCAAGGCGCTGCAGAGCGACACCGGCTGGCAGCAGAACTACTTTGTGGGGCTGCGCCGCAGCACGGGGTACCGGGACCACGCCGACAGCGACAAGCGCAGCTTCACGGGCAAGTGGTTCTACGAGCCGCAGGGCCAGCCGTGGCGCGCCGGTGTGGTGGTGCGCAGCCACGAGGCGAACGCCGACGAGCCCGGTTACCTGACGCGGACGCAGCGCAGTGCCGACCGGCGGCAATCGCCCCCCTGGAATGCGAGGGACGAAGACCGCCGCCGGCTGAGCCAGGTGAGCCTGCACGCCGAAGGCGAGGGTGCGTCGGGTCTGACCTGGGCCGCCCGCGCCTGGCGCAATGAGATCGATGACCGCCGCTACGTCACCTTTTCCAGCAGCGTGAGCCAGCAGGAGCGGTTGGTGCAGGAAACCCACCGCGGGGTGCTTGGCCATGTCACCTGGCGCCTGCATCCCGCCTTGCAACTCGAGGCGGGGGCGCAGCGCGAATGGCAGGACAACGCGAGCCTGCGCTTCCTGACCGCGAGCCAGGTGCGCCTGAGCCAGACCCGCGACCAGGACTTCAGCCTGGACGGCACGGGCGCGTATGTGCAGGCCGTGATCAAGCCGCATCCGGCCTGGACCGTGCTGCCGGGCTGGCGCGTGGACCGTTTCTCGGGCCGCCTCGTCGATGGCCTGAACGGGCGGGCCTACGCCGCGAACGACTACGGCAACATCCGGCAGCCCAAGCTGAGCGTGGTCTATGCGGCATCGCCCTCGCACAGCGTGTATGCCAACTGGGGCCGGACCTTCCAGATCGGGGTAGGGGCTGCCAGCTACCTGGTGCCGCCGCGCACCACGCAGCTCGCGCCCTCCATCAACGAAGGGTGGGAGCTGGGCTGGAAGTTCCGCGTGGGTAACTGGCTGGAAGGGCGGCTGGCAAGCTGGACGCAGATCGCCTCGGACGAGGTCTACCGCAGGCTGAACGACCCGTCGAACGATTCGGCCAACCTGGGCCGCACGCGGCGTGACGGGCAGGATGTGCAACTCAATGCCCGCTTGCAGCCCCGGTTGAGCGCCTGGGCCAGTCTGACCCTGCAGCGCGCGCGCATCGTCGATCCGGACCCCGCCGCCCCCATGACCCGCGGCAAGGAGGTGGACCACGTGCCGCACGCCCTGGCCGCCATGGGCCTGCGCTGGCAGCCGCAGGATGCGTGGGAGGGCACGCTGGCGGCCCGGGCGCAAAGCAGCTACCACCTCGACCAGACCAACCGCCACGGTCGATACGGGCAGTTCGTGGTGGCCGACCTGATGGTGCGCCACCGCTGGTCGCCCGGCGTGACGCTGGACCTGCAGGTGAGGAACCTGCTGGATCGCCGCCATGAATACGTCTGGTGGGATGGCAGCCAGAGCCTGCACGCGCCTGCCGAGGGCCGCGCCGTGACCGTGGCCGCCCAAGTGGCGTTCTGACGATGGGCACCGAGGCAAGAACGACGCCGCGGCCGAGCGGGTCACGGCCCCGCTGGGGGCGGCTGCACCGTTGGCTGGGCCTGGGGCTGCTGGGCTTCTGGGTGGTGATCGGCTTGAGCGGCAGCGTGCTCGTGGTGTACCGCGAGCTGCTCAATGCCGCGCGCCCCGTGCCCACCACCAGCCTTCAGCCGGCGGCGGTGCACCTGGATGCGGTGCTGCACACCCTGCACGCCAGCGAGCCCGCACGGGGAGGCCCATGGCGCATCGAACTGCCGCTCAACCCGGGTGATCCGGTCGTGGCGCGCTACCTGCAGCCCGAGGAAACCCGCCACCGCGCTTTTGCGCCCCTGATGGTGTGGCTGGACACCGCGGGGCAGCGCGTGCACCATGCCGCCTTCTGGGGGCAGGAGGTGTGGACCTGGATCTACGACCTGCACTACGCCTTGCTGCTGGACGCGCCGGGCCGACATGCCGTGGGCGTGCTCGGGGTGCTGATGACCGTTTCGCTGGTGTCCGGGCTGGTGTTGTGGTGGCCGCGCCCCGGGCGTTGGGCGCAGGCATGGTCCTTCAAGCGCGATGCCTCGGTCGAGCGGCAGGTGTACGACATTCACAAGCTGGCCGGCGCAGGGGGCGCCGTGCTGCTGCTGATGCTGTGCCTGACGGGCATCCTCCTGACGTGGCAACGGTCGCTCACGCCCTGGCTGGATCGGGTGTCGCCGATGTTTCAGCCGCCTCCCGCGCAGGTCAGTGGCCCGCCGGTGGTTTCGCTGGCTCAGGCCGTGAGCGTGGCGCAGGCGGTGTTTCCAGAGGCCGAGCCCCGTTGGATCGAGTCGCCGCCGCGCGCGGGCGGCCTGATCCGTGTGCAGCTGTGGCAGAGCGGAGAGCCCAGCCGGCGCTTTCCGCGCACCCAGGTGTGGCTGGATGCCGCCACGGGCGACGTGGTGGGCGCGCGCAATGGCCTGGATCAGGGCGCGGCCGACACCCTGCTGGCCTGGCTGCATCCGCTGCACAACGGCGAAGTGGCGGCCTGGGCGGGGCGCCTGCTGATCCTGCTGACCGGGGTGCTGCCGCTGGTGTTGGGCGTCACCGGCATCTGGCGCTGGCAGCACAAGCGGCGGGGCAGGGCGCATGCCCGCCGGCCGCGCGTGGCCGCATAGCGCACAAGGGATGTGTGTGGGGTGCGCTGTGCAAAGCCGCGGCGCAGGCGTACAGTGATCCTCCGGTGATGGCCTGCCGCCTTGGTGGGCCGCCCGTTCAGGCAAGGAGTCCCGTCATGGACAAGCAACTGCATCGCCTGGACACCCTGCAGGCCCGAGATCCGCAGGGCGCCCTTCACACCGTGCACGCCTACGAGCACCTGGTCCGGCTGCCCGTGGGCGCCGATCCCTTTGGTCAGTGGGAGCCCACGGGCCACATCGAGTTCAGGCTGGCGTCCGGCCAACGCCTGGACATGCCCCAGGACGACGTCTTCGTGGTGCCCGACAGCGGGCTGCGACTGACCCGCGTGTCGGACAACGAGACCGCCCGCGAGCCAGCTGCGGCCTGACGTCGACTTGTCGCCGCCTTGTCTCCGACAGATGGCCGGTGAAGCCGGCGCGAGTCGCGGCGGGGTGCCACCCGCGGCGTCACAATCGTGGCATGACGAACGCCCTGCCACCCGACGCCGTGCCCGCCCGCCCTGCCGGCCCTGAGGCGCCGTTCCGCGTCCTGATGGTCTGCATGGGCAACATTTGCCGCAGCCCGACCGCGGAAGGCGTGTTGCGCCATCAGATCGTGCAGGCGGGGCTGGACGGGTTTGTGGAGGTCGATTCGGCCGGCACGCACGCGTACCACCTGGGTTGTGCGCCTGACGCACGCAGCCAGCGCCACGCGCACGCCCGCGGGTACGACCTCGCGCCCCTGCGGGCGCGCCAGGTGTGCGCCGCCGACTACGCGCATTTCGACCTGCTGCTGGCGATGGACTGGGACAACCTGGCCTTGCTGGAAGACGGCTGCCCGCCGGATCCGGTGTTGCGCCGCAAGCTGCGCCGGCTGACCGATTTCATTCCGGCGGGATCGCCGCTTGCTGGCACTCAGGTCGTGCCGGACCCGTACTACGGCGGTGCCGACGGATTCGATCACGTGCTGGATCTGGTCGAAGCCGCCTGCGAGGGGCTGGTGACGCATTTGCGACAACTTGTCGCGTCTGTCGGAACAAACCCGTCTCATTGACTCGGTTTTGTCATTGAGGCAGGCGGGCGTGGCGCGTGGCCCGGTTCTTGATTGACGCAAGCTATCACCCTCATCGGAAAAGCGTTCGGGTTTGCCCGGGTCTGAAGTTGACCAAAACAGTGGGTTTCCCTATAATCGAGCTAATCACTCGGGAATAGGGTGATTCGGAACCGACAGAGATCCTGTGGGATCCCAGCGTGGTCATCCACGGCGCGCGCGAGCGCCTTCCCGAGTTCCTGACCAAGGAGTTAGCCATGCGTTTGACGACCAAAGGCCGTTTTGCGGTCACCGCGATGATTGACTTGGCCCTGCGCGAGCACACAGGTCCGGTGGCCTTGGCCGCCATCAGCCAGCGGCAGCAGATCTCGCTGTCGTACCTGGAGCAGTTGTTCGGCAAGCTCCGTCGCCACGAACTGGTGGAAAGCACCCGCGGCCCCGGCGGTGGGTATTCGCTGGGCCGCAAGGCCGAAGACATCACCGTGGCCGACATCATCGTCGCCGTGGACGAGCCGATCGACGCCACCGGCTGCGGCGGCAAGGAAAACTGCATGGGTGACGACGGCGGCCGCTGCATGACGCACGACCTCTGGACGGCGCTCAACAACAAGATGATCGAGTACCTCGACTCGATCAGCCTGAAGAAGCTGGTCGAAGACCAGATCGCCAAGGGCGTGTCGGTCGAAGCCCAGCCGGTCAAGCGCGCCATCTCGACGCAGCCGGTGGTCAAGCCGATCAAGGTCAACGCCCCGAATTCGGTGTTCGCGCTCGGAGCGGCCCTTACAAAATAAGGGCCTTGGCCCCCCTCGGCAGGGACCGAGGGGTGGCTGACGCGATAATCCAAGGTTTTTCCGCTGCCCCACAGCCCACAAGAAGAAGCCGGCGACCGTGCACCCGCCCCCGCAGGTGTTCTGGCGCCAGCCTGTTTGAGTCCCCATCATGGACATGACCCCGCACTTCCCGATCTACATGGACTACGGCGCGACGACCCCGGTCGACCCGCGCGTGGTGGACGCCATGATCCCCTGGCTGCGCGAGCACTTCGGCAACCCGGCTTCCCGCACCCACGCCTACGGCTGGGAAGCGGAAGAGGCCGTCGAGAAGGCCCGCACCCAGGTGGCTGACCTGATTGGCGCCGATCCCCGTGAAATCGTCTGGACGTCGGGCGCCACCGAATCCAACAACCTGGCCCTGAAGGGCGCAGCGCACTTCTACAAGACGCGCGGCAAGCACATCATCACGGTCAAGACCGAGCACAAGGCCGTGCTCGACACCGTGCGTGAACTCGAACGCCAGGGCTTCGAGGCCACCTACCTCGACGTCAAGGAAGACGGCCTGCTGGATCTGGACGTGCTCAAGGCCGCCATTCGCCCTGACACCATCCTCATCTCGGTGATGATGGTCAACAACGAAATCGGCGTGATCCAGGACATCCCGACCATCGGCGCGCTGTGCCGTGAAAAGGGCATCGTCTTCCACGTCGACGCCGCCCAGGCCACCGGCAAGATCGAGATCGACCTCAAGACCCTGCCGGTCGACCTGATGAGCCTGGCTTCGCACAAGACCTACGGCCCCAAGGGCATCGGTGCGCTGTATGTGCGCCGCAAGCCGCGCATCCGCATCGAAGCGCAGATGCACGGCGGCGGACACGAGCGCGGCATGCGCTCGGGCACCCTGCCCACGCACCAGATCGTCGGCATGGGCGAGGCCTTCCGCATCGCCAAGGAAGAAATGCACGCCGAGAACGAGCGCGTGCTGGCCCTGCGTCAGCGCCTGTGGAACGGCCTGCAGGAAATCGAGCAGATCTTCCTGAACGGCGACCTCGAGCGCCGCGTTCCCCACAACCTCAACGTCTCGTTCAACTTCGTCGAAGGCGAGTCGCTGATCATGGGCATCAAGGGCATCGCCGTGTCGTCGGGCTCGGCCTGCACCTCGGCCAGCCTCGAGCCCAGCTACGTGCTGCGCGCCCTGGGCCGCAGCGACGAGCTGGCCCACAGTTCCCTGCGCATGACCATCGGGCGCTTCACCACCGAAGAGGAAATCGACTTCGTGGTGACCACCCTGAAGGAGCGGGTCGCCAAGCTGCGCGAACTCTCGCCCCTGTGGGACATGTACAAGGAAGGCATCGACCTGAACACCATTCAGTGGTCGGCGCACTGATCGATCCGGAGTATCACCATGGCATACAGCGACAAGGTCATTGACCACTACGAAAACCCCCGCAACGTGGGCTCGTTCGACAAGGGCGACGAGTCGGTTGGCACCGGCATGGTCGGCGCCCCGGCCTGCGGCGACGTGATGAAGCTGCAGATCAAGGTCAACCCGTCCACCGGCGTGATCGAAGACGCGCGTTTCAAGACCTACGGTTGCGGCTCGGCCATCGCATCGAGCTCGCTCGTGACCGAATGGGTGCGCGGCAAGACGCTGGACGAGGCCCTCGAGATCAAGAACACCCAGATCGCCGAAGAGCTGGCCTTGCCCCCGGTCAAGATCCACTGCTCGATCCTGGCGGAAGATGCGATCAAAGCCGCCGTCAACGATTACAAGGCCAAGAATGCAGCCTGACACCGCCACCGCTGCGGGTTCGTGCACCAGTGGTCCCGGCAACGGGCCGCTGGCCGAAATCGCGCAGGTCAACGACACGATGTCCGTGGGTCTGACGGAGGCCGCGGCGCGCCATATCACCCGCTACCTGTCGCGTCGCGGCAAGGGCGTGGGCGTGCGGCTTGGCGTGAAGACCACCGGCTGCTCGGGCCTGGCCTACAAGATCGAGTACGCCGATGAGGTCAACCCGGAAGACCGCGTGTTCGAACAGCTCGGCGTGAAGATCCTGGTCGATCCCAAGAGCCTGCCCTACATCGACGGCACGCAACTCGACTTCGTGCGCGAGGGCCTGAACGAAGGCTTCAAGTTCAACAACCCGAACGAACGCGACCGTTGCGGTTGCGGGGAATCCTTCCGCATCTGAGGTGAGGGCCTCGGGCGGTTCGCCACCGGCAGCCGACCCGTCCGCACCGGCAAGGCATGGGCCTTGCGTCGGATGAAGCCCCACCCGGTGGTGGGGTTTCGTTTTTTCGACCAGACAGGTTTGTGGCCATGAACATCGACGCCGACGATTTCACCCTTCTGGGCCTGCCCAAGGCCTTTCAGCTCGACCGGGCGCAGCTTGACGCCGCCTGGAAAGCCCTGCAGGCGCAGGTCCACCCCGACCGGTTCGCGGCCGATGGCGCCGCCGCCCAGCGCATTGCCATGCAATGGGCCGTGCGTGTCAACGAAGCCCACCAGCGCCTGAAAGACCCGCTCAAGCGCGCCGCCTACCTCTGTGAACTGGCTGGTGTGCCGGTCCAGTCCGAGAGCAACACCGCGATGCCCGGCGACTTCCTCATGCAGCAGATGCAGTGGCGCGAAGCGCTGGAAGACGCCGGCAGCGCCGACGAAGTGCAGACGCTGGCCGACGAGGTCTCCACCCAGCGCAAGGCCCGCCTGGCCCGTGTCACCCAGTTGCTGGACGTGGACGGCAATGCCGCGCAGGCTGCGCAGGAAGTGCGTGCCCTCATGTTCATCGATCGCCTGACCGACGAGATCGACGCCCGCCTCGAACGTTACGAAGACGGTGCCTGAGCACCGCAACCGCCTCATCCCCATGGCCCTGCTGCAAATCTCCGAACCCGGACAATCGCCCGACCCCCACCAGCGCCGCATCGCGGTGGGCATCGACCTGGGCACCACCCATTCGCTCGTGGCCGCCGTGCGCCACGGCACGGCCGAGTGCCTGCCCGATGAACAGGGCCGCGTGATCCTGCCCTCGGCCGTGCGTTACTTCACCGACCCGGCCACCGGCCAGGTGCGCCGCCAGATCGGTTTCGACGCGCTGCACGCGCAAGCCGAAGACCCGGTCAACACAGTGGTGTCGGTCAAGCGCTTCATGGGCCGCAAGCTGGCCGACCTGGGTGACACCAGCCGCCTGCCATACCAGCTGGAAGACACCCCCGGCATGGTTCACGTGAACACCGTGGCCGGCAGCAAGAGCCCGGTCGAGGTGTCCGCCGAGATCCTGGCCAGCCTGCGCCAGCGTGCCGAAGACACCTTCAACGACGACCTGTTCGGCGCGGTCATCACCGTGCCCGCCTACTTCGACGACGCCCAGCGCCAGGCCACGAAGGACGCCGCGCAGATGGCCGGCATCAACGTGCTGCGCCTGCTCAACGAGCCGACCGCGGCGGCCATCGCCTATGGCCTGGACAACAGCGCCGAAGGGCTTTACGCCATCTACGACCTGGGCGGCGGCACCTTCGACATCTCGCTGCTGCAGCTCAGCCGCGGCGTGTTCGAGGTGGTGGCCACCGGCGGTGACTCGGCCCTGGGCGGCGACGACATCGACCATGTGCTGGCCGACCATGCGCTGGCCCAGGCGCAGATGCAGGCCGTGACGCCGCAGGACAAGCGGGCGGTGCTGGTGGCAGCCCGCCGTGCCAAGGAAAAGTTGTCGACCGACGGCAGCACCCACCTGGCCTGCGCACTGTCGGGCGGCATGCTGTCCGTCAGCATCACGCGCGAAGAGCTGGCCCAGCTGGCTCGCCCGCTGATCGACAAGACGCTGGCTGCGGTCAAGCGCGTGCTGCGCGATGCCAAGATCAAGCCCGACGAGGTCAAGGGCGTCGTCATGGTGGGCGGCTCGACCCGCATGCCGGCCGTGCGCGATGCCGTGGGCACCTTCTTCGGCCAGCCCCCGCTGACCGACCTGAACCCCGACGAGGTGGTGGCCCTGGGTGCGGCCATCCAGGCCAACCAGCTGGCCGGCAACAACGCGCAGGGTGAGCTGCTGCTGCTGGATGTGCTGCCGCTGTCGCTGGGGCTGGAGACCATGGGCGGACTGGTCGAGCGCATCATCCCGCGCAACACCCCCATCCCTTGCGCCCGCGCGCAGGACTTCACCACCTTCAAGGACGGCCAGACCGCGCTGGCGGTGCACGTGGTGCAGGGTGAGCGCGAGCAGGTCGAGCATTGCCGTTCGCTGGCCCGCTTCGAACTGCGCGGCATCCCGCCGATGGCTGCCGGTGCCGCCCGCATCCGCGTGAGCTTCCAGGTCGATGCCGACGGGCTGCTGAGCGTGTCGGCGCGCGAGCAGCTCTCGGGCGTCGAGGCCTCCGTCGTCGTCAAACCCAGCTATGGCCTGAGCGACGAGCAGGTGGCCCACATGCTGCGAGAGGGCTTCACCACCGCGGCGGCCGACATGAAGGACCGCGCGCTGCGTGAGGCGCGCGTCGAGGCCGAGCGCATGCTCGAGGCCACGCGCACGGCGCTCGCTGCCGACGGTGACCTGCTCAGCCCCGCCCAGCGTGCGGAGATCGACGCGCTGATGGCGCAGATCGGCGCGCGCTGCGACCGGGGCGACCTGGACGCGCTGGAGGCAGCCACCAAGGCCCTGGCCCAGGGCACCGAGGCTTTTGCGGCCGAGCGCATGAACCGCAGCATCCGCCAGGCGCTGGCCGGTCGACAACTCGACCAGCTCTGACCCGCTCGCCCCACGCTGCCCCAGAATACGCTCACCGACCGAGCCTCGATCATGCCCATCATCAAGATCCTGCCCCACGCCACGCTGTGCCCCCAGGGCGCCGAGATCACGGCCAAGCCCGGCACCAGCATCTGCGAAGCCCTGCTCGAGAACCACATCGAGATCGAACACGCCTGCGACATGAGCGCCGCGTGCACCACCTGCCACGTCATCGTCCGCCAGGGCTTCAACAGCCTGAACGAGATCGAGGACACGGAGGAGGACCTGCTGGACCGCGCGTGGGGCCTGGAGCCGAATTCACGCCTGAGCTGCCAGGCCATCGTGGCCGGCCAGGACCTGACGGTCGAGATTCCGAAGTACACGATCAACCACGCGCGCGAGAACCACTGACGCCACACCATGGCCCGCGCCGCACCGTCCACCTGGCCCCGACTGCCGCAGTGGCGGCGGCGTTGGTTGCTGGGGGCGTTGCTGACCGGTGGCCTGCTGGGCTGGCTGGCCCGCGCGGATGCGGCTGCCTCGGTGCGCAGGCCCCGTCCCGGCCGGGCCACTGCGTCCCCGCCGGAGGCACTGGTGGCCTTGCTCGACCACCTGATCCCGGCCGATGACCTGACACCCGCCGCCTCAGCCTTGCAAGTGCCGCAGCGCCTGTGGGCCGAAGCACAGCAAGACGCTGCGCTGCTGAAGCTGGTGGAGACGGGCTGCGCATGGCTGGACCGTTACGGCGATGGCTTTGCCCTGCTGCGCCCGGAAGAACGGGAGGTGCTGGTGGCCTGGATGGCCCGCGCACCGTGGGAAGCCCCGCAGCGGCGCCTGTTCTACTGGGCCCGTGAGCGCGGCATGACGCTCTACTACGCACAGCCTGCGTCCTGGCGTGGCTTGCCCATCAGCCGACCGCCACAGCCCCTGGGCTACGAGTTGAGCTGAACCATGCGAGGCGGGTTCGATGCCATCGTGATCGGGGCCGGCGCAGGGGGGGCGGCCGCGGCCTGGCGCCTCACGCAACGTGGCGCCCGCGTGCTGGTGCTGGAAGCGGGGCCCTGGTTCGACCCGGACCGCGACTACGGCTTGCATCTGCCGGATTGGGAAACCCGTTCATTCCCCCGAAAGCTGGGCAGCCAGGGGCAGCATCGCTATGGCGAGATGCAGCCGCTCGATCCCGCCTGGGATGACCTGCGCAGCTGGCACCACGACACCGGTCGCCTGGTCCAGACGGGGCAGCGGGCGGTGCGCACGGGATACAGCCATGTGCGGGGCGTGGGCGGCAGCACCCTGCATTACGTGGGCGAGGCGCACCGCCTGCACCCGGACGCCATGGCGCTGAAAAGCCGGCATGGGGTGGGCGCCGATTGGCCCTTCGGCTACGGGGAGCTCGAGCCTTTCTATGTCGAGGCCGAGCGGCTGGTGGGGGTGGCGGGGCCGGAGGAAACAGGCCCCCGCTGGCGCAGTGCGCCGTATCCGCTGCCGCCTCATCCGCTGTCTCGTGGATCGCGCACCCTGGTCGAAGCAGGGCGCCTGCTCGGGCAGGACTGGAGCGTGAACCCGCGCGCCGCGCTGTCCCAACCCTATGATGGCCGCCCGCCGTGCAATCACTGCGGAGGCTGCACACGGGGTTGTCCGCGGCGTGACAAGGGCTCGGCCGACCAGACCTTCATCCGGCACGCCCTGGCTTCCGGCCGATGCGAGGTGAGGGCGCGTGCCACCGTGACCGAGCTGCTGCACGGCCCGCGCCGCGTGATCGACGGCGTGCGCTACATCGACGAGCGCGGCAAGCCCCGCACCGAGCGCGCCGGCCTGGTGGTGCTGGCCGCGGGGGCGATCGAGACGCCCCGCCTGCTGCTCACCCAGCGCTCGCGCGCGGCGCCGGATGGCATCGGCAACCAGCACGGACAGGTGGGGCGCCACTTTCTCGAGACCTTGCACTGGACGTCGATCGCCCTGCACCCGGATCAGCAGGACAGCCATGCCGGCCTGCCGGCCGACGCCATCTGCTGGGACTTCAATGCGCCGGACGCCATCCCGGGGGTGGTCGGGGGCGCCCGCTTCCATGCGGCCACACTGGATGCCGACCTGGCAGGGCCGATCAAGTACGCCACGCTGTTGGTGGAGGGGTGGGGCGCGGCCCACAAGCAGCGCCTGCGCCGCACCGTCGGCCACGCACTGGCGGTGGGGGCGGTGGGTGAAAGCCTGCCGCATCCCCGGTCCTACGTCGCCCTGGACCCCGAGGCGCGCGATGAGCACGGCCGCCCTCTGGCCCGCATCCACAGCTTTGTCGACGAGGCCGCCTGCCGCCGGCTCCGTTTCATGGCGCAGACGTGCCGCGCGGTGCTCAAGGCCGCGGGATGCGGGCCCTTGCGCATGGAGTACGGCAGCTACGACGACTTTGCTTCGACCCACGTGTTCGGCACCTGCCGGATGGGACGGATCGCGTCAGAGAGCGTGACAGATGACCGTGGTCAAGTTCACGAATGGGGCAACTTGCTAATTTGTGATGGCAGCGTGTTCCCGAGCTCCGGCGGAGGGGAGTCGCCGTCACTGACCATCCAGGCGCTGGCCTTGCGATCGGTCGACGGCTTTCTCCGGGCCGGGCGAACGGGTGCCGCGCGGGATGAGGTGGCCCCAGGACCGCATCCCTGACGGGGCCGAGACAAGGCAAGGTGGCTGGGGGCTTTTGCAGCAGGAGGTTTTTCATGGCGTACCGTTCCCCTCTCTTGCGCGCGTCGGGTCTGCTGGCTGGCATGGCGGCGTGCACCCTGGTCACCGCACCAGCCCACTCTGGCCTGCCCACGTGTGGCGCCGGCGTGTTCTGTACCGCGCCCACGGTCACGGGCACCACGGTCACAGGCGAGCGCAGCCGGGACACCACCCAGGCGTTCGCCGGCATCAACTGGGCATTCGGCGGCGGGCCGGAACTGGTGGTCGGTGTGCGGGCGCTGCGCACGAATGGCAGCCACAAGGTCGCCGGCGCGCGGCTGGAGGCCACGTTCCCCTTCAGCATGAACCACATCGCCTTCGACAAACTGCGCTTGCGCCTGGTCGGCGGCCACCGCAGCGGCATGTACGAACTGGGTGGTGGTTATGCCTTCCAGGGCAAGGGCTTCGTGCTGTCGGGCGCCTTGCAGGCCGACTACGTGAACCTGGGCACCGACCTGACGCTCAATGGCTACCAGTGGCAGCCTTTCATCGGCGTGAACACGCTGGACAAGGCCAAGGCGCCGAAGCGCGGCGAGGATGGAACCCTGGCCTGCGGCGAAGGACGAGGGAACCTGACTCCGGTGGGCAGCGTGTCCTCGGACGTGACCGTGCCACCTGACCAGCAGGTCAACGGCTACACCTGCCTGCTGGCCACGTGACGTGGGCGCCCGTCGGGCGTCACGGAAACGAGGGCGGCTGCTACAGTTGGCGGCTGCCCTTTTTCATTCGTTCCTGACCCATGTCCCGCCAGATCTTCCTCGACACCGAAACCACCGGCCTGAGCCCGGACACGGGC
Organism: uncultured Aquabacterium sp.; assembly: GCF_913773725.1. GTDB lineage: Bacteria > Pseudomonadota > Gammaproteobacteria > Burkholderiales > Burkholderiaceae_C > Aquabacterium. Next base: position 2,531 of record NZ_CAJYGK010000032.1, on the reverse strand, counting down.
GATCGCATTGTTGAAATCGGTTGCGTGGAGATGGTCAACCGCCGCCTGACGGGCCGGCATCTGCACTTCTACATCAACCCCGAGCGTCCCAACAGCGAAGACGCCGTGCGGGTTCACGGCCTGACAGACGAATTCCTGTCCGACAAGCCCACGTTCGCCGCGCTGGTCGAAGAGATCCTCGACTACTGCCGTGGCGCCGAGGTGATCATTCACAACGCGGCGTTCGACATCGGCTTCCTGGACGCCGAACTGTCGCGTTGCGGCAAGGGCAAGTTCCGCGAGCACATTTCGGGCGTGATCGACACGCTGCTGATGGCGCGCGAGATGTTCCCGGGCAAGTCCAACAACCTGGACGCCCTGTGTCGCCGCCTGGAGGTGGACAACTCGCACCGGACGCTGCACGGCGCGTTGATGGACGCGGAGCTGCTGGCCGAGGTCTACATCAACATGACCCGCGGGCAGGACGCCTTGCTGATCGACAGCGATGGCGCCGACAGCGGCGAAGGCGGTGTCTCGGACATCGCGGCGGTGGACTTCAGTGCTTTCCAGCTGCCCGTCGTCGGCCCCACGGAGGAAGAAGCGGCCGCGTTCGAGAAAGCGTTGCAAGATATCGACAAAGCGAGCGGCGGCAAAACAGTGTGGAAATCTTTGGAAGCTGTGCTATAGTCTAGGTCTTCGCTGATCGCTGCAGCAAACAACGCAAAGCAGTCAGCCAGGTGGACCACAGTCCCGAACCAGTTTCGGGCGGTTAGCTCAGCGGTAGAGCACTGCCTTCACACGGCAGGGGTCGCAGGTTCGAACCCTGCACCGCCCACCAAGAAAATCAAGCACTTAGCAGCGATGCTAAGTGCTTTTTTCTTGCCCGTTTCAAAATTTGGGACAATTTTGGGACAGTGGGGCAGCAGTCAGGCCTGGCACTCGCACTCAACCACCACATGAGGCGCAGATGGCAGCATTCGAGAAACGCGGGCAGTACTGGCGGGTGAAGATCCGCCGCAAGGGCTATCCAGAGCAAACACGCTCGTTCGACCTGAAGTCACAGGCCGAGGCCTGGGCGAGGTCCATCGAGAACGAGATGGACAAAGGCACCTTCGTTGATCGCACCGAGACGGAGAAGAACACCCTGGCAGACCTGATCGACCGTTACCTGAAAGAGGTGACGCCGTTGAAGCGCGGCAAGGACCCCGAGACGTCGCGGCTGAAGGCGTTGAGCCAGCGGCCTTTGGCTGCGCTCAAGATGAGCGCGTTGTCGAGCAAGCACATTGCCCAGTACCGGGACGAGCGATTGAAGGAGGTGTCAGCCGGCACCATCAACAAGGAGCTGAACCACCTGGCCCACGTGATTGAAACCGGGCGCAGGGAGTGGGGCATCCAACTGCCTGAGAACCCGGTGCGCATGGTGCGGCGCCCAGCCGCTCCAAAGGCCCGTGACAGGCGATTCAGGGAAGGTGAGGAGGCTCAGTTGCGGCTGGCCTGCGAAGACGCACGCAACCCCTTCTTGCTGCCGGTGATCGAGCTGGCCATTGAAACCGGCATGCGGCAGGGTGAGATCGTGGGGCTGCTTTGGCAGCACGTTGACCTGGCTGGCCGAGTGGCGCACCTGCCGCTCACCAAGAACGGTGAGGCCAGGTCTGTGCCCTTGTCGCGTAAGGCTGGCGCTGTGCTGGCTGCGCTGCGGCCATCAGAAGAGACGAAGTCTGGCCCGGTGTTCCCTGGGCTGACGACCGAGGCCATCAAGCGCGCGTTCATCCGTGCGTGTGATCGTGCGGGGCTGGTTGACTTCCACTTTCACGACCTGCGGCATGAGGCCACCAGCCGTCTGTTCGAGAAGGGGCTGAACCCGATGGAGGTGGCCAGCATCACGGGGCACAAGACTGAACCGCCCCGGCTTCTGCGGAGGCCAATTGCTTTGAGTCAGACGTTGATCGCGGCCTGACTAGCGCGTTGGGAATGGTATCGGTCCTCGAACTCGGCAGGTGGCCTGTAGCCCAGGGGTGCCATCAGCCGATGGTGGTTGAACCAGGCGACCCATTCCAGCGTCGCCAGCTCGACCGCCTGCTTCGTCTTCCACGGCCCGCGGCGGTGAATCACCTCGGCCTTTTAGAGCCCGTTGATCGTCTCGGCCAGCGCGTTGTCGTAACTGTCACCGCGGCTGCCGACAGAGGGTTCGATGCCAGCCTCGGCCAAGCGCTCGCTGTAGCGAATCGACAGGTACTGCGACCCCCTGTCGGAATGACAGATGAGCCCGTCCTTCTCGGTCGGCCGCCGGGCGTACAGCGCTTGTTCCAGAGCGTCGAGGACGAACTCCGTGTGCATCGAGCTGCTCTGGCGCCAACCGACGATCCGACGGCTGAACACGTCGATCACGAAGGCCACGTAGACCCAGCCTTGCCACGTCGAGACGTAGGAGGTCCACCCTGAACAACTTGCAACCCATTGATATGCAACGCGATTTCGGCTGAAGTATGGTGCGATATTTGCAAGGAAACAAATATCAGCCCCGCGCTTTCTTGCAAATTCTGTAGCCATGA
>NZ_CAJYGK010000031.1 GCF_913773725.1 uncultured Aquabacterium sp. | reverse complement strand
ACGTCGTGCATCTGCTGCTCATCGAGATCCGGGCGCTGCATGAACAATTTGGCCCGCGCAGGCCCATAGCAATCCCGCGAGAAGTCCGCGACCTCCTGAGCCAGTACCGGGTCGTCAATGCGCGTCGCGTCGATCTCCATCCTCATCTGCCGCAGGTCCGTGCCGCACGGGATCGCCGCCACCGAGGCGCTCGTGACGGCGCGCGCGAGCGCGTGCATGAAGGCCCACCAGACCGGCACCTTCGCCGACTGATTGTTGATGGTGCTGAAAGACTGCGACCAGCCGGTTTCCGTGGGCTGCGGCACGCTGACCTGGCACTGCGCCGAGCGCGAACTGTCGTACTGGATGGTGCTGAGGTCCACGTCGATGAACGGAATGCCCGCGAACATCACCACCACGATCGCGACGAACACCCGGTTCTCGATACGGGCGGCACTCAGAACGCCTTTGTTGCCCTCGTCAGCGCCTTCCGCGCGGGCCTTCAGCCACTCCTGCACGACGATGGCGACGAAAGGCAGCGCGAACACCCCGCTGGACACCAGCACGGCCCAGATACCGTTGTTGACGATCCAGGACACGAGGGTGAGGTAGTACTCCAGATAGTCGGTCGTGAAGAGCGTCATGGCCCCGATCTCCCCTCAAGCGGCCTGCATCAACAGGCTGGCTTCCAGCGCGACGATGGCGACGACGCCGGCGACCTCGGTACGGATCAGCCGGCGCCGCGCCTGCCCATCTGTCCCGCTTTGGTCTTCGCGGGCCAGCACCCGGCGGCGCATCCAGAACCATCCATAGGCCGTTGCCGCGTACACGCACAGCCGCCAGATGAAGAAATACCCTGCGGAGGCCGCCAGCCACCGTTCCCAGCCTGCAACGCTGCCGACCAGGTTGATGCCCGCGACGTTCGCCCCCACTGCGGCGGCAACGATAAGCACCAGCCACAGCAGCGTCTTCGCCGCGCGCCGGCTGAACAACCAGCGCAGCGGCCGCCAGGCCATGCGCGCCGGGCTCATGGCCGACTCCCCGGATTGCCCTTCTGGAGCTGGTCGAGACGGTCCGGCACAGGATCGCCCTCGTAGATGCCGCGCGAACCGGCCGCGCGCGCGCCGTGGCGCTGGATGATCGCCATGGGCGAGTTGTTCGCCAGTTCGCGCCGCAGCTCCAGTTCGGTCTTGAGGTTGCGAATCTCACGGTCGAGCGTGTCGCTCTCGTGGTTCACCGCCTCCACGGCAAGTTCGTTCGCCGCGACGTTGGGCTCCTTCTTGCCCGTGAGCAGCGTGCGCTGCAGCAGCAGCGCTTTCTCCAGCACGGATGCCAGCGCGACCTCGGACGCGAGGCGCTGCGCCAGAAGGTCCTGGTCCGGCTCGTCGCGCAGCGCCTCGATCACGCCACGCGTGATTGGCAGCGACGTGCTGCCAGCCTCGCGCAGGTTCTCAAAGGTGGTAGTGCGCGTGCCGGAAACCAGCTCCTGAAGGACCTCCAGCTTCGCCTCGTACTCTTCCTGGATCAGCGGCGTCAGCCCGACGCCGGGCACCGTCTCGGTCTTGGTGCAGGAGTCGCAGGTGCGCTGCACCTGCTCTCCGAGGACCCGCGTGGCCCATTCGGTCGCCTGCTGCGGCGACGTCCAGGTCTGGCAGGACAGGCTCGCACAACTGGCGGACGCGATGGAGGATGTGTCCGTCACGCCACGACCGTTGACCAGGTTGTAGCCCGCGCGGGTGACGTCGCCGACCACCCGGATGGCGGACTGGCCTGCGCCACCAGCATTGCTGCCACCCACCCAGGGCACGCCGTCGTTGCCGCGGCGCGTCTCGGCCTGCTCGACGGCCGACACGGCATCGTTGCTGCCAACCGCGTCACGCAAGGCCATGCCTTCGGCCATCTGGCTCCAGCCAAGCTGGCCACCCGCTGTCTCGGCCATCTTCTCCGCCATGGCGCGGCACGTCAGCTTGGAGCGGTCGAAGTCCAGCCGCGCCTGCAGCACGCCGTTGGTCAGCAGGTTGTACAGGCCCGGATCGGCGCGCTGAATGATCAGCGCCGGCAGGGACGCTACCGCGCTGGTGGCGCTCTGGATTACGTTGCTCATGATCTGCTGAAAGCCGTTCGTGATGCCGTTGAGCTGATTGCGCAGCGTGGTCTGGATGCTCATGTCGCCGCAGATCAGGTTGCTGTTCCACCCCACACCGACCCCGATGGAGCGCATGCCGGCCGCGCGGCCCATGGACACCGCGCTGCCGCCGCCGATCGAGTACATGACGTCATCGCCAATGACGGGGCCGCTGTTCTGGTATCCGACCTGTGCCCACGCCAGGCCGCAGACCAGGGCGAGCGTGCCGGCCAGTGCCGTCGGGCGCAGCAGGCGGCACGCCTTGGTGGACAGGTTCTTCGGTTCAGGACGCTTCATCGTGGCACCTCAGAGGAAATCGACGCTGCCGAGGAACACCTGGCCCCGGCGTTCGCAGCACGCATACGGACGCCACAGCGCCCACGCGTAGTCGCCTTGCTGGGCTTGGGTCAGCGTGCCGCTGTGGGGGAACACCACGCAGGTGTTCGACAGGCGCGGCGTCAGTTCCTGCCACTTGCCGGTCGAGGCATCACCTTCCATCAGCGCGCCGGCCGGCCAGTAGCCATCACGCGCGTTGGCGAGCAGCGGCTGGTACACGTGCAACTGCCCGCGCCGCGTGACGACGTCACCGGCGCGCTGAGCCACGACCGCCCCGGATTTGTGGTCGTCGGTCTGGTGCAGGAAGCCGCCGCGCGGATAGACATTGCCCCAGAGGTTCATCGTGGTGCGCGCACCGACCTCGCGCCGGCCCGGGATCAGCGCCTCCGGGTAGGCCATCTCGGGCACGTTGTAGCGCCAGGCCAGCGTGTCCAAGGTGCTGAGCAGATACGGCATGAAGGCCGTTCCCGCGCCTTGGCAAAAATAGCCCGAGGACGAGGCGAACTGGTTGAACACCTCGCCGCCGGGATGGCCGATGACATCGGCGTTCTTGAATTTGGCGAGGTTGTTTTCGTGGTCTTCGTTGGTGGTGCCGTCGCCGCCTGCCTGGGCCGAGGCGTTCGGCATGCTCATCGCTCGCACTTCGACCCAGGGGTTCTCTCCGGTGTTGCTGTAGCTGGAGACGACCGCATCGGGGACGTAGTGCCGGACCTTGGTGGACGTGCGCACCGAGCAGCCGCCATAGGTGCAATACAGCCAGTAGCAGATGCCCACCACCCGGTACTCCAGGCAGTCCGGCGACATGACGGAGGACACGATGGTGACGGTGTTCAGGGCGTAGCTGCCCGTGGCGCTGACCAGCAGCAGCGAGGCCACGGCGACGCGCAGGCGGCGCAGCAGGTCGAATGGGCGATAGGTCACGGTTGCCTCCTCCGGTGCTGCTCGATGCAGGACACGGCCCGGGCCACGTCAGGCTCGCCATAGACCACATAGCGTTGGTCCACCACGACGGCCGGGATGGTCGTGACACCCAAACTCCATGCGTCGGTGATGCCCTGGTAGGCGGTGCCAATGCGGCGCTGAAGGTCGGTGCCGCCTTGGTTCAGGCGTTGCCGGACGATGGCTGCTGCGCGCTCGGGGTCGGCTGGCAGATCTGCGGAAAGCTCTGCTTCGAGCCCGGATGCCCGGTCCAGCTCGATCAGCCGCTCGCCGCCCATGGTCTTGACCGGGTGGCGGCTGTCGGTGACGACCACCACGTCGGCGGCGAACGCGGCCGGGCTGAATGCCGCGAACGACGCCGGCAGCACGATGGCCAGGCCAAGGGTTCGCCAGCCTGGTGCGAACCGGGTAAAAGCTCCTGGCATGTCTTGCACCCCGGAAGTTGATCAGGGCCATAGTCAAACGCCGAACCCCATGCGGCCCCAACAAACAATGCGCATCGCGGCCACCCCGCATACCTGCTTGTGTCGCCGCGCAGAAAAATGCGGAGGCCGAAGCCTCCGCGCTGATCAACGAAGCAGTACAACCCTTACAGCAGGCCGGACTCCGCAAAGGAGAACGGGGCACCCTGGCCGACGATGATGTGGTCCAGTACCCGCACATCGATGAGCGCCAGCGCGGCCTG
>NZ_CAJYGK010000030.1 GCF_913773725.1 uncultured Aquabacterium sp. | reverse complement strand
TCCACCAAAAAAACACGTAAACGCGAATTCTTGGAGCAGATGCAGCGGGTCGTGCCATGGCAAGAGTTGGTGGACTTGATTGCACCCTATGCACCTGAAGGGCGTACTGGACGACCGCCGTTTCCTGTTCAGATGCTGCTGCGCATTCACTTTATGCAGCAGTGGTTCAACCTCAGTGATCCAGCGATGGAAGAAGCACTACATGACATGCCCTTGTTTCGGGAATTCGTTGGCCTGTCATGGGGTAGCGCCACGCCTGACGAGAGCACCATCTTGCGTTTCCGTCACCTATTGGAAAAACACAAACTGGCCGAGCAAATTCTGAAGATCGTCACGGACTTGCTGGAGAGTAAAAAGCTGCTGCTTCGCACAGGAACCATCGTGGATGCCACATTGATTGCAGCGCCCAGTTCGACCAAGAACAGCACCCAATCTCGTGATCCTGAGATGCACCAGACCAAGAAGGGCAACCAGTGGTACTTCGGCATGAAGGCACATATTGGCGTGGATGCTGATTCTGGCTTGGTGCATACCGTGCGGGGCACATCGGCCAACGTCAGTGATGTCGTTGAATCTAACAGCCTGCTGCATGGAAAAGAGGTTGATGGCTATGGTGATGCAGGCTACCAAGGTGCTGACAAACGCCCCGATATGCCAGAGCCCAAACCTGAGCGCAAATTCCAATGGCATATCGCCATGAAGCGCAGCCAGCGCAAGGCTCTAGACCATCAGCACCCGATATCGTCCATGCAAGAGCAGCTTGAGCAGGTGAAGTCCAAGATCCGGGCCAAGGTCGAACACCCATTCAGAGTCATCAAGCGTCAGTTTGGACACGTCAAAGTTCGCTACAGAGGTTTGAGAAAGAACACGCAGCAATTGCACACATTGTTTGCCTTGGCGAACTTGTGGATGGTCCGTGCCCGTTTGCTAGAAAACTGCCAATTCAAGCCTGCCGTGGGTGCTTAAAAAGCAAGATGCCCGCGAAACGCGGGCATCTTTAAAGCCTTAGGCAAGCGAATATCACGCTCGTTCGAGAACTATCACGCATGAAATCGGGTTATGCAGAGGTTCCCTAGCCCAGCCAGTAGCCGCCCCTCACGTCCCATCCAGACCAGACAGCCATATGGTCGCCCAATTGTGGGAGTCAGCTTGGCAGCGGCAGCCAGAAGCCGCTGGAGAAGGCGCCTGGCAGCAGGCCGCCCAAGCACGCCAAGAGACGGCCGGCAGTTGGGTGGCAGGTCCGATGGCGCTGGAAGCCTCCACCAAAACTGATCGGTTCAACAACCGCAACGGACAGCGCGAATATGAAGTCGGGGTGGCTATTCCCCTTTGGATGCCTGGTGAGCGCGCCTCGTCGGCACGCTGGGCGGACGCGGAAAGCCTCGCGCTATCCAGCCGGATGCTGGCCGCCAAGCTACGCACGGCCGGACAGGTTCGCCAGGCATGGTGGGCATGGCAGCGTGCCCAGGCCGAATTGGTGGCGGCGCAGGATCGCACCCGCAGCGCGGACGAGTTGGCGCAAGATGTGGCTCGCCGGGTTCGCGCGGGCGACCTGGCGCAAGCCGACAGAAACCAGGCCGATGGCGCCTTGGCGTCGGCTCGTAGTGCCCTGGCCATTGCTCAGGCCGAAGAAATCACGCAGCGCGAGGCGTTGTTGGCACTGACCGGCATCGAGAGTATCCCGTCGCAGGCCGATTCCGCGCAGCCGGAGCAGTCAGGTGTCCGAGTTCAACCGGCATCGGCACAGCCGTCCGGCGCGTTGTTGGGTAACCACCCTGCGCTGCTGGAACTGCAGCACAAGGCGCTGGCGGCCCGCCGCTCTGCGGAACTGGTGTCCCATCAGAAGTACGCCAACCCCGAACTGACCCTGGCGACCACGCGGGATCGGGGCGGCTACGGCGAACGCTACAACCAGACGATCACGGTGGGTGTGCGCATTCCCTTCGGTACGGGTAGCCGTCATACCGAGCAATTGTCCAGCGCCAATGCGCAGGCACTGGAGGCTGAGTCGGCACTCGCGGCCCAGCGCACCCGGCTACTCTCGGAAATTCGAACTGCCCAATCGCGCGAACTGGCAACCAGCACCCAGATGCAGGCCGCTTCGGAGCGCCAGCGACTAGCCCAACAAACGCGCACCTTCTACCAAAAGTCGTTCGCGATGGGCGAGACGGACATGCCGACACGCCTTCGCATCGAGCAGGAGGCCACCGAGGCCGAGCGCGCGGCGCTGCTCGCCAAGGTGGAGCATGCCGCGGCCATCTCGTCCCTGTTGCAGGCACAAGGCACGCTGCCGCAGCCGACCGAGACTTTCACTGACATCTCCGGCACGCGCTGATCGGCGCGCGCTCAACCATCCTGGAACCTTAGAAATGTCGCAATCCTCTTTCTGGCGTGCAGCTGCCTTGTCCAGCCTCCTGCTTGGCAGTAGCGCAACGTGGGCCGGCGACGGCCATGACCATGGCGAAGCCGCTCCTGCCCCCGCAGCGGCCGCGCTTCCGCGCTTTGCCGCAGTTTCCGATGACTTCGAACTGGTGGGTGTGCTGAACGGCCAGCGTCTCACACTCTACCTCGACCATGCTGCCGACAACCGGCCGGTGACCGATGGCGAGCTGACCCTCGAGCTGGGTGGTCAACAGGTAAAGGTCAGCTCACACGGGGTTGGAGAGTTCGAGGCCGATCTGACTGAGCCGCTATCCGATGGCGAGACCTCAATCATGGCCACTATTACTGCGCAGGGCCAATCGGACCTGTTGACGGGCGTTCTCGATGTTCATAGCGAAGACGCCGAACACGAGCATGCCGTCGCATCCGGCCGTGTGGTCGTACTAGGTGGCGGTGCCGCAGTCCTCGGCGTCGGTGTCCTAGCGTGGGCGCTGCGCAGACGTACACGCACCAACGGTGCACTGCGAGGTGCAGCATGAAGCGCAACTTCCGTTTCCTAATGACGACGGCCATGGCGGCTGCATTGGCTCTGGCTGCTCCCGCGTTCGCTCACGACGGCCATGACCACGGCGACGAAGCGCCGGCTGCGTCTTCCAATGGCCCCCAGCGCCAGCCTGATGGCAGCGTGTTTCTTCCGAAACCGTCGCAACGTCAGATCGGTGTACGCACCCAGCTGATCAAGCAGGAGCCCTTGGCCCGCAGCCATGAACTGGCTGGCAAAGTAATCATGGACCCGACGACAGGCGGCAAGGTCCAGGCAATGGTAATGGGCCAGCTGGTGCCCGGGCCGGATGGTCTGCCGCAGATCGGCCAATCCGTGCGCAAGGGCCAGGTGCTGGCTTACATCGAACCGGCCAGCGGTGTGCTGGAGCGCTCAGGCCAGATGGCCCAGGTTGCCGAGCTGCGTGCGGGCCAAGCGCTCGCGCAGAAGCGCTTGGCCCGGCTGCGCGAGCTGTCGGAGACCGTGCCCCGCAAGGAGATCGAAGCAGCCGAAAGCGAAGTGAACAGCCTGACCGAACGCGCCCGCGCCTTGAGCGGGGGCCTCGCCGGCAGGGACGTACTGAAGGCCCCAGTCAGCGGCGTCATCGCATCCAGCCCCGCAGTTGCCGGGCAGGTCGTGGATGCGCGCGAACTGGTGTTTGAGGTGGTCGATCCGACCCAACTGCGCATCGAGGCGCTTGCCTACGATCCGGCAATGGCACAGAACCTGGCCGGTGCTGCACTCGCAGTAGGCGGTCAGAAGGTGCCGCTGAGCTTCGTCGGTGCCGCCAGCAGCCTGCGCGAGCAGGCCCTGCCCATGCTGTTCAAGGGCACCAGCGAAAGCCTCTCGCGCTTGGCGGTCGGTATGCCGGTGGTGGTCTTCGTGCAAGAGGCGACGACGGTACCTGGCTACCGCGTGCCTTCCGGTGCGCTGATGAAGAACCCTGCCAACCAGAACATCGTCTGGGTCAAAGACCAGGCCGAGCGCTTCGAGCCGCGTGTCGTGAACATCACTCCTTTGGATGGTGCATCCATCGCTGTCACTTCGGGCCTGGCGGACGGCGACCGCGTGGTTGTCGAGGGCGCGTCCCTGATCAATCAAGTTCGTTGAGGGGCACCATTCCATGTTCAAGTGGCTTCTCGAAAATAGCTTACGAAACCGGCTCCTGGTCATCATCGGGGCGCTGGTGCTGATGGCGTATGGCGCGTTCACCCTGACGCGCACGCCGGTAGATGTCTTTCCCGATCTCAACAAGCCGACCGTCACTCTCATGACGGAGGCTGGCGGCATGGCTGCCGAAGAAGTCGAGCAACTCATCACGTTCCCGCTCGAAACGGCCATGAACGGCCTGCCCAGCGTCGAAAGCGTGCGCTCGGTCTCCAGCGCCGGGCTTTCCTTCATCTACGTGACATTTGACTGGAAGACCGACATCTTCCGGGCGCGCCAGATGGTCTCCGAACGCCTGACGTCCATGGAGGAAGGGCTAGCCCCGGGCGTGACGCCCACTATGGGGCCAATCAGCTCAGTGATGGGCGAGATCATGCAGATTGCAATCCCCATCGGTGCCAAGCCCTCAGGGCAGAAGAACGCAGCCCCGCCGCTGTCGGCCATGGACACTCGCGAGTACGCGGACTGGGTGCTACGCCCCCGGCTGATGGCCATACCTGGTGTTGCCCAAGTCATCCCGATCGGAGGCGAGGTCCGTCAGTTCCAGGTCCAGCCCAACACCACGCGAATGTCAGAGCTGGGCGTGACTGCGTCCGATCTGGATGCGGCTCTCAAGGGCTTCTCCGCGAACACTTCCGGCGGCTTCCTGGAGATCAATGGCCGCGAGTACCTGATCCGCAACCTGGGCCGCACGTCCCGACTCGACGACCTGCGTAACCTGCCTCTCGCGGTGCGTGCGGGCCAACCCATCCTGCTCCACCAGGTCGCCGATGTTCAGTTTGCGCCAGCCATCAAGCGCGGCGATGCGGGCTTCGAGGGCCTGCCAGCCGTGATCCTGGGCATCCAAAAGCAGCCCACGGCCGATACGATTGCACTGACCCGCTCGATCGAGTCAGCGTTGGCGGACATGAAGGGCTCACTGCCGGCTGGCATGGCCGAGCCACAGGTGACCTTCCGACAAGCCAACTTCATCGAGGCGTCCATCAGCACGCTGCAAGGCAAGCTCATCGGCGCATCGGTCTTCGTGGCGGTGATCCTGTTCTTCTTCCTGGGCACTTTGCGCCCCCTGGTGATCGCGTTGACCGCGATTCCTGCCTCGATCTTCGTGACCGGGCTGGTGTTCCACTATTTCGGCCTATCAATCAACACCATGACGCTCGGTGGGCTGGCGATCGCCATCGGCGGTCTCGTGGACGATGCTGTGGTCGATGTGGAGAACATCATGCGGCGGCTCAAGGAGGACCGCACCCGCCACCCTGAGAACCGGCTGACGCCCCTGGTCATCGTTGCCAGGGCCTCGATGGAGGTTCGCTCGGCGATTCTCTACGCCACGATGATCATTGTGCTGGTGTTCCTGCCCCTGTTCGCGCTGCCGGGGATGGAGGGGCGCTTGTTCGTGCCGCTGGGCATCGCCTTCATCGTCTCCACGCTGGCCTCGCTGCTGGTCTCTGTGACGGTCACTCCGGTGCTTTCGTACTACCTGCTGCCCAAGATGAGGACGCTGGACCATGGCGACACTCGGCTTCTAGCCTGGTTGAAGACGCGCTATCAGGGCGGCCTGCAGCGGGTCTTGCAGCGGCCGCGTGCCGCCCTTGGCATGGCCGCTGTGGCTGTCACACTGGCTGTCGCCGCGGTGCCATTCTTCCCGACCACGTTCCTGCCCCCGTTCAATGAAGGAACGTTGCTGGTGGGCCTGCGCCTGAATCCCGGTGTGACGCTGGCCGAATCTTCGGCGCTTGCCCAGCAAGCCGAGCTGCTGGTCGCGCAGGTGCCAGAGGTGCAGCACGTGGGCCGGCGCAGCGGACGGGCCGAGCTGGACGAGCATGCCGAAGGCGTGCATGTCAGCGAGCTGGACGTGGGCCTGCTGCCCGCCTCGGAGCTAAAGCGCTCCATGGAGGAGATCACCGCCGACATCCGTTCGCGTCTGGCTCACTTGCCCGGCTCCATCGGCATTGGCCAGCCGATCTCGCACCGCATCGACCACATGTTGTCGGGGGTGCGCTCGCAGATCGCCATCAAGGTGTTCGGCGAGGACCTGGACGTCCTGCGCGGGCAGGCGGATCTGCTGCGCGCCAAGCTGGCCGGAATTCCGGGGCTTGCTGACCTGGAGATCGAAAAGCAGGTCCTAGCGCCGCAGATCAAAATCCGCGTGGATTATGCGGCGGCGGGACGCTACGGCGTGGCCGCACCGCAAATTCTGTCCACGCTGCAAAGCCTGGTCGAAGGCGAAAAGATCACCGAGGTCATCGAGGGCAACCGCCGCTTCGCGCTGGTGGTTCGCCTGCCCGAGCAGGCGCGGTCGATTGAGGGCTTGAGCCGCATCCTCATCGACACGCCCATGGGTCGGGTCCCGTTGTCGCGCCTTGCCACCATCGAAGACAGCGACGGCCCCAACCAGGTCAGCCGCGACGATGGCCGTCGACGCATAGTTTTGTCGGCCAACGCTCAGGGACGGCCGCTGTCCGAAGTAGTGGCCGACATACGCAGCGTCGTCCAAGAAGTGCGCTTGCCCGAAGGCTACTTCATCACGCTGGGCGGCCAGTTCCAGGCACAAGAGGAAGCCTCGCGACTGGTGGGCCTGCTGTCCATCGTCTCCCTGACGCTCATGTTCGTGGTGTTGTACACGCGCTACAAGTCGGTCGCCCTATCAGCGCTCATCATGGTGAACATTCCATTGGCCCTGGTCGGCGCCGTGTTGGGGCTGTGGCTGTCTGGCCAGCCGTTGTCCGTGGCCGCCCTGGTCGGCTTCATCACGCTCGCGGGTATTTCTGTGCGCAACGGCATCCTGAAGGTGAGCCACTACCTCAACCTCATGCGCATGGAGGGCGAGGACTTCGACCAGAAGATGATCGTGCGTGGCTCGCTCGAACGGCTTTCCCCGGTTCTGATGACCGCGCTGGTCACGGCCTTCGCGCTGGCCCCGCTGCTGTTCGAGGCGTCCCGACCCGGTACTGAGATCCTGCACCCCGTCGCGGTGGTGATCTTCTCGGGGCTGGTCAGCTCCACGCTGCTAGACACCTTCCTTACACCCGCCATGTTCTGGCTGTTCGGCCGCAAGCCTGCCGAACGCCTGCTGGACGACCGCGACGCGGAGGCATTCTGATGCAACGCCTTCTGTCACCCGATTTCAACCACCGTAACCCTATAGGAGCTTTCATGTCTGTTCGATTTCGTTCCCTCACGGCTGGCACCGCCCTCGCCCTGGCATCCGTCACCGCCTTCGCCGCAGGCGACCATGACCACGCGCATGACCACAAGCCGCTGCATGGTGGCGTCGTGACCGAAGTCCGGGACGTGGACTACGAGTTGGTCGTTCAGCCCGCAGCAGCGCAACTCTACCTGCGCGACCACGGCAAGCAGGTCAATGTAAGCAACACCAAAGCCAAGCTCACACTGTTGACCGGCTCACAAAAGCAGGAGGTGCAACTCACGCCTGCCGCGGACGGAAGCCGCCTCGAAGGCAGCGGGACCTTCGCCGCAGCCAAGGGCACGAAGGCCGTCGTCCAAGTCGAACGTGGGGGCAATACCGCGAGCGCCCGGTTCGTTCTGCCGTAGTGTTCAACGTGATCGTCAGGGAACGAGCTGTAATCTGGCGACCACCTGACAAAAGGCGCGACATAGGCGCTCACTATTTCCTCAAAAACTTTGGAGATGTAAATCATGGAAATGCATTTCGACGTCATTGTTATCGGTGCCGGCCCAGGCGGATACATCGCGGCCATTCGCGCTGCCCAATTAGGCATGAAGGTCGCTTGTGTAGATGCCTGGAAGAACAAGGACGGAAAGCCAGCACCTGGCGGCACCTGCAACAACATCGGTTGTATCCCTTCGAAAGCGCTACTGCAGTCGTCAGAGAACTTTGAACAAGCCAAGCACCACTTTGGCACGCACGGCATCTCCACGGGTGATCTGCGCATGGATGTGACCACGATGTTGGAACGTAAGAATCAGGTCGTGAAGTCCAGCAACGAAGGCATCCTTTATCTGTTCCGCAAAAACAAGGTCCAGTTTTTCATCGGCCTGGCGTCTTTCACCAGGACTGTCGATGGTGGCTTCGAGGTGAGCGTCGCCGCCGATGAGGCTGTTACCTTGGTTGGCAAGCAGATCATCGTTGCCACAGGCTCCAACGTGCGGCCGCTCCCCAACCTACCGTTCGATGAGCGGGTCGTGCTCTCCAACGACGGCGCGCTGGACATCGCGGCTGTGCCTGATCGGTTGGCCGTCATCGGTGCCGGCGTGATCGGCCTGGAGCTGGGCTCCGTTTGGCGCCGCCTGGGGGCGGATGTCACGATCCTCGAAGGCTTGCCCAGCTTCCTGCCAATCGTCGACCAAGCCATCGCCAAGGAGGCGAAGAAGGCGTTCGACAAGCAAGGCCTGAAGATCGAACTAGGTGCGAAGGTTCGCGAAGTCAATGCAACCGAGGCTGGCGTGACTATTCACTACACCGACAGCCAGGGCCAGACGCAGTCCTTGCAGGCAGACAAAGTGATCGTGGCTATCGGCCGTGTGCCGAACACCGAAGGCCTGAATCCGGCCGCCGTGGGACTCCAATTGGATGAGCGCGGCGCCGTACTGGTGGACGATGAATGCCGCACCAGTGTGCCCGGCATCTGGGCCATCGGTGACGTGGTGCGTGGCCCGATGTTGGCGCACAAGGCGGAAGAGGAAGGTGTCGCAGTGGCCGAGCGCATTGCCGGCCAGCACGGTCACGTCGATTTCAATACGATCCCCAACGTCATCTACACCAGCCCGGAGATTGCCTGGGTAGGCCGCACCGAGCAGCAGCTCAAAGAGCAGGGCACCGCCTATCGAATTGGTTCCTTCCCGTTCATGGCCAATGGCCGCGCGCGTGCGCTGGGCGACACGACGGGCCTCGTCAAGGTGATCGCCGATCCTGCCACTGATGAGATACTCGGCGTGCATGTGGTCGGCCCGCAGGCCAGTGAACTGGTGGCCGAGGCCGTGATCGCCATAGCGTTCAAGGCCAGCAGCGAAGACATCGCCCGCATCTGCTTTGCCCATCCGACCCTCTCCGAGACGTTCAAAGAGGCCTCGCTGGCCGTGGACAAGCGCGCGCTCAACTTCTGATTGATCGGAAGCGGCATCCAAACCACCTCACCGAACGCAGCTGCGGGCGGTGGGGCGCATATCGCC
>NZ_CAJYGK010000029.1 GCF_913773725.1 uncultured Aquabacterium sp. | reverse complement strand
CCATGGTGTGGCGCATGCCCATTTCGTCGATGTAGCGCATGTCGAACACCTCGATGCCCGCTTCGTGCACAAAGCGTTTTTCGCCTTCGTCCACGCTGCGGATGCCGATCTGGCGGATGTCGGCGGGCGACAGCGCCGGCACGTGCCCACCGATGTGGGTGAGCTCGGCCGGGCCGTGCCCGCACAGGCAGGCCACCGGCATGCCGTGGATGTTGCCGGTGGGCGTGAGCGCCGCCGTGTTGAAGTCGGCATGGGCATCGAGCCACAGCACGCGCAGCTTGCGTCCGGTGGCGCGACAGTGGCGGGCCACCGCGCTGATCGAGCCGATGCCCAGGCAGTGATCGCCGCCCAGCACGATGGGCAGACGCCCGCCTTGCAACTCGGCAAACACCGCATCGTGCAAAAGCTCATTCCACTTCACCACCTCGGGCAGGTGTCGGAAGCCGTCGACTGCGGGCTCCCAGGGGTTGTCGGGGCCATGCAAATCTCCGGAATCCCGTACATCGAGTCCGAAATGTCGGATGGCCTGGGCGATGCCGGCCACGCGCAGGGCACTGGGGCCCATGCGGGCGCCGATGCTGCCGGCCCCCACGTCGGTGGGAACGCCGATCAGGCTGACGCCCTGGATGTCGGGGTGGATCATGCTGCGTGTCGTGTCGCGGGTTGAGGGGCGGCTGGTGTGCTGCAATCGGCGGGCCCGGCCGCCTCGCCCAGCGCGGCAAAGAGGTTCTTCGGATCCGGCAACTGCGGGATCAGGTCCAGCGGTTCACCGAGCCCATGTCGCCGGGCGGCTTCCTGCAGGAAGCGCAGGGCCGAGAAATCTTCCAGCGCGAAGCCGACGGAGTCAAACAGGGTGATCTCGGCCGGATGCACGCGCCCGGGGGCCTGACCGGTCAGCACGCGCCAGAGTTCGGTCACCGGGAAATCGGCCGGCATCTGCTGCAGGTCACCTTCGATGCGGGTCTGGGGCTCGTACTCCACGAAGACCCGGCTGCGCCGTAGCACGTCGGCGGCCAACTCGGTCTTGCCGGGGCAGTCGCCGCCGACGGCATTGACGTGCATGCCGGGTGCCAGCATGTCCGCGTGCAGGATGGTCGCACGGGTCTTGTCGGCAGTCAGCGTGGTGACGATGTCGGCGCCGAGCACGGCTTCGGCCGCGCTGGTACAGATGACGATGTTCAGGTGATGACCGGCCAGGTTGCGCACCAGCTTGGCGGTGGTCCCGGGGTCGACATCGAACAGGCGCAGTGTGTCGATGCCCAGCAGGTGGTGGAAGGCCAGCGCCTGGAATTCGCTTTGCGCGCCGTTGCCGATGACGGCCATCACGCGGCTGTCGGGCCTGGCCAGGCGGCGCGCGGCGACGATGGAGGTGGCAGCCGTGCGCAGGGCGGTGGTCAACGTCAGTTCGCTGACCAGTTCCGGGGCGCCGGTGGCCACGTCGGCCAGGACGCCGAAGGCCATCACGGTGGGCAGACCGCGTGTGGTGTTGCGCGGGTGCCCGTTCACGTACTTGAAGCTGTAGCGCCGCGCGTCCGAGATCGGCATCAGCTCGATGACGCCATCGTGAGAGTGGCTCGCAACGCGGGCCGATTTATCGAAGGCCGGCCAGCGTTGGAAGTCTTCTTCAATGCACTGGGCGATGCCGGCCAGTGTGCGATCGAGCCCTTCTCTGCGGACCAACTCGCAGACGGCGTGGGCGCTGAGAAAGCGGGTAGGGAGGGCGGTGGAGGGGCGCATGGTGTCGTGCTCCGAGGATGAGCCCAGTGTCGCCAAGGTCCGCGCCAATGAAAATCGCCAAGCCTGTTCAAAAAACGGCGCAGAATTGCCGGTATGACAACGTACGTTGACGTTTTGCCATGATGGACGAGTTGGACCAGCAGATCCTGGCGTTGCTGCGGCAGGACGCGAGGATGAACGTGGCCACCATCGCGGCTCGCCTTGACGTGTCGCGTGGCACGGTGACGAACCGCATCCGCAAGCTGGAGGACGGCGGCGTGATCGTGGGCTACACCGTGAGGCTGCGGCCGGATGCCCAGCCGAACGAGATCCGGGCGTGGATGAGCATTGCGGTGGAAGGCAACGACGTCCGGTCGGTGATTGCAAAACTGCTGGGCGAGCCGGGCGTGGCGACGCTGCACGACACCAATGGCCGCTGGGACCTGCTGGCCGAACTGCGGGCCGAGAACCTGGCCGGTCTGTCCAAGGTGCTGGAGCGAATCCGCCTGATCCGGGGCATCAGCAGCACGGAAACCAGCATCCACCTCGAGACCTACCGTCTGGGCTGAGTGCGATGCGGTTTGATCCTGATCAAACCCCGTCCTGCGCGTCGCGACCTGGGTGTGCTTATTGCAGGCAAGTCGGCCAGTAGCCTTCCCTCGGGCCCGCATGCACAGCTTTCGGCCACATGCTGAGCCACATTGGTGAACTCGGGGCGGGAAGGCCGGGACCCCCACGCGGAAAGGCGACCGCCCATGACTGTTGCGCACCACGACCGGGCAAGCATCGAGCTGATGACCATGTACCAGGTCAGCAAGATCCTGGGTTCTTCGCTCGACATCCACAAGACCTTCCGCGAAGCGCTGAACGTGATGGTCTCCATGATGGGCTGGCGGCGCAGTGCCGTGGTCCTGAACACGGACGACGGCGTGCTGTGCGGCCTGTGTGCCGTGGGCCTGTCGCGCGAGGAAGCGCGGCGCCTCGAGTTCGCCGTGGGCGAAGGCATCGTGGGCCGCGTGTTTGCCAGCGGCATGCCGATGGTGGTGCCTGACATCACCCAGGAGCCGCTGTTCCTCAATCGCACAGGCGCGGCCGATGAGCGCAGCGATGCGCCGATTGCCTACATCGTCACCCCGATCAAGGCCGATCGACGGACGCTGGGCGTGCTGACGATGGATCGGGTCGTGAGCGAGCGCTCGCCCGTGTTTGACGAGGACAGCCGGCTGCTGTCGATGGTGGCCAGCCTGATGGGGCAGAACCTGCTGCTGCACCGCAGCGTGCAGGCCGAGCACGAGCGCTTCACGGACGAGTCGAGGCGCCTGGCCAAGGCGCTCAAACCCACTTACAAGCTGGACACGGCCATCGGCCAATCGTCACGCATGCAGGAGGTGTTCTCAGAGGTGCACCAGGTGGCGCCCTCCCGGACCACGGTACTGCTGCGTGGCGAGAGCGGGACGGGCAAGGAGGTGATCGCCCGCGCGATCCACAACCTCTCGCCCCGGCACGATCAGCCCTTCATCCGCGTGAACTGCGCGGCCCTCACCGAATCGCTGCTCGAGTCGGAACTCTTCGGGCATGAGAAGGGCGCGTTCACCGGCGCTGTCGGCATGCGCAAGGGGCGCTTCGAAATGGCGCACGGCGGCACGCTGTTCCTCGATGAGATCGGCGACATCTCGGCCTCTTTTCAGGCCAAGCTGCTGCGTGTGCTGCAGGAAAAGGAGTTCGAGCGGGTGGGCGGCACGCAGCCCATCCGGGTCGATGTGCGCCTGATCCTGGCCACGAACCGCAGCCTCGAGAAGATGGTGGCCGCTGGCGAGTTCCGTGCCGACCTGTACTACCGCATCAATGTGGTCAGCATCTTCCTGCCGCCGCTGCGTGATCGGCGTGAAGACATCCCGCTGATGGTCGAGCATTTCATCAACCGCTTCAATCGGGAGAACGGCCGCAAGGTGAGGGTGGGGGCCAAGGCCATGAAGGTGCTGACCAGCTGCTATTGGCCCGGCAATGTGCGTGAGCTGGAGAACTGCGTGGAGCGCACGGCCACGATGGCGTTGAACGACGAACTCAGCGACCTGAGTTTTCCTTGTCACGACAACCGATGCCTGACCCAGGTGCTGCACCACATCGAGCGTGAAGATGCGGTTCGCCCGGCAGCGGGCCGATCGGTGAGCATCCCGATCGCGGAGGTGCCCGGGCGTCCGCGCGAAGCCCATGGCCTGGCCGATGGCGATGTGGCCGTGGTGGGCGGGCAGGGTGCCGCAGTGGGTCACGACGACAAGCCGCATGGCGAGCGCGAGCGCCTGATCTGGGCCATGGAGCGCTGTGGCTGGGTGCAGGCCAAGGCCGCGCGCCTGCTCAACATCACCCCTCGTCAGATGGGCTATGCGCTGCAGAAGCACAGCATCGAGGTTCGCAAGTTCTAGAAGTCTGTCATCACGGTTGAAAAAGGGGAGTGTGGGGGGGCTCATGTCATGAGCCCCCTTTTTTTTGATCGTGCGGCACTCAGTCTTCCGGCGCAAAGCAGATGTGCTGTTCGTCACATGCGTCGCAGTGGGGCGAGCGGCACACCGGCACGCTGGCGCGTTCGCACAGTTCGCGGTAGATGAACTTCTTCCAGCGCATCTGGCGATGGTTGCGTGCCTTGAGGGCTGGGAAGTGGCGTTGCATCAGGTCGCCCAGGGCCGCGCGGCTGGGCAGGCCCAGGTCCTCCCACAGGTGGTTGGGGCCCATGCTGGAGGCCGCAATGCGCGCCACCAGCTGCCGGGTCTCGTCGCTGTCGTCCGCAGCGTACTCGGCCAGCAGCGACGCCACGTCCTCCACCTCGTCGTGCAGCATCGGGTGGATCGGCACCTCCGGGGCGAGGGCCTTCACATCGGACAAGGACAGCGATGCGGCCATGAGATTCCTCCTGGTTGACGCTGCGTGTGGAAACAAGAGCTGTGCCAGGCACCGCCGATCGGGCTGCCGCACGGGCGATGCCGACGCGCGTGACATCGCGCTGTCGCCTTTGTCACAACCCTGACAGCCGGCCGCGACACGCGCTGTGTCAAAGGCGCCAAGCCGGACAAGACATTCCCTTTCCTGTGGCGCAAGTCCTTGAATTGAAAGGGAAACGACGGTGGCATGGAACTGGCATTGGGGCCATTCATCCGGGCCATGCGCCCGACAGCCAGGGGATACGAATGGACGCTTCCACTCTTGCACCGACCGCCTTCATCGGCATCGGCCAGATCAAGCCCTTGGGCGCCGCGCCCGAGCCCGCAAGCCACGGGGGGTGCGGCACCACCGGCGGCGAAGGCAAGGCGAGCTGTGGCTCATCCGATGGGCCACAGGACATGCCGGCCGAGATCTGGGAGAAGGTCAAGAACCATCCCTGCTACTCCGAAGAGGCCCATCACCACTATGCGCGGATGCACGTGGCCGTGGCCCCTGCCTGCAACATCCAGTGCAACTACTGCAATCGCAAGTACGACTGCAGCAACGAGTCGCGTCCCGGCGTGGTGAGCCAGAAGCTCACGCCCGACCAGGCGGTCAAGAAAGTGCTGGCGGTGGCCAGCGAGATCCCGCAGATGACGGTGCTGGGCATTGCCGGCCCGGGTGACAGCCTCGCCAACCCGAAGAAGACCTTCGACACGATGCGCATGCTGCACGAGCAGGCGCCCGACATCAAGCTCTGCCTGTCCACCAACGGGTTGGCCTTGCCCGATCTGGTCGACGAAATCGTGAAGTACAACATCGATCACGTCACCATCACGATCAACATGGTCGACCCCGCCGTGGGCGAGAAGATCTATCCCTGGATCTTCTACAACCACCGGCGCATCACGGGCTACGAGGCCGCGAAGATCCTGCACGAGCGGCAGATGCTGGGCCTCGAGATGCTGACAGCACGGGGCGTGCTCACCAAGATCAACTCGGTGCTCATCCCCGGCGTCAACGACCACCACATGATGGAGGTCAACCGCGAGGTCAAGAAGCGCGGCGCCTTCCTGCACAACATCATGCCGCTCATCTCCGAGCCCGAGCATGGCACCTACTTCGGCCTGAATGGGCAGCGCGGGCCCACCGCGCAGGAGCTGAAGGCCGTGCAGGATGCCTGCGCGGGCGGCGCCAACCTGATGCGCCACTGCCGCCAGTGCCGTGCCGATGCGGTGGGCCTGCTGGGCGAGGACCGCTCGGAAGAGTTCACGCTGGACAAGATCGAAGAGATGGAGGTGGTCTACGACCTCGACAAGCGCCGCAGCTACCAGGAGCAGGTCGAGGCCGAACGCCAGCAGCAGCATGCAGCCAAGCTGGACGCGCTGGCCTCGGCCCAGGCCTCGATGCCGGAGGTCGATGCCGACATGAAGGTGCTGATTGCCGTGGCCACCGAAGGGCATGGCCGGGTCAACCAGCACTTCGGCCATGCCACCGAGTTCCAGATCTTCGAGGTCAGCCGGGATCAGGCCGTGTTCATCGGCCACCGCCGCGTGGACCTGTACTGCCAGGGCGGCTATGGCGAAGACGAGCAGCTGCCGTCCATCGTCAAGGCCATCAACGACTGCCACGCTGTGCTGGTTTCCAAGATCGGGGCCTGCCCGCGCGACGAACTGAAGGCGGCCGGCATCGAGCCGGTGGACCAGTACGCCCACGAGTTCATCGAGAAAGCGGCTTTGAGCTGGTTTGCCGATTACGCCGGCCGCGTGGGCCGGGGCGAGGTCGCTCACCAGCCGCGGGGCGATGCCTCGATCCGCCAGGGCGCTTTCACGTCCGAAGCCGCTGCCTGATTCACCCGGCGGGGCCCCACCCCGCATCCTGCCCCTTGTCCCGAAGGAGAACCACCATGCCACTGAAGATCATCGCCTCCACCTGCACCGGCTGCTCGGCCTGCGAGCCGGAATGCCCGAACGTCGCCATCAGCGAAAAGGGTGGCGTCTTCAAGATCGATCCGTCCAAGTGCACCGAGTGCGAGGGGCAGTTCGATGCGCCGCAGTGCGTTTCCGTCTGCCCCGTGGACGGCTGCATCGTCCAGGCCTGAAAAGGAAAGCCGCCATGTTGCCCAACTGGACCGTGTCCCCCGCCGCCGAGAAGTTCATCCGCCGCATGGTGATGTTCTCCGGCCTGCCGACCACCGCCGGCTTCCGGCTCACCGTCACCCCGGGTGGCTGCTCCGGCTACAACGCCGCGTTCTCGGTGGAGGCGGAGCCTGCCCCGGGTGACCGGGTGGCCAGCGTGAACGGCCTCAAGGTCTTCATGCCGTCGGAGACCTGCCTGCTGCTCGATGGCGTCATCGTCGATTTCGCCGACACGCCGACCCAGTCCGGCCTGACCTTCACGAACCCGAGTGCCGCGCCGTGTGCCTGTAGCAGCGCCGACACGGGTGCGCCGTCGGTGGCGCGGGTCGAGGTGGGCGCCATCAAGCTTCACGGCCATCGGCACTGAGCGTCCCATGATGGCGGCCACACGCGCACCGGCTGGCGACATCGCCGCCCTGGACTGGCGGGGGCAGCCCATCGACTGCGGGGCGTGTCCTCACGAGCACCTGAAGGCCTCCGGTGGCTGCGAGATCGGGCATGCCTGCATGCAGGACGCATATGCGCGGCGCATCGATCGCTTCTTCCGCTGGCATCGCGAACTGGCGGGCGGTGAGTTGGGACACCCGTACTTCGAGGTGCGCGCCATTGCGGCGCGCTACGCCGAGGTCTTCCTGTTGCCCGCCCTGATCGGCGACCCGGACGAAACCGTGCGCCTGCAGGTGGCCTTGCGTCTGCCTCAGCGCATGCTGCAGCGCCTGCGCGACGACCCGCATCGCGAGGTGCGCATCCGTGTGGCCCAGCGGCTGGATCCGGAACAGCTGCCCAGCATGGCGGGCGACGAGGACTATGGCGTGCGCCAGTGTGTGGCCCGGCGTCTGCCGCCTGCCATGCTGACCCTGTTGATGGCCGACCCCGAAAGCCTGGTGCGACAGGAAGTGGCACGCCGGCTCGACATGCCGCTGCTGCTGTCCATGGCAGACGACCCGGCCGCGGAGGTGCGTCAGATCGTGGCCGCGCGCCTGCCGGTCGGCTTGCTGGGGCGCCTGGCCCGGGATGAAGACCTGCGGGTGCGGTGGGAAGTCGGGCAGCGCGCCGGACGGGACTTGTTGCGGACGATGCAGGACGATGCCGACAGCGCCGTGCGGGCGCTGGTGGCACAGCGCCTGGGTACCTCAGGAGGGGAGCATGGCTGACATCAACCGCGATGACGACGTGATCGAGCTGGCCGATCCGCCTCGCTTCACCTTCGGTGAGCGTGTCGTGAGCCGCACGACGATCCGCAACGACGGCACGTTCACCGGCAAGGACATTGGCGAGGTCCTGGTGAAGAAGGGCGACATCGGCTACGTCGTGTCGATCGGCACCTTTCTGCAGCAGTTCTACATCTACGCCGTCGAGTTCACCGAGCACGGCTACCGCGTCGGCATGCGGGCGAAAGAGCTGATGACGCTCGACCATCTGCCTGAAGAGATCCTGGCCCAGTTGGGCGACAAGGCCGAGAGCCTGCGCGCGCTGCGCTAGTGCTTCCCACCGCATCGGAGACCCACATGATGATCGAACCCCGTGAAGCCCGCTACCAGTGGGGACAGGCCGTGGTGGCCCTGGAAGACCTGCTCAACGACGGCAGCCATCCCGAGCATGCGCCGGATGCCGTGATCGTCGAGACCGGCAGCGAGGGCCGCATTGTCCAGATCGGCCACCATGAGTCGTCCAACCAGCCGGTCTACATGGTCGAATTCGGCGAGCGGGTGGTGGGCTGCATGGAAGAAGAAATCATGTTGCTGGCCGAACTGCACGAGATGATCGATGAGGCCCGCGGAGCGTCGTCAAGGCCTGCTGTGCAGGGCTCGGTGGCGCCATGAGCCTGGCCCGCCCCCCCGCACGGCGCCGTCCTCCTCGCGCCAGCCGACCGAGTCGAAGCATGAGCCAGCGTCACAACGGCCCTGCGGCGATGGTGTTCGACCTCGTGCGGGTCCGCATCGAACGGGCCCTGAGGGACCGGGTGCGCTACCGCTATGTGCACCCCCTGGTGCAGCGTGTGGACGAGGGCTACCTTGTCACCAGCCCCTGTTGCTCGCGCAACGTCGACCCGGAGGGCGGCGTCATCGACATCGCCCGGATCGAGCCGCTCGATGGCGGCGGCTGGCTGCTGTGTGCCCGTGACCACGTGGCGGCCCGTTGGGTGCAGCACGACGAGGCCCCCCTGCTGGAGCCGCTTCTGGACATGCTGTGCCAGGACCCGGACCGGGTTTTCTGGCCTTGAGCCTCGGCGGCATCGGAGACCACGGTGATGACGCCCGGCCCCATCTACCTCGACCACAACGCGACGACGCCGCCCAGCGCGGCCGTGGTCGACGCCATGCTGTCGCACATGACGCGGACGTGGGCCAATGCCTCGTCGCAGCATGAAGCCGGGCAGGCGGCCAGGGTGGCGCTGGGGCAGGCGAGGGCACGGGTGGCGCGCATGCTGAACTGTCGACCGAATGAGGTCGTGTTCACCAGCGGGGCCACCGAAGCCAACCACATGGCCCTGCGGGGCGCGGTCGGATTCAACGGCCGAGGCGCGCTGGTGGCCAGTGCGGGCGAGCATGCCGGGGTGTTGAAGCTGCTGAGTCAGCTCCAGGCTGACGCCGTGCCGGTGGCCCGCATCGGCCTGCGGGCAGATGGACAGCTGGACCTGGACCAGGCGCGCGCGCTGATCTCGGATGCCGTGTCGCTGGTGTCGGTGATGGCCGCCAACAACGAGACCGGCGTGCTCATGCCCATCGGCGAGCTGGCCCGGCTGGCTCACGCGGCTGGCGCCCTGCTGCATGTCGATGCCACGCAGCTGGTGGGCAAGCTGCCCTTTGATTTCGCGGCATCGGGGGCGGATCTGGTGTCGGTCTCGGCCCACAAGTTCCACGGCCCGAAGGGCATCGGGGCGCTGCTGGTGCGGCAGGGCCTGAACTGGCCCGCCCTGTTTCCCGGCGCACAGGAGCGGGGCCGTCGGGCTGGAACCGAGAACCTGCCGGGGGTGGCCGGCTTCGCCGCAGCGGCCGAGGCGCTGACGCTGAGCCCCGAGGTGTGGCTGGCCCGTGCCAGTGGCATGGCGCACCTGCGTGACCGGCTCGAGGCCGGTCTGCAGCGCGCGCTGCCCGGGGTGGTGGTTTACGGCGCCACCGCGCCGCGCCTGCCCAACACCAGCTACCTGCGGGTGGGGCGACTGCATGCGGACCAGGTGCTGGCACAGCTCGATCGCCTGGGCGTCATGGCGTCGTCCGGATCCGCGTGCTCGGCCGGGGGGCTGGCTGCATCACCGGTGCTGACGGCCATGGGCGTTCCCCGCGACGAGGCCGTTTGTGCCGTGCGCTTCAGCCTGTCCGCCGACACCACCGCGTCCGAGGTCGATCACGTGCTGAGCCACCTCCCTGGCGCCCTCATGCCGCTGATGGCGGCATCCGATCCCGTTTCCCCACCAGGAGTTTTCGCATGAAAGTCATGATCCGCAAGGACGGCCGCGGCGTGCTGTCGGCCTATGTCCCGAAGAAGGACCTGGAGGAGCCCATCGTGTCGATGGAGCGCCCCGAGATGTGGGGCGGCACGGTCACGCTGGCCAACGGCTGGCAGCTCGGCCTGCCGGAGATGGCCGCGGGCACGACCCTGCCGATCACGGTCGAGGCCCGGCGGCTGTCGTCGGGTGACGAGTAGGAGCAGGCCATGGCCCTCACGGCAGACCAGTTGAACGAAGCCGCCGACATCGTCGCCCGGTCCGACAGTGTGCGTGCGGCCGCCGCGCAATTGCGTGCGCGCTTCGCCCCACTGCGCGCCCTCGTGGTGGACGCGGACGACCTCCGTGGCGAGACGCCGGTGCGCGAGGTGGCGCTGGAACAGGGCGGGGCGCGTGCCCTGCACCTGATGGCCACCGACGGGCATTGCTGGGTGGTCACCCAGGATCCTTGCCAGGCGTCCGCCCTGGTGCTGTCTCAGGCCTGACAGGTTCTTCGAGCCACATCTTTCAGCTTTCACACAGGTGCCCCATGGACGCAGAACTGGTCGACCTCATCACCTTGTCGGATCCGGACATGTCGCCTTCCGAGCTGGAGCAGGTCGTCCTGACCTTGCGCAGCAGCCAGCTCTCCAGTGGCGCCATGGTCGAGACGTTCGAGCAGGCCTTTGCCGCCTGGCTGGGGCGGCCTCACGCCGTGGCCGTCAACAGCGGCACGCTGGGCCTGGTGCTGGTGCTGCGCGCGCTCGAGATCGGTCCGGGCGACGAGGTCATCACCTCGGGCTATGCCTGGCACCAGATCGCGCACGCCATCACGCTGGTGGGCGCCACGCCGGTGATCGCCGACATCGACTACTGGTCTCACAGCGTGGATCCCGTGCAGGCCGCGGCCCGCATCGGCCCGCGCACCCGGGCCATCCTGGCCACCAACGTCAACGGCCACCCCGCGCCGTGGCGCGCGCTGCGTGAGCTGGCCGACCGCCACGATCTGATCCTGATTGAAGACAGCACCGAGGCCATCGGCTCGCGCTACCTGGGCCAGCCCGTCGGCACCTTCGGTGACGTGGCCCTGTTCGATTTCAGCCAGCCTTCGGCCCTGTGCTGCGGGCAAGGGGCGATGGTGGTCACGCACAGCAGCAGGCTGGCCAGCGAAGTGGCCTATCTGCGCGAGCGCAAGGCCCGCGACCGGGGCTCCGTGTCCGTGGGCAGCCGTGTGCCCTGGGGGGCCATCATGGGCGAGCTGGACGCCGCGGTGGGCGTGGCCCAGCTGCAGCGCATCGATGGCATCCTGGCTCGGCGCAAGCAGGTGGAGACCTGGTACCACACCGAGATGCAGAGCTTCGAAGGCATCAAGCCGCCTTACATCGCCGACGAGGTCGATGAGGTTCACTGGATGAGCTACAAGGTTCATCTGGGCAAGCGCTTCACGGCCAGCGCCCGCAACCAGATCATCGAAGACATGGACAGCCACGCGGTCGAGACCGCCTCGTGGTGTCTGCCGCTGCACCAGCAGTTTCACTACCAGCAGCTGGGCTATCGGCGCACGCAGTTTCCCAACACCGAGCGCATTGCCGACCGCTCGCTGGCCTTGCCGTTTCACGCGCACCTGGGCCAGGACGAGGTCCGGTTCATCGTCAAGACGCTCAAGGACACGTCCGTGAACGTGGGCGCTGGTGCGGCCATCTACTGAACGCGAGCGCGCCCCGCGCGCTGCGATCCCCATTCCCCTTCAAGCCCTCAGGAACCGACATGAACGACCTGGCCCTGCCCGAATCCGATGCGCCCGTCCTGGAGCGCCCAGCCGATGTCCACGCCCTTGTTGCCGATCTGGTGGCCGGCATGAAGCAAGGCCGCGTGCTGCCCTACCTGGGACCAGGTGTGCTGTCGCTCTCATCCGATGTGCCGGTGCCCGCCACGCCCGAGGCCTTGGTGGCGCAGCTCACGGCCAAGGCCACGGTGCCGCACAAGATCCGCAACCGCCTCACGCAGGCGGCGCAGTTCATCGAGAACTTCAAGCACCGCAAGAGCGTGGTGCAGTTGATGAACGAAGCGTTCCAGGCGGTGCCCCAGCCCAGCGCCCTGCACACCTGGCTGGCCCGCATCGCGCCGCCCATGGTGGTCGAGAGCTGGTATGACGACACCTTCACACGGGCTTGCGCTGCACAGCGCCCTCAAGGCGACTGGGGGCAGGTGCAGGGGCTGTCGCAGTCCGAGCACTTCAGCACCTGGGCGGCCTTCTACGATGCCCGCGGCGAGCGGCTCAAGGATCCCACGCCGGCCACGGCCTGGCGCACGCTGGTCTACCGGCCCATTGGCGGACGCTCGCCCGCCGGCAACTACCTGGTGTCGGACAGCGACTACGTCGAGGTGCTGACCGAGATCGACATCCAGACGCCCATCCCGGCCGAGGTGCAGCGCCGACGTCAGGGGCGTGGCTTCCTCTTCCTTGGCTGCCGCTTCAACGATCAGCTGACCCGCACCTTTGCGCGCCAGATCATGAAGCGGTCCAGCGACCAGCACTGGGCCGTGCTGCCCGAAGAGCCCACCCGCATGGAAGCCCGCTTCCTGGAAGAGCAGGGCATCTGCCGCATTCCACTGCCCTTGGCCGAGGTGGCTGCGCTCATCTGTGCCGGGTGATCCGCTCCTGGCGCGCGACGGCCATCCGGCATACCCATCCCACTTCCATCCCCAGACCAGGAGAAGACCATGACCGTGCTCACGATCCAGCCTCAGGGCATCACCTTTGCCGCCACGCCGGGCATGAGCCTGCTTGACGCCATCAAGGCCGCAGGTGTGGCCCTGATCACGCAGTGCAACGGCAAGGGCCAATGCGGCGCCTGCCATCTGTTCGTTCAGGAAGGGCGCAAAAGCCTGTCCAAGATCCAGCGTGCCGAAAACGAGAAGCTCGACACCATCGTCGGCGTCGGCTCCAAATCGCGGCTGGCCTGTCAGGCCGTGCTGGGCGAGGAGCCCGTCGCCGTCGAACTCCTCGGCTTCAAGTCCGGTTTCTGATCAGATCCTGTCGCGGCGGCGCTGCGCCATTTCACGGCCGATGCCCTGCAGGTCCCACTCCGCGATGCGGGCCTTGGCCTCGGGATAGATCAGCGACTCTTCCAGCGCCAGGTGGTCCTGGTACAGCTGTACGAACACGGGCACCGCAAGCGTGAGCTGGTCGATGTTGTACCAGTTGTAGCCCGCAGCGATCGACTCGATCTGCGGCGCCAGCTCGAGCCAGTCTTCCTCGATCCAGCCGTGGTCCTGCTGCAGGCGCAGCGTGTGGCGGATGAGGTCATCGTCGCCACTGCGCAGCATGGCGGGGAAAACGTGCTTTTCCTCGTCGATGTGGTGCTGACGGGCCGTGTCCATGAAGAAGTGGAAGATGGCCCGTGCCATCTCCTGGGCTTGCGCGTCCACCCCGCGGGTCTCCTGCAGGTGACTCACCAGATCCTGCAGCTTCTGCAAGGCCGTCACCATCTGCTGGTGGCAGGCGTCGAGCACATCGAACGGCTGGATCGGGCGACCACGGGGCGTGGTGCTTTGCAGGGGAGCGGCAATGACGGTGGCGGGCATGATGGCCTCCTATGGGTCGATGACAGAACGCATTTCGACCTGATTCTGAGCGCCCCCCTCCGGCGTGCCTTGCGCCATGTCAAGGCTTGTCCCGCCCTCGTCACCCGCGCCGGTTCACTCCTCGCCGCTGGTGTACCAGCGCTGTGCTTCGTCCATGCCCTTGTCCAGGCGCTCCTGGGTGCGTTCGCCTGCGGGCAGAGCCTGCCATTCGAGGAAGGCTTCGGCGCGCTTGCGCATGAAGGCGGTCACGCGGTCCTTGTCTGCCAGCTGCTTCTCGTCCGACGGCTGCGGTGCCACGGTCCCCAGCTTCTGCGTCCATTCGTCGATGCGCTGCTGGCGTTTCACCTCATCGGGCTCGAGGTCGCCGAGCAGGACAGTGCCCATCAGCACGGCTTCCATGCCGGTGAACTCGCCTTTCGCCACACGGTCGGGCAACTGGGCCAGCAACTGTTCCGCAAGCTGGTGCCGCGCGGCCACGTTCTTCGAATCGATCGTCGACTGCCAGAACTCGAAGTCATGCTGGTAACGCACATAGCTGGCAATGCGCAGGGCCTCGGTGCGCGGGTCCGGTTGGCGTTTCAGGGCGGCATTGAGCGCCTGCCACTCGTCTGGCTGGATGTGGATGGGACGGCCATCCGGCGTGAGGCTGTCTTGCGCCGAGGCAAAGGGCGACGTGACGGTGCTGTCGGCCTGCGCCTGCGCGCCAGGTGCCGATGCCGATTCCTGTGCCGGTGGCGCATCTGAGCGGAAGTAGGCCCACAGCCCGCCCCCGGCAATGGCCGCCACCACGGCGACGAGCAGCAGACGTTGGGTGGGTCTTGATTGCTGGTAGGTGATCATGGTCGGTCGCACAAAAAAGGATGATCCGGCGATCCTGGAGTGCAGAGGTTCCAGGAAGGCCGGATCACATTTTGACTTTGGCTGGCGTGCGATGCACGCCAGTGGCATCGGCGAGACGCTCAGTCAGCAGGAACGTAAGGCTTGGTCGAGACAGGCGTCGAGCGCAGCTTGGTCGAAATGTCCTGGGTCAGGGTGCCGAAACGCAGCGAGGTCAGCAGCGGCACGACGAAGTCGGGCAGCTTCAGGTTGACACGGTACAGCTCACGGGCTTCCGGCGTGAGGGCCAGGTCGCCCAGCACTTCGTGGCCGGTGATGGTCAGCGGGAACTTGTACTTCAGGCCCAACGGGGTCAGGGTCTGGAAGTTGAAGATCGGCAGCTGCTTCTTGGTGACGCCATAGGCGGTCGCATCGGCCAGCACCTGCTTGGTGGTGTAGTTGATGGTGAAGTTGGCCAGCGTCAGGCGCGTAGCGACTTCTTCGCCGGTTTCCTCGTCTTCCCCGATGCGGTCGAACTGCAGGGCCGAGCCTTGCGCCGTACCCGACAGGATCTTCAGCAGCGGGCTGATGGTGATGCTGGTGACTGGCAGGGTAAAGGAGTTGACCTTGTCGGCGTTGGCGAAAGCCGTGCCTTTGGCCGAGACCTTGATGCCGACCTGACGGAAGTTCTGGTTGGCTTCAATAGAGAAGTCCTGGACCGAATTCGCCACGAAGGCGTTGACCGGGATGGCGATGCCACCGGCCGAAGCCGTGACGGCGGTACCCGCCAGAACGGCGGAGATGGCGGCAGAACGGAAAACTTGGGACAGGCTCACGGTGCGCTCCTTTGTCGTTAGTCGAACCTCGCGAAACGGTTCGATCCATGGGCTCTATCTTCACCGTGATGGGGGAAGGGCCCCTCCCCCCTGAGTCGAGGGCGGGGCCGTGCAAATGGCACATTTGCTGCCATTCCAAGGGAAAGCCGCTAGCTTCTCTGATGCCTTGCTTTAAGGGTTATCCGCAGGCTTGGGGGAATCCCGGTACCCCATCGGACCGCCCCGGTCGGGGGCTGTGAAGGTGGGGCGTCGCCCCGCGCCGCGGTCCGATGGAGGGGCGCCAGTTCAGTTGGCGACGTAGGGGGCGGTGGGCACCGCCGGGCTGCGCGACTTGGTGCTGATGTCGTTGACGATGGTGCCGAAATCGGTGGTGTCCAGCAGGGGGATCACGAACGAGGGCAGCTTCAGCGCGCTGATGAACAGGCTCTTGGCTTCCGGCGTCAGGAAGAGCTTGCTGAGCTCTTCATGACCCGTGATCGTCAGCGGGAACACGTACTTCAACTTGAGCGCCTCGTTCACCGTGAAGCTGTACAGCGGCATCTGGGGGATGGTGGTGCCGCCCTTCGGGGTGGCATCGGCCAGCACCAGATTGCGTGTGTAGTCGATCTTGAAGTTCGCCAGGGTCAGCGTGACGGCCACTTCCTCGCCGGTCTCTTCGTCTTCGCCGATGCGGTCGAGTTGGAGGGCGGAGCCCACTGCGGCGCCCGAGGCCACCTTGAGGTTGGACCCGATGGTGATGGTGGTGATCGGCAGGTTGTAGGCGCCCTTGACGTTGGCGACGGCCGTGGCGTTGCCCAGCGCGGTGAACGTGACGCCCACCTGACGGAACTGGCTTTGCGCAAAAGTCGAGAAGGTCTGGACCGAGTTGGCCTGCTTGTTGGCCACGTTCAGGGTCAGGCCGGCTGCGGAGGCGGCGCCGGCGCCGAGTGCCAGGGTGAGGGCGGCGACGGTCATGCGGAAGCGAGGGCTGGCGATCATGATGGGACTCCTTCGGGCTGTGCTCGTCAAACGCCGAGCGTTGTTGGTGTGGTGTTAATCGTGCACCGACAGACCGAAATGCGCCCCCCGCGGATCCGGGGGCGTTCGCCCGTTGATCGCGTCAAATCACGTCATCTCGCGGGAAAACCTCCAGGATGGATTCGTGCCACGCCCAAGGGCTTGCCCTAGGCGAGGCAGAAGGAGGGGAGTCAGACCGGGCGGTTCTCGTTCGGGTTGCGCACCGGGCCCATCAGCGACAGGCCTTCGCTGTAGGTGATGGTGTCGAACGTCACGTCGTACTTCATCGCTGCATTGGCGATGGCGTCGAGCTTGGCCGCGGTGTCCAGCCGCTTGAGTTCGTTCTTTTCGAGGTAGAGCAGCTCGAGCAGTTCGTTGTAGACCGTGGCTTCGTCGATGGGCAGCACATAGAACATCGCGCCTTTATAGGGCACCTGGTACTTCTTGCTGAGGTCGATGTTGTTGCAGAACAGGAAGTACTTTCCTCCCGCGCTCAGCGCCGGGCCCAACACATCGGCGACGTCCTTGAGGTGCTCGAACGACAGCAGGTAGCCCGCAAAGAAGGGAATGGTGGGCTCGCCGGCCTGGGCCACGGCCATCACCTGGTCGCAGGTGAGCTCGGGGGGACGCGCCTCGTCGGCAAGCTGCTCCGAAAAGCGCAGTGCCAGTTCTCCGCGGAAGCCAAAGCGGCCCGGCTGATGGGTGGGCGCCTTGTGTACCGGGTTCTGGAGGCGCTTGGCCGACTCCAGGGGCCCGAAGGCGGTCTGTTCGATGGTGGGCTTCTCAAGGGTGACGGTCATGGTCGGTCCTTTGTGGCGATGGGCAGGAGGCGTCCGCGTCAGGCTCATTCACTGAGCGAGCTGAACAGCGCAGTGCTCTGGCTGCAAGGGCCATACCAGTGTGAAACGCTGGGGCAAGAGGGTCACGGGCCTGCCCATGCGACGGACCTGCTTGGGGGCGTGTCGGCGCGGCCCCTCGACCGTGTGTCGTTCCCGACGTGCTGTGCGGTTTTGTCGCCTTTCCCACATGCCCGCCGTGAGGGTGAAACCGCCGTCGCAGGGCTTCTTCCTGAGGGGGGATCCAGGGGAAGGCCCCGTCGCCGGTGCATGGCACGGACGTTGCGGTAGAGGGCATGCGCAGACCATGTCTGGCCAGAGTGTGACGGCAGAAGAAGACCGATAGACGGCACCGAAGGCTCTCCAGGGTCGCGACTTCGCAACCTGCTTTCAAACCTCAGTTTTTAATTGGAGAACTGCAATGTCCCTCAGACAGATTGCCTTCTACGGCAAGGGTGGTATCGGCAAGTCGACCACGTCCCAGAACACCCTGGCTGCCCTGGCCGAAATGGGTCAGAAGATCCTGATCGTCGGCTGCGACCCCAAGGCCGACTCCACCCGGCTGATCCTGCACGCAAAGGCTCAGGACACGATCCTGTCGCTGGCCGCCGAAGCCGGTTCGGTGGAAGACCTGGAGATCGAAGACGTCATGAAGATCGGCTTCCGCGACATCCGTTGCGTGGAGTCCGGTGGCCCCGAGCCGGGCGTCGGCTGTGCCGGCCGCGGTGTGATCACCTCGATCAACTTCCTGGAAGAAAACGGCGCCTATGACGGCGTGGACTATGTGTCCTACGACGTGCTGGGTGACGTGGTGTGCGGCGGCTTCGCCATGCCCATCCGCGAGAACAAGGCCCAGGAAATCTACATCGTCATGTCGGGCGAGATGATGGCCATGTACGCGGCCAACAACATTTCCAAGGGCATTCTGAAGTACGCCAACAGCGGTGGCGTGCGCCTGGGTGGTCTGGTCTGCAACGAGCGCAAGACCGACAAGGAGCTGGAACTGGCCGAGTCGCTGGCCAAGAAGCTGGGCACCACGCTGATCCACTTCGTGCCGCGCGACAACATCGTGCAGCACGCCGAGCTGCGCCGCATGACCGTGATCGAGTACGCACCGGACTCCAAGCAGGCTGGCGAGTACCGCAACCTGGCGACCAAGGTGCACGGTAATGCCGGCAAGGGCATCATCCCGACCCCCATCACCATGGACGAACTGGAAGACCTGCTGATGGAGCACGGGATCATGCAGGCCGTCGATGAGTCGCAGGTCGGCAAGACCGCAGCCGAGCTGGTCGCCTGACGCCAGCACCGCCCGGGAGGGCGGTGGCGCGGTCCACGCGGGCCGCGCCCCGCGCGCCCGGGCCCCGGGGAACGCCGTCGCGCAGGACGTGAGCACAAGAAGACCTGACGAGCTCTCCACGGACCCCTTTGAATCCACACACGGAGTCGCACCATGAGCATGACTGTTGAAGAACGCAAGGCCACCAACAAGGCCTTGATCGATGAAGTCCTGAAGGCCTATCCGGAGAAGATGGCCAAGAAGCGCGCCAAGCACCTGGGCACCTTTGAAGAAGGCAGGCCGGACTGCGGCGTGAAGTCCAACATCAAGTCGCTCCCAGGTGTGATGACCATCCGGGGCTGCGCCTATGCCGGCTCCAAGGGGGTGGTGTGGGGCCCGATCAAGGACATGATCCACATCTCGCACGGGCCGGTGGGCTGCGGGCAGTACAGCTGGGCGGCCCGTCGCAACTACTACATCGGCATGACGGGGGTGGACACCTTCGTCACCATGCAGTTCACGTCGGACTTCCAGGAAAAGGACATCGTCTTCGGCGGCGACAAGAAGCTGGAAAAGATCGTCGACGAGATCCAGGAGCTGTTCCCGCTGAACAAGGGCATCTCGGTGCAGTCGGAGTGTCCGATCGGCCTCATCGGCGATGACATCGAGGCCGTGTCGAAGAAGAAGTCCAAGGAGTACGACAACCACACCATCGTGCCGGTGCGCTGCGAAGGCTTCCGGGGTGTGTCGCAATCGCTGGGCCACCACATTGCCAACGACGCCATCCGTGACTGGGTGTTCGACGGCAAGACCCGCAAGGAACACGAGTTCGTGCCCACGCCGTACGACGTGGCCATCATCGGCGACTACAACATCGGCGGGGATGCGTGGTCGAGCCGCATCCTGCTGGAAGAGATGGGGCTGCGCGTGATCGCTCAGTGGTCCGGTGACGGCACGATTGCCGAGCTGGAGAACACGCCCAAGGCCAAGCTCAACGTGCTGCACTGCTACCGCTCGATGAACTACATCAGCCGGCACATGGAAGAGAAGTACGGCATCCCATGGGTCGAGTACAACTTCTTCGGGCCGTCGATGATCGAGAAGTCGCTGCGGGAGATCGCCGCCCACTTCGACGACACGATCAAGGCCAAGGCCGAAGAGGTGATCGCGAAGTACAAGCCGCTGATGCAGGCCGTGATCGACAAGTACAAGCCGCGCCTGCAGGGCAAGAAGGTGATGCTGTTCGTGGGCGGCCTGCGTCCGCGTCACGTCATCGGCGCGTACGAGGACCTGGGCATGGAGGTTGTGGGAACCGGCTACGAGTTCGGCCACAACGACGACTACCAGCGCACCACGCACTACATCAAGGACGGCACGCTGATCTACGACGACGTGACCGGCTACGAGTTCGAGAAGTTCGTCGAGAAGGTCCAGCCTGATCTCGTGGGCTCGGGCATCAAGGAAAAGTACGTGTTCCAGAAGATGGGCGTGCCGTTCCGCCAGATGCACAGCTGGGACTACTCCGGCCCTTATCACGGCTACGACGGCTTTGCCATCTTCGCGCGTGACATGGACATGGCGATCTCCAGCCCGATCTGGGGCCTGACCAAGGCGCCGTGGAAGCAAGCGGCCTGATGCCGACCCGGGGGTGACGGCCGAAGAGCGTGTCGTCCCCCTTCAACCCCGCGATTTCTGTTTTCCAGGAGAACACCATGCCGCAAAGCGCAGACAAGGTCCTTGACCACGAGTTCCTGTTCCGTGAACCGGAGTACCAGTCCATGCTCGAGGGCAAGAAGGCCTTCGAGTTCAACCACACCGATGACAAGATCAAGCAGATCATCGAGTGGACCAAGACCGAGGACTACAAGGAGAAGAACTTCAAGCGCGACTCCCTGGTCGTGAACCCCGCCAAGGCCTGTCAGCCGCTGGGCGCCGTCTTTGTGGCCAACGGCTTTGCGAAGACGATGTCCTTCGTGCATGGCTCACAGGGGTGCGTGGCCTACTATCGTTCGCACTTCTCGCGCCACTTCAAGGAGCCGACGTCTTGCGTGTCGTCGTCCATGACCGAAGATGCGGCGGTGTTCGGCGGCCTGAACAACATGATCGACGGGCTGGCCAACACCTACAACCTCTACCAGCCCGAGATGATCGCGGTGTCGACCACCTGCATGGCCGAGGTCATCGGGGACGACCTGGACGCCTTCATCAAGAACGCCAAGCAGAAGGGCTCGGTGCCGGCCGAGTTCGACGTGCCGTTTGCACACACGCCGGCCTTTGTGGGCAGCCACATCACCGGCTACGACAACGCCTTGCTCGGCATCCTGAAGCACTTCTGGGATGGCAAGTCCGGGGCTGGTGAAGCCTTGACCCGCGTGCCGAACGACTCGATCAACTTCATCGGCGGCTTCGATGGCTTCGTCGTCGGCAACATGAAGGAAATCCGGCGCATCTTCGGGCTGTTCGGCGTGGACTACACCGTGCTGTGCGATCCGTCCGAGGTGTGGAACACCCCCACCGACGGCGAGTTCCGCATGTATGAGGGCGGCACGACCAAGGCCGAGGTGGAGCGGGCGCTGCACGCGAAGGCGACCATCGTGATGCAGGAGTTCTGCTGCGAGAAGACCACCAAGTACCTGAAGGAAAAGGGCCAGGAGGTGGTGACGCTGAACTGCCCGGTGGGCGTGGCGGGCACCGACGAGTTCGTGATGGCCCTGTCGCGCCTGACCGGCAAGCCGGTGCCGGCCGAGCTCGAGAAGGAGCGCGGCCAGCTCGTGGACGCGATGGCCGACAGCCAGGCTCACCTGCACGGCAAGCGCTATGCGCTGTACGGCGACCCGGACCAGATGCTGGGCCTGAGCCGGTTCCTGCTGGAGCTGGGGGCCGAGCCGGCTCACGTGCTGGCCACCAACGGGGACGAGAAGTGGGCCGCACGCATGCAGGCCGTGTTCGATGCCTCGCCCTATGGCGCGGGCTGCAAGTCCTATCCCAAGCGCGATCTCTGGCACATGCGTTCGCTGCTGCACACCGAGCCGGTGGATTTCCTGATCGGCAACACCTACGGCAAGTACCTCGAGCGTGACACCGGGGCCCCGCTGATCCGAATGGTGTTCCCGATCTTCGACCGGCACCACTACCACCGCTATCCCACCTGGGGTTACGAGGGCGGGCTGCGCGTGCTGGTGAACCTGCTCGACGAGTACTTCGAAACGCTCGATGCGAACACCATCGTGCCGGGCAAGACCGACTACTCGTACGACATCATCCGCTGACCTTGGGCGGGCCGCCCGCTGTGTCGAGAAGGGGTATCCATGTCTGAAGCCGTGTATGTGAAGACGACGATGGACGGCCGCAAGGTCGAGGTGGTCGATGGCTGGCTCTGCCTCGGGGGCGTGCCGGAGGCCGACACCCTGGTTCCCCTGACCGAGCACCCCAACCGCCAGGCGATTGCGCGGGCGGTGCCGGGGGCCACGCACGTGGGTGGGCGGATTCCGCTGCGGCACGACGAGGCCGCGATTGCCCAGGGTGCGCTGGACGCGGCGCGGCGCACGTTCGACAACGACCCGGTGGCCATTGCCGAGCGCTTCCGCAAGGTGGCCTGGGCCAAGGCGGCGGCCGAAGGCGTCGAGTAGGGCTGCCCCATGATCTACGTGCTGGAAGTGCCCCACCAGGGCATGCCACGGTGCTGGTTCGCCTTTGATGCGGACGACCTGTTGCGCAAGACGGCAGAGGGAGACGAGCTCCATGCATGGGAGATCCATGATGTGAGCACGGCAGCGGAACTGCTGGACCTGGTGGGGCACGAAGGCCCGCCCGACGACGCGCGGGCGGCCTTTCCCGGCATCTGCCGGCTTGGAGACGAGTACGGCTGGGACCGGCCGCTGCACCGCGCCGACTACGTGCTGGGGCGGGGCGCCTACGAGCCGAACGCCGTGACGGTGGAGGACGCCTGCAGCGCCGCGTTGCAGGCGCGAACGGGCCCGGGTGGGACGCTGCAGACGGTGCGGGTGTACCGCTCCGACCCTGAGGCCGTTCTGGCCACGGAAGGGCAGGAGCCGCTGTTCGCGCAGCCCGGTGGCTGGCGCGCACTGCATGCCTTGCGCGCGCAGCTTCTTGCGCTCGACGTCGTCGCCGAGAACTGACGGGCAGCCGACGTCAGCGACCCGACCGGATCAGAGGAAGCGCTCGAGCAGCTTGCGCGAATGCCGGTCGAGTGCGGCCATGTCGCGGATCGCGAGGTTCAGGCCGTGGCTGGTGCCGATCAGCAGGCGACCGTTGCCCAGTCGGCGAATGTCGTCTTCGCTCTTGAGCACGACCTCGGTGGGACCCCGGTCGGTGTCGACATGCCAGGTGCTGGGCACCGAAAAGGTCGAGACCTCGCGGATGCGGGTGATGGTGGGCGTGAACTCGCGCACCGCCAACTCGGCTTCGATGGGCGCGCGCTGCGCTTCGGGCAGGGCGCTGAGGCGGGGAATCCACGCCAGTTCGTGGCCATCCGGGCCGATCAGGGAGAGGCCTTCGTCTGGCGCGGCAATCGGGAAGGCGCGCACCGGCACGACACCGACGTGGGGCACGCCGTCCGCGCCGGTGTAGACCAGCTTGCCAAAGGCGTCTCGGGTGATCTGGAAGTCGCTCATGTCGCGCTCGGTGTCAGGCCGGGTTCTCGGCGTTGGGAGAGGGCGGCTCGGCGTCCAGCAGGGCATCCTGCTCGGCCTTGCGCGCCTGGGCCTCGTACAGGCGCCAGTAGGCGCCCTGGCGGGCCATCAGTTCGTCATGGGGGCCCACCTCCACCACCTGGCCACGGTCCATCACCACCAGGCGGTCGGCCTTTCGCAGGGTGGACAGGCGGTGGGCAATCGCAATCGTCGTGCGGCCCTTGACCAGGTTGTCCAGTGCGCGCTGGATCTCCTTCTCGGTCTCGGTGTCCACGGCGGAGGTGGCCTCGTCCAGGATGAGGATCTTCGGGTCGATCAGCAGCGCGCGCGCAATACTGATGCGCTGTCGCTCGCCCCCCGACAGGCCCTGGCCGCGCTCACCGACCAGCGAGTCATACCCTTGCGGCAGGCGCAGGATGAACTCGTGGGCATGCGCAGCCCGGGCGGCGGCGATGATCTCGTCGCGGGTCGCATCGGGTTTGCCGTAGGCGATGTTCTCGGCAATCGTTCCGAAGAACAGGAAGGGCTCCTGCAGCACGAGGCCGATGTGCTGCCGGTAATCGGCCACGGCCACGCGGCGGATGTCGATGCCATCGACCTTGATGGCCCCGTCGGTGATGTCGTAGAAGCGGCAGATCAGGTTGACCAGCGTGCTCTTGCCGGAACCGGAGTGGCCCACGAGTCCGATCATTTCGCCCGGTCGGATGTCGAGGCTCAGGTTGCGGATGACCGAGCGGCTGCCGTAGCGAAAGGCGATCTGCTCCATGCGGATGCCGCCTTGCAGGGCCGGCAGTTTCACCGGGTTGGCCGGCTCAGGCACGTTCGAGACGTGGTCGAGGATGTCGAAGATGCGCTTGGCGCCAGCGGCGGCCTTCTGCGTGACCGAGACGATGCGGCTCATCGAGTCCAGCCGGCCGTAGAAGCGGCCGATGTAGGCGATGAAGGCGGTGAGCACCCCGACCGTGATGTCGTTTTCCGACACCAGCCAGATCCCGAAGGCCCACACCACCAGCAGCCCGATTTCGGTCAGCAGCGACACGGTGGGGGAGAACAGCGACCAGGTCTTGTTGAGCTTGTCGTTGACCTGCAGGTTGTACTGGTTGGCGGCCCGGAAGCGGTTGGCTTCGCGCTGCTCCTGGGCGAACGCCTTGACCACGCGGATGCCCGGAATGGTGTCGGCCAGCACGTTGGTGACCTCGCCCCAGACGCGGTCGATCTTCTCGAATCCGGTGCGCAGACGGTCGCGGACGAGGTGGATCAGCCAGGCGATGAAGGGCAGGGGCACCAGGGTGACCAGGGCCAGCCACGGGTTGATGGAGACCAGGATGGCCGCCGTCATCGCGATCATCAGCACGTCGGTGGCGAAATCGAGCGCATGCAGCGACAGAAAGACGTTGATGCGGTCGGTTTCCGAGCCGACGCGGTTCATCAGGTCGCCGGTGCGCTTGCTGCCGAAATAGTCCAGCGACAGGCGCAGCAGGTGCTCGTAGGTGGTGGTGCGCAGGTCGGCGCCAATGCGCTCGGACACCAGGGCCAGCAGGTAGGTGCGC
Organism: uncultured Aquabacterium sp.; assembly: GCF_913773725.1. Lineage (GTDB taxonomy): Bacteria > Pseudomonadota > Gammaproteobacteria > Burkholderiales > Burkholderiaceae_C > Aquabacterium. The sequence continues at coordinate 8,328 of NZ_CAJYGK010000029.1, read as the reverse complement.
GCCCAGCCGAGCGCCCAGGCCACCAGCGCGGAGCCCAGGAGCCCGCCGAGCAGCAGCAACACCAGGCTGGTGTCGATGGCCTGCCCGTTCTGGAACGGGATCAGCACCTTGTCCATCAGCGGCATGGTCAGGTAAGGCGGCACCAGCGTGGCGGCCGTGGAGGCCAGCGTCAGCAGGAAGCCGGCCAGCAGCTTGCCCTGGTAGGGCCGGGCGAAGCGCCACAGCCGCAGCAGCACCCAGGTCGAGGGCGGTGTCTGCAGCTCGCGGTGGCACACGGGGCACTCGTCGCTTTCCGGAGGCAGGGGCGCCTTGCAGCTCGGGCACTGGGCCTTGTCGTCCTCGGCCGGGGTCTCGCCGGTGTGCAGGGCAGCCTGGTGGCGCTCGAACTGTTCGATCAGCCGAACCACCTGAACCTGGTGTTCGAGTGTGAAATACCACACGGCCAGGCGCCCTTGCGCCGACACCAACTCCAGGGTGCCGACGCCGGCGTGGTCGTGGTGTTGCAGGGCCAGATCCGGGGTCAGGGGCCACGTCTGCCAGGGGGCGCCCGGCTGGGGGAGGGTGCCGATGCGCTGGTCGGAAAGGACAATGGAGGCCGTCTGAAAACGAAGTTGAGCGTTCAAGTCAACCTCAAGGCGACATAAAACGTTCTCTCCGGGTGCCAGCGACCAGTCCGAGCTGGCCAGATTCGTAACAGCCCGACGCCCGGTGGCGTCGTCAGCAGGATGGTGATGGTGCATGTTGATCCGTTGGCCCGACACAGGGGCCCCGCTTCGGCCCCTCGTGCGAGGTGTCGCATTTTGACCGAAGCAGCCTTCCCGGTGTCATCCGATCCATCTTTCTGCCTCGCCTGCACCCCCCTGCGCCCCCCTGTCGCCCCATGACCAAGAAGAACGACATCGCGCTCCTGCGCATCAACTACCTGCGTGGCCCCAACATCTGGACGTACCGCTCGGTGCTGGAGGTCTGGCTCGATCTGGGCGAGCTGGAGGATTGCCCCTCCAACACACTGCCGGGCTTCAACGATCGCCTGACGGCGTGGCTGCCGGCGCTGATCGAGCACCACTGCGGGGTGGGCGAGCGCGGCGGCTTTCTGCAGCGCCTGCAGGAAGGCACCTGGTGCGGGCACGTGCTGGAGCACATCGTGATCGAGCTGCTGAACCTGGCCGGCATGCCGACCGGCTTCGGGCAGACCCGCTCGACCAGCCGCCGCGGCGTGTACCGCATGGTGTTCCGGGCCCGCGACGAACAGGTGGCCCGTGTGGCCCTGCAGCAGGGCCACGCCCTCATCATGGCGGCCATCAACGACGAGCCCTTCGACGTCAAGGCCGCCGTCGAGCTGGTGCGCGAGCAGATCGACGACTGCTACCTGGGCCCGTCGACGGCGTCCATCGTCAATGCCGCGACCGACCGCGGCATTCCGCACATCCGCCTGAACGAAGGCAACCTGGTGCAGCTGGGCTATGGGGCGGCGCAACGCCGCATCTGGACGGCCGAGACCGACAAGACCAGCGCGATTGCCGAGGGCATTGCCGGCAACAAGGACCTGACCAAGACGCTGCTGAAAGCCTGTGGCGTGCCCGTGCCGGAAGGCGAGGTGGTGGACAGCCCTGAAGCAGCCTGGGACGCCGCCGAAGACATCGGCGTGCCGGTGGTGGTCAAGCCGCTCGACGGCAACCACGGGCGGGGTGTGTCGCTCGAATTGACCGAACGCGCCGACATCGAGGCCGCCTACAAGGTCGCCGAGGCCGAGGGCAGCGATGTCATCGTCGAGCGCTTCATCCCGGGTGACGAGCACCGGGTGCTGGTGGTCGGGGGCAAGGTGGTGGCGGCGGCCCGCGGCGAAAGCCTGTGGATCGTGGGCAACGGCCGCGACCCGGTGACCAAGCTCATCGACGACCAGCTCAACAGCGACCCGCGTCGTGGCGAGGCGGAGGAGTTCCCGCTCGAGACCATCATCCTGGAGCGCGAGCCCACGATGCGCCTGCTGCTGGAGCGCCAGGGGCTGGACGGCAGTTCGGTTCCCGCCGAGGGCCAGCGTGTGCTGGTGCAGCGCAACGGCAACGTCGCCATCGACTGCACCGACGACGTGCACCCCGACGTGGCCTACCAGTGTGGTCTGGCGGCCCGGGTGGTGGGCCTCGACATCGCTGGCATCGACCTGGTGGTGCAGGACATTTCCAAGCCGCTGGCGGCCCAGCGCGGCGCCATCGTGGAGGTCAATGCCGGCCCGGGCCTGCTGATGCACCTCAAGCCGGCCGAAGGGCTGCCGCGGCCGGTGGGCAAGGCCATTGCCGACCACCTGTTCGACGAGACCGAGACCGGCCGGGTGCCGATCGTCGGGGTGGCCGGCTCGGTCGGCACCAGCCAGATCGCCCGGCTGATTGCGTGGTTGCTGCACCTGAGCGGCAAGCACGTGGGCCTGGCGTGCCGCGACGGCCTGTTCCTGGGCACGCGCCGTGTCGAAGCCGGGGAGCGCGCCCACTTTGCCGCTGGCCAGCGCCTGCTGATGAACCGCGAGGTGAACGCCGTCGTCCTCGAGAACGGGGCGGCCAGCATCCTGAACGACGGCCTGGCCTATGACCGGTGCGCAGTGGGGGTGGTCACCGACCTGCTTGGTGCCGAGCCCCCTGTGGCACCTGCGCTGGCCGAGCACGACATCCACGAGCCGGAGCAGATGTTCAAGGTGCTGCGCACCCAGATCGATGTGGTGCTGTCCGACGGCGTCGGCGTGCTGAATGCCGCCGACCCGCGCCTGGTGGAGATGGCCGATCTGTGCGATGGCGAGGTGATCTTCTATGACACCGACCACGCCAACCCGGTGCTGGTGGCCCACCGTGCCAAGGGCGGGCGCACCGTGTCGGTGGACGGCCACCACGTGGTGCTGGGGCACAACGGCCACGTCATGGTGCCGTGTGCCGACCTGAACGGGGCGGCGGCGCGCCGGCTTGCCAGCACGGCGGCGGATCAGCCGCTCAGCGGGGCCAGCGTCCGGTCGCTTCTGGCGGCCGTGGCGGCGGCCTGGGCGCTGGGCATCTCGCCCGAACTCATCGGTGCCGGGCTCGAGACCTTCGATCCCGCCCCCAAGTCCTGAACACAAGAACAGGCCATTGCGCTAACGAGAGATCCTCATGGACGTGTCCCGTATCCGGGCCCTGCGTGGCCCCAACCTCTGGAGTCGCCACACCGCCATCGAAGCGGTGGTGGCATGTGAGCCTGCCGAGTGCAACATCGAGGCGCTCAGCGGTTTCGAAGCCCGATTGAGAGAGCTGTTCCCTGCAATGGGCCCCTTGCGGCCCGATGGCCGGCCCGGGCACATCAGCCTGGCCCATGTGCTGGAAACCGTGGCCCTGGCGCTGCAGGCTCAGGCCGGTTGCCCCGTGACCTTCAGCCGGACCTCGGCCACGGTGGAGTCGGGTGTGTTCCAGGTCGTGGTCGAGTACAGCGAGGAACCGGTGGGCAGGAAGGCCTTCGACCACGCGTTGAAGCTGGTCGAGGCGGCGCTGGGCGGGCAGCCGTTCGACGTGGATGCGGCGCTCGCGGAACTGCGTGAACTGGATGAGGATGTGCGCCTGGGCCCGAGCACCGGCTCGATCGTGGACGCGGCCGTGGTGCGTGGGATTCCGTATCGCCGCTTGACGCAAGGCAGCCTCGTGCAGTTTGGCTGGGGCAGCAAGCAGCGCCGGATCTGGGCCGCCGAGGTAGACAACACCAGTGCCGTGTCGGAGTCCATCGCGCAGGACAAGGACCTCACCAAGCGCCTGCTGGCCGCAGCCGGCGTGCCGGTGCCCAAGGGCCGTCCGGTCATCGACTTCGCCGACGCCTGCCAGGTGGCCACCGAGATCGGCTGGCCCGTGGTCGTCAAGCCCCGCGACGGCAATCAGGGCAAGGGCGTCACCGTCAACATCGTCAGCACCGACCACCTCGAGATCGCTTTCAAGGTGGCCGCCGAGTACGGTGAGGTGATGGTGGAGAGCTATCTGCCGGGCAACGACTTCCGCCTGCTGGTGGTGGGTGACCGCCTGGTGGCCGCGGCCCGCCGCGATCCGCCCCACGTGATCGGCGACGGCGTGCACACCATCCGCGAGCTGGTGGCCAAGGTCAACGAAGACCCGCGTCGCGGTGACGGCCACGCCACGTCGCTGACCAAGATCCGCATCGACGAGATCGCCGTGGCCCGGCTGCAGGTGCAGGGGTTGACGCCGGACGACGTGCCCGAGAAGGGGCGCCGCGTCATCATGCGCAACAACGCTAACCTGTCGACCGGCGGCACCGCGACCGATGTGACGGACGACGTGCATCCAGAAGTGGCCGCCCGTGCCATCGCGGCAGCGCAGTGCATCGGGCTCGAGATCTGCGGTGTGGACGTGCTGGCCGAAAGCGTGCATCGTCCGCTGGAAGAGCAGAACGGCGGCATCGTCGAGGTGAACGCGGCCCCGGGTCTGCGCATGCACCTGTCGCCGTCCTATGGCAAGGGCCGCAATGTGGGCGAAGCCGTGATCGCCAACCTGTACAAGGCGGGCGACGACGGGCGCATTCCCATCGTGGCGGTGACCGGCACCAATGGCAAGACGACGACGGCACGCCTGACCGCGCACCTGCTGGCCACCAACGGCCTGCGCGTGGGCATGACCAATACCGACGGCGTGTACGTGAATGGCCGCCAGATCGACAGTGGGGACTGCTCGGGTCCCAAGAGCGCACGCAACGTGCTGATGCACCCGGATGTGGACGCGGCGGTGTTCGAAACCGCACGGGGCGGCATCCTGCGCGAGGGGCTGGGCTTCGACCGCTGCGGTACGGCGGTCGTGACCAACATCGGCGCTGGCGACCACCTCGGTCTGAACTACATCACCACGGTGGAAGACCTGGCGGTGCTCAAGCGCGTGATCGTCATGAACGTGGCGCCCGAAGGCTACGCCGTGCTGAACGCGGCCGATCCCATCGTGGTGGCCATGGCGCCCAAGTGCCCGGGTGGCATCATCTTCTTCGCGCTGGACCCGCACAACCCGGTGCTGGCGGCACACCGTGCGCAGGGCAAGCGCACCCTGTGCGTGGACGAGGGGGCGATCGTCGTCTCGGAAGGCAGTTGGCGCGAGACCCTGCCGCTGCGCGACATTCCGCTTACACGCAACGGCACCATCGGTTTCCAGATCGAGAACGTCATGGCCTCGGTCGGCGCGGCCTGGAGTGCGGGTCTGGACTGGGAGGTCATCCGTGCCGGCCTGGCCAGTTTCGTGAACGACTCCGACAATGCACCGGGCCGCTTCAATGTGATGGACTACCGGGGCGCGACCGTGATCGCGGACTATGGCCACAACCCCGACGCGATGAAGGCGCTGGTGTCGGCGGTCAACGCCATTCCTGCCAAGCGGCGGTCGGTGGTGATCAGTGGCGCAGGCGACCGCCGCGACGAGGACATCCGGGACCAGACGGCCATTCTGGGCGAGGCCTTCGACGACTTCTTCCTCTATCAGGATGCTTGCCAGCGCGGACGCGAGGATGGCGAGGTGCTGGCGCTGCTGCGTGACGGCCTGAGCCGGGCGCAGCGCGTGCAGCATGTGGAGGAGATCCGCGGCGAGTTCGCGGCCATCGACACGGCCTTGTCGCGCCTGCAGCCGGGTGACCTCTGCCTGGTGCTGGTCGATCAGGTGGAAGAGGCGCTGGCCCACCTGGCCCGCCGCTGTGCCGAGGCCCCGGTGGGCGGTTGATGGCGTGTTCCTGACAGCCCGCTTGTCGGGTTTGTGGGGTTTTGAAGGGCTCGCTCAGGCGGGCCCTTTTGCTTAAGTTCTTGATTTGAAAGGGTTTCGGCGCTGGCATCGAAGCTGCAATGGACAGGGCAACCGCCTCAACCGGGAGCCCCTCATGTCCGTCTCGCTGAAACAGAAGATTGCCCAGGTCTTTGACGAGCCGGGCTGCGACAAGAACCAGGGCAAGACCGACAAGGCGCGCAAGAAGGGCTGCACCAAGCAGCTGTCGCCCGGTGCGGCCGCCGGGGGGTGCGCGTTTGACGGCGCCAAGATCGCGCTGCAGCCCATCGTGGACGTGGCCCACCTGGTGCACGGCCCGATCGCTTGCGAGGGCAACAGCTGGGACAACCGGCACAGCGCTTCTTCGGGCTCGATGCTGTACCGCTCGGGCTTCACCACCGACATCAACGAACTGGATGTGATCTACGGCGGTGAGAAACGCCTGTTCAGGTCGGTGCGGGAGATCATCGAGAAGTACGACCCGCCTGCCGTCTTTGTCTACCAGACCTGCGTGACCGCCCTGATCGGTGACGACATCGAGGCGGTGTGCAAGAAGGCGAGCGAGAAGTTCGGCAAGCCGGTGATCCCGGTCAACAGCCCGGGCTTTGCCGGCCCGAAGAACCTGGGCAACAAGCTGGGCGGCGAGGCCATCCTCGACCATGTGATCGGCACCCGGGAGCCGGCGTTCACCACCCCCTTCGACATCAACATCATCGGCGAGTACAACCTGTCGGGCGAGCTGTGGCAGATCCGGCCGCTGCTCGATGCGCTGGGGGTGCGCGTGCTGAGCTGCATCTCGGGCGACGGCCGCTACGACGAGGTCGCCAGCAGCCACCGCGCCAGGGTCAACATGATGGTGTGCTCGAAGTCGATGATCAACATCGCCACGCGCATGCAGCAGAAGTGGGGGATCCCGTACTTCGAAGGCTCGTTCTACGGCATCGGCGACATGAGCGACACGCTGCGCCAGATTGCCCGACTGCTGGTTCAGCAGGGCGCAGGCGCCGACCTGATCGACCGCACCGAGCGGCTCATCGAGGTGGAAGAAGCACGGGCCTGGAAGCGACTGGAGCCCTACCGCGCCCGGCTCAAGGGCAAGCGCGTGCTGCTGATCACCGGTGGGGTCAAGAGCTGGTCGGTGGTGTCTGCCTTGCAGGAAGTCGGCATGGAGATCGTCGGCACCTCGGTGAAGAAGTCCACCAAGGAAGACAAAGAGAAGATCAAGGAGATCATGGGCGACGACGCCCACATGATCGACGACATGACGCCGCGCGAGATGTACAACATGCTGCGCGACGCCCGGGCCGACATCATGCTGTCCGGCGGCCGCTCGCAGTTCATTGCGCTCAAGGCCCGCATGCCCTGGCTGGACATCAACCAGGAGCGGCATCACCCGTATGCCGGCTACGAAGGCATGGTGGAGCTGGTCGACGAGATCGACCGGGCCTTGCACAACCCGGTGTGGCAGCAGGTGCGCATTCCGGCGCCCTGGGATGAGGCCGATGCCGGGATGATGGCCCACGCCTGAAGGGACGACACCATGGCGAAGACGGTCGAATCGAAGAAGGCCTGCGCGGTCAACCCGCTCAAGATGAGCCAGCCGCTGGGCGCGAGCTATGCGTTCATGGGCCTGGACAGTTGCATGCCGGTCATGCATGGCTCACAAGGCTGCACCTCCTTCGGGCTCGTGCTGCTGGTGCGTCACTTCAAAGAGGCCATTCCGCTGCAGACCACGGCGATGAACGAGGTGACCACCATCCTCGGGGGCTACGAGAACATCGAGACCGCATTGCTGAACATCCACAAGCGGGCGGCGCCCCGCATCATCGCGCTGTGCTCGACCGGCCTGACCGAGACCAAGGGCGACGACGTGGACGGCTACCTGACGACGGTGCGGTCGCGCAAGCCGGAACTCGATGGCACGGCGCTGGTGTACGTGTCGACACCTGATTACGTCGGCGCATTCGAGGACGGCTGGAAGCACGCCGTGACGGCCATCGTGCGCCACCTTGTGCCCGAGACAGGCTCACCCGATGCGCCAGCGGCCGCGCTGGCCACGCAGGTCAACCTGTTACCCGGCTCTCACCTCACTCCCGGGGATCTGGAAGAGCTCAAGGAAATCATCGAGGCCTTCGGGCTGACCGTGATCACCTTGCCAGACGTCTCGGGGTCGCTGGATGGCCACATCCCACCTGACTGGCGCGGCACCACACTGGGCGGCACCTCTCACGACGACATCCTTCGCATGGGCGCGTCCGTCCTCACGCTGGCGGTGGGCGAGCAGATGCGCGAGGCCGCCGAAGCCCTGGAGCAGCGAACGGGGGTGCCGTACCGCTTGTTCGATCGGCTCACGGGCCTGGCCTGCAACGATGCCTTCCTGATGGCCCTGTCCGAACTCAGCGGCCGGCCCGTGCCTGCAAGGTACCGCCGTCAGCGCAGCCAGTTGCTGGACGCCATGCTGGACGGGCACTTCTATCTGGGCGGCAAGCGGGTGGCCATCGGCGCCGAGCCGGACCTGTTGCTGGCGGCGGGCTCGCTCCTGAACGAGATGGGGGCCGAGTTGCACACCGTGGTCACC
>NZ_CAJYGK010000028.1 GCF_913773725.1 uncultured Aquabacterium sp. | reverse complement strand
AGGCCCTGCACGCCCACGGCACGCCCGAGCAGAAGGCCCTCTACCTGCCCAAGCTGACCAGTGGCGAGTGGACCGGCACCATGTGCCTGACCGAGCCGCACTGCGGCACGGACCTGGGCCTGCTGCGCACCAAGGCCGAGCCCCAGCCCGACGGCACCTACAAGCTGACCGGCGCCAAGATCTTCATCTCGGCCGGCGAGCACGACCTGGCCGAGAACATCGTCCACCTGGTGCTGGCCCGCCTGCCGGATGCACCCGCCGGCTCCAAGGGCATCTCGCTGTTCATCGTGCCCAAGTTCAACGTCAACGCCGACGGCTCGCTGGGCTCGCGCAACGGCATCTTCTGCGCCGGCCTGGAGCACAAGATGGGCATCCACGGCAACGCCACCGCGCAGATCGTGCTGGAGAACGCCGTGGGCACGATGGTGGGCCAGCCCAACAAGGGCCTGGCCGCGATGTTCGTGATGATGAACGCCGCCCGCCTGGGCGTGGGTAACCAGTCGCTGGGCCTGACGGAGGTGGCCTACCAGAACGCCGTGGCCTACGCCAAGGACCGTGTGCAGATGCGCGCGCTGTCCGGCCCCAAGGCACCGGACAAGCCGGCCGACCCCATCATCGTGCACCCCGACGTGCGCAAGATGCTGCTGACGGCCCGCGCCTTCGCCGAAGGCGGCCGCATGCTGCAGGCCTACACCGTGCTGCAGCTGGACAAGGCGCTCAAGAGCGACGACGAGGACGAGCGCAAGGAATGCGACGCCGAGGTCGCGCTGCTGACGCCCATCATCAAGGCCTTCATCACCGACAACGGCTGGCTCGCCACCTCGCACTGCCTGCAGGTCTACGGCGGCCACGGCTTCATCCACGAGTGGGGCATGGAGCAGTTCGTGCGCGACGCGCGCATCAACATGATCTATGAAGGCACCAACACCATCCAGTCGCTCGACCTGCTGGGCCGCAAGGTGTTGGGCAACAACGGCGCCACGCTGAAGAAGTTCGGCAAGAAGATCGCCGCCTTCATCGAGGAAGAGGGCACCAACGAAGCCATGCAGGAGTTCGTGAACCCGCTGGCGGACCTGGGCGACAAGGTCAACAAGCTGACCCAGGAAATCGGCATGAAGGCCTTCGGCAACCCCGACGAAGTCGGTGCCGCGGCTGTCGACTACCTGCGCGTGGTGGGCCACATGTGCTTTGCCTACTTCTTCGCCCAGGCGGCCAAGATCGCGCTGGCCAAGAAGGACAGCGGCGACCCGTTCTACACCGCCAAGCTGGCCACGGCGCGCTTCTACTTCGCCAAGCTGCTGCCCGAGACGGCCACGCTGATCCGCACCGCGCGTGCCGGTCTGGCGCCGCTGATGGAGATGGACGAGGCCTTGTTCTAACCTGCCAACCCCACGAAAAGGATGCCCCCCATGAAAGTCCTGTTCGCTGCTGCCCTGCTATCGCCCGTGCTCGCGTTCGCGCAAGCAACACCCGTGGGCTTGTGGAAGACCATCGATGACGACGGCAAAACCGAGAAGTCGTTGGTCCGCATCAGCGAACAGGGGGGCACCCTGGTGGGCAGCATCGACAAGCTGCTGGACCCCAAGGCCGATGCCAACGCCAAGTGCGACAAGTGCAAGGACGACCGCAAGGACAAGCCGGTCGTCGGCCTGCAGATCATCCGCGGCGTGAAGGCCGACGGCGAAGGCGTGTGGGGCCATGGCGAGATCCTCGATCCCAACAACGGCAAGACCTACCGCACCCGGCTCAAGCCGGTGGACGGCGGCAAGAAACTGGAGATGCGCGGCTACATCGGCCCCTTCTACCGCACCCAGACGTGGATCCGTGTCGAGTGATCGACCGTCCGAACCTATTCCCAGGAGATAACCCATGAGTCGATTCCAAGTCCGCAAGGTCGCCGTGCTCGGCGCCGGCGTGATGGGTGCGCAGATCGCTGCCCACCTCGTCAACTGCAAGGTGCCGGTCGTGCTGTTCGACCTGCCCGCCAAGGAAGGCCCGAAGAACGGCATCGTCACCAAGGCCGTCGACGGTCTGAAGAAGCTCAAGCCGGCGCCGCTGGGCGACGCGTCGGAAGCCGCGCTGATCCAGCAGGCCAACTACGAGGAGCACCTGGAGCTGCTCAAGGACTGCGACCTCGTCATCGAGGCCATCGCCGAGCGCATGGACTGGAAGCTCGATCTCTACACCAAGATCGCGCCGTTCGTGGCACCGCACGCCATCGTCGCGTCCAACACCTCGGGCCTGAGCATCACCAAGCTCAGCGACGTGCTGCCCGAAGAGATCAAGCCGCGCTTCTGCGGCATCCATTTCTTCAACCCGCCGCGTTACATGTACCTGGTCGAGCTGATCCCCACGCCGACCACGCGCCCCGAGATCCTCGACCAGCTCGAAGCCTTCGTGACCACCGCCGTGGGCAAGGGCGTCGTGCGCGCCAAGGACACGCCCAACTTCGTCGCCAACCGCGTCGGCATTGCCGGCATGATGGCCACGTTGATCGAGGCCGAGAAGTTCGGCCTCTCGGTGGACGTGGTGGACGACCTGACCGGCAAGAAGCTGGGCCGCGCCTCCAGCGGCACCTTCCGCACGGCCGACGTCGTGGGCCTGGACACCATGGCCCATGTCGTCAAGACCATGCAGGACAACCTGAAGGACGACCCCTTCTACAGCACCTATGCCACGCCCAAGGTGCTGGCCGAGCTGATCCAGAAGGGCGCGCTGGGCCAGAAGACCGGCGCGGGCTTCTACAAGAAGGTCGGCAAGGACATCCAGCGCCTGGACTTCGCCACGGGCGAGTACGTCGCCGGCGGCAAGAAGGCCGATGAGATCGTTGCCCGCATGCTCAAGAAGCAGCCGGCGGATCGCC
>NZ_CAJYGK010000027.1 GCF_913773725.1 uncultured Aquabacterium sp. | reverse complement strand
GTGTTTCTTCCTTTCGTTTGCTTGGCGGCTCACGATTGAAAGTCTCTACGGTGGACAACCTCCTGAAAAGTCAAACTTCTACTGCCTCCCCGGCAGAGCCGGGGGGCCTCCTTTTGGTAGCTAGCCGCTGCTGCCGATCCGCCACGGCCGCAGACATGAACCGCACCAGGCGATCCAAGCTCGACGACACGTCAGAGAAAGGCTTGTAGTCGTCAAGGCTGAATCCTTCGAGGTCTTGGAAGAGTTCAAACACCACCTGCCGCGCCTCGCGTGAGTTGGAAAGCGCCGCCTCCAGCTCAACTTGCGTCCGCTTCAATTCGGGGTCCGACAACGCCTCCTGATACAGCCGGTCATAGTTCAACCGCTCCGACAGCTGCCCCAGAATCTGCGCGCGCAGGTCTTCGGCAACGTTGCCCTGGTCATCGACCTTGCCGACCGTGCGAGCAATCTCGGTCAGCTTTTCATCCAGCAGCATGAAGATGCGGCCTTCGATGGTGTCTGACAGCACAAGGTTGTAGACCTGCGCGGTGTGGTTCTGCCCGTAACGGTGGATACGACCAATGCGCTGCTCCACATCCATTGGGTTCCACGGCAGGTCGAAGTTGAACAGGATGCGCGCGAACTGAAGGTTGATACCTTCTCGCCCAGCCGCCGTGCACACCAAGACGCGCGGGCCATCCTTCTGCCGGAAGCGCCGTTCTGCCGCCACCTTGGCACCATGGTCACCGCCGCGCAGCACCACCACACCCTGGCCTGGGAAGGTCTGGTCAATCTCGCGGGCGATCAAGTCCACCGTGCCGAGGTAGGTAGCGAACACCACAATCTTTTCGCTCGGGTCTTGCCGCCACAAGGTGCCCAAGCCATCCAACAGCTTCTGCGCCTTCGTCTCGCGCTGCTGCGGGAATATCTTGAGCAGGTCTCCTATGCGTAACCGCTCTTCGGGCAAGTGCAGTTCAACGACCGCAGATGCGGCCTCCTCGGCGTGCGCTGCCGAATACTCGCTGCCATACGGGTCCGACGCCAGCTCAAGCGCCTCCTCGTCCAGCTTCTTGACCAGCCGGTACTTCAGGTCAGCGATGACTCGGTCCACCTCACTGCGGCCAATCGGATCGCGCGCCAAGCCGAACTCGTCGTGGATCAGCTCTCTGGCTTCGTCTGTCAGCCTCTCCCGGCCTTCAATGTCCAGGTCTTTGTCACGCAGCAAGGCCTCGTGCAAGGTCAGCATCAGCAGTCGTCGCTTCAACGTGCGCTTGACGGCCGCAAAGCTCGATGCAGCAATCTTCTGGAAGATCGCCATCAGGAATCCGAGCGCCTGCCCTTTACTGCCCTGGCGCCGCGCCAGGTTGAAACCATCTTCAAGGTACTCGCGCAGCTTTTCGTAGAACAGCCGCTCCTCCGCACACATCAGGAAGGATTCGGTGTGAACCCACCGCCGCGCGAACAGCGGTGAGCCATCGGGTTGGCATGCGTCCGCCTTGGTGCGGCGGAACATCACCGTGTTCAGGCGGTGCCGGTTTTCCAGCATCTCTTCCGGGCTGCCGAACAGCGTCGGGTTGAGCAACTGCGCCAGCATCCAGAACTGGAAGTGATTACCTTGGTGCGGTGTGGCCGACAACAGCATCAGGTCACGCGAATGGTCCTTCAGCGCCTCGGCCAGCTTGTAGTTCTCGGTCTTGCGTACCTTGCCGCCGTTGCGGTACGCGGTCAGATGGTGGGCTTCATCGAACACCACCAAGTCCCAACGCGGTGCATCGAGCAGCCGCTTGATACGCGTGGGGCGCTTCAGGGTGTCAATGCTGGCGATCAGGCGGTCATGCTTGGCAAACGCATTGGTCTTGCGGTCGGTGATATCACCCTCAGAGCCGAACACCTCGAAGTCAAGGTTGAACACCTCGTTCAATTCGCGGTGCCAGTTGTGCACCAGACCGGCAGGCACAACCATCAAAGCGCGGTTCAGCTCGCCTCGGCTGGCCAGCTCGCGCAAGATCAGCGCGGTCTCAATGGTCTTGCCTAGGCCCACCTCGTCGGCGATGAGATAGCGCCGGGGAGATGCGGTGGCAATCCGGTGAGTCAACACCACCTGATGCGGCAGCAGGTCGATCTTGGCGGAGGTCAGCGCCGATGCGCTCTCCATGACCGGCAGCGCATGCGCCTCGTAGGACAGCCATGCCTTGCGCGCGCGATCCTCGCCGCCATCGACGGCACGCAAGATGCGCTCGGTGCGTGACAGCTGGCGGCGCACCGCCGCGACAGGAACGCGGCGCTCGCCGATGCTGAAGAACGCCCGCAGGTATCCGTCACGGGCGGGGTCGAGAACGACGCCAGAGCCAAACTCGTGATGGCTGATCCGCTCGCCGGGTTGAAACTGAAGCTCCTTATCCACGCGCAGACCTCATGTGATCCGCAGGTGGAAAAGACCCGCAGCCTTGGCCCCTTCGCGCAGCAAGATTTCTTGCGGGTACTCGTTGGCCTCGCCCCAAAGGATGCGGCCGAAGGCCAACAGGCTTTCACTGTGGGGCGCAGCACAGCGCCACTCGATGGAATCAGTAGCCGGGTTGAGCTTAATGCGGCCTTGACCTGCTGGCAGCCAGAAAATCAGCGCCGCCTCGCCCTCGTAATAGGCTTGGAATGAGAGGATGGCGTCCTTGATGGCATCGCCCAACCAGGCTTCCGCATCTTCCGGCGTCAGCAGATCAAGACTGGCCTCCAGCCCAGCCACCACCACCGTGTTGTTGCCATTGCTCGGCAGGTCGTCAGGCCAATTGCCAACCGCCTGCAAAAACTGCCGCAGGCTCCAGACTTGCCCAGCCTCGCAAACTTGGTTGCGGGCCTCTTCGTCCCACACCCAACTAGTGCCCCGCCGTTGCCAGACGGTATCGAGGGTTTGCTTCATACCTCGTACTCCTCGAACAGCGAAGTCTGTTGCGGCATGGCCGTCTGCGTCGCAGCCCAAGCGTTGTAGATGGACACCGCACGCGAGGCCGCATTGCGATTTTCCTGATCGGGACCGTGCCGATGCAGCCACTCCAGCAAGGGCTTCAAGGCCACGTGCGGCTTGAAGTTTTCGTTCTTCAGCGTGTCAGCCGCATTGATGCCACTGCCGTCGAAGCAGGCACCAACCAGCACCAGTGCCTGATCCAGATCGGAGGTCAGCCGACGCTTGTGCTTGCCAGACCACTCACGAGCGAAGTCCAGCGGCTTCACGCGCGTGAAAACCTTGCTCTTCTCAGAACACCATCCGCGCTGCTCGAATTCATCGGGCGTCGTGATGGAACCCTTCAGGAACTTCTGCAGCTGGTCGCGCTTCATCTCTGTGGCACTGCCGAAGGTACGAAGAAACTGGCGCGTGATCGGCTCGGCGTTGACCGGCGGCGGCTCCTTACCCTTGTCAGCATCCTCGTCGATGAGCTGATTGATACCGATCAACGCCTCCTTGACGGAGATCGTGCGTCCTTCGTCAACGTAGACCTTGCCGTAGTGCCGAGAGAAGTACTCCAACGCCTTGCCGCGCCGGATCACCTGAATGTCCGCCGCTGGCAGACCTTCCTTCGCATGGTTTTCGAGCATGGCCTGTAGCTGGCGCACATCAGCCATTACCTCACGGCGCATGCGACCCCAGCTAACCGGCTTGGGCTCCTCTGTGCGCTTGCGACAGACGTGGATGACGTCGTACTCGATTTTTTGCGCACCGAATTCAGCGTTGTCACCTTTAGTTTCGTCAGATCGAATTGGGTAAGTCGCTTCTATTGATCCGGCCTTAATTAATTTGAACTTTTAGAGTCTGTCATCATCAGTCAGTGATGAACGCAACAGACATGAGAAGTTTGCCAAGACCAGCGCGCCACGAGCGTCGTGTACAGGTCATCC
>NZ_CAJYGK010000026.1 GCF_913773725.1 uncultured Aquabacterium sp. | reverse complement strand
TCGGCGATGCGCCAATCGCACCGCGACGTGACTTGGGCCACCGTGGGATCGCGGTACAGGCCGAGGAACGACATGGCGGTGCTCAACACGCCGGAACGCTCGTTGTCCGATTTGTTGAGCACTTCGCGCGCAGCCGAGGCCACCACCGGATGAGGCCCATCGCCGAGGTGCGGCGTGGTCATCATCCGGTGCAGCGTCAACTCGAAGGGGCTGGCCGGGTCGGAGAGGAAGTTGGCGACGCCGCGCAGCGTCTTGTCTTCGCCCGCGTAGAGCACATGCAGGATGGCCCCGACCAGCAGCGCGTGCGAAGTCTTTTCCCAGTGATTGCGCTTCTCCAGCGCGCCTTCGGGATCGACCAGAATGTCCGCGATGTTCTGCACGTCGCGCACCTCATGCGCGCCGTGTCGTACCTCCAGCAGCGGGTTGTAGGCCGCTGACTTCGCATCGGTGGGGTTGAACAGCAGGCAATGCGAGAAGCGCGAGCGCCAACCGGCGGTGATCTGCCAGTTCTCGCCTTTGATGTCGTGGATGACGGCGGATGCAGGCCAGGAAAGCAGCGTCGGCACCACGAGGCCCACGCCCTTGCCCGAGCGCGTAGGCGCGAAGGTCAGGACGTGTTCCGGGCCTTCATGCCGCAGGTACTGTTGGCGATGCAGGCCGAGGAACACGCCCGCAGGGTGGTCAAGGCCCGCCTTGTGAATGTCCTCCACATTGGCCCAGCGGGCCGAGCCATAGGTCGTGACCAGGCGCGACTGGCGCGAGCGCCAGATCGACATGCCGATGGCGACCACAACCGCCAGTAGGCCACTGCCGCCCGCGATGGCGCCGCCGGTATCGAACACGCGCGGCGCGTAGGCATCGAAGAAGAACCACCACTCGAACAACCGCCACGGGTGATAGACCGGTGTGTCCAGGAAATCGAACCACGGCGAGCCCAGGCGTAGTTGGTAGCCCAGGGCCGCCGCTGTCCATTGCGTGGCGCTCCACACCCCAGCGATCACGATGCCGAACACCACGGCAATCTGACCGAACAGCACGTTCGTTCCCTGCATCATCCAGCCTCCGATCGCAGCACAGGCATGTGCCGCCCTCGTGAGGATCAGTGCCGCTGGGCGTGCCGGTCAAAGACCGTTATCGGCAGGTTGATGCCGCAAAAAACATGGTTTCCGGCAGGGAAGAACTGGGGCGAAAGACCGCCACAATGAGCGCGCTGCTGCGCAGCGCGCAAAAAGGCGCAGGCACGCGCAGGTGCGTTGCGGCAAGCCGACCATCAGAACTTCGGCGGTTCCTTCGGTGGCGTATAAGGCACCTTGCCGTCGCCCAGGAAACGTCGGTTCGTCGCCTCGGCCACTCGGTTGCACAGCACGTCGCCCATCGTCGGACGATCCGTCTTGCACTGCTGGCGCAGTTCTCGCAAACGCACGGGGTCAGCAGCCAGTTCCTCCACGCTGGGCACGGCAGCGGGCTTGGACGGCTCAGACTTGCCGCAGGCGACCAGCAGAACTGCTAGCGACGACATAGCGATGATCTTGGATAGGTTCATGGCTTGAATCCTCCGAAGTGAAACGGGGCCAATGGCTAAGCGTCTCCCGGTCCCAGGGCTTCGACCCGCTCGATAAAGCGGGCTAGCGCCTGCGACGGCTCGGCGTCGCGGCGCAGCAGATAGGTAGTGAGCATGGGCGACTTTCCCGCGAGCGGTCGGCCCACCACGCCCGGCTCGCGGCTGGAAGCGATGTGCGCGGCGCCTGCGAGCCCTAGCGCCAAGCCGGCCGACACGAAAGTCATCATCACGTCGAACGTGGCGACGTACTGTTCGATCAAGGGCTCCCGGTCCTGCTTGCGCAGGATGCGGTCGATCTGCTTGGCATGGCCTTCGCAAACTGCCGGGTCGCCCAGCACCAGGGGATGTTGCAGCACTTCATCCAGCGGTACCCGCTTGTGGGCCAGTAGTTCATGGCGCGCGGGCATGGCGACCATCAGCTCATCCTCCCAGGCGGGTTCGATGATGATGCCGTCGCCCACCTCGTCGGCCATCGAGAAGCCCACGTCGTATAGATCGTCACGCAGGCCGCTGAGCTGCTGGGCCAGCGGCACCTCGAACAGGCGGATCTCGATCTCCGGGTCTTCCTCGCGGCAGCGCGCCAGCAGCGCCGGCAAGCGCGAGGGGGTGATGCCGTCGGACAGCGCCACGCGCAACCGGCCGTGAAAGCCATTGGCCGCTGCCTTCACGCTCTCACGCGCCTGGTCCAGCGCCAACAGCACGCGAGGCGCGTTCTCCATCAGCAGCTTGCCCGCAAGCGTCAGGCGCGTGCTGCGGCTGGTACGCACGAACAGTTGTGCGCCCAACTCTTCTTCCAATTCCCTGATGGCGCGCGACAGTGGTGACTGTTCGATATGCAGCCGCTCCGCAGCGCGGGCGAAGTGCAGCTCCTCGGCAACGGCCAGAAAGTACCGAAGGTGACGAAATTCCATGAGTCGATGTCCCTGTAAAGCTCGAAGGAGTCTGTCGTGGTGCCGTAACGGCGTTCATCGTTGTTCCTTTCAAGCGGTTACGCCCTCATGTGCGGGCTCTGCCGTGACATCCTCTTCTTGCTCGTCCGGGCGATGAGCCAGCCGATACAGAATTGGCAACACGAGCAGCGTCAGTACGGTGGACGACAAGATGCCGCCGATAACCACGGTGGCCAGAGGCCGTTGGACTTCCGCGCCCGTTCCCGTGGCGATGGCCATCGGGATGAAACCCAGCGACGCCACTAGGGCCGTCATCAGCACCGGCCGCAAGCGTGTCAGCGCGCCCTCGCGGATGGCTTCATCCAGCGGCGTTCCGTCCTCGCGCAAGCTGCGGATGTAGGAAATCATCACTAGGCCATTGAGCACGGCCACACCTGACAGCGCGATGAAGCCCACGGCGGCGGAGATGGACAGCGGAATGTCGCGCAGCCACAGCGCCAGGATGCCGCCGGTCAGTGCAAACGGAATGCCGGTGAAGACCAGCAAGCCGTCCTTGACATTGCCGAACATAGCGAACAGCAGCACGAAGACCAGCAGCAGCGACACTGGCACGACGATCTGCAAGCGCTGCGTGGCGGATTGCAGGTTCTCGAACGTGCCGCCCCAACTCGTCCAATAGCCAGTGGGAATCTTGACTTGCGCCAGCGCTGCCTCGGCGTCGGCCACGAAGGAACCCACGTCACGGCCGCGCACGTTGGCGCTGACCACGATGCGGCGCTTGCCGTTTTCCCGGCTGATCTGGTTGGGGCCGGGCGCCAGCTCGAAGCTCGCCACCTCGGCCAGTTGGATGAAGTTGGTTCGGCCCTCGCCGCCGCCCGCGCCACCCGTTGCGCGCGGCAGAGGAATCGGCAGGCGCTTCATGCTTTCCAAGTCATTACGCAAGGACTCGGGCAAGCGCACCAGAATGTCGAAGCGGCGGTCGCCCTCGAACAGCGTGCCGGCCTCGCGCCCACCGATGGCGGTGGCCACGGCGTCCTGGATGTCGGCCACGTTCAGCCCATAGCGCGCGGCTTTCTGGCGGTCGATGTTCACGGTCAGCATCGGCAAGCCGGTGGTCTGCTCCACCTTGACTTCGGAAGCGCCGGGAATCTTCTGCAGCATGGACGAGACCTCCTCGGCCGTCTTATTCAGGACATCCATGTCGTCGCCAAAAATCTTCACCGCCACATCGCTGCGCACCCCCGAGATGAGTTCGTTGAAGCGCAACTGGATCGGCTGCGAGAACTCATAGTTGTTCCCCGGCACCTTGCCCACGACATCCTGAATGGCCGCCAGCAATTCGTCGCGCGACTTGCGCGGCTCGGGCCACTCGGACACGGGCTTGAGCATGATGTAGCCGTCGGAAATGTTCGGCGGCATGGGGTCGGAGGCAATCTCGGCCGTGCCGGTGCGCGCGAAAACGCGGTCGATCTCGGGGAACTTGGCCTTCAGCGTGGCTTCCAGTTGCTGCTGCATCGCAACCGATTGCGAAAGGCTGGTGCCCGGAATGCGCAGCGCCTGGATGGCGAAGTCGCCTTCGTTCAGACTGGGCACGAACTCGCTGCCCATGCGGGTGGCGATCAAACCGCACAGCACCACCGCCACGGCGGCTGCCGCCAGCATCACTGCTTTGGCCGCCATCACGCGATCCAGCAGCGGGCCATACCAGCGCTTGGCCTGCACGACCAGGAAGTTTTCCGTCTCGCTGACCCGATGGCCGATGAACAGGGCGACCGCTGCCGGGATGAAAGTCACCGACAGGATCATGGCCCCCACGAGTGCAGCCACCACCGTGAACGCCATCGGGTGGAACATCTTCCCTTCCACCCCCGTCAGGGCGAAGATGGGCAGGTAGACCACCATGATGATGAGTTGCCCGAACAGCAGCGCGCGGCGTGATTCCTTCGATGCCAGGAACACCTCGTGAAAGCGCTCCGCCCGCGTCAAGGGCCTGCCCTGGTGCGCCTGCGCATGGGCCAGTCGGCGCACGCAGTTCTCGACGATCACCACCGCCCCGTCGATGATGATGCCGAAATCCAGCGCCCCCAGGCTCATCAGGTTGGCGCTCACCTTGTAATGCGCCATGCCGGTGAAGGTGAACAGCATCGACAGGGGAATCACCGTCGCCGTGATGATGGCGGCACGGATGTTGCCCAGGAACAGAAACAGGATCACGATCACCAGGATCGCGCCTTCCAGCAGGTTCTTCTTCACCGTGGCGATGGCCTTGTCCACCAGCACGGTGCGGTCGTACACCGTCACCGCATGCACGCCCTCGGGCAGGCTGCGGTTGATCTCCACCATCTTCTTGTCCACGGCCTGCGACACCGTGCGGCTGTTCTGGCCGATGAGCATGAACACCGTGCCCAGCACCACTTCGCGGCCGTTGTCCGTGGCGGCGCCGGTGCGCAGTTCGCGCCCCATCCCCACGTCCGCCACGTCGCGCACCCGGATCGGCACACCGCCCGCGCTGCTGAGGATGACATTGCCAATGTCCTCCAGCGTCTTGACCTGCCCGGGCGCCCGGATCAGATACTGCTCGCCGCGCTTCTCGATATAGCCCGCACCCACGTTGCCGTTATTGCGATCCAGTGCCGTCACGATGTCTTGCAGGGTAACGCCGAGCGAAGCCAGGCGAGCGGGTATAGGTGCGATCTGATACTCCTTGGCATAACCGCCAATCGAGTTGATTTCAGTCACACCGGGCACGTTGCGCAACTGCGGCTTGATGATCCAATCCTGAATCTCGCGCAGGTCTGTTGCCGTGTAGGGCATCCCGTCGGGTTTCTTCGCACCGTCCTTCGCCTCGACCGTCCACAGGTAAATCTCCCCCAGGCCGGTGGAGATCGGCCCCAGCGCAGGCGTGATGCCGGAAGGCAGTTTTTCCCGCGCCTCCTGGATGCGTTCATTGACCAACTGGCGCGCGAAGTAGATGTCGGTGCCGTCCTTGAAGATCACGATCACTTGCGAGAGGCCGTAGCGCGAAAGAGAGCGGGTTTGCTCCAGGTTGGGCAGGCCCGCCATCACGGTTTCAATGGGATAAGTCACCCGTTGCTCGGTCTCCAACGGTGAATAGCCCGGCGCCTGGGTATTGATCTGCACTTGGACGTTGGTGATGTCGGGTACGGCGTCGATGGGCAACTTCTGGTAGCTGAACACGCCGACGGCGGCCATGCCAATGGCGGCTAACAACACTAGCCATCGGTGCTCGATGGCCGCGCGAATAAGTTTTTCAAACATGTGCGTTGCTCCGGCATCAATGGGTGTGTTCGGCAGAGGCTTTGCCAAGCTCTGACTTCACGACGAAACTGCCTGCGGCCGCATATGCCGCCCCTGCTTGAAGACCTTGCAGTACCTCGACCCGCTTGCCATCGCTGCGACCCAACTGCACAGGCTGGGCCACAAAGCCGTCCTTCACCTTGACGAAAACGACCGGCTTGTCCCTCACGCTCTGAATAGCGTCGCTAGCCACGCTGACTGGCACGGCGGTTTCGGACGCGATCACTTCCACATTGACGAACAGGCCGGGACGCCAAGCGCCTTGGGGGTTGGACAAGACCACGCGGGCCTTGGCCATGCGGGTTTGTTCGCCAATCAGCGCGCCAACAAAGGTGATGGTGCCTTGCGCGCTGGCATCGAATGCCGTTGCCTTGATGGTGACCTTTTCGCCGACCCTGACCAGTGGCAAGTCCTTGGCAGGTATGTTGATTTCAGCCCAGACCTGTCCCAGATCGGACACGGTGAACACGGCGGCGTCTTCCTTGACGGCCTCACCCAGGCTGAGATGCTTTTCAATCACCAGGCCATCGAACGGGGCGCGCAACTCAAAGCGATTCAGCCCTCCCGAAGATCCCGCGCTCAACCCCAAGGCCGACAGCTTCTGCTGAGCATTGGCCACAGCGACTTGCGCCTCGTTTAACGCCTGCCCTGCTTGTAGGTAGTCCTGCTCGGCGGAAATTTTCTGCTCCCAGAGCCGCTTTTCACGCTCGAACGTGGTCTTGGCCAAGGCCAGACGCTTTTGTGCTGTCTGCAACTCGCTGCGCTGCTCAGACGCAGCCGGGCTGGCAATGACTGCGAGAACCTGTCCCTTCTTGACTGCTTGACCCAGACTGGCCTGAACGCTCTCGACCACTCCTGCAATGCGTGGGACAACGTGCGAAGTCCGGTCTTCGTTCAAGCGAATTTCCCCGGGCAATTGCAAGGCTGACTTGATTCGTGCCGCGCCAGCCGTGTCGATGCTAATGGATGCCGCTTTGATTTGTGCATCACTGAGTTCGACTTTCCCCTCCTCTTGGTTGAGGACGAACATGAAGGGTTCGTTGGCTGTCTGGGCAACGATGCTGATCTCGAACGCGTGCGGCTCCGGCACGACCTCGCGGCTCAGCAGGCTGTCCTTGTCAGGCGCGAAGTTGAGCGCCTGCTTCTCGCCGGTCAAGCGCGTGACGGTGGCGCTGACCTTTGCAGTGTTGCTGGCAAGTGGTTTGCCCTTGTCATAGAGCCAGATTCGCAAACGAGGCTCACCGCCTTCCTCCGCGAGCAACGCCTCCAATCCGAAATCCCCTTCATTGAACAGTTTGCCGCCATGCACCCCCTTGCTCGGCCCTTCGTGGTGCTCACCGTCCGCATGGCCCTTGTCGTGGTCGTGCTGGTCACCACTTGCCTTGTCGTGATGCTCACCATCACTGTGGGCCTTGGCTTCAACGTGGCTGCCGTGACCCTCGCCCTCGGCGCTCTTATCCGTCTTGCCGCCGAGAATGGCGCTGCCCAGTCCTATGCCCACTGCGGCGATCACGGCGATGGCAAACCACTGCTTCTTGCCGACGTTCAGTTTGTTCGTTTCGGGTTTCATGTTCATTCCTTGTTTGCAGGCAGGGTGGTCGTGGATTCGGATGCGCCGATCACGCGATCCATGTCCGCCGCCGCGCGGTGCGCATCGGCGAGCGCCTTGAGGTACTGGGACTTGGCGGCAAAGTAGGTGCGTTGCGCGTCCAGCACTTCCAGGTAGTTGAACTTGCCGTAACCAAAGCCCACGGTGGCCGCGTCATAGGCGCTCTTGGCCCCTGGCAGCACCTCTCGCTGCAATATGTCGATCTCGCCGCGAACCGACGCCAGCCGTTCGCGGGCTTGCAGCACCTCCGTGCTCAGGCGCACGTTCAGCGCCTGGAGTTCGTCCCGCGCCTTGTCTTCGCGCTTCAACGCTTCCAGCAAGTTGCCCTGATTGCGGTCGAACAAAGGCAGCGGCACGGAAACACCAAGCATCAACTGATTGCGTGCAAGCTCGTACGGGCGCTTCACGCCCAGGCTGACCGTGACGTCGGGCGTCTGCTTGCTGCGCTCCACGTCGGCCAGCGACCGGCGACGTTCGATCTCCAACTGCGCCCGGCGCAGTGCCGAAGAGGCCGACAGGCGCTGCTGGATGTCATCCAGCGAAGGGACGTTGGGAAGATCATCCACGCTGCCCGCTACCTGGGTGAAACGCGGCGGGTTGGCCCCGAGCAAACTAGCCAGCCGCGCGCGGGCACTGCGTTGTTCGCTCTGCGCCTGTGCCAGTTCAACCCGCACGCCGGCTTCGGCCACCCGAGCCTTGGTTTCTTCGACCGGGGACACCTTGCCCGCCGTCACGCGCTTGGCAACGGCATCCGTCGCTTGCCTGGCCAGGTCAACGCTGTCCTGGGCTAAGGCCGTGCGATCCTGGGCGGCCAGCGCCTCAAAGAAGGCGGCAACCACAGCGGCGCGAATTTCGACGCGCCGCGTGTTCAGTTCTTCAACTGCGACGTCACGCCCTCGCTCTGCCGCGGCAATGCGGGCAGCGCGCTTGCCCCCCAGCTCGATGGGCAGATTGATCTGGACGCTTTGCGTGCGGGTTGGCGTGCGTTGGTCTTCGAGCGAGTACGCCAGCTCGGGATTAGGACGTACTCGTCCCTGAATTACCTGGCCCTCCACGGCCTCGATCTCCCGTTGGGCGACAGTCAGGTCAAGATTCGCCTCCAAAGCCAGCGCGACGGCCTTTTGCAGGGTCAGGGGCGTTGCTGCTTCAATCTGCTCTACGCCGTTGGCGCTCTGCCCAAGAGCTGGTGCCGTCGGCAATAACTGAGCGAAAGCCGTCCCCGTCATGAGCGCAAGGAGCAAGCCTGCCGCAACCGCCCTCGCGTTGTAATTGTGAATATCCTTCAGCATCCGATTCTCCAGTGATTTGAAATACACAAGGGAATCGGCGGGGGGCAATCCAGATGATCGCCAGCAACGTCATCACATCAGCCGCGCGAAGCCGGCTGGATACCGTAGCGCGCCATGCGCGACGGCAGGGGTGAGGACGAAGGGAAAGGAACGCGCTCCCCGCCGATCAGGCGAGGACACGCCACTGAGGGCGCTCTAAACGTTCAGGTGGAGGCGCAGCAAGGTGCTCCGGGGGATACCCCGTAACCAGGGACGGGCTGACTGGCGACGCCAGCTTCACATCCCCTGACAAGACCGAGAAGCACCCGGCATGACAGGACGCGCAATCAGGATCGCCACCCAGGGTCTTGGCCGGATCAGGGCTGGCATCCTTGCCGTCGGCCGCCTTGTGCTGATGCGCGTGGTGGCCGAAGTGCTTGGCCGCAGCCCCGGTTTCATGCTGGCAATAGCTGGCCGCTGCCGCCCAACTGAATTGGAGCGGCATGAGCACCAACAGAACGATGGCCAGCCATTTGCGCATAAGGTCAACAGTGTAGCAGCTACAGACTTGAATTCACAGTTTTACAGGCACTTGGACGACTAGCCCATGCCTTCCTCAAGCAGAAGCAGGGCCAGAAAGCCGGCAAAGAACATGGCCGTTACCCAGGGACGATCCGGTGTTTCGTGCGCTTCAACCAACAATTCTTCGGTCACAAGGTAGAGCAGCGCAATCAGACCAAAGGCGAAGAAGCCGGTCACGATGGGGCTGGGTAACAACGCCACCGGCGCTCCGAGTAAAGCTCCGATTGGCAGTAAAAGCACGAGCGCAGCCGTGATCCAGACGACCCTGGCACGGGAGCGAACGCTCTCGCCGAGTTCCGTCGCCACCGTCAAGCCAAGAAACAGCACCTCGATGGTTAGGGCGATGGTCAGCAGCAGGCCGACCTTCGGGCCGACCGCAAACCCGATGCCGAGCACCAGGCCGTCAATCAGGATGTCGATGCCGATCACTGTCAATAGACCGGCTGGCCCTTTCGCCAATGCCTCCAAGTGCTTTACCAGCAGCATGGTGGCGACGCCGATTCCGCCGCCGATCAACGTTGCCCAAGGCGAGCCCCGATGCATGATGTCGGGCAGGATTTCGCCGGCCGCCGCCGCGAACACAACGCCAGCGGCGAAGTGCTGAATCGCGCTGACCAGCGTTGGCCCAGGGCGCACGTTCACCGCGACTGCGGTGCCGATGATGGCGGCCGCTGCCGGGATCAAGGTGTAAATCCAGGCCGAGATCGCCATGACTCAGATCACCGCGTTGCCACACTGGGCACAGAATTTCGCACCGCTCGGAATGGTGCTGCTGCACTTCGTGCATGAAGCCGGCACCAGCGATGTCCCACACTGGCCGCAAAAGCGAGCGCCTTGCGGATTGATCGCTTTGCATTGCGGGCAGGTGATGCCGCTGGCCGAAGGCGCCGGATTGCGCCCCCAGTCGTGGCTGCTGGGGCCACCGTGGCCGTGGCTATTGCCATGCCCGTGGGAACTGCCATGCCCCCCGCCGTGGCCGCCGCCATGCCCGCCAAGAATTCGATCCAGGATTCCCATTTTCAACACTCCATATTCGGTTTTACTGACCTGCCCGCTGCCTAAGCAGCCTCAGTCCGTTGAAGACCACCAGCAGGCTCGCCCCCATGTCGGCGAACACGGCCATCCACATGGAGGCATCGTCGAAGATGGCCAGCAGCAGGAACACCAGCTTGATGCCCAGCGCGAGCGCGATATTCTGCCACAGCACGGCGTGGGTGCGCTTGGACAGCCGGATCGTTTCGGGCAGGCGGCGCAGGTCGTCATTCATGACCACCACATCGGCAGCCTCCATCGCGGTGTGGGTGCCAGCGCCGCCCATAGCGAAGCCGATGTCAGCCTTCGCCAGCGCGGGGGCGTCGTTGATGCCGTCGCCGGTCATCGCCGTGACGCCCAAGCGCTGCTGAAGCTCTCCGATGGCCTGCAACTTGTCCTCGGGCAGCAGGTTGCCACGCACCTCGGCGATGCCCGCCTGGGTGCCGACGGTTTGCGCCGTTGCCAGGTTATCGCCCGTCAACATCACCGGCGTCACGCCCAATGCCTTCAGGTCGGCCACGGCCTGCGCGGATGAGGATTTGATGGTGTCGGCTACTGCACAGATGGCCATGACCCGTTCGCTGCTGGCCAACAACGTGACGGTGCGGCCAGCTTGCTCATGCACTGCAAGGCGGGCTTCGAGGTCAGCCGAACACTGCCCGCGCTCTTCAATCCAGCGGTGGTTAGCCAGCACATAGGTATGGCCGTCGATCACCCCCTGCACGCCGCGCCCGGCAACAGCCTGAAACTCATCCACTTCTTGCGTGGCGGACGACACGCCGTCCGCAATGGCCTTGGACACTGGATGATCCGACCGCGCTGCGAGGCTCTTGGCCAACCCCTCCAGGGCTTGCTGGCCGAGTCCTGTGTCCACGGGCTCGAAAGCCACCAGCTTGGGCTTGCCTTCGGTGATGGTGCCGGTCTTGTCCAGCGCCACGGCCTTGATCTTGCGCGCCTCTTCCAGGTACACACCACCTTTGATCAGGATGCCTCGCCGCGCCCCAGCGGCCAAACCGCTGACGACGGTGACGGGCGTGGAAATCACCAAGGCGCAAGGGCAGGCGATGACCAGCAGCACCAGGGCCTTGTAGGCGGCCTGCGTCCAGGTCAGCCCCATGAGCCAGGGCGCCAACAACGCAACGGCAACGGCCAGGACGAACACCGCAGGCGTGTAGACGGCGGCGAAGCGATCCACGAAACGCTGCGTGGGCGCACGGGAAGACTGGGCCTGCTCAACGGCGTGGATGATCCGCGCCAGCGTGCTGTCGGACGCGGGGGCCGTGACACGGATTTCCAACGCCGCAGCCTGATTGATGGTGCCGGCGAAGACTTCATCGCCGGGGCTCTTGTCCACCGGCAAGCTTTCGCCGGTCACGGGGGACTGGTCAATAGCGCTCTGACCTAGGCTCACGATGCCATCCAGCGGAACGCGCTCGCCGGGGCGAATACGCACGGTCGTGCCCACGGTGACTTCCTTGACTCCCATGCGCACCCAATTGCCATCGTCTTGACGCACTTCAGCTTGCTCCGGCGCGAGCGCCAGCAGGCTCTTGATGGCGCCGCGCGCCCGATCCACGGCGCGGGCCTCAATGGCTTCCGCAATCGCATACAGGGCCATCACCATCGCCGCTTCGGGCCACTGGCCGATCAGGAAAGCGCCGGTCACGGCCACGGTCATCAGGGCATTGATGTTCAAGCGGCCCTGCCGCAGTGCAGCCAGCCCTTTGCCGTAAACCGAGAAACCCGACAGCGCGATGGCCGCCGCGGCCAGCGCCATTCCCAGCGCCTTGACAGGTACGCTGTCTGGAAAGGCGAATGCCAAGCCCTCGGCCGCCACAGCCAACCCAAGGGCGCCCAGCGATTTGCCCCATCTCGTCCAGAAGCCCGTTGGCGAGGCAACCGCAGCAGCCGACGAGCCTGTGTCGCCAAGAGGTTCCGGCTTGAAGCCTGCCTTGCGGATTGCGTCCAGCGCCTGCTGCAAGACAGGATCATCGGCGGCAATGGCCAACTCGCGTTCGCCCAGATTGAATTGCAGGCTACGAATTCCCGCCATGCCGTCCAACGCCCGGCGGATTTCCGACTCCTCCGAGGCACAGTCCATATTCGCAATGCGGAAGCGCTGGACATTCTTCGCGCCGAGGGGTTCTGGCTTGAAACCCGCTTTGCGGATCGCTTCCAGGGCCTGGGGCAGCGCGTGGTCATCGGCGGCAATGGCAAGCTCTCGATCCCCCAGGTTGAATCGCAGGCTGCGAATCCCCGCCATGCCTTCCAGCGCCCGGCGGATTTCCGACTCCTCCGAGGCACAGTCCATGTTCGCTATGCGAAAGCGTTGCGGCTCGATAGTCGTTCCATCAGACGCTGTTGGCTCGGGCACCGCAGGCACTGTTGCACAGCCACTCCCGCAGCAGGCAGGGTCAGCGTGTTGGCGTTGGCGGGCAGAGTTCATGAAATTCTCCTTTTCAGGCAAATTGGAAACCCTGTACCCACTACAGAGTCAAGCGCCTACAATGAGCCTTGGAGAAAAACCCGCGACCGCTCAAGATGAAGCTATGAAAATCGGCGAACTGGCTAAGGCCGCACATACCCAGGTAGAGACGATCCGGTACTACGAGCGTGAAGGCTTGCTACCAGAAACGGCCCGTACAGATGGCAACTACCGCATGTACGCAGAAGAACACGTTGACCGACTGTCCTTCATCCGGCACTGCCGGGGTTTGGACATGACACTGGATGAAATCCGGGTTCTATTGCGCTTCAAGGATGCTCCGCACGAGAACTGCGCCCAGGTGAATGACCTGCTCGACGAGCACATAGACCATGTGGCTACTCGCATCAAGGAATTGAAAGCGCTGGAACGACAACTCAAGACCTTGCGGGAAAGCTGCCGGGAATCCCAGCAGGCCAGTCAGTGCGGCATCTTGACCGAACTGTCCTCAGCATCGCGCCAGGTGCACGAGCCAGCAACGCGCAGGGGTCATGTTCATGGGGCGCATAGCCTCAAGTGACTAGCTCAAAGAAACTCCAAGCCGACGCCCGATTTCCCATGAGGCCGCTCCGCCACGCACCGTCGCCGCAAGCTGCTGCCCCAGTCGCTGCTCGATCACTGGCTTCCACGGCACCAAGCTGAACCCCATGCCGTCGTCCAGCATCGCGTACCGTCCGCTGGCGAGCATCACGCTCCGGCGGTAGATGCCAGCCACGCGCTGCCCGTCCGCCGTCGGGCGGTGTTCCAAGCCAGTTTCCGCAGCGATGTCCTTGGCGACCTGCGCCAGTTCTCGATTGCGCAGCGTGCCCAGCAGGTTGCGCGCCAGGATCACGCGCTGCCCGCGCCGCTCGGCCAGTCCCTGTTCGGCCAGGAAGTCGGCGCGCTGCTGCATCGCCTG
>NZ_CAJYGK010000025.1 GCF_913773725.1 uncultured Aquabacterium sp. | reverse complement strand
GCGAGCTTGAGCCACTCGCGCCAGATCAGCGCGAACAGATCGAAGCGCAGCGCACCGGCGATGGCCAGCAGCAGCGCGACGGCGATCAGCAGGGTGCTGGTGTTCCAGTCGGAAGCCATGGTGAACGCTCCTGTCGGTGATGAGGAACGGCTCCATGCTCGCACCGTCGGCGACGGGGAGCAAGGAGCCGGTTCCTTCACAGGCCACGCGCAGGGGCGGCCCGAGCTGCCTCAGAAGCGGTGGTTGTACTGCAGGCCCAGCAGGGCCGAGCTGAGCTTGTAGCGGCCGACCACGGTGGCGCAGCTGGAGGTGTTGCGAGCCGGGTTGCAGACGGCCGAGCCGACGGCATTGGTCTGGCCGCCGTTGTCGTAGGCGTTGATCTCGCCCGAGTCCACGTGGATGTAGCTCAGCGCGAAGTCGAGCGAGCGCTTGCTGTCCAGCTTCCAGTTCAGGCCGGCCGACAGCCAGCTGCGGTCGCCGTCGGGGATGGACGGCGTGCGCGTCGCCGGGGTCACGGGCGACTGGTCGAAGGCCACGCCGCCGCGCAGCTGCAGGGTCTCGGTCCACTGGTGCGAAACGCCCAGCGAGGCGCGCACGGTGTCGGTCCAGCGCTGCGGTGTCACGGAGTCAGCCAGGTTGTTGGCGAAGTCCACGCGCAGCTCCTGGAAGCGCGAGTGGCGCGTCAGGGTGATGTCGCCCATCACCGCGGTGCGGGCGTCGTGCCGCTTGTAGAAGGAGAAGGACAGGGACTCCGGCGTCTTGACGCTGAGCTGGGCGGCGCTGTCGGTGTAGGCGGCCAGCAGCTGGGCCTGCACCTGGCTGCCGGCACCGGGCAGGGCCGCGTTCAGCAGCGTGGCCAGGTTGCCGGCGGCGGGCTGCACCTGCCAGCGGGCATCACCCTTCAGCGTGTGCTTGACGGAGGAGCGGTAGGCAATGCCGAAGCGGGTGTCCTCGTCCGGGCTGTACATCAGGCCCAGGTTGAAACCCACGCCCCAGTCCTTGCCCTCGACGTCGACGCGGCCCGAGTAGCTGGGGTTGCCGGAGGCCGTCTTGATCAGGCCGCCGAGCTGGTTGACGACCGCATTGCGGATGATCTCCGCCGGCACGCCGGGCACGGCATTGGCCCGCACCTGGGCGTCGATGATCGAGGCCATGGCACCGGAGCCGAAGTCCGCACCCTTGGACAGCTTGCCCTCGATGTGCTGCGCGCTGACACCGGCGCCCAGGCTCAGGCGCTCGTTGAGCTTGAAGGCGACGGAGGGATTGATGGTCAGCGTCTTCAGCTCGGTGGCGATGCTGTTGTAGCGGCCGGTCCAGTTGCTGTCGTACTCGCTCTTGGAGCCGAAGGGCACGAAGATGCCCAGTCCGGCCGTGAGCCGATCGTTGTAGCGGTGGCTCAGATAGGCATGCGGCACGGCGGTCGGTTCGACGAAATCGCCCGCCGCCCCGCCGCGGCTGGACAGGCCGAACTGCGTGATGCTGCCCCCGTCGCTGAAGCGGCCGCGGGGCAGCACCAGGTTCAGCACGCCGCTGGCCTGGGTGCCTTCCAGGCGACTCAGCCCGGCCGGGTTGTAGAACAGCACCGAAGCGTCCGACGCCTCGGCTGCATTGGCGTTGGCCGTGCCCTGTGCAGAGGCCGACTGGGAGCCGAAGTGGTAGCCCGAGGCCTGGGCCAGCGGGGCAGCCACGACGGCTGCCAGCGCGAGCATCAAGGGGTGAACGACAGGGCGGTTCAAGATGTTTGTGTCCGTGGTTTCGAGGTTATGTCACAAGCTGTGACCGGAATTTTTGATGATAGCCGGCGGGGATTCGCAGCCGCCTCGCGCCGTCGAGAGCCCCTTGCTTTGCCGCCGTCGCCAAGGTGACAGACCCTGCAGCCCTGCGGCCGGGGGATGGGTTTCTTCGTGAACGGGGTTCAACCGTGCCACGATGCGCACCACCGCGCCAGGCAGGGCAGCGGGCCGCGACCCTGCCGTGCTGCGAACCCCACAAGAACCCTGAAGGAGATCTCGATGCCGCAGCGCATTGCCCATGCCATGACCCCTGTGGCCGCCTCGCTGGCGGCCGGCCTGCTGTTGAGCGCCTGCGGCGGCGGTGGCGGTGATTCGACGGCGGGCACGCCGTCTGCACCCACGTACTCGGCCGAGATCCGCTACACCAGCTACGGCGTGCCGCACGTCAAGGCGGACGACTTCAAGGGTGCCGGCTACGGTTATGGCTACGCCTTTGCCAACGACCACATCTGCCTGTTCGCGCAGGAGCTGGTGACGCTGCGCGGGCAGCGCTCGCGCTTCTTCGGCGATGTGGATGCCAAGGGCGTGCCCATCACCTATCTGGGCCAGTCCGGCGACTTCACGCCGAATCTGTCGTCCGACTTCTTCTACAAGCTGCTGATGACGCCGGCGCTGGCGCAGTCGATGAGGGAGGCCAGCAGCCCCGACGTGCGCGACATGGTCAGTGGCTTCGTGGCCGGCTACAACCGCTATCTGCGCGACAAGGGCATCAACGGCCTGCCGCTGGAGTGCAAGGGGGCGGCCTGGGTCACGCCCATGACCGAGGACGAGGCCTACTGGCGCTTCAGCCAGGCCGCCATGGCGGGCAGCTCGATGCAGTTCATCAACGCCATCGGTGCGGCCCAGCCGCCCGGGCCGAAGCCGGCGGGTGCGACGACGGTGGCGGCGCTGAGCGCCAAGGCACTCAAGCGCCCGAGCACGCAGCTGGCGGTGCTGAACAGCCCGCTGGTGCAAAGCACGCAGGCGCTGTTCGAGCACGCCATCGGTTCCAACGGTTATGGGCTGGGCAAGGGGGTGACGCAGAGCGGCGCCGGCATCGTGATGGGCAATCCGCACTTCCCATGGTGGGGCGCGCTGCGGCTGCACAAGCTGCACATCACCATCCCCGGCAAGTACGACGTGTTCGGCTCGACCCTGCTGGGCACGCTGGTGCCGCTGATCGGCTTCAACAAGGATGTGGCCTGGACGCACACCTTCTCCACCGACAACCGCTTCACGCTGTTCCAGCTCAAGCTCGATCCGGCGGACCCGACGCGCTACCAGGTCGACGGCACCTTCAAGGCCATGAGCAAGACCGTGCTCAGCGTCGAGGCGCTGCAGCCCGATGGCAGCATGAAGACGCACCAGCGCACGATGTACGGCACCGACTTCGGCCCGGTGCTCAGCGACGGTGCCACCTTCGGCTGGTCGGCGGGCGCCGCGTTCGCGATCCGCGACGCCAACTACACCAACTACAAGCTGCTCGACCAGGCCCTGCTCAACGGCAAGTCCACCAGCGCCGAGAGCCTGCGCGAGTCGCTGGCCACGCACAACGCGATGCCCTGGGTCAACACCATGGCGGCCGACCGCAACGGCAAGGCGCTCTATGCCAACTACTCGGTGGCCGCCAATGTCAGCGATGCCCAGCTGGCCAGCTGCGTCAACAGCCCGACCGGCCAGTTCCTGCTGGCCAGCCGCGGGCTGGTGCTGATGGACGGCAGCAAGAGCAGCTGCAACTGGAACGGCGCCATCCCCAGCGCGCAGCGGCCCTATGTGCTGCGCGACGACTACATCGTCAACGCCAACGACAGCCACTGGCTGCCCAACGACAAGGTGCGCCTGGCCGGCTATCCCAAGATCATCGCAACCGGCCCGGTGGCCGAGGGCCGCGAGCAGGGCGAGCGCACCCGCACCGGCATCGTGCAGGTGCTGGACCGCATGAAGGGCACGGACGGCCTGCCCGGCACCGGCTTCACGCTGGCGAATCTGCAGCAGGTCTATGCCAAGAGCCGCTTCCTGAAGGCCGAGCTGTGGCTGGACGAGTTCCTGGCAGCGCGCTGCGCCGGCGGCAGCCTGACGGCGATGGACAGCAAGGGCATGATGACCGACCTCGGCAAGGCCTGCGGCGTGCTGTCGGTCTGGAAGAAGACCGAGGGCATGGCCGATCCGGGCTCGCTGCTGTTCCGCAAGTTCTACGAGCTGTCCGGCGAGATGAAGGACGCCAGCCTGTGGCGGGTGGCCTATGACCCGGCCGACCCGGTCAACACGCCGCGCGGCTACAACCCGGCCGACACCAAGGCCGTGACGCTGCTGGCCGACGCGGTGCAGTGGTTCAACGCCAACAAGTTCGCGCTGGAGGAGGTCAATGCCCGCAAGCAGGTGGTCGTGCGCGACGGTGCGCCCATCTCCATCCCGGGCGGCCGCTACACCTTCAACAACATCCGCGGCAATCTCAGCGCCGGCCTCTATGGCGACCCGGTCTACGGCAACAGCTATATGCAGTGGGTGACCTTCGATGCCAACGGCCCGGTGGCCGAGGGCATCCTGACCTACTCGCAGAGCAGCCACCTGCTGTCGCCGCACTTCTCGGACCAGACCCGGCTCTACTCGGACATCTTCCTCAAGGGTGCCAAGTGGGCCA
>NZ_CAJYGK010000024.1 GCF_913773725.1 uncultured Aquabacterium sp. | reverse complement strand
CAGGCGCCATCTCGCGCACCACAGGCTCGGCGACCAGGTGAAACTCCTTGACGCCCTGATTCATCCGCCACGGCAGTGTCCAGCCGTTAAGTGTGACCACCGGGTTGTAGGGCCGCCCCGAGTTGGGCACCAGCGGCGCCATGGTGTTCGGGCTGGTCTGGATCACCGGCTCGGGCAATGCCGCCATGGCCACACGGCTGACCGAGCTCGCCGCAACAGCGCCACCTGCGATGCCGGCAAACTTAAAAAAATCTCGTCTGGATGTCATGATGATGTTCTTTGCTTCAATGGCCGGCGTCGCCGCCGCCGGGTGAACTGGATGCGACGGACAGGCTGGTGCTCGTGGGGCGTCCGATCACGGACGCCTGCATGGCGGCGTCGGCCAGCCAGAACTGCTGCTGTGCGTCGATGGCAGCGGAGACGGCGCTGACCTGATCGCGCGCATCGGCCAGCAGCTCGAAAACGCTGATCAGCATGCCGTTGTAGCGAAGCTGGTTTTCCTCCGAGATCACCTTGCGCAGCGGCACGACTTCATCGCGGTGGTGACGGGCCACGTCGTAGGCCGTGCGGTAGGCCGAGTAGCTTTCCCGCAGGCTGGAGCCTGCTGCGCGCACGGTGGCTTCGAGCTGGTTGGCTGCGGCCAAGGTCCGTGCGTTCATCGCATCACGCTGTATCCCGCCCCAATCGAAGATCGGAAGGCGTACGGCGATTTCCCAGCCGCGCGCAGTAGAACGAGTGCCCTCAGCGTTGTCAAAGGTCGTGTTGCGACGCCCAGTGAGTTCGATATCGGTGAAGCTGGTCACCAGGTTCAGACCCTGGGCCTTGGCCGCGCTATCCAACGAGGCCTGCGCCAGCCGAATGTCCAGGCGCGCTCTGGAGGCCTGCGTGGCAACAGCCTGCGGCTGCAGCGGCTCTTTGGGAAGGTCGGGGAGTCGCTCGGGCAGGCGAAGCGCTTGCGCCTGGGCCTCATCGAGCCCAAGCAGGCGCACGAGTTCTTCCCGGCTGGCCGTCGCCTGGTGCCCTGCGGTGCTGAGCCGGGTGGCGGCGTCAGCGTAGAAGGCCTGCTCGCGAGCACGTGTGATCCGGTTGAAGTTGCCAACGCCTTGCATGCGCTTGGCCAACTCGGCTCCGGCCTCCGCGCTTTCATAGACCTGCTTGGCATACTTGAGTGCTTGCTGGGCGGCCACGGCCCGCACCCATGCCTGACGTACCTGGGTGACCTGATCCACCACGTCGCTGCTCAAGCGCAACTGCGACTGCTCGATGCGCCGGGTCGCCACGTTGTACCGGGCTGGAAGCGTCAGCACGTCCAGCAGGCCGAATGCCAAGGCACGGCCCAGCTCCAGTTCGTCGCCCGCGACCATGCGCTCAAAGCTGAAGATCGGGTTGGCGATCCGGCCTCCTTGGGCCGCGTCGGCCGACTCCGCCCAACCCTGCGCCAGCAGAGCTTGCAAGGAGGGGCTGTTCACCAAGGCCAACTGAACGGCCTCTTTCTGTCCCACGGGCTGAGCGAGCAGGGCCTGAGCGGCTTGCGCGCGCTGGTCGCGGTCGTCCTGACTGCGTGCGAGCGAGAGCTTGCCTTCGGTGAACGCGCTGGCTTCGTCGTTCACGCGGCTGATGTTCTGATCCAAGCTGACGCTGGCGCATCCGGTCAGAACGGCGAAGCCAAGGCCGGACAGGGCCAATCTGGCATGAGTGGTACCCAATCCCATCATTGCTTGCCTCCACCGTGATGGCTCGAATGCGGATCACTGACGGGAGCAGCATCCTGGGATGGCGACGACGGCGCCTGCGTCTTGGCTTCCTTGGCGTAGGTGCGCCAACCCCCGATCTGCCCGACGCGATCATTGGCTGTTCGCCAGGACTGCACTGGCTGCTCCACGTAGCCTTGGTAAGCCTGGATTGGCGATGAGTACTGCAGCGTCGTCAGCAGTGTGGGCTGCGACGCTGCCTCCGGCGGTGAGGCTTGAGCGAAAGACGCCCCCGCGAACAGCGCCAAAACCCAGGGCAGGGACGCCCTGAAAGACGGCGAAAGATTAGAAGTGACCATGGTTTCCTCTGCAAGAATCTTTGATCTCACGATGTGAAGATTCTGGAGAGGGAACCCTGTCACCCAGATGTTCCGGACATTACATTGTTGTTATCTTCATGTCAGGACGCTTTGAGTTCGGCACACTCTCGTTCAATGCTGTGAACGGAGAGCGAACGTGAAGATATTGGTTGTTGAAGACGAGCCCAAGACGGGGGAGTACCTCCGGCAGGGATTGACCGAAGCGGGATACGTTTCGGACCTTGTGCCTAACGGCGCAGACGGGCTGCATCTGGCTTTGCAAGGTGAGTACGACCTGGTGATCCTGGACGTCATGCTGCCGGGGTTGAATGGCTGGCAGGTCTTGCAGTCCCTGCGCGACCGTGGCCTTGAGATGCCCGTCCTGTTCCTGACCGCCCGCGACCAAGTGGAGGATCGGGTCAAAGGGCTGGAGCTTGGGGCGGATGATTACCTTGTCAAGCCCTTCTCGTTCGCGGAGCTGCTGGCCAGGGTTCGGATCATTCTGCGGCGCGGTCATGCCGGCAACGAGGGCACCATGCTCAAGGTGGCCGATTTGGAGCTGGATCTGTTGCGTCGCCGTGTCTCCCGCAACGGCAAGCGTGTTGACTTGACAGCCAAGGAGTTTGGCTTGCTGGAGCTGCTGATGCGCCGCCATGGTGAAGTGCTGCCACGCTCCCTGATCGCCTCGCAGGTCTGGGACATGAACTTTGACAGCGACACCAATGTCATCGAAGTGGCGATGCGCCGCTTGCGCGTGAAGATAGATGAGGGGCATGCCGTCAAGCTCATCCAGACCGTGCGGGGCATGGGCTACGTGCTGGACGTACCAGAGGAGGAATAAAGGTGCAGCGACAACAGCGCCTGGGCAGGCTTTCGTTGACCCGCCGTTTAACCCTGTTTTTTACAGTGGTGGCGGCTATCGTCGTGCTCGGGCTGGGATTGTTGTTCCTGGCAGAGACTCAGCGTCATTTTGTCGTGCTCGATCAGATGGCTTTAGAGGACAAGAGGCAGTTGATCGAGGAAATTCTGGGTAATGCCAATTCTGTGAACGACGCGCGCGCCCGCTTGAGCGACGCTTTGGGATACCACCATGATCTCTATGTCTTGGTAAAAGATGCTCATCAGGAGACCGTTTTTCAGTCCTCACATTCCGAGCTTGGTGTGCAGCGTAGTAAAGCCATCCACACCGATGCGAAGGGGACATTTGGGGTGTGGCGCAACCACGATGCCGAGTTTCACACGCTGAGCTTCCAGTCGCTTTCGGGCTACTCTGCATCGGCGCTGCAGGTATTGATCGCGACAGATACCAAACACCACACCGAGTTCCTGGATGGTCTGCGTAGCAGCTTGGCCTTGTATGTCGCCGCAGCCATCGTTGTATGCGGCTTACTGTCCTGGCTGGCTGCGCGCCAGGGGTTGGCACCGCTGCGCGAGATGAAGTCACGCGCCGCAGTGGTGACAAGCCATAGGCTGTCCGAGCGCATGCCAGTAGGGGCTGTGCCGGTAGAAATGGCAGACCTTGCGCAGGAACTCAATCGCATGTTCGATCGGCTGCAGGATGACTTTCAGCGGCTGACAGACTTCTCATCCGATCTGGCTCATGAATTGCGCACGCCCATCAGCAATCTTCTGACCCAAACGCAAGTGGCGCTGGCGACCAAGCGCGACGCCGCGACGTATCGTGACACCCTGGCCTCCAACGCCGAGGAGTTTCAGCGGCTGGCTCGCATGGTGTCCGACATGCTGTTCCTGGCGAAGACTGAGCGCGGCGTCGATCTGCCGCACAAGGAGGTGTTCTCCGCGCGCAAGGAAGCCCAGGCATTGCTGGACTTCTACGAGGCGGTAGCGGAGGAGAAAGCCATCCAACTACAGCTACACGGCGATGGCCAAATTGATGGCGATCGCTTGATGTTCCGCCGCGCGCTGAGCAACCTGCTCTCCAACGCTTTGCGCTACACCCCGAATGCAGGCGCAATCACAATCGGCATTTCGAGCACTGGCCACGCTACCTCAGTAGCGGTGGAGAACACGGGGCAAGATATTGATCCCAAAGTCCTGCCCCGCTTGTTTGATCGCTTCTATCGCGCCGACCCCTCGCGTGCCCATCCTGACTCCGATGGAAGCGGCTTGGGCTTGGCCATCACGCGTGCCATTGCAGAGGCCCACGGCGGCAGCGTCGACGCAGCCTCATCCCGAGGACATACGTGCTTCACGCTGTGGTTTCCCCATCGCAACGCCCATCCACAATCCTGAGGTGCCAAGGGTGATCGGATCGGGCGAGGGCGATGCATAGCGCGGCTTGGCCCAATCATTCCACTGTGTCATGCGCCTTCATTGCTGGAGTATCCAACTCGGCGTTGTGTCTTGTCCTAGAGGCCGCTTCAACACCTGGTCGCTGAGCCTGATCTCGCCTTCCGAATCTTCGGAGCGGTGGCGCTATCACGCTCGGGAAAGCTGACAGAAATCTCACCGTGCTGTCCCGCTTCTGTTGGGTAGCGGTCTCTACGATGAACACATCTCCTCATCGCCTACCAAGCGGACGGGAGATGCAAGTTCATCGACTTTTACAAGGACTCCTATCATGACTCAACGTAGCCACTCCATCTCTTCCATGATTGCAGCCGTAGCCGCGGCTGCCGCCCTGGGGTTGCCGGGAATGGCCTCGGCTGAATACTTGCATCCGACTAGCGACGAAGTCGGCGTGGTCGTTCACGCGGACCACTTCAAGAGCGAGAAAACCCGTGCGCAGGTCCGAGCCGAGGCCGAGGCTGCGGTACAGCAGGGACTCCTCAATTTCGGCGAGGGCAGCTACCCGCCTCCGGTGCCCAGTGCCGGACCGGGCAAGACGCGCGAAGAAGTGGTTCGCGAGCTGCTGAGCGAGACGCCGGCGGAGCGGAACGCACGCATGCAGCTCTACAGTGGAGGCTGATTGTCGGTTAGGGCGAACGGCGGAGAGCCGAAGAGCATCCAACCTCGTACAAGATGAAGCCGCCGCGCAGCGCCGCGGCGGCTTCATCTTGTACGAGATGCTCGATGAGAAGCCCAGCGTCTGCTCCGCTTGGAGTGGGCCCTCGATGGGAGGCCAGAAACTGACACTTGACATTGCCACGATGGCAAGGTCTAGAGTCAGCAGCACCTAACCACTGACGGAGAGAACCAATGCTTGCATTCGAAGTGAACGATATGACCTGCGGCCATTGCGCCAGCACCATCACCAAGGCGGTCAAGACCATCGACCCAGGTGCAGATGTCCAGGTCGACCTGGGCCGCCATTTGGTGAGCGTGGCAACCGATGCGAACGCGGGCATCGTCCAGAAGGCGATTGCCGACGCTGGGTATTCGCCCGCTCAGGTGAACGCGCCGGCTGCTGCGCCGGCATCCGCTGTCAAGCGAGGGGGCTGCTGCGGCTCCTGCCACTGATTGCGGGGCAAGAGCCTGCACGCTCACGTGAGCCTGTCTGGGCGGACTACTATGGTCTGGCCGACCGTTCCTTCGGCGCAAGGCCCACCGTTGACCCGCGTGTCCCCGTTTGAAAGAGCGCGGGTGGAGCTTGAACTGATGGCCGTGGCATTTCAGTCGATGTCGTCGACCAAGGTGGTGCAGCCGCGTGGATGTCTCTGAGCGCTCGGGCACGGAACAGCTCGGGCTGTACTACTTCGGTTGACGGCACGCATGCAGAGCCCCGTCCGCGTGGCCAAAATCAGGTGCTTGATGTGCGAGTGGCCCAGGGCTCGTGTGCCAACGTCGCCCGGCTTGCTCGGTGAACACGCCTTGGATGGGCCATTTACTGCGAGCGGGAAGTCCTATGACGAGCCGGTGGTCCAAGGGCTTTCGGCGGGAGCATGCCGTTTCGGTGTGTTCGCTGCTTGCAGAGCCTGTCTCTTTGGGGACGCCGCATTAACGCAATGTAATCATGGCGCAATCGCTTGGAAAGCGACAAGCTCCTACAGTGATGACGCGACGCAAGTTGCCGTCGTTTCACAAAGGAGCTGATCATGAAGTCTTATATCGTCCTCGCCACTCTGTTGGGCGCGCTTTCCGCACCGGCATTCGCCGGTGATGCCGCAGTCCAGGCTGCCAAGGAGATGATTCCGTTGGCCGATGGAGGAACGCTCTACATCTTCAAAGACGGCCTCATGGCGCAGGAAGACCGTTTTGGCCGCGCGACATATCAGAAGATCGGTACGTCCGTGGTTGCGAAGGACGGCCGGAACATCGCCATCACCAGCAATGAAGTTGCACGCCTCTACTCTTTGCTTCGGAAGGGGCATCGCGGCTGACTCAGCGGCACTCGGCTGAGCTTGTGTCGCAGCCTTACAGTTCTACATATGGGCTGTGAGGCCACTGGCGTTGCACGCCGCGAGCATCCCGGCTGGTCACTGGGGTGAGAGGTCCGGTGGGCCCTGAAGACAAACACGTTTGTGGTGCCCGTACGAATGTTGCAGAGGGGGCAACAGAGGGCGCCGTCACAGACGCGCTGGACTCGTTTCTTGCTCATCGCTGTCTGGTGATCGCAGCAGGCCGCAGGCGCGCAAGGAGACAAGCGCGGCGTCGCGTGCTCGCACGGTGCGAGTGCCTCGACTCATTGCTTCTGCTCCTTGGAGGCTGCGGCACCTTCCTTACCCTGACGCGCGGCATGATCGTGTCCGCCGTGGCCGTGACCACGGTGCATGAACAGGTGCATCAGCGGACAAGCCGCCAGCAGCAGGAAGGGGAGATAGCCGGCAACATGTGCCGTGTGCTCCTTGAGCAGGAAATACGCGGCGACAGCGGCGATGATGAGGAACGCCACGCCGTAGCGCGATCGCCAGAACCGGGGACGATCGCTGGGGGTCTGTGTGTGCTGATGCTGCATGGCATATCTCCACGGAAAAGGGTTGATGGATGGTCAGCGATGCGACTGATAGACCGTGCTACTACCGTTTTTCCCGATCAGCAGCACGTCGTAGGCGTCCTTGCGTCCACCATAGGCCGGACCATCCATGCCGGGCGAACCGACCGGCATGCCGGGCGCCGCGAGGCCGATGGCCTGCGGGGCTTCGCGCAGCAAGCGTTGAATGTCCGAGGCAGGCACATGACCCTCGATGGCATAGCCGCCGATCTGCGCCGTGTGGCACGAACCGTACTTCTGCGGGATGCCCAGCCGCGTGCGCGCTGCCGTGTTCCCGGTGTCAAGAACCTGCACATCGAAGCCTGCGCCTTGCAGGTGTGAGACCCAGTCCTTGCAGCAACCGCAGCTCGGGTCCTTCCACACCTTGGCGATCGGTCGGCTCTGCGCCAGGCTCGGTCCTGCGAGTGCCATCACCAACAAGCCAGCGATCAATGCTTGGCGTCTCGGCACTTTGCCCTGGCTTCTGTCGTAGTGCATGTTCATAGATTGCCTCTCATCAGATGATCAAACCCACAAGGTTCTAGAACCAGAATCGCACGCCAGCCACCCAGCGCGTCTGCTGCGCGCGGCCACCTTCGGCGCGCACATAGTCCGCGGTGCGTCCGAAGCTGCCCGCCCGTTCCACGCCGATGTAGGGGGCGAACTGGCGACTGAATTCATAGCGCAGGCGCAAGCCAGCAGACGCTTCGGCCAAGCCCTTGCCGATACCGCGTTCCGGGTCGTCCTTGCCATAGAACTGCAATTCGGCACGAGGCTCCAGAATCAGTCGCTGGGTCAGCAGCAGCTCGTAGCTTCCTTCGACACGCAGCGCCGTACGTCCGCCACTTCCCACGTAGCCCGTCGCCTCCAGCTCGAACCAGTAGGGGGCGAGGCCCTGGATGCCGAAAGCCAACCATTGACGGCTCGGGCCTTCTCCGTTATCCACCCGAACGCCGAGCTGGGTGTCCCAGTACGGTGCGACGGCGTGCCCCCAGAGAAGCTCGGTACGCGATTCTTCGAGCTTTCCTTTGGCGATATCGCCTTCGGCCTTCACGACGGCCTTGTTGTAGGTCGTCCCATACCACGCCTGGAGGTCGTAGGCCGTGGAATCGTCCCCTTTGCGCGTGAAGCGGCGTTCCAGGGTTTCGCCGCGCAACGAAAAGAACCTGTGTTCGTCGGCCAGCATCAGCCGCGGCACACCGGGTACGGCGTAGTCGCCCGATCCCAATGTCAGGCCATTGGAGTAGCCATGCGGATCGCGGGCGTCAGGAGGCGCCGACCCGCCCTGCATCTGCATGTTGCCGTGATCCATGGCCGGGGCCGCGGTCGAGCCGCTCGCCGACGTCGCGTGACCCGCGTGCGGGTCGGCGGCAGGAGCCACGGTCTGAGTGGATGGCGCGGCCGTTTGAGCGTCGGCCTGGCCGTGCGCTGCATGGTCGTTCTGTGCTTGTGCCTGGGCGGCGACGCTTACCAGGGCCAGAAGCGTCGTGGCCAGTGCGCGAGTGGGGAGTGCTTTGGACATTCTTGGTCTTCCTTGTGCGCTGGGTTCAAGACACCACGACTTCGCGGAACATGCCGGCATCCATGTGGAACATCAGGTGGCAGTGCCACGCCCAGCGGCCGAGCGCGTCGGCTGTCACCAGGAAGCTGATGCGTTGTGCCGGCTGCACCGGCAGGGTGTGGCGGCGCGCAAGGAAGCGACCGTCGGGGCTTTCCAGCTCGCTCCACATGCCGTGCAGGTGCATGGGATGGGTCATCATGGTGTCGTTGTGCAGAATGACCCGCAGCCGCTCGCCGTGTTTGAAGTGCACCGGCGTGGACTTTCCGAACTCCAGCCCGTCCAGGGACCATG
The DNA here is from genome assembly GCF_913773725.1 of uncultured Aquabacterium sp. Taxonomy (GTDB): domain Bacteria; phylum Pseudomonadota; class Gammaproteobacteria; order Burkholderiales; family Burkholderiaceae_C; genus Aquabacterium. Next base: position 792 of record NZ_CAJYGK010000024.1, on the reverse strand, counting down.
CGTAGCGTTCCATGTTGCCCGTGAGGTGCAGTTCGACCTCCCGGCCAGGGCCTCTCTTGTCCAGCGGCCCCGACGGGGTATGCAGATCCGCGAGGGTCAACACGCGCCGACCGTTGTTGCGCAGTCCGATGCCGGGGTCATCGAGGTTGGTGCGCGCCATGTCAACGCGCATGTCCGTGCTGGCACCATACTCGGTGCGAGCGTGGCGAGCAGTAGTGCTGGGCACGGCCAGTCCCCCCGCAGCCGCGGCGTGTTGGCTGTGATCCATCGCCATGCCACCGTGGTTCATGGCGCCGTGATTCATGCCAGCCATCGCCCCATGATCCATCCCGGTCATCCCGGTCATCCCGGTCATGCCCGTCATCTCCATGGCTTGGCCGGACCCGCCGTGGTCCATGCCCCCCATCATGCTGCCCATCATGTCGTTCATGGTCAGCCATTCGACCGGATCGAGGGCAGGCACGGGAGCTTGAAGACCTTCACGCACGGCCAGCGTGGCCCGCGCGTAGCCTGTCCGGTCCATCGCCTGGGCGAAGATCGTGTAAGCGTCATCCCGTGGCTGGACGATCACATCGACGGTTTCGCCCGGACCGAATCGGAACTCATCGACCGTCACCGGCTCCACGTCAACACCATCGACGTGCACCACCGTGAGTTTCAGTCCGGGAATGCGTACGTCGTAGAAGGTGTTGCCCGCACCGTTGACCATGCGCAGCCGCACGCGCTCACCCGGTCGGAACAGCGCCGTCCAATTGCCGGCGGGGGTGACGCCGTTGGCCAGATAGGTCAGCG
>NZ_CAJYGK010000023.1 GCF_913773725.1 uncultured Aquabacterium sp. | reverse complement strand
GTCTACCCAGACCACCCCCGCGCCAGTGCTAGCTTTGCGTACCGTCACTTATTGCACTGAAAACGAGGAGACCCCAACAACACCGAGCTGGAGCGATCGCGCTGGCTCGTCGAGCAGATGTTGGGTGCCGAGACGACCGAGCGCGCCACGCGCTCGGTCACCCACCAGATGAACGCAGCGAAGTTCCCTGTGCACCGGGACCTTGCAGGGTTCGACTTCGACGTCTCGCCGGTCGACCGCAAGCTCGTGCTACAACTGGCCGAAATGGCCTTCACCGATGAGGCGCACAACGTTGTGCTGGTGGGTGGGCCGGGCACCGGCAAGAGCCACCTCGCGACCGCCATCGGCGTGGCGGGCATCACGCAGCATGGCAAGCGCGTGCGCTTCTACTCGACGGTCGACCTGGTCAATGCACTGGAACAGGAGAAGGCGCAAGGCAAGGCCGGGCGCATCGCCAGCAGCCTGCTGCGTCTGGACGCGGTGGTCCTGGACGAGATGGGGTATCTGCCCTTCAGCCAGGCCGGCGGGGCGCTGCTGTTCCACCTGCTCTCCAAACTGTACGAGCACACCAGCGTGGTGGTGACGACGAACCTGGACTTCGCCGAATGGAGCAGCGTGTTCGTGGATCCGAAGATGACCACTGCGTTGCTGGACCGGCTCACGCACCACTGCCACATCGTGGAGACGGGTAACGACAGTTACCGGATCACGCACGCCACGGCGAACTCGAAAAAGCGCATCAAGGCTCGTGAGCAGGAGGGAAAGGCGCCGGCCGGAAACGTTGGTTGAGCAACGCCGCATGCAGGGACAAGGCGCTGCGGGCTTCGCCCTCCGCGCCTTCTTCGTGCGAGCGAGAAGACATCAAAAAGGAAGGCAAGAAAGGACGAAGGCGGTAGAGTTATACACAGTCGGCATCCACGATGCCGGCTTCCATCCCCGGGTCAAAGTTCAACCGGCAGGGTGGGTCAAAGTTCGGCCGGCGCCGACACGCAGTGTTCGGCAGAGCACCAAGCCGGCCATCGTGGATCTGTACGAAGTCTTTTTGTGCAGCGCTGCACGTTCGCTGCCACCTCTACTGATGCCGTATGTTGAGTCATAGGGGCAGGTCAGCTGGATTCTCAGCCCACCATCGGCTCGCGCAGCGTCACGAACTCCTCGGCCGTGGTCGGGTGGATACCGATGGTGCTGTCGAACTGCGCCTTGGTCGCACCCGCGTTCATGGCCACGGCGAAGCCCTGCACGATCTCGCCCGCGTCGGCGCCCACCATGTGCAGGCCCACCACGCAGTCGCTCTTCGCGTCGACCACCAGCTTGATGAAGGTGCGCTCGTCGCGGCCCGACAGCGTGTGGCGCAGGGCCTTGAAGTCGGCTGCGAAGATGCGCACGCCCTTCTCGCCGAACTTCGCGCGCGCCGCGGCCTCCGTCAGGCCGCAGGTCGCCACGTTCGGGTGCGTGAACACGGCGGTGGGCACGTTGTCATAGCCCATGCGGCGCTGGCCGTCGCCGAAGAGCTGGTCCACCACCACCATCGCTTCGGCCAGCGCCACCGGTGTCAGCGCCAGTCGGCTGCTCACGTCGCCGATGGCCAGCACCGAGGGCACGCTGCTGCGGTACTGCGCATCGACCACCACGGCACCGCGCGCGTCCAGCTTCACGCCCGCCGCGTCCAGTCCCATGCCCGCCGTGTTGGGCTTGCGGCCGGTGGCCAGCAGCACGGTGTCGGCCTCGATCTGCTGGCCGCGCGAGAGCATCGCGACCAGGCCGTCGCCCTCGCGGCGCAGCGTTTCCACCTGCGCCGTCATGCGCAGGTCGATGCCCTGGCGGCCCATCTCGCGCGCCAGCGCCTCGCGCACGTCGTCGTCGAAGCCGTTGAGGATGTGGGCGCCGCGATTGACCAGCGTCACGTGCGCGCCCAGGCCGCGGAACAGCGAGGCGAATTCGCAGCCGATGTAGCCGCCGCCCATCACCAGCAGGCGCTTGGGGAAATCGGGCAGATCGAACATCGCGTCCGACACCACGGCCAGCTCGCGGCCCGGCATGTCGGGCGCGGCAGGCATGCCGCCGGTGGCGACCAGGATGTGGCGCGCGGTGTAGCGCGTGTCGCTCACGCTGACCGTGTGGCCGTCCACCAGTTGCGCCCAGCCGGTCAACGTCTTCACGCCCGCGCCGTCGAGCAGCTTCTGATACACGCCGTTCAGGCGCGTGATCTCCTGCGCGCGCTGGCGCTTGAGCGTGGCCCAGTCGAAGCGCGGGGCCTCGGGCAGCGTCCAGCCGTAGCCGGGGGCTTCCTCGAAGGCGGCGGCGTAGCCGGCGGCATAGCTGTAGAGCTTCTTGGGCACGCAGCCCACGTTGACGCAGGTGCCGCCCAGTTCGGCGCATTCGGCCAGCGCCACGCGCGCACCGCGCTGACCGGCCATGCGCGCGGCGCGCACGCCGCCGCTGCCGCCGCCGATGACGAAGAGGTCGAAGTCGTAGTGATGAATCATGGAATGTGTGTGATGGAAAACCAGGCTGGTGTCTGCGAGACGGTGATCAAGAACAAGCGTGATGCCGAGGCGATATCGAGTGCGCCTGCCTCAAAAAAGGTGCTTCCACTGCGCGCGCGGCATCGTCTGTGCCACGAGGCTATTATAGTGAATGATGATTCATTATGTTACGAAATACATGTGTTAGGGATGCCCTGAACAACTCGGATTTGTGAGTGCTACACGGCTCACATTTTTCAGATGATGCAATTGCGGCCATTTTGCTCGGCACTGCGCAATGTTCTCTACCCTTTTCGGGCCGTTTGCGCCGCTTTTTCGGCCTGCGCCCTGTTTTCAGGCGCACTTATCCCCGCTCCGCCAGCAATTGGTGGCGCACCATCCACAGGTTCGATAGCGCAAAAAGCGTAGTGAGCTGCAGCGTGTTCTTCATGAGCCCCCGGTAGCGCACCTTGGTGTAGCCAAACTGGCGTTTGATCACCCTGAAGGGGTGCTCCACTTTGGCGCGGATGCTGGCCTTGATCTTCTCCACCTGCTCTATCAGCGCATCAATGGGCTTGTTCTCCTTGTCCAGCGCCCTGCGCTTGCCCGGGCGCATCGCCACATGCCACCATGGCCACCACCATCCTGGACCGCCTCATGCACCGCTGCGCCATGCTGGAGTTCGAGGGCAAGAGCTACCGCCTCAAGGAGGCCGCCGCACGCATCGCCGTCGCACCCGAGTCGTCATAATCCGGCGGTCCTGCCTGGGGGAATTTGGGGTGGCCAAGGGTGGGGGAATTTGACCTGGCCATCAGGGCGGAAATACTTTCGTCTCAGCGCGGATCCACTTCGTTTCAAGCCTGGCGGAAGCGCCGCGATGGAAATCGTATCGAGGTGCGTGGAAGCATCGTACTGATGGAGAGTTCAGACAAGCTAGTAGAGTTCGTTTGTTTGGATCACGACTTGTCACCCAAGCGCAAGCTGGACCAAGAACGTTCAGTGCTAGAGGAGCAACTTCGACAGTCTCAAAAGCTTGAGGCCCTTGGCACGCTGGCGGGCGGTGTGGCGCACGATTTCAACAATATCTTGGCGGCGATCCTCGGGAACACCCGACTCGCCCTGTTGGACGCCGCGGGAAACGAAGATGTCACTACCAGCCTCAACGAGATTCGGCGTGCTGGCCACCGCGCGAAGGATTTGGTCCAGCGGATTCTGTCCTTCAGCCGGCGGAGCCCGCCTTCGCGCAAGGTGGTGGATATTGCCGATCTGGTGAATGAGGCCGTTACGCTGCTGCGTGCGACGGCTCCGAAATCGATTGCAATCGATGTGCATATAGATCCCAAGACCCCAATGGTGTATGTGGATCCGTCCCAGTTGCACCAGGTCATCCTCAATCTTTGCACGAACGCAGTGCACGCCATCAGTGACTTGAACTATGGACTGCTACGGATTTCGGTTTCCACCTGCGCAGCCCTGGCAGGAAAAGCCACTGGACCTGGAGAAATGTTGCTCGTGACCGACCCTGAAGACTGGTCAGAGGAGAACGTTTGTGTTTGTGTACAAGACAACGGCTGTGGAATGGATGACCTGCCCCCCATAACCCGTACCAGCCATTCTTCCAAGAAGTCCATCAACCCGGAGAATGATGGACATGAGAACAAGCAAATACAGCGAAGAGAAAATCATTGGCTTTCTGCGCCAAGCAGAAGCGGGCATGCCGATCAAGGAGATCGGCCGCAAACACGGCTTCAGTGACGCCTCGTTCTACAAGTGGCGCGCCAAGTTCGCAGGCATGGACGCCAGCGAGGCCAAACGGCTTCGCGAACTTGAGCTGGAGAACGGCAAGCTCAAGCGGCTGCTGGCCGAGGCGCACCTAGACATCCACGCGCTTAAAAGCGTCTTCGGCACAAAGCGCTAGCCCCACAAGTCAAACGCGAGGCCATTGGATGTATGGTGACTGAACACCACATGTCCGAACGCCACGCTTGTGCCCTTGTGGGGCTATTGCTCCGGCCCCATGAAGTCTCAAGCGGCGGCATATTTGACGCGGGGATCCTGAAAGTAGCTCATCACCCGCTCGGGTGACTTCTCCAGCATGGCCATGTGTTCGTTGGCCGCATCGCGCAG